>MWCT01000004.1 GCA_002070185.1 candidate division BRC1 bacterium ADurb.Bin183
GCTCATGATATCCTCCTCCCCCGCCGGTTGAAAAAAGTTTTATGAACACGTTCATCATTACAAAGGATATGCTCACGGGCAAATATACGATTGGATATCCGGCATTGTTGGCGGCAGGCAAATGGCTGACCGGCACGTTCTATGCTGCGCCGCTCTTGATGGCGCTTTTAACGGTCTGGCTCTTTTTTCTCATCGGCAAAGAGACATATGGCAAGGAGGCGGGAGTCCTTGCCGCCATTTTATTATGCGCCTCGCCTTTGTTTCTTTTCAATGCCTCAACCTTTTTATCCCATACCTCTTCACTATTTTTCTTATCTTTTTTCACATGGTCATTCATCAAGGGGATGCGTCAAAATTCAGCGTTTTGGGGTGTTATATCCGGTTTGGCAATCGGCATGGCGTTTCACATCCGCCAGCTCAGCGCGGTCGGATTTGCCTTCCCCTTTGTCATCTGGCTTACCGTGCGCCTATTGAAAAACAAAAGCGAAGGAAGCGCAAACAAATTCATCGCTTTCTGCGTTGCCGGATTCATCCCGTGTGTATTTTTAACGGCATGGTATAACCGACTGGTCAGCGGTTCGCCTTTGGTGTTTCCTTTTAATCATTACGACCCAACAGAACGCCTCGGCTTTGGCGCCATGTTGCAAGACTTGCGTTACACTCATACTCCGCTAAAAGGTTTTCAAAATCTTTTGGTCAGCGCGGCAAGGCTCAATCTTTGGTTTTTGGGAATGCCTGCTTCGTTTCTTCTACTTCTTCCCGTCCTTTTCCTCCCCAAAACAAAGGAACAGGCACGGAAGGATAAATTCTGTTGGCTCGTCGTAGCATCATACTGCGCCGCTTATATACTCTATTATTCCCCGGGTGTTCCGGACACAGGTCCTATTTATTATTTTGAATTGCTGCTTCCGCTCTGTTTTATTGCAGCAGAAAGTCTTTTAAGAATAGCAGCTTATGCAAGGCAAGAAAACGATATTGGGTATAAATATTCGAGAATCGCGTTAGCCTTTTTCACCATATCCTTGTTGCTCGGGTTTGCGACATTCTATCCTGAAAAGGCGCTGCATATTGCCAGCATGACAGATAAAATCAAGGAACCTTACGACCTTGTAAATAAAGAAGCTCAGCAGCCCGCCATTGTATTCATACACTCGCTGCCGCAGGCGGGGTGGGTTTATGGCTATCGCAACACAGATCCTTATTTGAAAGCGCCGCTCCTTTTCTGCCGCGATTTAGGCGCCGAAAAAAACAGCGAGGTGATTCAAAAATTTCCGAATCGTCATTATTATTTGCTTGCATACGACTCTCAGAAAGCTCGAAGCGAATTAACACAAATCACGCAAAATAATATTGATAACTTCTTGCAGACCAAACTTGAGTAGGTTAGCGGTTGTCTTTTATTTCTGCGGGAAAGCGCCAATGATAAAAAAAATTGCATCTTTTTTATTCGTGACCGTTTTATGCTGCCTCTCTTTCCGCCTTATGGCGCAAGGAGAAACAAGCGCCACGCTTCAGGCTCTCTCGGATGAATTTTCATATCTTTCGTGGACAGAATCCGCCCTTGGTTTGCGGGACGAGCCTTCAACGCCTATTGAACAGATTACAGTTTATGAAAATATCTCGCTTCGCCAATGTCTTGAAATTGCTATTGCCGGCAATTTTGATATTCAAAACAGCAAACGGGATCTTCTCATTAGCCAGTCCTCCTACCGCGAGGCAAAATCTGAATTCCTTCCCTCTTTCAATCTGGGAGCTGAAACGGAATATAATCGAACGCGCAAAACAGTGAACGATGTTCAAGAAGAAACTCGCCGCGAGCGACAAAACCTTGCCCTAACTGCCCAACAAAATCTTGCCACTGGAGGCAACGTCAAGGCATCTGTGGATACTGTCCGCACAAAATTATCCAACTCGGATCAGGAAATCACAAATGATGGCGCTATAAAGCTCAATCAGCCGCTGCTCAGAGGAGGCGGACTCAGACGCGGTCTTGCGAATGTTCGCAGCAGCCGCCTCTCGTTGATGGATAGCGAGATCTCAGACGCCTTGCGCCGACGGGATATAGTCCTTGCGGTTATTGAACAATATTATGGCATTCTACGCGCCAAAAGCCAGCTCCGCGTCAGCCTTGACGCCCTTGAACAAAAATTGCGTTTCCTTGAGGCAACCAAAATCAAATTCAGCCTTGATCAAATTGCCGAAAGCGAAGTTTCGCGTTCGGAGATTCAGTATCTACAAGAACGAGATCAGGTCGTTACACGCCGCCGTTCTTACGAAGAGCAGCTGGAAGCCCTTCTCATTCTGCTCGGGCTTCCGCTTCAAACAAGTATCAGCATTCACGATATCACAGAGTCTTTGCTTCAGATGGGCGATGTTCATATTCCCGAATTGGACGAGTGCATCGCCGAGGCGCTTGCCAACCGATATGAACTTGTTCAGAGCGACATCGCCATTCGACAGCGCGAGATTGCGCTTCAAACCGCTAAAAATGAAACCCTCCCCGACCTTGATTTTGACGTCAGCTATTCTGCCGGCGATCAAGGAAATAAATTCAGGGACAGCCATGACCTGAATGACCATGATTCGTGGAATATCGGTCTTTCCCTGAACATCCCATTCCCAAACATACCAAAAAAGGAGGCTGTGCGCAGGGCGCGCCTTAATCTGGAAAAAGCTGAAATTAATCAAAAAAGCCGCGAGCGCGAAATCATTCGCGATGTGACGCAAGCATACCGCCGCGTCAAGGCAAGCGAATCAAGCCTTGTCATCCTGAAGAAAACCGTTGAACAAGCGGAAAAAAGCCTTGAACAGGAACTAGGGCGATTTGACGCTGGGCTCTCAACAAGCAACGATGTCCGCCAAGCTCAAGACGACCTCTTTCAGACGCGCACGAATTACTTTGGCGAGATTGTCAATTACCAGATAAATATTGCGCGCCTTTACAAGGCAACGGGAAAGAACCTGAATTAAACCGTTAATTGAAATAATTTATACCGGTGATTAAACGATGTTAAAAAAATTTTTAGTTATATTTATGATTCTTCTCATCTGCGGCGGCGGCGGCTATTACGCCTATCAACATTTTTATAAACGCGCCTTATCCTCTGTTGCGCCGATCCCATCCGCCGTAGCGCAGAAAGGCGCATTTGATGTCACGATATCTGCCATCGGACTTCTCGATGCCGCTGTTAAAAAAAATGTCACATCCGACTTCGGCGGAAAAATCATCAAACTTATTCCAGAAGGCACTTATGTTAAAGAAAACGAGCCGGTCATCTGGCTCGATGTATCTGAACTCGAAGACCAAAAAAAAGAATATGAGGTGGAGGTTCAACTTGCGGAAACGCGGCTGAAACAAAAAGAGGAAACCCTGCGTCTGACTAAATTAAAAAATGAGCTTTCCCTCAAAGCGGAAAATGCTAAAGTTGATTTCCAAGACTTAAAACTCCAGGATGCAAAAAATAATTACGATAAACAAAAAATCCTCGTGGATAAAAATCTCGTGGCTCGCTCCGCTCTTGATGATGCCCAAATCGCGTTGCTACAAGCTGAACTTTCGCTCAAACAAGCTAAAATCAATTTGAAAAAATTGGAAGAGGATCAGGCATCCGACGTAAAAATCAAGACGTCAGATGTGGAAAGCGCAAAGGTTGATTTGGAAAGACAAAAACAAAAACTCAATGACGCCCTTGATAAAATCGAAAAAGCTGTCATCAAGGCAAACGGACAGGGGCACATCTCTTATGCCATCATCTGGAAGAGCGGCAAAATGAGTAAGATTGCCGAAGGCGACCAACCTTGGCGCCGCGCCACGCTTATGGAAATTCCTGACCCTGCAACCATGCAAGCCAAAATTCCCATCAGCGAAATAGACATCGGCAGAATCAATATCGGTCAACCTGCCGAAATCACAGTGGACGCCCTGCCCGGGCAGACCTTCAAGGGAAAGGTTGAGACAAAGAGCGTTGTCCCCATTGGCGACCCGGAAGAATTCTTCGGCGGCGGAGGCGGCAGTTATGCGCGCGGCAAGGAGTTTGATGTCCGCATCAAACTCGATAATCCCGATGATAAATTTCGCCAAGGGATGACAGCCCGCGTTCGGGTCTTTATCAATAAACTCAACGATGTCACTTTCATTCCACAGGAAGCCCTTTTTGGCGAAAAAGAAAACCGCTGTGTCTTCATAAAAAAAGGCGATAGTTATGAAAAACGAACCGTTGCCATTGGCGATTCAAATCAAAACCATATTATTATCACAAGCGGCGTTTCGGCGGGTGAAACCGTTCTTTTGCGAGACCCGACAAAAAAAATCGAACGTATTGGAACTTTAGATGAATTAAAAAAAGGCGCCGAACCGGCAATAGGTCCGGCTAGTCAATAAACCATGCACGAAACGAAAAATAATTCGCTTATAATACTAAAGGAGATAAAAAAAACCTATCTCCTTGGCTCGACCGAGGTCAACGCCCTTCGCGGCATCAACCTCAACATTGACCGCGGCGAATATGTTGCTATCATGGGTCCCTCAGGGTCGGGCAAATCCTCTCTTATGCACATCCTCGGATGCCTTGACCGCCCATCCGGCGGGCATTATACTCTCGATGGTCGGCGCGTGGACAGCCTCAACGATGTGCAATTATCCCATACTCGCAACGTTCAAATAGGCTTTGTATTTCAAAATTTCAATCTCCTTCCTCAGATGACCGTTCGGGAAAATGTGGAACTCCCCATGGTTTATAGCGGCAGACACCTCGGCGAGCGCCGAAAAATTTCCGAAAAATATATCGAGCAGGTCAAACTGGGACACAGAATCAACCACCTTCCCTCCGAGCTCTCAGGCGGCGAACGTCAGAGAGTCGCCATAGCGCGCGCCCTTGTCAACGATCCCTCCATTTTGATGGCGGATGAACCAACCGGCAACCTCGACACAAAAACTGGACATGAAATCATGAGCATCTTTGACGAAATCAGCTCCAGCGGGAAAACGATTATCCTTGTCACCCACGAACCCGATATTGCAAAACATGCCAGCCGCGTTATCCATATCCTTGACGGTCTTGTTTCCTCCGACGAACGCCGCGCCTGAAACGCAACCAATCTCCGCTCCATAAACCATACTCAAAAACAGCATAAAAAGTTACTGTTTTATTAACGTGAAAGCCCCCCCGAAAATGGTTGCCGACGGCTTGGCAGTTTTAAAATAGATTTTGCTGATTTGGTTTTACAAACTGTTTTGGGGTAGGTATGGGTTAGTTAGCATTATAATTCGGGGAATAAAATCCATGCGACTTTTTTTTATTGTTCCGCCGCAGGAGTATAACGAGGTCGGAAGTCCGATTGACCGCGTTTATGGCTGCAACTACGGCTTTGATTACAAACCGCCTATTCACATGCTGAGCGCGGCAACCGCAGCAGAGTCGGCGGGGCATTCGATACGGTTTTTGGATTCGCCCGCCGAGAATCTGCATGAGCGCGAATTTGAAAAAATCATAGAGAGCGAGCAGATAGATGCGGCGTTTTTCTTTACGCCGTATCTTTCAACGAGCGAGGATCGCAAGGCGGCGCAATTCATCCGAAGAGCCAAAGGGTCTAAACCGCCTGTGGTTTTTATGGGCGCGGCGCCTTCGTGGAAGCCGGAGATGTTCCTTGATATTGAGAATTCGTTTGTGATTCGGGGCGAACCAGAGCGGACGCTTTTGGAGTTGCTGGCGGCGTTCGGCGGGTCTGGAGATTTTGAAAATATCAAAGGGTTGTCCTTTATTAAGAATGGTCGGCAGGTGGACAATCCTTTTCGGGATTTGATGGATGTTAATGAGCTGCCGATTCCGAACCGCCGCCTGCTTCTGGGGCGTTATCGTTTGAACCGATTGAATGTTGCGCCTGTGACAACGATGTGCGTTTCGCGGGGATGCGCCTATCGCTGCACATTCTGCGCGCCGAACGGTGTGGATCAGGCGATTGAGCTGGAATATAAGCGGCTTCAGGAAAAATACGTTAAGCGTCCGCCGTTGCGCAAGCGCTCTGCGCCGCTTGTCATCAAGGAATTTCAGGAGATTGCGCGTCTGGGTTATAAAGGTATCGAGATAAGCGACAATCATTTTTTGTGGGAGAAGAGCCGCACGTTGGAGATTTGCGCAGGCATCAAAGATTTGGGGCTGGAGTGGATCTGCCTCGCGCGAGCGCCATTCCTGCATGATCCGGAAGTGGTCGAGGCGTTGCGGGATGCGGGTTGCAAGATGGTTTATATGGGGACGGAGTCTTTTGTTCAGGAGATTTTGGATGACATCCATAAAGATTTGAAGGTGGATGATATCTTCAAGGCTGTTGAGGTTTGTAAACGGTGCGGCGTTGAGCCGGAGGTTTCGGTGATGATGGGGGCTTCGCCGCTGGAAACACCGGAGACGATTGATTACTCTCTGAAGGAGGCGGCAAAGCTGGGGACTCGTTTTGTGCATTACAGCGCGGCGCTCCCCTTCCCTAACACGGAGCTTTATGACGAGGCGAAGAAAAACGGGTGGTTTTTGCGGGGTGAATTTGAATCTGTGGATAACGCAAAGGAGGCTATCATCAATCTGCCTCACATCACGGCAGAAGAGCTGCGTCGGAAATTGAAGTGGGCGTATTTTCGACAGTATTATTCTGTGCGGGGAGTTTGGTTGACTCTGAAGAATATCCGCTCTTTCGGCGATTTGATTCACAAAGGGCGGATGGCGCTTAAGCTGCTTCAGCAGACGATTTTTGGATTGCGGAGGAAAGAAAAGCCATGAGGGTTGCAATGATAGGTCAAAAGGGGCTTCCCGCTACATTCGGAGGGGTTGAGAAACATTGCGAGGAGTTGGGCGCGCGCCTTGTATCGTTGGGTTGCGATGTGACTGTTTTCTGCCGTCCTTACTACTCCGCCAAAAAAATCGCCGAAATGAAACTGGAAAAGATAAACAGCCGTCATTATATTTACAAAGGCATGACGCTGGAGATGCGTCCCACGATTCCGACCAAGCATATGGACGCCGCCGCGCACACGCTTCTTTGTTCGATGCTCAGCGCATTTCGCAAGTATGACGTTGTGCATTATCATGCGTTGGGACCGACTTTTTTTTCTCCGATGGTTCAAATATTCGGGAAGAAAACTGTTGCAACTGTTCATGGGCTGGACTGGCGGCGAGGCAAGTGGGGCGCATTTGCAAAGAAGTTTTTGCGCATGGGTGAAAAGGTGGCGGCAACACGCCCCGATGCGCTGATTGTGGTTTCGCGCACGCTGCGCGATTATTTCAAGAAACATTATCATCAAGATGTTCATTACATACCCAACGGCATCAACCCGCCACAGCGAGCGGCGGCGCGGGATATCCAAGTGCGTTGGCATCTGGAAAAAGGGTCCTACATCCTTTTTGTGGGACGGCTTGTCCCGGAAAAAGGATGCCACACGCTCATCAGCGCTTTTCGCAAAACGGAAACGGATAAATCGCTTGTTATCGCAGGCGGGGATAGCCACTCTGAGGAGTATATCAAAAAACTTCACAAATTGGCGGAAGGCGATGGGCGCATCCTTTTTACGGGATTTGTTTATGGGAACACGCTGGATGAACTTTATTCCAACGCTTATTTTTATACGCACCCATCAGACTTGGAAGGGCTTCCTCTTTCGCTCTTGGAGGCGCTGAGTTACGGCAACTGCGTTCTGGCGAGCGATATTCCGGAGAATGCGGAGGTGATTTCACCGGAAGGACGAGAGGAGAATGGGTTTCTATTCAAGACAGGCGATGTGGATTCACTGGCGCAGAAGATGCGTTATCTTTTAGACCACCCAATGATTGTCATGGAAAAAGCGGGCGATGTGCAGGATTATGTAATGAATTCTTACAATTGGGATCGCATAGCGGAGGAGACGCTCGGCGTTTACCGCAAAGCGTGCGGGCGTTCTAATGCATAGCGATTTATAGCGTCCGCCCGCCAAAACCTATTGACCATATTTCAGGACGAGTTCGCGAATAAATTTGAACCTCTCAAAGCTGACGTCATCCGGGACGGAATGGTCGGAGTGATAGATGTAGCCTCCGCCCTTTTTGGCAAAGGTGATTTTTGAGCGGATTTCCTCTTCGATAACGGCGGGATCGGGATGAGCCATCTTGCGGACGTCTATGCCGCCCATAAAGGCGAGGACATCGCCGTATTCTTTTTTCAACTCGCATACATCCATTCCCGCCTTGACTTCAAGGGGCTGGAGGCAATCGAAGCCGGATTCGATGAGGGCGGGGATGTGCGCTTTGACGTTGCCGCAGCTGTGCAAGATGACGGGGCATCTGCGTTGGTGAAAAAAGCCGCAGATGCGTTTGTGAAAGGGTTGCAGGAGCTGGCGGTAAACGTCTGTGGAAAAGAAGGGGCCGTTTTTGTATCCGAGGTCATCAAAGACGAACGCGCCGTCAAAATCATATCCCATGCCGAACATCTCCTCGGCGCATTCGAGGACAAGGTTTGTGTGGCGTTCCCATATTTCGATAACCCAATCGGGTTCCATGAGGAGGGCTGGAAGGAGCGTCATCGGACCTATGATTGTGGAGAAGCGGTCGTATCCTATGCCGGCGCCGAAGAGGATGAATTTCCCTTGTTTTTTTGCTTTTTCAAGATTGGGTTTATCCGTTCGCCATTTGATACGGTTTTTCTTAAAAACAAGGTGGTGTTTGAGTTCTTCCCATCGCTCGCGCGTTGTTAGATAGAAATCAATAAGTTCGGGAGTGGATGTGGAATTTTTCCAATTTTTAAGAGTTGCTCCGCAGTTATCGGTAAAAATTTCATATTCATCGGTTTCTTCGAGTGTTTTGCGACGGAGCATGAAAGAGGTGTCTGGTCCGAACTGGGCTGTTTCAAACTCAAAATAATCTGCGGCGCATTTACGGGGCGGAAGTCCTTCCTTTCGCCAGCGGCGGATAGTGGTTTCCCAAGGGTTATCAGTAAAGGGAACGCGGTCGGTTTCTTTGCGTTTGATGGCGGCGAGGATGCGTTCTTTTGGAAGCATTGGAGTCTCCGGGCGAAAATATTTTTTTATTTTTTTTCTAAGAGCCCGCGGACATGGCTGTATATTTTTTGATGAACTTCTTCAACACTGCCGGCGCCTTCGATGCGGCGGATTTCGGGATAGGTCATAGCGTCGAAGTTAGCTTTTACTTTTTTGAGGTATTCGAGTTTTTCAAAAAGGTTGGATGAATCGCCGCGGCTTTTTTCGATGCGCGACGGCGCATAATCCGCCGGAATGGAAAGGTAGATGACAAGGTCGGGGGTGATGGCGATTTTCCGATTTTCGGCATTGATGAATTCGGGGTCGAGTCCGAGCGCGCCTTGATAGGCAATGGAGGAATAGAAATATCGGTCAATGACAACAATCGTTCCGGACTGGAGCGCGGGGAGTATGTTCTCCGCGACATCTTGTTTGCGGTCTTCGAGGAAGAGTTCGAACTCTTGCATGGGCGTGATTCGGTCGCGTCCTTCTTGAGCGAGCGCTCTGATTTGCCTGCCATAAGGTCCGTCTGTGGGTTCTTTGAGGTAAAGCGCCTTGAAGCCGTCGCGGCGGAGCGCGTCGCAGAGCATTTTTGCCTGAGTGGTTTTACCTGCGCCGTCAATGCCTTCGATGGCAATGAAACGGGCGTTGATTTGGTTTTTATGTTGCGGTTTTGCCATTTTTTCAAATCTTCAAACGGGATTTGCAAAGATAATGAAAGAGTGAAAACGAAGGCGGAGGCGGCTGTCAAGAACCGATTCCTGCGAAAACAACCGCTTGACGGGAAGCACGGGGGTGTATAGTTCATCAACTTCAATTTGTGAATGATTCTTAAAATCGGCAAACTATGAAAAAAGTTTTGCTTATCAATCCGCCATCTGGGCTTTATCGGCGGGACGACCGATGTCAATCACGCGTGGAAGATCAAACGGTACGGATTATTTTTCCGCCGATGGATCTGGCGTATCTGGCTGCGGCGGCTCAGGCGGCGGGCGCGCAGGCTCGCATCGAGGATTTCCCTGCTTCGGGTAAAACATGGCAGGATTTCAAGGCAATTCTACGGGATTACGCGCCGGATATTCTTGTTATCAGCGTCACATCCGCCACAGCGTCTGAGGATTTGAAAGCTGCATCGGCGGCAAAGGAGATTTGTCCGAGTTGTTTGACGCTTGCTAAAGGGGAATATGTTGTATATTTTAGCGATAAGATTTTGCGCGACTTTCCAGATCTGGATGCGTTGTTGACGGGCGACATCGAGGCGGCGCTGTCAAGGGTTATAAACGGCGAATGGGCGGCGGGCGGCGGGCAGCTCATCCACGGCGAGCCATCTTCGGCTTTCGAGAGGCTTTTTCCAGCGCGGGATTTGCTGGATAACAGACTATATCGGAGCCCAGAAACGGGAAATCCGCTGACTGTTATTCAAGCGAATCGGGGGTGTTCGGCGCATTGCATATTTTGTCCGGCTGGGGCGCTTTCCGGCTATAAGCTGCAGTTGCGCGCGCCGGCGCATGTGGTTGCCGAGGCGAAGGAGTGCGTCGAGCGCTTTGGCATCAGGGAATTTTTGTTCAACGGGGACACGTTCACGATGAACAAGGCGTGGATGCTGGAGTTGTGCCGCCGAATCAGAGAGGCGCATCTGGATATACGCTGGGGATGCAACAGCCGCGTGGACACATTCGACCGCGAACGCGCGGAGGCGTTGAAGGGCGCGGGGTGCTGGGTGGTGGCGTTTGGGGTGGAATCGGGCTCGCAGGATATGCTGGACAAAATGAAAAAGAAAACGACGCTGGAGCAGGCGCGCAGGGCTGTTAGATGCGCGAGGGCGGCGGGGCTTTGCACTCATGCCTTTTTTATCATCGGACTGCCATGGGAAACGCGGGAGACGCTGCAGGAGACGCTTATATTTGCGCGAGAGCTGGACACGGATTTTTTTGATTTCAACATTGCTTATCCGCTGCCGGGCACGGAATATTATGAGATTGCCATTCGGGACGGGTTGATTAATCCGGACGCATCAGGGAGCTATGCGCAGGCGGCGGCGCGCACTTATACCCTTTCGGGAGAGGAGCTGACGCAATGGCGCCGGAGGGCGTTGTTATCGCTTTATCTGCGTCCTTGGTTTATATTAAGAACAATCATGCGCGTGATATGGAAACCGAGGATTTTCATGAATTATATTCGGGAGGGTTTTGCCCGTTTATTATATCTGACAAGATGAGAATGTGAAAATAATTAACAAAGAATTTAGTTGATAAAGAGGTTCAATCCCATTACGAAACTGTAAGTTCATAATTAAATAAATTGAGCAAACTATAATATTATCAAATAAAAAAGGAGAACGCGCTATGGGAATCATGGACAAAATTATCGAGAGGGCAAAATCGAACAAACAAAAGATTGTTCTGCCGGAGTCATTTTATGAGGCTCGGACAGTCAAGGCGGGCGCTATCATTCAGCGCGAGGGCATTGCCGATGTGACATTGCTGGGGGATCCGGCAAAGGTGAAGGATTTGGTCAAGGACGTAGGCATTTCGCTCGATGGCGTTGCAATTTTGGACCATGAAAAGAGCGATTTGCTGGAGTCTTTTGCGGAGACTTACCGTGAAATCCGCGTCAAAGAGAATTTGACAAAAGATCAGGCGATTGCCCAGATGAAAGACCCTCTTTATTTTGGGACGATGATGGTGAAAAAGGGCATTATGGGCGGTATGACCTGCGGCGCATACAACACCACAGCCAATGTTATGCGCGCAGCTATCAAGATTATAGGGTCTCAAAAGGGCATCAAGACGGTTTCATCCTGTTTTTTGATGATTGTCCCGGATTGCCCTTATGGCGCGGACGGCGCAATGATTTATGCGGACTGCGGCACGGTGCCTAATCCTAATGAGGAGCAGCTGGCGGACATCGCCATTGCAGCGGCGGGAATGTGCAAGATGCTGCTTGGCGTGGAGCCTTATGTGGCGATGCTTTCTTTTTCAACTTATGGCAGCGCGAAAGACCCGCTTGTGGACAAGGTGATTAATGCGACGAAGATAGCCAAAGCGAAGGCGCCGGAACTGAATATAGACGGCGAGCTTCAGGGCGACTCGGCGTTGATTGCCTCCATCGGTCAGAAAAAATGCCCGGGCAGTCCTGTGGCGGGCAAAGCCAACACGCTTATTTTCCCCGATTTGAATGCGGGCAATATCGCTTACAAGTTGACGCAGCGTCTTGCTAAGGCGGAGGCATACGGACCTCTCGTTCAGGGATTGGCGCTGCCGGTGAACGACCTTTCGCGCGGATGCTCCACAGAAGACATCGTTCAGGTGTCTGCTGTGACCGCTATTGAAGCGCAGGCGATGAAGAAATAATATGAAGCAGATATTCTGGAAATTATCCGGCGCAGGCAATGATTTCATATGTTTTGATAACCGCCAAGGGGTTATTGCTCCAATGTTGAAGACAAAACTGGCGGTTGATTTGTGCCGGAGGGGCTATTCCGTCGGGGCGGACGGCGTTCTTTTTATTGAGCCATCGCAGAAGGCGGATTTTACGATGCGCATTTTCAACGGCGATGGGAGCGAAGCGGAGACTTGCGGGAACGCTTCGCGGTGTATTGCGCGTCTGGCTCTGGAGCTGGGGATAGCCCCCGCCAGAATGTCGTTTGAGACAAAATCAGGCGTTTATCGCGCCTCTGTTCAAAACAACTACGCCTCCGTTGAAATGACAGACCCGGATGAGATGCGGCTAAATATTGCCTTTGACGAGGATTGGTTTCCCGCAGAGGTGTTGCATTCGATTTGCATTGGCGTTCCGCATGCGGTCGCATTTTTGAAGGAGGAGAGTCTGAAAGGGATTAACGTTTTTGGAATGGGCAGGACGTTGCGGCATCATCCGCTCTTCCAACCGGCTGGGACGAACGTCAATTTTGCGCGGGTTATGGATCGCGGCAATATCGAGATTCGCACGTATGAACGAGGCGTGGAGGAGGAAACGCTGGCATGCGGAACGGGTTGCGCCGCAACAGCGGTTATTGCGGGGCATCTGGATCTGGCGGACTCCCCTACTCGTATGCACACGCAAGGCGGTCTGATTAACACGATTCATTACAAAATAAAAGACGGTAAGACAACCAGTCTCATCCTTGAAGGAGATGCGCGCATTGTTTACAAAGGCGAGATAGATATCGAGATATAAACAACCGACGATTATGAGGGGGATTTACATCGGGCTGGGGGCGAATCTGGGCGACAGGGCGGGTAATATAAACCGAGCCCTTAATCAGTTAAACGCCCCACCCTTTTTCAAATTGCTCAGGGTATCCTCTTTTTACCGTTCGGAGCCTTGGGGCGTTAAAAATCAGCCATGGTTTTTGAATGCGGTTGCGGAAATTGAAACGCCGCTTCAGCCGCATGATTTGCTTGCGGAATTAAAAAAAATAGAGCGGGACTTGGGGCGGATGCCTTCGGACATGCTCTGGGGTCCCCGCGTTATAGATTTGGATATCATTCTATATGGCGAGATGGTGATAAATTCGCCGACGCTTTCGATTCCCCATCTTAATTGTTTAAAGCGATTATTTGTCCTTATGCCGCTTGTGGAGATGGATGAGACGCTCGTTCATCCCGAAAGCGGCAAATTATTTCGATTATATCTTGAGGAACTTGAGGAACATCAGGCGGCAGGAACATGTTTGAGATTCAATCCAACAGCATAGAGGAGACATTGCAACTGGGGAGGCGGGTTGCCGAAGGGCTCAAGGGCGGAGAGGTTATTGCCCTGACAGGCGAGCTGGGCGCGGGCAAAACGGTGTTTGTGAAGGGGTTGGCAAAAGGGTTGGGGATTGAGGAGACGATAACGAGTCCAACCTTTGTTCTTGCGAGAACCTACCAAGGTCGGCTGCTTTTGCATCATATTGATTTATATCGTCTTGAAACATGCAATGACCTTGATTCCATCGGGATTGACGATTATTTAGGCGGCGGTGGCGTTATCGCCATCGAATGGGCGGAAAAATTCATGGGCGATTTGCCGCCTCCGTTTCTTCATATCATCATTGAACCTGGGGAAGATGAGCGGCGGTTGATTCAGATAGCGGCGGCGGACGGGGCGGCGTGGGAGGGAGTATACAATTCTCTGCGCTGGAGGCAAAACGGTTTTTCTTGACCGCAGGGGATGCCCCATGATTAGTATCATCGGATTAATTAAACGAAACAAATCATGCGATTTCTGAAAGGATTTTTATTGTGAAGATTTTATTCGTGTCCTCCGAGGTGGTGCCATTTGCCAAAACGGGCGGGCTTGCCGATGTTGCTGGGGCGCTTCCAAAGGCGTTAAAAAATATGGGGCATGACGTTCGGGTTGTTATGCCGAAATACAAGGCGATTGATGGTAAGGTCTTCGGGCTTAAAACAATCCTTGATGAGATTAAAGTTCACTTTCAGTTGATTACGAACTATACGCAGATTCAGGGAACGACCTTTCCAGGGACGGATATTCCGGTTTATTTTGTGAAGTTCGATCCTTATTTCAACAGGCAGGAGTTGTATGCGGAGGGCGGTTCCGATTATCCGGATAATGCACAGCGTTTTTCGCTTTTTTGTATGAGCGCGCTCTGGATGTTGCGCGGGCTGGACTGGCGTCCGGACATCATTCATTGCAATGACTGGCAGACGGCGCTGATTCCTTCGTATCTGAAGCATCATCCGGATTTGAAGATGGATGAGTTTTACAATCGGATCAAGGTGCTTTATACGATACACAATCTGGCATTTCAGGGACAATTTGACGAGAGCATGTTGAAGACTATCGGGCTGGGGTGGGAAGTATATTCCATGGACGGCATGGAGTTTTATCGTAAGATTAATTTGATGAAAGCCGGGATTGTTTTTTCGGATGAGATAACAACGGTTAGCGAGACATACGCCAAAGAGATTCAAACTTTTGAATATGGCTGCGGGCTGGATGGCGTGCTCCGTCATCGGAGCGAGCATGTGACCGGCATAATCAATGGGATTGATTACAATGAATGGAGTCCGCAAGTGGACAGTTTGATTCCCGCCAAATACTCGCCGGAGCAAATGGCAGGCAAGGCGGAATGTAAAAAGGCGTTGCAGAAAAAGCAGAATCTGCCTGCGAGAGAGGACGTTCCGCTGATTGGGATGATTTCGCGCATGACAGACCAGAAGGGGTTCGATTTAATCGTTGCAAACGCCGCGGAACTTTTTAAGCTGGATATTCAATTTGTCCTTTTAGGCGCAGGCGACCAGCAATATCAGACAATCTTTGAGAAGATAGCCAAAGAATATCCCCAAAAGGTTGCGGTGAATATCAAAAAAGATAACCAGATGGCTCATGAAATCGAGGCGGGAGCGGATTTATATCTTATGCCTTCCAAATATGAGCCGTGCGGGTTAAATCAGCTCTATAGCCTTAAATATGGAACGGTTCCCATTGTGAGAAAAACCGGCGGGTTGGCGGATAGCATCACAGATGCGACGCCGGAAAGCATCGGCGATGGAACGGGAACGGGTTTCGTTTTTGAGCAATATACTCCCGATGCGCTTTTTAAAACAATCAATCGCGCCCTTAAGGTCTATGAGGATAAAAAAGTCTGGAAAAAAATCCAACTTAATGGGATGAGCAAGGATTTTTCTTGGGATTCCTCGGCGAAGAAATATGTGGCACTTTATCGCAAAATGCTTGGCGCTTGACGCTGTAAATTTATGATTATCGGATTAATGCGCGTGGATTTGCTGCTTCCGGGGTGTTATTCCCTGAAGGAAAAACGTTCCATTATAAAGAAACATCTTTTTAGAATCCGCAAAAATTACAATGTTGCCGTGTCGGAATCGGAGCATAATGACATCTGGAATCGTGCAGAGTTATCCTTCCTCACAATGAACTGTCTTAAAGACCCTGTGGAGAACACACTTCGCAAGATTCTGCATGAGCTGGATACTGCTTGCGATATGCAGGTTCTTTCCGAGCGCACCGAACTTATCTAATCGGGCAACAGCGCCATAACGCAAAATGTTATTTCTGTTTTTAATGTTCGACGCCCACCTTTATTAATCAAGAATCATCGCCGCATTGATGATGCGTCCGGTTTTGTCGCCGCCGCGATATGAGTAAAACATGTCTCGACGGCATCGGGTGCAGTGCGGGCTTTTGTGTATATTGCCTGCGGGAATGCCGTTTTGAATCAGTTGCCATGCGATTACCTGTCTTAAATCAAGATTGCGTCCGTCCAGGATATCGGGGGCATTGGGGCAGGCGTCGGCGAATGTTTGCGCCAGTTCGGGGCTGACTTCATAACAGCAGATGCCGATGGAGGGCGCAAGCCAGACGATGATGTCTTCGGGTCGCGAGCCGCGAGAGCGCATGGTTTGCAGGGCTTTTGGGGCGATGCCGGAAAGCGTTCCTCGCCAGCCGGAATGAGCGAGCGCAAAACGCCGTGCGGCGATATCTACAAGAAATATAGGCACGCAATCGGCTGTATAAACGGCAAGCATTATATTGGGGACATCTGTTCCAACGGCATCTGTATGGTCGCAAACAATAAACGGTTTTGATTCTGTTGAGATGGATTTCTCATCAATGAACCGTATATTATCGGTGTGTCTTTGATTGCCATAGATGATAGAACGCGGCGAGACATTCCATAAATCGGCAAGGCGGCGGAGTTCTGTTTGTTTTTCCGCAGGATTGGGGTTGAAGGCTTTTGTTGTGGAGGCATGCTTCAGACGAGGGATATGATTCAACGCATCGCATTCAATAAACATGTTAATCCTTTCTCACAGATAGTTGGCGGCGAGTTGACCGCAGGCGCCTTTGATGCCGCGTCCCATGGAGTAGCGGACGGCGACATTGAACCCTTTGGCATCGAGATGGGAGCGGAAACGCTCGACGGTCTCCGGCGGCGAGGCTTTGAAAGGCAGGCGGTCATCCTCATTGAAACAGAGGAGGTTAATTTTGCAACGGATAGAGCTGACGAGTTGAATGAGTCGGCGCAGGTCTTCTTCGGAATCGTTGACATCTTTTAAAAGGGTGTATTCAAATGTGATATGGCGGCGGTTTTCAAGGGGGAACTCGCGGCAGGCTTTAATAAGTTCGGCGAGCGGATATTTTTTGTTGATGGGCATGAGCGCGCTCCGAGTTTTATCATTGGGCGCGCCGAGGGAGACAGCGAGGTTGACGCCTGTCCGCGCGGCAGCAAGGGCGCGTATGCCGGGGATAATACCCGCGGTTGAAACCGTAATGCGGCGCGTGGGGATGCCGACAGCATCAGGAGCGGTCAGGAGACGCAGGGCAGGAATGAGGTTATCCATATTGAGCAGCGGTTCTCCCATGCCCATAAAAACGAGATTGGTGATGGGTTGATTTTTTAGAATTTCACGGCGGACGGATTGCACTTGATCTATAATTTCGGCGGCGGTGAGGTTGCGGCGGAGTTTGATTTTGCCTGTCAGGCAGAAACGGCAATCAAGAGAACAGCCCGCCTGCGAGGAGATGCAGAGCGTCCAGCGGTGTTCCTTTGGCATGAGGACGCCTTCCACGCGAAGTCCGTCGTTCAAGCCGAAAAGGATTTTCTGAGCGCCATCGGCGTCGCGGAGGATTTCCTCGATTTTAACGCCGCCGATTTGATATTGGGAGGCGAGCCATGAGCGCAAATCTGCTGGGATGTTTGACATTTCATCAAAGGAGCGGGCGTCTCGGCGATAGAGCCATTGGTGGATTTGGCGCGCGCGGTATCCTTGAAATCCGGCGCGCTGGACGAGGGCTTCAAGTTCGACAAGCGTTTTTCCCCGCAATTCCTCCATTATATGGCTCCTCCATTTAGCGGTTTGATGAGGAGCGCCAAAAAGAAGGGACCGCCAAGAAGGGCGGTAATTACGCCGACAGGGAGCTCGGCGGGGGCAATAAAGAATCTAATTCCGGTGTCGCACAGGGCGAGGAAAGCGCCGCCTGTCAGAACGGATACAGGCAGGAGAAGACGATGGTCTGCGCCAAGCACGAGCCGCAAGCCATGCGGAACGATGAGCCCGATAAAGCCGATGGGTCCGGAAAAAGCAATGGCAGTTCCGACAACAAGGGAAGATGCGGCATAGAGTCTTTTCATAACGCGGGGGACGTCAACGCCGAGCGAGCGGGCAGACATTTCATCAAGGGCGAGCGCGTTCATGTCGCGGGCATGAAAAAGAATGACAGCCAAGCCGATGGCTTGAAATGGAAGCAGGATGAGGATGGGGCTGTAGCGGTCGATATCAAGGCTGCCCATCAGCCAGTGCATAATAAGGACTGTTTGCGCAGGGTCTGATAGAAACTGAATCAAGAGGATGAGCGCGCTGAAGAAAAGATTCAGCGTGACGCCCGCCAAAATGAGGGCGACGTTATGGAGGATGCCTTGTCTTTTGCCGAGTTGATAAACAAGCCAGAGGGTTATGAGCGCGCCGAGAAAGGATGCGAGCGGTTGAAGGAAGGGGATGCGGATGACGAGCGCTTCGGCATATAGAAGCGCAAGCACGCTGAAAAGGGAGCTGCCGCCGGATATGCCGAGCGTGTAAGGCGTTGCCAACGGATTTTTTAGCATTGCCTGAAAGGCGACGCCGGAGGCGGCGAGTGCGGCGCCCACAAGCGCGGCAAGCAACGTTCGAGGCAAGCGCACGCGGAAAAGGATAGCGGCATCGGGATTCATTGATTTCGGCAGCGAGGAGTCCAACGCCTTAGAGATGGAAATTTTTTCAAAACCTATTAACGGGCAGAGGGCGAGCGCCGATAAAAATATAAAGAGCGACAATCCCAGAATCGCGAAAAATTTTGTGTATGTTAATCCTTTGAACGGCATAACGTGAAGTGTTTTATCTTTATGTTATGGGCGGTTTCAAACAAAATCCGCGAGGATAATAAATTCAGGTTGATTTGACGGCGATAAACAATATTTCAACAAATGTGCTGGAAGCGGCTGAGATGACGGGGAGAACGGTGAGCGCTGCGAAGGAATAAAGGTTCGCAAACGGCGAATTATTTGTTATGAATTATTAAAATATTACAGTTTTCTTTTTTGAATTAAAAAATCCCAAACATCATTGATTCGGCGAAGATGTCCTGAAAATCTGGGCGACCGGCAAGCTCTATGAATGCGGTGCGGCGGGCAAGTTCGAGCGCCTTTGCGCGCATAGGGGTGCGCAGAAGCGTTTCGGATGCTCCGGCGAGCGCGGCGTTGCCGATGAATTTGATTTGCTCTTTTTCTGCCGCGGGAATGAGCCCTGCAATGAGGGCATCCTCCGGGTTTATGAAATTGCCAAAAGCGCCTGCGATATAGATTTTATCGAGGGCGGATGCGGCAATGCCGTATTCTTTAAGGAGGAGTTGCACGGCGGCGGCGATGGCGCCTTTTGCCAGTTGAAACTGGCGTATATCCTTTTGAGTAAGAAAGATGTCCCGCTGCGCGCCTTCATTCTTTCGAATGAGCATGAATCCGAGACCTTCTTCATTTTCAAAAAAGCGGTCTTTCAGGCTAGGAAGGGCGTTGGTATTGAAACGTCCGGACGCGTCTATAACACCCTTTTGGCGGAAGGCGGAGATGGCGGAGAGGAGTCCGCTGCCGCAGATGCCGGATGCCGGGGCGTCGCCGATTGTATGAACGGACACTTTTTCAACAATGGAAACGGAGTCAATGGCGCCGGATTCGGCGCGGATTCCGCAAGCGATATTGCGTCCTTCAAAGGCGGGACCGGCGGCGGCTGACGTTGCTATGAGGCGCTTGCCTGCCCCGAGGACAATCTCTCCGTTGGTGCCGATGTCAATCATTAGGGATGGTTTTGCGGAATTTTCAAGCGAGGCGATGAGCATGTCTGCCACAGTGTCGCCACCGACAAATCCGCCGATGGATGGAAAAACGAACAAACGGGCGCGTTGATGAATCTGCAATCCGGCATCGCCGGCGGAAAGGTTCAGGGCGTCCTTGAATACGGGGACATAGGGGGCAGTTGGCAAAAAATCAGCGGGCGTTTCCAGAAAAAGGTGTTGCATGGTTGTGTTGCCTGCAAGCGTAATGCTGAGGATGGCATCTGCCGAAACGCTGGCGGCGGCGCATAGTTCGCGGATGACTTCGTTGATGCCGGCGGCGGCAAGCGCGGAGATTTCTTTGCGGTTTTTCGGCGAAGCGGAGGCATACTGAATCCGAGAGATGATGTCGGCGCCGTGAATAGTTTGGGGGTTGAGGCGTCCGGCTCGTGAAAGGAGTTTGCCCGATTCAAGATGATAAAGGGCGCCGGCGATTGTGGTTGTGCCAAGGTCAATAGCGGCGCCCAGCGCGCATACGTCAGCGGCTGTGTCGCCGGCTTCTATATCCAACAAATCATCTTCGCAAAGGGAAAGTGTGAGCGAATAATCCGATTCCCTTAAAAGGAACGGCAGCTTTTTCAGCAGGGCAAGGTCGGCGCGGAGGTTTTCAATTTTCACTGCCTGCCGCAGGAGGTCGAAGTCCGAAAGTTGATTTTCGAGCGATGCGGGTGCGATTTTAAGTTGGATTTTTTTGAATCCGGAATCGGCGGCGATTGGTTTCGCCTCAACGTCTTTAACTAAAACTTGCGATGGCTGCGTTCTTGTTTCGAACGGGACAAGGATAGCGGCGTCATTATCGAGACGCGCCATGCAGGCAAGCCGGAATCCTTGTTCGATTTCATTTTTTTCGAGGAATTCATCATCGGCGTAGGAAGGGTCGGGCGCGCCTTCAAGGAACTGGACGCGGCATTTTCCGCAGAGTCCCTGCCCTCCGCAATAATCGGCAAGAACAACATCTGCCGTTGAAAGGGCGTCGCGCGCGGATATGCCCACAGGAACGCTAATCCAATTTTCTTCGGGTAAGATGCGCAGTGTGATTGTATTTTTTGCCATAGGATTTAATCCAAATACGACCGCGCCGCAAGATTCTGCCGCGCTTGATACATAAAGGCTTCAAGGCGCGTGCGCAGATTCAGGGTCTGCTGCCCCGCATAAGAAAGAGAGATGCATGGGAATCCATCGTAATCATCGTGGATTCTTTTGAACAATCCTGTGACGATTGTGCCGGGCATACAGGTGAAGGGCATGACGTTGATAACGCCGGATGCGCCGCAATCGCGGATGTATTCGATTGTTTTGCCGATGGATAAGATTGCCTCGCCGGAGAAGCTTTTGTGGAGATACGGCTCAGCGAGATGGAGCAGTTCTTTCGGGAAAGGCAGGTGGCGCAGTCCCGCCATACGGGACATTGTTCGCTCGGTGTTGTGCATATATTGTTCGGTGAGAAAATCTTTGAAGGCGTTCCAGTAATTTTTGAAATAGAAGTTACGGGTTTTGCGGCAAAGAGTCACATAATTGAGCCATTCAGTAATCGGGGGCATGGCGACTTCGGCGCCGAGAGATTCGAGGTCGCGGATTAAGTTTTCATTTCCGGCGGCGTTGGAGCGTATATATATTTCGCCCACGATTCCGATTAGAGGTTTTGTGCCTTTTGGATGCGTAGGGATTTTCCGAAAGCGGGCGGCGGCTGAGCGGACTGTTTGCTGGACATTTTTTCGGTTGAGAAGGGCGCGGCTCAAATCGTTCAGCGATTCCTGATAAACGGCATCGGTTTCGCCGACATTTTTTTCATAGGGTCGCGTTTGATACAGAAGGCGGTCTATGGCGTCCAGCGCGGCGAACCCCTGCCAGAGGAGGCGGATGCTTGCGGCGTTCAGCCCTTTTGTGTCGTTATGATAACCCACATCCTGATTGAGCGAGATGATAGGGATTTTGTGGTATCCGAGATCGTCCAAAACATGGCGATGAAGCATGCCGTATTGCCCGAATCGGCATGGACCGTTTGCAGAAGGCATGAAGAAGGCGGAGCGGTCTGGGTCAAAGCCTTTGCGGTTGATTTCGCGTATCATGTCCCCGGTGGTGAGCAAAGCGGGGTAGCATTCCTTGCCGGTTGTCCATTTGCGTCCCCATCGTATGGACTCCTCATCGGAGGCGTCCATGACGCGCGCCTCTATACCTTGGGATTTGAAAACGGCTTCAAGGATAAAGGCATGGCTGCACATTTGCGGGATATAGACGGTTGAGCGGGGGTGCTGCTGTCCGAGGGCGAGGATGGGTCCGTGCGATGTTTTTTTTGCTGTGTTTCCATTGAAGCTGGCGATGGTATCGAGATACGCCTCGCATCTTGTGATGACGCCGGCGTCGGCGCTATGTTCGTCTATTTCGATTTGCAAAAAAGGTTTATCGCCCAATTCGCGGGCGAAAAATTTGAGAAGGAAGGAATCGGGTCCGCAGCCGAAGTTTGTGACGTAGAGGGCGTAAATGCGGGGGCGTTTGCGGACGAATCGCGCTGCCTGCATGATGCGCAATCCATAGCGCCAATACATATTGCCCCAAGCCGGGTCTTTGGGGATGGAATCGAGCGGGAGCATGTCCATGGGAATTGGGAGCACGTTCATGCTGAGGAGTTTTTTGGGGAGGTCAAGGTTGGCGCCGGGGTCGCAAGTGTTATAGGGTCTTCCAATGATAACAATGATTTTTTGTTCAGGCGGGATGTTTTCGAGAATATCCGCTCCCCTCGCCTGCAAGGCATCCGTGAATATTTTTTGCGCTTGATAGGCGGCATCAATGGCGCGGCTGATTTCTGATTTACTTGATTTGAGCGTTGCGGCAAACGGGAGAAGTTCCTTCATAAGATTATCGGAGCCGGCTTGCATGTGGAGCGCCGGCGCAATGACAGGGGTCTGCCCATTTTTGAGATTGAGGGCGGCTTCCGCAAGATAGGGCAGGGTTTGGACATAGGGGCAGCAATAAAGGGAATTATCGCGCCGGGTGACGCCTTCGCTGGGGACGTCAATGATGCTGGGGTTGAATATGAAATCGGGTTTTTTATCAAGAAGTTCAAGGATGTGTCCGTGCGCGACTTTTATGGGGAAACAGGTTTCTGAAACGACTGCTTCCACGCCTCGATTGATGATGGTTTTATTGGTGACGCCGGAGAGTTCGATGCGAAATCCAAGTTCATGGAAAAAGGCGCTCCAGAACGGGAGCTGGTCATAGAAGACGGAGACCATGGGAATGCCGACGACGCCTTTGCTCCCTTTACATTTTTTATTGAACTCTTCAAAGAGGAGTTTTTCTCTTTCATCAAAAAGGTTTGGGATGGAGTTTGATTTTTTTCTGGCGTGATCCACATCGTATTTTTCGCATCGGCTGCCGTAGAAAAGGGGCTTTTCGCCTGCGACTTTTACGGAATGGATTTCGCAGCGGTTTGCGCAGGCTGAACATTCGAAGGATTTAAGTTCGTATTTTCTTTTGGAAAGGTCGAATCCTTTGAATCGGGTGGGTTGGCTGCCTTTGCGCAGATGGGCGATGATGGCAACGCCGATGGCGCCGGTGACATCATGATGGGGCGGGACAATCACCTCGCGCCCAAGCACATTATTGAAGGCGGCAACGACTCCTTTATTGAAGGCTGTTCCGCCTTGAAAGAATACATGATTGCCGACGCGCTTGCCGCAAACAACGCGGTTGAGGTAATTATATACGGTGGAATAGGACAAGCCGGAGAGGAGGTTATCTTTTTGAGCGCCCGCCTGTTGGTGGTGAACGAGGTCTGATTCCATAAAAACGGTGCAACGGTCGCCGAGCGGGACGGGGTTTTCGGCATTGAGGGCAAGTTGCGAGAATTCATTTTTGAGGTCAATGCCGAGCCGTTCCGCCTGCTCTTCGAGGAAGGAGCCAGTTCCGGCGGCGCAGACTTTGTTCATTTCAAAATCCACAATAGCGCCATTATCAATGCTGATATATTTGGAGTCCTGTCCGCCGATTTCAAAGATTGTATCCACATCGGGGTCAATATCAATGGCGGCGGTTGCCTGCGCGGTGATTTCGTTGCAGACGACATCCGCTCCGATGAGGTCGCCGCTAAGGTAACGCCCGGAGCCGGTTGTGCCGGCGGCGAGGATTTGGACGCGGTCGCCGATCTCGCCGTAGATTTCATCAAGCCCGCGCGCGATGGCTTCGATGGGGCGGCTTGCTGTGGGGAGGTATCGTTTAGAAATCAAGCGGTGGTTTTCGTCAATGACGACAACATTTGTGCTGATAGAGCCGACATCAACTCCAAGATAGCCGCCGATTTTTTCGCCTTCTTTGAGTTCGTCGAAATAGACTTTGGAATCGGGCGCGCTATTAGGGGTGAGGGCGCTTTTCAGGGATTCAATGCGGGCGTTTGTATCATAAGGTTTTGCGATATGCGCACGAAGGGCATCGAGTCCGCGGAAGTCCGCGCCTTTGCCATTTTCCTTTGCAATAAGGAGGGCGCCGATTGCGCCCATAGAGGCGAAATAACGAGGAATGATAAGTTCGCCGGGTTTTAATTCGAGGACATTTTCGAAGGCGCGCACCATGCCTTTATTGGCGGCGACTCCGCCTTGAAAGGCGATTGGGGAATTGAATTCTTTTCCGCGTCCGATACTCGCTTTGAAATTGCGGGCAAGGGCATGACAGAGTCCGGCGACGATATCGTGAACGGGGGTTCCGACTTGCTGAAGATGTATCATATCGGATTTAGCGAAAACGCTGCAGCGTCCTGCAATGCGCGGCGGCGCTTCTGAGCGGAGCGCCATTTCGCCGAATTCGTTTTCGATGGAGACGCCGAGCCTTGCCGCCTGCTGGTCGAGGAACGAGCCGGTCCCGGCGGCGCACAGGGAATTCATGCAAAAATCTTTGAGGACGCACGTTCCATTTTCTTCCGCAAAAAAGAGGAGTTTGGAATCCTCGCCGCCCATTTCCATAACTGTTCGGACGTGCGGTATTTCTTCGGCGACGGCGCGGGATTGAGCCACGACTTCGTTGACATGTTCTCCGCCGATGAGAGTGGCAAGTTCAGCGCCGCTGCTGCCTGTGATGCCGAGATGCCTGATGCGGCTATTAGGATATCGCGCGAGGATTTCATCAATTGCTTTCAGGGCGGTGTGAAAGGGTAAACCGTTTGTGCGGTGGTAGCCTTCATACAAAAGAGAGCCCGGCGGGTCGGCGACGAATGTGTTCACGCTCACCGAGCCCACATCAATGCCAATACAAAGTTCCATTGTCATAATTCAAATATAGCGTGAAAAATTCCTTGTTTAGCGGTTTTATCTATTGTCTTTGGAGGAATCAACGCGATAAACTGTGACGCCATCGGACTTCTGGACGATGAAGGTTTTGTTATCGCCGAGGATATGAACATTCTTGATTTTTTCAATGGGAATATCCCGAACGACATAAACATCCAGATTGGTTGTTTTCTGGGGGTTGCCGATATATGAGAGTTGCGCCAGAGCCGACGAGCCGAAAAATTCCAGCGTTGTGTGCAGCGCCAGAACGGCAAGCGAGACAGCGATAACTGTCAGCAGTATTCGAGCATAGCGGTCTTTCATGATATTTTTTCCTCCTTAATTAACTCTAATTGACAACTTTTTCAGGTTTTCTACTTCAAGCTGAGAAAGGGAATCAACAACAAAATCAGCCGCGCCGAGCGCAGAAGCGGGAAAGGTTCCCGCTACTGCCACGCAAGACATACCGGCGCGTCGGGCGGCTTCAATGCCGTTGAGCGAATCTTCGATGACGACACATGAACCGGCGGGCATTGCCAGATGCTCTGCCGCTTTTAGAAAGACATCGGGAAAGGGTTTGCCGCGGCTGACCTCTTCGCCGCTGACAATGATAGGGAATTTTTCAAGCAGTCCCGTTAGCGTCAGATTGAAATGAATCTTGCGCCGCGAGCCTGAGGAGGCAAGGGCGTAAGGGATGCGCGCGTTCCGCAGTTTTTGAAGTAGGGCTTCGATGCCATCGCATGGTTTCAACTCACCTTGGCTGATCATTTGTTCATAAAGCTGCTGCTTGCGGGAATGGAAAGATTGGATATCCACCTTTTGGTTGAATTTGCAAAGGACGTAATCGCAGATGGCGGCATCAGTGAGCCCGCAATTAGCCATGATATCATCTTGGCTTAAATAGATGCCGTGCTCTGTCATTGCCTGTTTGAAGGCAGCCAGAGAAAAAGGCTCGCTATCCACAACGACGCCATCGGAATCGAAAATAATCGCAAAATTGGACACCACGTTCTCCCGATACAAAATCAGTTTGGATTGACTGGCAGTGTTGGAACGGTTTTGCAAGGAAATATTTAGATTGGGGGGCGAATAATAGCTTGAACGGGGGCGCAAAAATATTGGATTAATAAGGATTATGATACGGCGAAGAGAATGGTTATATGCGGCGGGAATTTTCGGGCTCGCCGCGATTTTTCGTCTGGCGGAGCTGCCGCGCATACCGCCGGGTTTGTGGTATGACGAGGCGCGGAATTTGTGGCAGATTTCTGCGATTCTTGAATGCGGCGAGTTTCGCTGGGATTTTTTTGTGGGGGAACCGCTTTATGCCATCTTTGCTATTCCAACGTGTCTGGCGGTTGGTCTGACTCCCTTTGGGTTGAGGCTGGCATCCGCGGCGGCGGGGATGTTAACGATACCGGCGGCATGGGCGGCTTTGCGGCTGATTTGGGGGCGCAAGACGGCGCTACTGGGCGCGCTGCTGTTAGCAATATTGCCTTGGCATGTGATTTTTTCACGAATAGGATTCAGGGCGATTACGTTTCCGCTTTTTCTTTTTTTAACCTTGTGGGCGTTTGAGATGTGCGTTCGGCGGGGCAAGCGGTGGGCGCAGGCGGCGTTTGCGCTAGCTCTTGGTCTTGGTTTTCACTCATACATTCCTTTCAAACTAATGTTTTTAATTTTGCCGATTTACGGATATTTTAAATGGCGCAAGCAGCCTTTGCTTTTTAGAAAAATGTTTCATCCGGTTTGGAGTCCGCTGGCGACGGGTCTGCTTTGCCTTTTGGTTTTGCCATTCCTTATGCCTTTTGGCGGACGGGCGGATGCGGTGAATGTGCGGATTTATCAGGAGGAGAATCTTTCGCGCGGGATGCTTTTTACGTTGGATGGACCGTTTGCGAATTTGCTGAAGGTTCTGGGGATGTTTATATGGAAGGGGGATGCGATACCGAGGCACAACACGCCGGGCGCGGCGCAGA
Source organism: candidate division BRC1 bacterium ADurb.Bin183 (assembly GCA_002070185.1). GTDB lineage: Bacteria > Sumerlaeota > Sumerlaeia > MWCT01 > MWCT01 > MWCT01. The sequence continues at coordinate 27,057 of MWCT01000004.1, forward strand.
TACCGAGATTTTTATTTCCGTTTCTCGTTATTGGGGCGGCGCTTTCGCTACGAAATCTGAAGCAATCGCGCAATGTGCTTTTGATATGTTCGATGGTTTTCTTTTTATTGCCGTCCGTGATATCGCTTTCGGCGCCGCATGCCATACGGACACTGGGCGCGCTGTTTCCGGTTTGCGTTTTTCTGGCGAGAGGATTGCGCTGGACGCATCTTTTTTTGAAGAGGCGATTCAAGGGGCAAGGGTTGGATTTTGCTGCTGCGTGTTTTATTATCTTCACAATTATTTTTTGCGGCTGGCAGTATTTTATTTCCTATGGGAGGCACCCGCTTGTAAGGGAACATTTTCAGGGTATTTATGCGGAGACTGCGGAATATTTGATGCGGGAGTTGCCGGCTGATGCCGTCATCTGGCACGAGCCTTTTGCCTATGGCAGGCTTTCTTTTGAATTTCTGACGCGGAAACGGGGCGCCCGTGTGAGAACGATTGAAAATGCGGATGATGTGGCGCGTATAGGGGAAGGCGACACGCCGTGTTATGCGCTTTTTATTGGGCGGGAACGGTTTGGAGGCGAGTTCCTTGCCGCTTATCCCGAAGCGGAGCGCGTGCGCATTTTCAAATCGCCGGACGGCGCGCCTGAGGCGGTTCTTTTCAGGGTAAAGTAATGAACAAACCTCGCAATAAATTGAACGGTGTCATCTCTTACTTTGAGCGGCAGGCTGAGCGTTATCAGGAAAAATGCGAAGGCAGCGTTTGGCGAGATTTGCGCCGTCGGGAGATGGAGGCGTGCATGGCTCTTTTGGAACCGCAGCGCGAGGATTTTATTCTTGATGCCGGTTGTGGGGCGGGCTTTTATTCGCGCGTTCTTTTAATGCGAGGAGTGGGGCGGGTTTGGGCGGCGGACGCCTCCCCTGCCATGGCGGCGCAGGCGGAGAAATCGGGCGTGGAAAAGGCATTGGTCGGGGATTTGAGCGATATGCGTTTCGGCACAGTATTCGATAAGATTCTGAGCGCCGGGATGCTGGAGTTCGTTGACTCGCCAAAAAACGCGATTGCGAATCTGGCGCGGCATTTGAAACAGGGCGGCAGACTTGTTCTGCTTGTTCCGCGGCAATGTCTTGTAGGTTACTTATACTATGCTTTTCACAAATTGCATAAATTAGATATACATCTTTATGAGGAAAGCGAAATTGAACAGCTGTGTTGCACGGCGGGAATGCGCTTGATTCAAAAGCAACGCGTTGGATTCACTGTCGCCATGAGATTTGAAAAATTCTGAGCAAAAAATATTATACGCCTTTATGAGCGCCGGGCTTGGAAATTCAAGCCTTGCAATTGTAATTCTGAGGAAGCAGCCGCCCGACTGATATGAAAAGGATTAACGCTGCCAAGGGGGGATGAGGAGGGGCATGTGTTTTATCCAGAAATTGATGAGAGGGGCGTTGTCGAGAGGGGGCGGCGAGGCGTCTTCGGAAATTTGGATGAGCGCCAGATTGACGTCGTAGAGTTTTTTTGATTTGATTATTTGCTCGGGTTTGAATGGCAGGTCTTTATCCTTATCCTCATATAAAAGAATATAGCGGTTGGCGGGGAGGCGGGGATTTTTCCATGCGTCGGCGTTCTGTGTAATATTCCAATCGAGGGTCGCCTCGCCGCGCGTCCATGTGTAAACACCCATCGAAAAAACCTTTGTATAAAAATCTTCTGCGTTCATTTTGAAGTCATAGATGAGGGCGTTAGCCGCTTTTTGCATTTCGCGCTGATTGGGGCAGAAGCCGTTATAGGGCAGCGCCTTGCCCGAATCGCGCATGAGGTCAATGTGGTATTTGCCGAAGGCTGCCTGTCCGACGAGGAGGATGGCGATGAGGGCACAGAGCAAGGCGGCGGGGATGAAGGCGCGGCGTTTTTGAAAATAGTCCATAATCGCGGCGACGCCGAGTCCCATCGTTATGAATGTGGCGGGATAGGCGATGATGAAATAGCGCATGGCGATGGCAGCGTGTTTGCTGGGCGTGTCGGCCTGTTGCAGGTTAAAGAAGGAAAGCAGCAGCCACGGGATAAATTGCCAGAGGACGAGAAATCTATAGACCCAACGGTTCGGGGCGTCATGTATGCGCGCGAGGGCATCATCTAATTTGCCGAAATTAAATCCGCGCAGAAGCGCCGCGCCGAAGCCGAGCATCCAAAGGATGAATTGCAGCCAGCCGATTTTTTCAAGGAGGCGAATCCAGCGAGGAACTGCGCGCCCGACGCTTTCGAGATATTCTCGGACAAAGCCGAGATAGACCAATCCCATGCGCTCTTCCCTTTCGCGATATGTGAAACGCAGATGGTGCGAGAAGACAATGCTGGCGTTAGGGTTAAAGCGATAGTGGCTGTGTTTTTCTTTGCCAGCACGGGGAGATTCGACAACATCTTTGACGTTTTGTAAATCTGTTTTGATGCTTCCGATAACAGGGGGGATAATGAAAATGACGAAGATGGCAGCACTGGCAAGCCAGACTTTGGGGCTGATGCGCGCCCGTTTGAGAAATATCGCCAGAATCAAAAATGGCAGAAGTACAAAGGCAGAAAAGTGTATATTGAATCCCAAAAAAAAGCTGAAAACGCTCAGGACAACTCCCCATTCTTTATCTTTCATCGCAAGGAGGCTGATACCCCAGAAGAAAAGGAGCGCCGTGAGCGGGAGGAAAACGGGATTCCAGTAGAAGCGGATCTGGCTGATTTCCAACGGGAAACAGGCATAGAAGGCGCTGGCGAAAAGCGCGGCTTTGGCGCCGAGGCATCGCCGCGTAAAGATGTATGTCATGAAGATGGTGAAGAGGTTATAGAGGGCGATGAAGAGGGCGACGGAATAAGTTGTGCATTTTATGGCGAGAGGGATGGCATAGATGACATAGACGAATGGACCGAAGGTTCGCCCGCCATATTGAATTTCGGAGCCCCAGAGGGGGATGTCCCGCAAATTTAGGAGGCACTGGGAGCGATAGAGGTCGCGGGCGGCGTGGAAGCTGAAATAACCGACGTCGCAATCGCGGATTCTGAGCCATGCGGCAATGGCAAGAATCGCGAACAGGAGGAGCATCTCCCCCTTTGATTTTTTCAATTCGCGCAGGGTTTGAAAAAACAAAGACCGCCGTCCGTTTTATTTACAATTAAAACCTGCATTAGATACCCATTCAAGGGGTCGGCGTCAACTCGGAATTTTTTTTTAATATTTAGCGTTGACGCGCGCGAGTCTTATTCATTAAGGGAAAAATCATAATGACTAAAGGAGGCAAAGGAATCATGCGAGGTTTTTTCAGGTTGTTATTTATGGTTCTGGCGGCTGCCGCAGGGATGTTTTTGATTGCGGGAGTCCATGCGCAAAATGCCTATTTTGCCATCGAGGGCAAGCTTGTTGAGGTGGGCGAAAAGACAAAAGAAACAAAGGCTCTCAAACTTGCCGCAGATGTGGGAGAATATTTTGGGCGGATGGCTGACGGCGGTCTTGTTGTTGGATTGGGCGCGATGACCATTGAGAAGGGATATGACATCAAAAAGGGATATACGCTTGCTATCGTTTCACCGCAGGGCGGGATAGAGCGGGAGATTGCATCGGATGTGATTCGAGCGTATCCAAGCGCCGCAGCGGATGCGATTGCGTTTTTAGATATTCAGCATGACCCATGGATTTTTCAGAATGGCAAGGCGGAGCGTCTGCCAATCAGCCATAAGGTGATTCAGTTTGCATGGCTGCCGGATGGCTCCGGATTTGTTTATACGGGCAAGCCATCTGATTGGTCTCCGGTGAAGATTAATAATCCGGAAAATACTGAGGAGTTCATGAGGCTTGCCAATTCAGATTTATTTCTTTATAAACTGGCGGATGGGGCAACAACTCAGTTGACGGACCACCCGCGGGAGGATTGGAATCCGGCTATTTCGCCCGACGGGAAAACGGTTTTATTTCAATCCAGCCGCATTAGTTATTCTTGTTTTTGGAAAGTGAACATTGACGGGACGGGATTGGCGCAGGTGACGTTTCCGAAGCCGGGATTCAAGTATGAGGAAAATGTGCCGATTGCCTATACTGACCAGCTTTTCTGGAACGGCGCAACAAACAGCATCATTTATGGAACAAGCACGCCGGAGAGTGTGAAGGAGATTCGGCAGATGAGCCCGGACGGCGCTGGGGCGCTGTTGCTGGGAACAGGCGCAAAGCCCCAGATTTATAACAAGGGCGAAAGCGTCGCCTTTCTGGCGGACAAAAATGAAATCAAGACCCTTTCATTGAAATAACAAGGGAGGAAATATAAGATGAAAAAAATACTAATAATTGTTGTCCTTATAAATCTTGCGGCGATTGCGGGGGCGATTGCGGGACAGGCGTCGGAGCCTCCCGCCTTTCGCTGCCCATTTGACTCCTTTGAGAGTTATCCGATAACTTCCGCGTTTGACCTTGACCCTGGCGCATCGCAGGCAGATTGGACGGGTTGGAGTTCCGGTGACCCTACGTCTGGTTTTGGACATGCGTATAACGGGCATACTGGGACGGATTGGGGCTTGCCGACAGGCACCAATCTGGTTTCTGTTGCCAAGGGAACGGTGACAGCGTTGCGCGAAGGCGTTCCCAATGACGACCATAGTGACACGGGAAATTACCTTATTCTTTCGCATACTGTGAGCGGCAAAAACTGGCAAAGCAAATATTGGCATCTATCGCAGAATTCAGTGATTCCGACGGTGGGCGCGATAGTGACCAAGGGGCAGAGCATTGCGCAATCGGACAATACGGGCAATTCCACCGGACCGCATCTTCATTTTGCGTTATCTTGCACCTCCGCCAGCGGCAACGATTCGTGTCCTATTTATCACGGTTGGTTTGAGGAGCATGAATGGTATTACGGGAACACGCGCCCCTGCCTTATTTATCTCAAAAGCAACACGGATTCTCTGAACTGTCGCCGAGGCAATTCGACATCCTATGACATTGTGACGCAAGTGGCGGAGGGGGCAATGTTTGTCTGTTCTCAGCATAACAACTGGTATCGTATTTTTGCTCCGATGCCGCCTGCGCGGGCTTATGAGAGCCGACAAAACAGCGGTTTGCCGGCGGCGGGATATACAGAGAGCGGAACGTGGGCAAATGGCGCGGATAAATCAAGCGTTGCCGATGCGGCGGGGGATGCGAATTATGTGGCGCTTGCGGGAGCCGGTTCGCGTTATTCCACCTTTGCCGCAACAGGCGATTCGGATTCGGCGACCTTTACTTGGACGGCGCCGCAGCGCGGGAACTACAGCATCTATGCCACATGGCCCTCGAATGCCAATGCGAAGAATGTGACTTATCGCGTGACTGATTTGAACGGTTCGCAGGATATCAAGATAACGCAAAAGGGCAATTATGGGCAGGGCGGAACCGGAACACATGCCAATCCCTATATCATTGAAACCAACCCTTATGTGGCAAATCACACAACGGTCGGCGGGGATGACATATGGAATTCGTATTCGCCGGAAGGCGCAGGATTGCCCGAAAACGGACCGGAACGCATTTATAAATTTACGATTGAAACAGCGACAAGTTTGAATGTTGAGGTGGCTCATACAGGCTATCCGACAAAAGATGTGGACATTCATCTTCTTTACAGTTTGAGCAATACGGACTGCCAAGCCCGCAGCGATTGGGAATTGAGCGTAAGCTCGCTTCCGCCGGGCACGTATTATATTGCTATAGATAGTTATGGCACAGATAATTCTGGGGCGACGGATTATACGATAACAGTGACTTTTGGCGAAAGCGAACCTTTTGCTAATAAATGGGTGAAGATTGGAGATTTCACGTATGCCAATGGCGGAACGGGAACGGTTCAAATCCTTGAAAGCAGCGTGGATGGAAAGGTGAACTCATCCTTGGAAGGACGCGTTTATGCGGATGCTATCAAGGTTGTGCCGACAATTACTTACCGCTCCGTTTGGGCAAGCGATGCATATCTGACCCGCGTTAATTCAAGCACAACTCCGCTTGCATGCGTCGGGATTTTAGCGGATCAGACCCCGGGGAATGATTCGAGTGATATAAATCAATACAAAGAAGTTCCGATTTATGCGGATAAAGCGGCAGGGGCGGCAAATACATCCGCGATTGTGGGCAAGGCAGTTACAGGGCAGCGTTTTGTTTGTTCACAAAAATCCGGCGACTGGTATAAGATTTATCTGACGGCGGGATGCGGCGCTCCGGAAGGGTGGATTTACGGGGATAATCTTTTCATCTATAATAGCGCGGTTGTGCCTGTAGAGTTATCTGTGTTCTCGGCGGATTAATCGCGCTCGAGTTTTTTTGAGAATCAGGGCGGATTATCTCCTTAATGATAAAAAGTTAAAAAAAAGCGCATCGGAGATTTTATATTCTCGGGTTAAAAGCGGTTTATGAATTTTACAAATGAACCGCGTTGGGCATTTGACAGGAAATTTATTCTTTGCCGAAATCAAAGCCTTTGTCGAAGGCGAGGATATTGAGGTATTCGGTGCCTTTGGGGACGCTTGCCTTGATGGATTCGCGCATCGCTTCGGGAGAGATGATGCCGGAGACGGCGGTCATATATCCGAGCATGACAAGGTTGAGGACGATGCGGCTTCCCATTTCTTCTGCCATGCGTGTGGCTGGGATGCTGTAAACGGAGCGGGGAAAATCCGCGGGATAATTAACGAGGTTTTTTTCGACGATGATTTTACCGTCGAGTTTTATTTCGCGAGCATATTTGTCAAACGCCTCCTGCGACATAAGGACCATGATATCGGGCGCAATAACATAAGGGAAGGATATTTTTTCATCGCCGACGATGACTTGCGCGGAGCATGAGCCGCCGCGGGCTTCGGGTCCGTAGCTGTGCGTGAGGGCGGCGTATTTTTTATCGTAAATAGCAGCTGCCTTTCCCAGAATGGCGCCGGCAAGGACAACGCCCTGTCCGCCGAAGCCTGCGATTTTAATTTCCCATTTTGACATTTGATTTTCCTTTTAGAAAATATGGATGATGCGGACGGAGTAGCCGGTTTTTCAAACTCCTTTTTCTTCGCGGATACGTTGATAACGGTCATTCATGGCGTCGAGGTATGTGGGTCGCTCGATATCAAGGAATTTGCCCACGATGGTTTCTGTGCGAAAGCCGAGATTGATATCCGAAGGGATGGGGTGGTCTTTGATAACGCTGTGTTCTTTGAACCATTCCATATGAGTGATACCGTCGCGGAATTTATTGCGGCGTCCGTAGAGGGTCGGGCATTGGCTGATGATTTCCACAAATGAGAACCCTTTTTTTCGAAGCGCCTCCAGAATGGATTTTTTCATCTGACGCACGTGATATGTCGTCCATCGAGCGACATAAACAGCGCCGGCGGATTCAGCAAGTTTAGGAAGGTTGAAAGGCGCTTGATAGCTGCCCCATGGGGCAGTGCTGGTTTGCGCGCTGATGGGCGTTGTCGGTCCGTATTGTCCGCCGGTCATAGCATAGTTGAAGTTGTTCACGCAGATGACTGTGATGTCCATATTTTTTTGTGCGGCGTGAATAAAGTGGTTTCCGCCGATGGCGATGAGGTCGCCGTCGCCGCTGAAGACCACAATCTTGAGTTCGGGGTTGGCGAGTTTGAGCCCTGTGGCAAAAGGGATGGCGCGTCCGTGTGTGGTGTGAAATGAATCGAGATTTACATATCCGGCGACGCGTCCAGTGCAGCCGATACCGGAAACAACGCAGACCTTGTCGGGTTCAAAGCCGGCTTCATCCAAGGCGCGGATAAAGGCGTTAAGGGCGGTTCCAATGCCGCAACCGGGGCACCAGATGTGGGGGATACGCTCCATGCGGAGGTATTTTTCAACCGGATTAACCGGTATGGGGTTTGATACTGCAACACTCATTTTACAGCCTCGCGAATAATTTTTAAGATATCTTCGGGGTTATGGACAGTTCCGCCGGCATGGGGAACGAGGTAGGTTTTCGCCTGTCCGGCGGCGCAGCGTTCAACTTCGTAAACGATTTGTCCCATGTTCATTTCGACTACAACAAAGGGGCGCGATTTTTTAGCCGCTTTGCGGAAGACTTCTTCGGGGAAGGGCCAGACGACGATGGGTCGGATGATGCCAGCTTTGATGCCTTCTTTGCGCGCCAATTCTCTAACGAGGAAGACGATGCGGGAAGAGATGCCGTAAGAGACGAGTATGACATCCGAATCGTCTGGGATATCCTCTTCAACCATACGAATTTTTGGCTCATTCTGACGGATTTTATTGACCAGACGTCTGACAAGGGCATCCTGACATTCTGGGGTGATAACGGGGCGTCCATGCTCATCGTGGGTTAAACCGGATACATGAACGTGATATCCATCGCCCGCCTTAATCATATCCGGGACAAGGTCTTTGCCGGGGCGGAAGAGATGAAATTCCGAAGGCGGCAGCGTGGTGTAGCGGCGCGGCGATAATTCGATTTCATCGGCGGGCGGAATGACAACGCGCTCGGACATGTGCCCCACGCATTCATCGGTCATGAGGAGTACGGGGACTCTGTATTCTTCCGAGAGGTTGAATGCTTTAATTGTCAGGTCGTAGCATTCTTGGGGGCTTTCTGGGCAGAGGGCGATAATCTGGTAATCGCCGTGGGAACCCCATCGCGCCTGCATCATATCCGCCTGACCGGGGAGGGTGGGGAGACCGGTTGATGGTCCGCCGCGCTGGACGTCAACGAATACGCATGGGGTTTCGGTCATGGCGGCATATCCGATGTTTTCCATCATGAGAGAGAATCCGGGTCCGGATGTGACGGTCATGGCTTTTGCCCCGCCCCAGACGGCGCCTGAGACGGCGATGGAAGAGGATAGTTCATCTTCCATTTGGATGAAAGTGCCGCCTGTGAAGGGGAATCTTTTGGAGATGCGTTCAATGATGTCGGTGGAAGGGGTGATAGGATATCCTGCGACGAAATTGCAGCCGGCAGAGATAGCGCCTTCGCAAACGGCATCGTTTCCTTTGAGGAAGTGTGTGCCTGTGAGAACGGTTTTTGGATCTGGTTTCATGGCTTTACTCGCATGGTTTTACTTTGACTTTTTTTCGCGAACGGAAAAAATAGCAAAATCGGGGCAATAGAGCCCGCAAAGGTTGCATCCGATGCACGCATCGGGGTTGACCGCCTCCGGGAAATGATATCCTTTTTCATTAAATTCCTTTGAGAAGGCAAGGACTTTTGACGGGCAGAACTGTATGCAGAATCCGCATCCTTTGCATCGTTCTTTTTTGATGAAGACTTCGCCTTTTATTTTGGGGGGCGTTTTTGTGGTTGATTCTTTTTCCATACATTGTTTCCTTTGAACAGATTACAGTAAAAACCATAACATAGAGACGTGAACGAGGTCAAATACGATAATATCCCGAATGGTCGGAATATGTGTCGTGGATAAAGTCTTCCATTTTTTTCCAGATGGATTTCACTTCGTTGCTCATAATCAAAAGATTGTGCGTCTTGCCATGAATGTCTTTGACGTGGTCTCTGAGAACGGCTTCGCGATCGAATCCAATCGCTTTAAGGATTTGAATCACAGCGGTATGGTCTTCGATTGTTTGCGCTATGACTTTTTCAATGTTGAGGGAAATGGCAAGTTGGAATAGTTCCTTGCTGAGGATGAAGCCGAGTCCCAGTCCGCGATAATCCGGGCTCACGACAAGGCGGAACTCGCCGACATGGCGTGACCATCCGTGGTTGTCCATGAGGAGCAGTGCGTCCGCGACGATGCGGTCGTTGCAGATGGCGATGAGAGGGATGGCGCGGTTGTAGTCTATGTTTTTTGCCCAACGGTGGATGACGTTGGGGTCTGTGACGTCTTCCTTGAGGAAGAGGCGGTCTTCTTCCGGGAGTGCGCGGAAAAATTCAAAGAGCACCGTTTCATCGGCAGGCGTCATAAGGCGCATGATGACTTTTTGTCCATTGCGAAGGGTTGCTTCTTTCGGATATGTTTTGAGAGCATCGTGTTTATCCATTTTTGTTTCCCGCTTTTTTAAAAGGTTTTGCATAATCTCCGGTATTTGATCCGGCATGGCGGCAACAGGAACACCTGCTTCTTCGAAGGCTTTGATTTTCGCCTCTGCGGTTCCGGAGCCGCCGGAGATAATTGCGCCGGCATGTCCCATGCGTTTGCCCGGCGGCGCGGTGCGTCCGGCAATAAACGCCACGACTGGTTTGTTGAAGGATTCTTTTATGAATTTGGCGGTTTCCTCTTCTTCGGAGCCGCCGATTTCGCCGATGAGCGCCACGCCTTTTGTTTCCGGGTCATCCTGAAAGAGTTTGAGCAGGTCAATAAAACCGCTTCCGACGATGGGGTCGCCGCCGATGCCGATACATGTTGTTTCGCCGAGTCCGCTTTTGGTGAGGTGATAAACAACTTCATAGGTGAGCGTTCCGCTGCGGGAGATGACGCCGATGCTCCCTTGTTTGTGAATTTGACCGGGCATGATGCCAATTTTGCATTTTCCGGGGGAGATGATGCCGGGGCAGTTAGGTCCGATGAGGCGCGTGTTTGTGCCTTTGAGACGGTTATAAATTTTCATCATATCGAGCACGGGGACGCCTTCTGTGATGCAGACGACAATGTCCAGCGCCGCGTCAATGGCTTCGTTCATGGCGGCAGCGGCGAATCTTGCTGGGACAAAAATCACACTGGCGTTGGCGTTTGTTTTTTCTTTTGCCTCGGCGACGGTGTTGAAAACGGGGATGCCTTCCACCGACTCGCCGCCTTTACCGGGCACCACGCCTCCGACTATTTTAGCGCCATAATCGCGCATAGCGAGCGCGTGAAAGGAGCCATCGCGTCCGGTGATGCCCTGCACCAGCACCCGTGTGTTTTCATTTATCAATATACTCATTAAAACCTCCTCATGCTAAACAAACGAAACGGCTTTTTGAATGACGTTCTTCATAGTGTCGGCGGAGATGAGATTTGTGCCTTTGAGCATTTCTCGGGCTTTATCTTCGTTAGTTCCTGTGAGGCGGACGCAAATTGGGACGGGGATTTCCATGGAGTCTGTTGCTTTGATGATGCCCGCGGCGATGTCGTCGCAACGGGTGATGCCGCCGAAGATGTTGATGACGATGACTTTGACTTTGGGGTTTCTGAGGATGATGCGGATGGCGTTGAGGACTTTATCGGGGTTGGATGAGCCGCCGACGTCGAGGAAATTGGCGGGCTGCCCGCCGGCGGCTTTTATCATGTCCATAGTCGCCATAGCCAGTCCTGCGCCGTTAACAATACAGCCGATATTGCCGTCGAGGTCAACAAAGGTCAGCCCGTATTTTTTCGCTTCAATCTCTTTTGGATTTTCCTGTTCAAAATCTTGCAGAAGCGACAATCCGGGGTGGCGCCAAAGGGCGTTGTCATCAAAGACGATTTTGGCATCTGCCGCAATGAGTCTGCCTTCCCCATTGACGACAAGGGGGTTTATTTCAACGAGGGTGCAATCCTTTTCAAGAAAGATTACATATAGTAGTGCGAGTATATCCGCGGCTTCGGCGGCAAGAAGAGGTTCTGGATAAAGCGCCGCGCCCATTTCTTGAAAGAGCGATAAATCGGGCGGCAAGGTGGGATCGAGAAGTATTTTTTTGATGGCATCCGGTTTGGCGCGGGCAAGTTCTTCTATTTCTACGCCGCCTTGGGATGTGCCGATAAAGACGATTTTTTTTGCGGCGCGGTCAATGGTGATGCCGAGATATGCCTCTCGTTTTATATCTATGGCGGGATAGATGAGGACTTTTGAGACTTTACATCCTTTGATGTCCATGCCGAGAATTTTCTCGGCTGCCTCGCGGGCTTTTTCCGGGTCGGGGCAGAATTTGACGCCGCCTGCTTTGCCTCTTCCGCCGACGTGCACCTGCGCCTTGACCATGATGGGCGCTGCGGCTTTAACGGCATAGTCATAAACTTCATCCACTGTGCGCGCAGCCTCGCCGAGCACGGTGGGGATACCATATTGAGCAAAGATTTCCTTTGCCTGATATTCATGTATTTTCATGTTTTATGTTAATGTGATTTTGACTGGGGGCTGTCAACTAAAATCCCGCAGGAGGTTATCAGCGTTGGGCAATGATTATCATTTTACTTGCGAAAAGGCGTTTGACCGCCCTATCCTTTTTTTAGTTATGGATGAACATATAAGCCCAAAGGCGATTGCAAAACAGAAAGTTATGAGAAAATTATTCTTTTATTTTATTGGCGGGTTTTTTTTGTTATCAAATGTTTCCGCTCTTTTTGCTCTGGATTTGCCATCCCGTCCGGAATATATGTGGGAGCGAAAGCTGCCGCTGACTATACCGGGAGATCCGTTGGTTCTGGATATGGATGGCGATGGGCAGTTGGAGGTCCTTTTTACGGACAACACGGGCAGGGTTTGTCTTTTGGATGCAAAGAGCGGCAGGATTATCTGGAGGAAAACACTGGATAAAAGGCACAGCCTGACTGTCCCTGTGGCGGGCAATTTTACGGGCGACGGAAGCGTGGATATTGTTGCGGGGACAAGCGGCAAGCGTCTTTACCTTGTCAACGGCGCGGACGGCAAAATTCTTGCTCGAGAAGATATGTCTGACAGCATCATCCTTCCGCCGACGCTCATCCCATTAAAAAACGATGCCAAAGATGGGCGGGCGGGGGTTATTGTGACAGACGACAGGGGGAATGTTTCGCTATATCAGTTCATTCGCAATAATAGCGCCGACGGGAACAAAACCGTTTATCCGTTCAAGGCGAAGGCGATGTGGACAATTGCGCTCAATGCGCGTGTCACAGCTCCTGCATCTGTGGGCGCGGTGACCGCATTGGATGCAATCAATATTATTGTTGGCACAAGCAACGGGGATATTTGGGCGTTCGACCGGGATAATCCGGCGAATCGGATTCGTTTTACCAATTATGACAATCGCGGAATTGAAACGATACCCGCCTTGGGGCAGATAACGGGCGATGAACGCCGGGAGGTTGTATATGCGGACAAGGCGGGGAACTTGAACGTCCTTTTTTTTCAGAACGGGGAATTTCGCCGGCTCTGGAGCAAGGACCGGATTATTTATGAGCCGCCGTTGCAAACGCTCATTTTGCAGGATTTGACAAATGATGGCAAAGACGAGATAATTGTTGCGACCGAGCATTATATTTTTGGGTTTGACGGAAACACAGGCAAAAGCATTTGGGAAAAAGATCGCATCAGCCTCACCTATTCTAACAGTTCCGAGCCCGGTTTGATATACAATCCCGGGGGCGCGCCGATTTTGATTATTGGCGATGTTCGGGGTAAATCGCTTTTTATTAATTTGTCGAAGGGCGATGCCGGGAATTTTTGGGAGATGGGAAAAACGTTTGTCAAAACGCCTGTTGTTTTCAATGTCGAGGATATTCCGCGCTCGTGCATTATGGTTATTTCGGAAGCGGGATCGCATTGCCGCACATTCAAATGGAGCGCTCCCCTGCCGACCGGCAAGGCGCTCTGGGAAACAAGGGGCGGAAATCAATTCCGCACATGCAAGATAGACGAAGCATACAATCAGTTTATTGAGAACCATAAGGCTTATCTTTTGAACTGCGTCCGCAAACGCAAAGAAACGGCGGAGGCGGCTTTTCGGGAGGGTAAATGGGACGAGGCGTTGACCGGCGCAAGGGGCTGGTTGGCTTTGCAGCCACGTAATGTGGATGCGCAAAAGATGTTGGCGCGCGCCAAATTCAGGAGATATTTTTTCATTTATATCGGCGCATTTCTCATCAGCGCGGGCTTATTTTACATTATCATTTCAAGATTGCTCAAGTTGTTCATAACTCTGCGTTTGATTGCAAAGGCGCGCGATTATGTTGAACGGGAATCGCTGGGCTCAGCCATCCAATGCTATCGGAGGGCGTTGCAAAAAAATCCGGCAAACCGCGGAATAATGCAAGCGCTGGGTCAGGCGCTGATGCGGGTGGGCGAATTCGACAAAGAGAATATTCCCATTTTTGAGACGACATACGAAATGGATAAGCAAAATCCGGAGGCGCTGAAGGCGCTGGCTCTCGCCTATCTGCATTCGGATATCATGGAAGACAAGGCGCTTATCATATATCAACGGGCGCTGGATCATGTGGATAACAAGGCGGCATTTGAACACATTATTGGGAAGATTTATCTGAAAAAAGGGGAATATGAGACAGCGGGGAAATATGTTCGGCGGGCGTTGCGCAGTAGGGAAGCGAATCTGGATATGTATAACACGCTTACGGATATTTATCTTTGCATGAACTTTCGCACGCGCAAGGCGCTTCCTGTGTTTAAGAAAGTCTATTCGCATAGGAGAGATGACCAGAGATTTCTTGAGGCTTTGTGCGACGCTTATCTGGATGCCAAAGAGACGGATGCGGAGGTGCGGGAGGTCTGCGAGGCGGTTTTGAAGGGCAATCATAATTATTTAGGGGCTTACATCCAGATGGCAAAGATTCACATCCAAGATAATAATTCCGTCGGAGCGGCGAAATGCGCGGCGCGTATTTTGGAACTGGATCCAACCAATCTGGACGGGCTTCTCATCCAGAGCCAGTATTATCTTCTTGAGAACCGCAAGGATGCTCAGGCGCTGGAGGTGTATCAAAGGAGTCTTTCCCACTTTCCGCATAATAAAGAAATTTTGCGCATCGTGGCGCATATTTATTATGAAAAACGGCGTTTTGATTCTGAGGCGGAGGATATTTATCGCCGCGCGATTCAACTCAATCCATCAGATGTTCAGATTCTGCTTGCCCTTGCAAAGATAGCGCAGAAGTCGCTCGATTACGACCTTTCCATCACAAGCATTGAGAAGTTGATAGATCTTGGGCAATTCAATAACGACTTGATTTTGCAGCTGGCTGATTCTTACAAGATTCGGCATTATACGGAGGCGCGTGCGGAAAAGATTTATCAGACCGCGATTAAGGTTCATCCCGATGATACGGAGTTTGCGACTCTTCTGGCGGAGGTTTTCATGCGGCAGAAAAAGACGGACGGGGCATCCATCCACGCCTATGAAAACGCCTTGAAGATAAATCACACAAGGGATGACATCGCTCGGCAGTTAATTAAGAGTTATATTGAAAACAGGAATTTTGAAGGGGCGTCCCGCCTTGCCCAATTTTTCCTTGCACGATTGCCCGGCGATGAAGAGTTTTCGCGGCTTATGGCGCTTGCTGATTTGCAGAGCAACAAGATAGACGAGGCGATTGAGGAATATAGCTCGCTTTTAAAAAAGAACCCGAACGATCCAGAGGCGCTGGTCAATCTGGCGCAGGCGTTTGCGCACAAGAGGCTCATGAACGACACTGCCGCTGATTTGTATTTGAAGGCGCTTCAGATTGCGCCGGAAAACGACTTTTTGCATCGGATTATGGCGTGTGTCCTGCTTTCGAATGGTCGAATCAGCGACGGCATCGAAGAGTTTAAAAAGGCGGTTGCCGCCAATCCCAAATCGGTGGGCGCGGTGATTGACGACGGTCTGGCGATGCTTGCTGTAAATCCCGATTGGATGGAGGCGCGCTGGTTCATCTGCCGCCTGATGATTGAGAGCGGAAGGCTTCGGGAGGCGATGAACGAGCTTCAGACTCTTTTTGAGAACGCGCCTGAGGATTTGGAGCATATCATTGCCGCTTATCAAGAAATCCTTACAAAGGACCCGGAGAATGCGATAGCGCTGATTCAATATGGTTCGCATTTAAAAACGCTGGGGCGCACGGAGGAGGCTCGGCAGGCAATGGAGCAGGCATACCGGATTATGCCGAATAATCCGGATGTGCAGCGGGAAATTTCAGAGCTGTATGAGTTTATTCTTGAGGAGAAAGATGACATCGAGGTTCGTTTTGAATTGGGCAAGTTGTATTTAGCGATGAATCAATTTGACTCTGCAATCAGTTGTTTTCAGCGCACGTCGCAGGATTTCCGCTGGGAAAGCGAATCTATTAAATATCTGGGGCGTTGCTTTGTCCGCAAAGGCATGCTCGACCTTGCCATGCAGGAGTTCAAGAAGCTTACGATTGATGATGAGATGAAGGATATGCTTTATGATCTGGCTCAGCGCTATGAGGCGAAGAACGACCTTGTGGGAGCGAAGCAAGTTTATCGCCAGCTTTTTGCGGCAGATATTAATTATCGGAATGTGCGCACGAAGTTTGAGATGTTGGCGGGTTCAACAAGCGATCCGATGGTTTTTGAAAAGACGACGATTCTGAATAGTCTTTCTGATAAAGCCAAACGCCGCTATGAGCTTCTTGAGGAGATAGGGCGCGGGGCGATGGGTATTGTGTATCGGGCAAAGGATATTGAATTGGATGAGGTGGTGGCTTTAAAAATTCTGCCGGATAATCTTTCAAATAATCCTGAGGCGCTTCAGCGATTCAAGGCGGAGGCGCGCAACGCCCGCCGATTGAGCCACAAAAACATTGTCCGCATTCACGATATCGGCGAGGAGATGGGTCGGAAATATATTTCTATGGAGTTTGTGAACGGCTCGGATTTGAAGCATATCATTCGCGAAAGCGGCGCGAAATTGCCGATTGAGAAGACGATTAAATATATGATTCAGACGGCGCAGGCGCTTTCTTACGCGCACAGCATCGGCATTATCCACAGGGATATCAAGCCCGCCAATATCATGATCACAAAAGATGACGAGGTGAAGGTGACCGATTTTGGCATTGCCAAGATGATGGAGGGTTCTGATGCGACGATGACTGGCGTTGTGATTGGCACGCCGCTTTATATGAGTCCCGAACAGGTGCGGGGCACGCCGGCGGATAAACGGGCGGATATTTATTCGCTTGGAATCACCATGTATGATTTATTATGCGGCAGACCGCCTTTTTATGAGGGGGACCTTGCCTATCAGCATTTGCATGTTGAACCAAAACCTATCGAAGGCGTTTCGCCGGCTTTGATGGGGATTATTCAAAAATGTTTGATGAAAAACAAGGAAGAGCGCTGGGAGGATGTGGGTTTGGTCGCCGAGGCGTTATCAGGCATTTTCCAATAATGATATCATAAATTCAAGGAGGTTGGTTGACTGTTATGAAGCGTGAATCATCCGGCGGAAATGGTAAGGAACATATCCCCAATAGAATCATTGTCTTTAGTCTAAATCACCCGAGGCTGGTCATCATTGTCTCTGTTATTGTTGCTATTCTTTTTGCTCTTGCGGTTATGAAAGTCAAAATAGACACCGACCCGGAGAATATGCTTTCTGAAAAGGAGGCGGTGCGTGTCTTTCACAAGGAGATGAAAAAGACTTTTGACATGCACGACATGCTTGTGCTGGGCGTGGTGAATGAGAAGGATCCGGACGGTGTTTTCAATCCCGCATCGCTTGCGCGGATTTATGAGATGACGGAATTTTGCAGTCAGCTGCAATGGTCTGACCCGCATGTTCCGGGCAAAACAATCGGCGTTGTTACGCGGGACATACTTGCGCCATCCACTGTGGATAATATCGAACAGGCGGGTCTGGGGACGGTACGCTTTGAGTGGCTGATGGCGGAGCCGCCAAAAACGCGCGAGGAGGCTTTGAAAATTCGGGATAATGCGCGCAACAATCCGCTGCTTTATGGAACGCTTCTTTCTGAAAACGGCAAAGCGATTTGCATTTATCTGCCTATCACAGATAAGAATCTTTCTCATCGCCTCTATGTTGAATTAAAGAAAAAGATAGCCACGTTCAGCGGCGATGAACAGTATCATATTACAGGGCTGCCTGTTGCGGAGGACACCTTTGGCGTTGAGATGTTCAAGCAGATGGCGCTTTCCGCGCCGCTGGCGATGTTGATTATTTTCATTTTGATGTTTTTCTTTTTTAAAAGGCTCATTATCATAATCAGTCCGCTTATCGTCGCCTTTTTATCCGTTATCCTGACGATGGGGCTGATGATTGCGCTGGGGTATCCTGTTCACATCATGAGTTCGATGATTCCTATATTCGTCATGCCGATAGCGGTTTTAAACTCCATTCACATCAAATCAGAATTTTATGAGAGATATCAGCAGTGGAAGGATAAGCGGAAAACGCTGGAGTATGTAATGTCCCAGCTTTTCACGCCGATGCTTTATACTTCGCTGACCACAGTTGCGGGTTTTGCCTCTTTGGCTTTGACGCCGATTCCGCCGGTTCAAATCTTTGGTCTTTTTGTGGCGTATGGGGTGGCGGTATCATGGCTTTTGACTGTGGTTTTTGTTCCGGCATTCACGATGACCATCAGCGATAAATGGCTTCTTAATTTTGGCGCGAAAAAAGGCGGCGCCGAAGAAGCGGAGGAATCGGGCGTTTTAAACAAACTGGGCAAGGGCGTATATCGCGCAGCGCCGTTAATTCTTATTGTGACGGCGATTATGGCGATTGTTTCTCTTTTTGGCATATCCAAAATTCAGGTGAACGATAATCCGGTTAAGTGGTTCACAAAATCGCATCCTATTCGAGTGGCTGATGATGTATTGAACCGCCATTTCGGCGGGACATATATGGCTTTTCTTGTCCTGGAGGCAAAGGATGCGGGAGGGACGCCGGCGCTTTTTGCTGCGGATGTTCATGAGTCGCTGCAGAGGCTCAAGGATGAGTTGCATGGAGATTATCCCAATTCGAGCAGCCTGATTGACGAGGCTCAAGAATACTTGAAAACGGCGGCATCGCAGGCGGTCAGTATCGAAGACCTTGCAGATAAACTAAAGACTTTTTTTATTTCAAAAATTGAGAAAGTAAGCAGCGATGACGCAGAGGTTTGGGAGGAGATAAAGGGCGTTGCGGAATCTGTTCCAACGACGTGGGAACCTTTTAAGCGGCCGGATGTGCTGCGATATCTTACCGACATTCAGCAGATGTTGCTCAAATCGGCGGTTGTGGGGAAATCCAATTCAGTTTCTGATGTTGTGATGAAGGTATACAAAGAGCTGATGGAGAGCAGCGAGGAGTATTACAGGATACCGGACACATCGGCGGGCGTGGCTCAGGCGCTGACGTCGTTCCAAAGCAGCCACAAGCCGGGAGATTTGTGGCATCTGGTGACTACGGATTATAAGATGGCAAATATCTGGGTGCAACTCAAAAGCGGGGATAACAAGGATATGTCCCGCGTGGTGAAGATGGTTGACGATTATCTGAAGGAGCATAAGGCGCCGATTGAGTTGCGACACGACTGGTTTGGGTTGACGTATATTAACGTCATCTGGCAGGAGCGTATGGTTGTGGGTATGCTTCAATCCTTTGTGGGCAGTTTTTTGATAGTTTTTGTCATGATGTTGATTCTTTTCCGCTCGGTATTTTGGGGAGCCATTGCCATGATACCGATGACGGTGACGGTGGCGGGTGTTTACGCCTTTATTGGGTTTGTCGGGAAGGATTACGATATGCCTGTGGCGGTGCTATCGGCGCTGACGTTGGGGCTGGCGGTGGATTTTGCAATTCATTTTTTGACACGCGCACAAATGCTGGTTTTGGGTTCCCGAGAGAGAACTTGGGCATCTATTAAGGCGCGAATGTTTGACGAGCCGGCGCGTGCGATTATGAGAAATATCATCGTGATTGCGTTCGGTTTTCTTCCGCTTGTGGCGGCGCCGCTTGTGCCATACAAAACAGTTGGACTGTTTTTTTCCGCCATTCTTTTGTTGTCGGGCATCGCCACACTTTTAATTCTGCCCGCCCTTGTGCAAACGCTTGAAAAGATATTGTTCAAAAATTTCCGGAATCCTGTTTCGATGACATGCAACTGCGGTCTTTGCGCTGTGACATCCATCGCTACTGTGATTATGGTGTGGCTTAATCTGCATCAATTTTTGAATTTGAGATGGGAAACGATGAGCATTATCAGCGCCATTATCATACCGATTTTGGCTGTGACCTGCGGGATATTATCAAGACGCGCTGCCTGTCGCATGCGCGATATAACACAATCGAAGGGGGAATGATGATTATGAAAAAACACGCAGGAGTTCTATTATTGTTCTGCGCGGCGATGATTTGGTTCGCGGCGGCGATGGGAGCGGCTCAAGACGTTTCCGCCAAGCCGGAGGAAAAGACGCTGTCTGTTGATGAGATTGTGAAAAAGGCGAATCATGTTTCTTATTATCAAGGGAAAGACGGGCGCGCCAATGTGGACATGACAATCACATTCGGACAGGGCGGGACGCAATCGCGCGGGATGACGATCCTTCGTCTGAATGAGGACGAAAAGGATGAGGCGCAAAAATATTATGTTTATTTTGATAAGCCAGCGGATCATCGCAATATGGCGTTCATGGTTTGGAAACATGTCACAAAAGATGACGACCGTTGGCTTTATCTGCCCGCGCTGGATTTGGTCAAACGGATTGCCGCTTCGGATAAACGCACGAGTTTTGTTGGGTCTGATTATCTTTATGAGGATGTTTCAGGGCGATCGCTTGCGGAGGATACGCACACGCTCGAATCCACAGATGACAAATATTATGTTGTTAAGAACGACCCGAAGGATCCCAAGTCTGTTGAATTTTCATCTTACAAGGTCTGGATAGACAAAGCGACTTTTCTGCCGATGAAGGCGGAATATTTGGACAAAAACGGCAAGTTATACAGGACGATGGAAGTTCTGGAAACGGGGACGTTCGATGGTTTTGCAACGGCTGTCAAATCGAAGATTTCCAATCTGGCAACGGGCGGGAATACTGTGATGACTTTTTCCAATGTGAAATATAATATTGGTCTTCCGGGCGATATTTTTACGGAGCGATACCTTCGCCGCGCGCCGCAGAAGTGGTTGAAGGGGAATTGATGATGCGCAAGCTTGCATTCGGTTTTTTGATGCTGGCGTCGGTATGGCTTGCGTTTTACTTATCCGACGGCGTTGCCTTGGGTGAAGAGACGTCGGATGTGGCTGAAGGAACTACAAGCGTCATGTCCGTCAATCGGGCGTTGAATCCTCTGCGAAGCGCGCTGGCAAAAAAGATTCGGGAGAACCTGCCTTCCGAGATTCACGGATTTGTTGAGGCGCGCGGAGGGGTTCGCCTCAAGGATAATAAGACGATTTCGCGCACTGCCACCATCGGCGAATCGCGGCTTCAACTTGAAACTTCGTGGTCTTTGCTTGGGGCGCAGGCGAAATTGAAATCGGATTTTTATTACGACGCTGTTCAGGAAATGGCAAAGGGCGACCTGCGCGAGGCGAATATCGCCTTCTCCCCTCTTGAATTTTTGGATTTGAAGATAGGGCGTCAGACGCTCACTTGGGGCACTGGCGACATGCTTTTTATTAACGATCTTTTTCCCAAAGACTGGAATTCTTTTTTTCTTGGTCGGGATGATGAATATTTAAAAGCGCCTTCCGATGCCATTAAAGCGAGTTTTTTTCTCAATTATTTCGATTTGGATGCGGTCTATACCCCGCAATTTGATCCGGATCGTTATATCACGGGCAGGCGGATAAGTTATTGGAGCGACGCTTTGGGGCGGAGCGCAGGCGAGGATGATCATCTGGATGCGGCTCTGCCAGACAGGTGGTTTCGCGATGATGAGATTGCGCTGCGTCTTTACAAAAATATCAGCGGCTGGGAGCCGGCGCTCTATTATTACAACGGTTATTGGAAGAGTCCGGGTGGGATGAATCCTTATACTGGCAGCGCCACCTTTCCCCGCCTGTCCGTTTATGGGGCGAGCCTGCGGGGGAATGTGCTGAAAGGCATCGGAAATATTGAGGCGGGTTATTATGAGTCAAAAGATGACCGGCGCGGCAAAGATCCGATGATTCGCAACAGCGAAATACGGCTGCTTGTCGGTTATGAGCAGGAGATTGCGAAGGATTTGACGGGGGCGATTCAGTATTACGTTGAGTATATGGCGGATTACGATGATTATAGGCGGACGCTGCCCGAGGGCATACACGCTAAAGATGAAGACCGCCATGTTGTGACGCTGCGGCTGACTAAGCTGATGATGAATCAAAATCTGCGTTTATCATTATTTGCTTATTACTCTCCAACAGACGCGGATGTTTATATCCGTCCAAAGGTGCGATATAAATTTTCGGATCGCTGGGAGGGAGAGATAGGGGGAAACATTTTTATCGGGAAAGAGGAGCACACCTTTTTTGGACAGTTCGAGGAGAACTCGAACATCTACGCCTCTGTAAGATTTAATTTTTAATGGAGTTTAATCCGGTCAAAGGACGCTGTTTGTCATTTCGCGAAGGCCGGCTATCAGTTTGATCGGGGCGCCCGAATTGATGATTTCGCGGGCAAGTTGGATGCCCTCTTTAATGGAATCACATTTATCAGCGATGTATAGACCGGCTCCCGCGTTCAGGAGGGCTGCATCTGTTTTAGGGCTTTTGGCTCCTTTGAAAATTCCTTCGATGATGGCGGCGTTTTGAGAGGCGTCGCCGCCCACCAAATCCCAAATGTCGCAACTTTTCAAACCGAGCTCGCCCGGTTCGACGGGATAAAAATCAATGCTGCCATCGGTTTTGAGTTCCGCAATGGCGGATGCGGAAACGAGCGAGAGTTCATCCATGCCCGCTGAGCCGTGCGCTACAAGGGCTCGGCGCGTTCCAAGCCCTGCAAGGGTTCGAGCAAATGTTTCAACGAGGTTGGTATTGAATACGCCGACCACTTGGCAAGTGGCTTTGGCGGGATTGGAGAGTGGACCGATGAGGTTGAAGATGGTGCGAATGGCTATTTCGCGCCGCGGTCCAATGGCGTATTTCATGGCTTTGTGATATAGCGGTGCAAAGAGGAAGCAAAAATTCAATTCATCAAGGATACGGGCGCTGGCTTCCGGCGGGATGTCAATTTTGATTCCGAGGGCTTCAAGGACGTCTGCGCTGCCGCATTTGCTCGAGACGCCGCGGTTGCCGTGTTTGGCGACTTTGACGCCGCCCGCGGCGCAGATGAGCGCGGCGGCTGTGGAGATGTTGAAAGTTCCCGAGCCATCGCCGCCTGTGCCGCAGGTATCCAGAATGGGAACGCCTTCCGGCACGGCGATTGGCGTTGCTTTCTCCCGCATAACGCGGACAAATCCGAGGATATTTTCGACGGTTTCTCCTTTCATGCGGAGAGCTGTGATGAAAGAGGCGATTTGAGCGGGCGTGGCTTCGCCGGACATGATTTCCTCGGCGACATGTTTTGATTCTGCTTCCGACAAGGGTTCTTCGGTGAACAACCGGGCAATGGCTTCTTTAATCATGCGCCGTCTCCTTTATCAACGAATCTCCAAAAAGTTTTTTAGTATCTTTTTTCCGGAAGCCGTCAGGATTGATTCCGGGTGGAACTGCACGCCAAAAACCGGATACTGCCTATGGCGCATGCCCATAATCAAACCGTCATCTGTCCATGCTGTGACATCAAGAATATCGGGAAGGTTTTCGCGGCGGACAATCAAGGAATGATAGCGTGTTGCCTCAATGGGGTTCGGCAAATCGGCGAAGATATCGTTTCCTTTGTGATGAATCATGGAGGTTTTTCCGTGCCAGACTTGCGGAGCGCGGGTAATCTCCCCTCCATAGACGCAACCGATGCATTGATGTCCGAGGCAAACGCCAAGGATGGGGATGCTGCCGCCAAAACGGCGGATGACCTCGATTGAAAGCCCCGCTTCGTTGGGCGTGCCGGGTCCGGGGCTGACGACAATGCGGTCAGGTTTGAGACGCTCCAGTTCATCGAGGGCGAACTGGTCATTGCGCTTCACAACAAGCTCCGCTCCAAGTTCGCCCAGATATTGGACAAGGTTGTAAGTGAATGAATCGTAATTATCAATCATGAAGATCATGGTTTAAAACATCCTCATATTAAAATCATCTTCGCTTTTTTATTCGAGTCCGGCTTCCGCCATTTCAATCGCTCGTATCAGCGCTCGCGCTTTGTTAAGAGTTTCTTGATATTCCGTTTCAGGGACGGAATCGGCGACGACGCCGCAGCCCGCTTGTATGTATGCGGAATCTCCGCGCGTGATGATGGTGCGTATAGTGATGCAGGAATCGAGATTTCCGCTGAATGAGAAATAGCCGACGGCGCCGGCATAAGGTCCGCGTTGGATGGTTTCAAGTTCGTCAATGATTTCCATAGCTCGCACTTTTGGCGCGCCGGAAACTGTTCCCGCAGGAAACGACGCCTTCAGGACGTCATAGGCATCGTTTTTGGGGGCAAGGGTTCCGCGAACATTCGAGACGATGTGCATGACATGGGAATATCGTTCAATGGTCATAAGGTCATCCACGAAGACGGAGCCGAACTCAGCCACGCGCCCGCAATCGTTGCGTCCCAGATCCACGAGCATAATGTGCTCTGCGCGCTCTTTGGGATCGGCAAGGAGTTCCGCCTCCAGCGCCTTGTCCTCATCGGGCGATGAACCGCGTTTGCGCGTTCCGGCGATGGGGCGTATTTGAATTTGATCGCCGGCAACTTTGACTAAAATTTCCGGGCTGGAGCCTATAATTTTTAATCCGCCAAATTTGAGGAAGAACATGTAGGGCGAGGGGTTGATGGCGCGCAGGGCGCGGTAGATATCCAGCGGGGCGCATGTGAAATTGGTCTTTAAGCGCTGGGAGAGAACAACCTGAAAGATGTCACCGGCAAAGATATATTCGCGAGCGCGTTCGACGGCGTTTTTGAATTCATCTTCTGTCATATTGGATTCGATTTTTATAGGCTGCGCTTCCCGCTTGATTTCGGCAGCGGGGAGGGGCAGGCGGAGTTTTTCGTGCATGAGTTCAATCTGGCGGATAGCCTCTTCATAGGCTTTTTCGGGATTGCCTCTGATGTGGGCGTTATTGAGGAGGAGTATTCTATGCCGGACGTGGTCAAAAATGATGATGTTGTCGGTAATCATGAAAAAGGTATCCGGGAGGTTCAGGTCATCGGGGTTGTTGTTTGGGATGCGGGGTTCGATGTTGCGGATTTCATCATAGCTGACGTATCCCACTGCGCCGCCGATAAAGGGCGGAAGCGAGGGGTTTGGCACGAGTTTGAATCGGGACATGATATTTCGAAGTTCGTCCAGAGGGGATTTTTGGGTTATGTAGGTTTCCTCATCATTGCGATAAATCAGGTCAATCTCGCGCCCTTTGCTTTTGAAGATAATGGAGGGGTTGGCGCCCAGAAAGGAGTAGCGTCCGAGCGATTCGCCGCCTTCGACGCTTTCAAGGAGGAAGGCGAAATCGTTATCGGAGATTTTTTTCATGATAGATACGGGCGTTTCCATATCGGCGAGAATTTCTTTATAGACGGGGATGAGATTCCCGCGGGCTGCCATTTGGATAAATTCATTTTTATCTGGATGGAACATCAAGCGCCTTTCGTTTTTAGGATTATTTTTTATGGGAATAGACTTTATCGGGGTCAAACATTTTTTTCCCGTCAACGACCCATTTGCCGTCTTTGAGCAATCGGAAGAAACAGGAATAATAGCCTTCATGGCAGGCGCCGCCCGTCTGGCTGATTTTGAGGAGGATGACATCGCCGTCGCAATCAAGGCGGATGTCGTGGATTTTTTGGACGTTGCCGGAAGATTCGCCTTTAATCCAAAGTTTTTTGCGGGAGCGGCTGTAATAGCAAGCGATTTGCCGCTCGATGGTCATGCGGAGCGATTCCTCGTTCATCCAAGCCATCATAAGAATTTCGCCAGTTTGGGCATCTTGGGCGATAGCGGGGACAAGCCCCTTTTCATCGAATTTCACATTTTTAAGAGTGTCCATCATTTTATCCTTTCATTTGAGTTAATTTTATTTTTCATGAGAAAACTTGCGTGTTTCTGCAGCGGCGTTTTTCATGTCTTTGCTGAGATTGTAATACAGAGTCGCTTTGTCATTATAGTAAGCCGCCTGTTCGAGATTGCCTTTCTTTTCAAACTCTCGGGAAAGTTCGAAATACTCATAACCCAAGATGAAATACGAATCGGAGATGGTGTCATAAAAATGGAGAACATCCTCGCGAAAATGGCGGGCAGTTTTTTCAAAATCTTTTGAAATCGGGGTATGATTGCAAGCTGCCGCGAGGAATGCGGCGAGAATCAACATCAGGATTTTTTTCATGTTGCCCCCCTTATGCCGTTATCTTTTTGCATCGTTTTGGCGGCGCGATCAAACTCTTCCATATTGCAAACAAAAGGGCGCATTTCCACGCATTCATCGGGGGTCAGCATCCCGCCCGATATGACAATCTTTGTCGCTTGCTCAATGGTGAGGTTAATATCCCAAACCTGATCCGGCGTTAGCATAAGAAAAAATCCCGTCGTGGGATTGGGCGTGGAAGGCACAAAGACATTGATGAAAGGCTCGGAATTGTCCTTGCGGCGAAGCACCCCGACCACATAAGCAAGCGCGAACATTCCCTTGCGCGGATACTCAATGATAACCACCTTGTGCATAGCGCTTTTTTGCATAAGGGCGATGGAATCCATCACCTGCCGCGTAGTGAGGTAGAAGAATTTGATGCCCGGGATTTTAGTAAGCAGATTTTCGCCCCAACGGATGATGCGCGCAACAAAAAGGAATTTGGAAAGAAGCCCGATGAGATATAATATGAGCCCAGCAAGGAGAATGCCTATAAAGAATTCGGCGGCTGGGGAGATTTCTTTGAACAAGAAGGGAACCACGAGCGGCTTGAAAAATCCGCTGACCATATCCATGAGACTCCGCATAACAACATAAGTGACCGCCAGCGGCACGAGGACGAATACGCCGGCGATGACATTATTTTTAATTGAGGAGACCGATTTATGGAACATTTCCCCAAACATGTTTCGACCGCCTAAGCCATTATTAAGATGGGATAAACGACTTTTATGCGGCAAATGTCAACATGGAACACAGGAAAATATTTGCAATGACAGCAATCCAGATAAAAAGCCGATTTGATGCCCAACGTCCTTGTTAATGGGCGAGCAATCCTGAAGTATAGGCAGTCGGGGCAGCGGCTGGACGCAGGGCAAAGACATGGATCATGCCGTAGCCATATTCATATCCCGGGTCGCCGTTGTGCTCGATGTAATAAATGCGTTTATTTGCCGAGTCAAAGGCTATCGCGCCCGCCGTTCCATCTCCGCCGCCGGGGAGCATGGAAAAGCGGTCAAGGTCGAAGACGCAATAAGGCTGCGGCTCCCAGCTTTGCTTTTTGCCTTCCGCCACATCAGCCAGATCGGCGGGATTGTAAAGCATGAGCCCCGTGCGCCAGTCTGTTGCGGCAGTTCCCTTTTCCCCGAAGGGCGGTTCGGGAATATCATCGAGGCAGTTAAAGGCGCCGAGTGAATCGCCATACCATGAGTCGCCGATGCTACGGACGTAAGAAATCGCCACGGCGGCGCGTCCGTCTATTTCGAGCAATGCGCCGCCCTCGCCCCACTCCCCCATCGCCCAGTTTATGACGCGGTTTTGAGTGTCCGCGCCCGAGCTGTATCGCACAAGTTCAACTGCCGTGCATGAGCCGCCGTTTGCGGGCAGTGCGCCGCTTTCCCATGGGGCGATGGCATAAAGGCTCGCGCCATGCGAGGGCACGCCCGAACCAGCAAGGTAATTGCTACCCACAATGAGGGAGCGTCCGCCGGTGTGCAGGTCTGCCCATGTTTGAGATATGGGAAAAAGAATCATCGAGTGCAGCGCGGAGGAAATGTTATTGGGCGGGACGCCGCCGATATGCCACGCGCCAAGCCCCTGCGTCAGCGCCAGATTAAAAACGCCATGCGCGGGCGCATTGCCATCAGTGCCGAAAAAATCGCTGATGCCGTAATAAATATAACCGCCGACGCCATTGCCGCCGGGGTGATACGCGATCCCGCCTGTGGCATAGCCGCCGCTCACGGGAAAATAATTGCCATCATAGATTCGGGGCCAGAGATCCGCCGGGGCTTTAAGCGTCCGAGCCCTTGGCAGGTCTTCGATATTGGATGATAAAACGGCTTTGGGGATGCTGACCTCGCAGACTCTCTCGCAATATTTTGTGAGGAGGTATAGCGAGCCCTGCCATTCGTTTGATGGATTGAATGAGCCGTTGCCCTGCGGATAAAAGGCGATGCCGCACGAAGCGTAATCCATGTATGGCTCCAAATCAATGGGCAAGCGGATACCGCCGAGGTATTCAATTTGACTCCATGGGTCAATGAGCGCCGCGGAGTCCCAGGCGGGCGCGGTGATGGTCACGGTTGTGGAGTGGGCGCTTTCATTGCCGTGGCGGCGCGCGGGATTTTCCTCTCTCGGATACATGCCATAAGGAGCGGCATCGAGGGCGGTGACTGTGTATTTATATGTGGCGCCGGGCTGGACGTTCAGGTCAATGTAGTGAAGATTATCCGCGCCATAGTGGTTCATCATATCATTGGGGAGGATGCCGTGCAGTTCGCTATTGCGATAGATGAGATAGCGATCCACGCCGGTGGCATATGGGGCGGGGTCTGCGGAGGCTGTCCATGTGAGGCGGATGAGGTTTTTGCCGCAACCAGTCGTGGAGGCATAGGGCGCTGCCTTGAGATTGCCGGGGGCGCTTGGCGGCGTCAGGTCCGCCTCGTTCGAGTATTCAATGCGGATCATGACGATACCGCTCATGGGATAACGTTTATTGACATTGATGAGGTAGGCGCTGCCGACGGAGGGCGGGCTATTTGGCTGGTTCAGCATGGATGCGTCGGAGATGTAATACTCCATCTCAACGGATTTTTGCGGGGGCAAGCCGTAGCCGATGTCGGCGTAGAGGGAATACCAAGCATTGGAGGTGTCGGCGGGGTCGGGGCTGTCAGGATCGGTCAGGCTGATGCGCGCGCCGAAGAAAATATCATAATCCGCGCGGTTGTAAAATGTGACAATAATTTTATGACCGCGTTGGAAGACGATGGGCGTTGTGCCGCGAATGCCCGCAAAGGAGGGGGCTTCCTCCTCCAGTTCGTCCGTCTCCGTGATGCCTTGATGGTCGGGATTGCCATCGGGATCAACATACTGCATATTGGTCGGGTGGCGCAGAATCTGATTCCAGTCCGAGTGAGGCTTTGAGGAGTTGGCGTCGCTCGTTCCGAAGTCAACGAGCGTCCAGCGCTCCGCCATACAGACGGCAGCCAGCGAGAAAAAAAGGACAATCAGGCACGCATGCTTCCGGTATTGAGAATTTTTCATAACCGCCCCCCTGATAAACTTTCTTTCCATCCATCAAGATTAAAAAAGGTATAAACGCCTCCCCGATACCAATCAACAATGAACTTAATTATTTTGAACAACGATATATCCACAGACAAAAAAAATCCCCCGCGGGAATGCGCCGCGGGGGATGGGGGAAAGCAGTTTGGAGTTATGGGAGGAGGACGTCGCCGATTTCGGCGTTGATGTTGTTTCCAGGATGGGCGGCTTTGAGGTGGGCAAGGCTGTGCGCAGGCGCCTCAACGGTGATGTCGTAATTGCCCTGCGGGACGTTGAGAAGGACGAAGCGTCCGTCTGGGAAGCTTGTGGTCGATATGTTTTGTCCGTTGCCGGTGAGGATGACTGTTGCGCCGGAGATGGGAAGGCGTGTGCCTGCATCAAGGGCGCGTCCGTTGAATGTGTTCGGGTCGGGCGTGAGGAGGATGTCGCCAAGGTTGAGGTTGTTGCCTTCGGTTGCGGTTATTTCCTGCTGGAGGAAACGGTAGGCGTAGCCCCATGTTTGGAAGGTGTGGGTTCCGCCGGTGACGTCATACATGATGAAGTCGCCGTTTAAGAGGCTGTTTGTGAGACATGAGGCCTTATTGCCGCCGTCCAATTGGGCGACGGCGTTATAGACGGACAAGCCGTTGACTGCGTCGAGGAGGCGTCCGTTGACTGTTCCGCCGACGGGGTTGATGCCTATCTGCCCGGCGTCTGTTGCGGCGCCGGCGTTCTGTGCGACGTCAATCTGTTTGAATTGGTAAGCCCATCCCCAGGTCTGCAATTGGCGCGCGCCTGCGGGGACGTTGACGAGGATGAAGCGTCCGGTGATGTTGGTCTTTGTTTCTTTGCCGAGACCGCCGCCGTCAAATTGAACGTGGGCGTTCATAATGGGGCGTCCTGTGCCGGCGTCAATGATTTGACCGCGGATGGTGTCGGGGATGATGGTGAAGCCGCGGCTTCCGACGTCAGTTGCACCGGTTTCTTTGACGTTGATAGGTTGTTCCTGAAAGTTATAGGCGTATCCCCAAGCTTGTAAGGTGTGGGCGCCGGGGGTGACGCCAAGGAACATGAAATAACCTTGTTCATCGGTGAGGGTGCGCCAAACGCCGCCGCCATCGAGTTGCGCTGTGGCTGCTGCAAGAGGCTCACCTGTCTGGCTGTCCACGATGCGCCCGACAACGGTGCCGTCGAGTTTGGTCATAGCAATTTCAGCGATGGCGGTGTCTTTATCGTCGAAAACGTAGATATCGAATTGTTGAAAATTATAGGCGAATCCCCAGACTTGCAATTTGTGCATACCGGGGGCTGCGCCGTAGATGGAGAACTCGCCTTTTGCGTTTGTGTATGTCTGGAATGCGCCGCCATCAAGTTGGACGATAATGCCGTTGACGGGCTTTTGAGTTTCTAAATCTTTGATAGCGCCGGATATTTTGGTATTAAAAAAGCCAAAGTTAACGTTCATGGCGAGGTTATAGGAATTGTTATTTTCGTTGGATTCTTTAACGATATTATCTGGGTCAACGGCAATCCAGATTGCGTGATTGCCGGCTGGAAGATACCAGAGGTTGACATCTTCGGTTTGAGTTTCGCCTACATCAAGGTCAAAGATATAGCATGTATCAAATAGGTCGCCATCTACATAAACATCGAGTTCTGTTTCATCGGAGGGCGCGGCGCCCTGATTTTTGACTGTGATGTTCAGGATTATCTGGTCTGTGGCGCTGGGATTGGGAGGCTCAATGGTTGCTGATGTGATGACAAGATCGGGTTGGGGTCCTTGAGCCACTGTCATGTAAAAGGTGTGGATGTTGTTTTTTTTGTTGGATTCAGAGATTTCATTATCCGGGTCGATTTCAACCCTGATTGTGCGTCTGCCTGCCGTCAGGTCCCAGAGTTCGATTTCATCAGTGGATGATTCGCCGGGCTCAAGATCGGGGATAAAATAATAATCAAATTCTTCATTATCAACGAAGATAGAGACAAAAATATTTTCCGCAATTGCCTTGCCCTGGTTTCGCACAGTAATCGAAAGAATGATTTCGTCGGATGTGTTGGGGTTGGCGGGGGTGTAAGTAGCATTTGTGACAGTGAGATCGGGGAGGCTTTGGGCGACGGCGGCTGATGAAATGAAGAGGACGCCTGCAAGCGCGGCGAAAATACATAGGATGTTGCGCAATTTGGAAAAAAATTTTTTCATTTTTTTGCTCCTGATATATAGTTGTAAGAAATCTTTAAATTGAGAAAAAAAGAGTCAAACAATTAATATATAAAATTTGGGGGACAATGAATGGCAATGGTTCATCTTTGCTCAAATTGTGTGCGCGCCGTATGAGGATTGTTCCAAGCGGGGTATCAGGGATTGGCGGTCTCTGTTTTGGTTTGTTCCAGCGGTATTGTTGAGAGCATAAGGGTGTCAATATCCTCGGGGAGGATTATGAGTTCGGCTGTATCCGAGGTTTCTTTGTCGGAAAATTCTGGGGCATATTTTTTGACACGCGCCAGATCGTCATTTTGTGGGTCGAGCGTAAGGAACCCGACGATGAAGTCCACAATTTCAACGGGGTAACAACCGATCTCGACGCCGGGCAGGAGGATGGGCTGGACTTCCGCGCTGACGGAGAAGAAATCGTGGCGTCCATCATCCCAATAATTATCGTTTCGGATAAGCCCCCGCTCTTCGTATTTCATCCAAGGGGTATCGGGTTTTAGGAAATAGTTGCCCCAGACAATATCGTTTTCGATATTGGAAAAGGAAAGGAGGCTGATGCCGCCCTGCGTGCGGCGCTCCGCCCAGACTCCGATGCCGCGGCGATCCATGCCGAACTGTTCGCCTTCAAAGTAGAGGGCATTAGCTTGGGCAAGGGCTGTGGCTCGCGCGCGAACGCCCAGACCGCGGGCGCCGCGGGGCGCGCTGATGCGGAAAAGGAAAAGGTCGAGGAAATCCGCTCCCCTATCCCTGAAATAACCCACGACTCCAGCCTGTGTGTTTGCTATGGCAAGGGATAAGATGAGGGCGATGAGCAGTCTTTTACGCATGATAACAAGAACTCCTTTCGGTTTGGGTTTTCAAATCATTGTATCTTCATAATGATGACCGTGAAGTCATCGAATTGGTCTGCCTCTTTGCGAAATTCCAGGCACGCTTCGTGGATGGCGTCGCGGATTTCCTGCGCTGTGCAATGCAGGTGGGCTCGTATTACTTTTTTGAGTCGCTCGATGCCAAACAGTTCGCCTGATTTGTTCATGGTGTCTGTGACGCCGTCGCTATACAGAACGAAGGTTTGGCCGGATTCAAGGTTGATAGTTTCGGATTCGTACTCGGAGTTTTCCATGATACCGAGAAAGAATCCGCCTTTTTTGAGCTGAGCTATCTTGCCCGTAGCATCAAACAGCAGAGGATAAACGTGTCCGGCGTTTGTGTATTCGAAAGTTCTTTTAACTGGGTCGAGGATGCCATATACCATCGTGATGAACATGTTGTTGGATGCGTCGCGGAATGCCATCTTGTTCAAGCGCGAGACGACGTTGGTGACGACGGCGTCTTTTTGTTGGGCTTCAATTTGGAGGGAGGCGCGGATGGTAGCAAGTAGAATGGCGGCAGGGACGCCTTTGCCGGAGACGTCGGCTATGGCGATTCCATATCGGCTGCCCGCCGGCATGGGGAGGAAATCGTAATAATCGCCGCCGACTTTTTTAGCGGGCATGCTCATAGCGGAGATGTCAATGCCTTCAAGAGTGGGATAGACTTTGGGAAGCAGATTCATCTGGATGGTGCGGGCGATTTCCATCTCTTTTGCCATTTTGTGTTGTTCGACAAGGCGGGCGTGGAGTTTTGCGTTTGCGATTGCCATGGCGGATTGATTGGCGATACCGTTGACGAGTTCCAATTCTTCATTGCCGTAAGTTGCAACTCCCGTTTGCGTGTCAATGTAGATGACGCCGTATATTTCCTCTTTATAGACAAGCGGTGCGCAGATGGCGGAACGGATGCTGTTGATGATGATGCTTTCAGAGGCGGCAAAGCGCTGGTCGCTTGCGGCATCCGAGACAAGGATGGAGACGCGGTCATGCAGGCATTGGCGGACGATGGTGCTACTGATACGGATTTCATCCACATCGCGGCTTTTGCTTTTGACCGCCTTTGGGATGAGTTCCTTGCCGGACTCATCTTTGAGCAGAATGAATCCGCGGTCGGGCTGGGTGACTTCATAAAGAATGCTCATGATTTGTTCGAGCAGGTCGTCGAGGTTGAGAATGTTGCGGATGGCGTCTGCCACCTGATAAAGAATGGTAAGGCGTTTATCTGAATCTTTGGGGAGTTGGTCTTTAGGGAGTTCGAGTTCAAGGGGCATTTGTTTACCGGCGGCAACGGAGCTGCGGGGCTGCCCCCAGCCGGAGTCATCCACAATGCGAATCATCCGCGATGTGGTTTCGCTGAAACGGTCAATGTCTTCGGGACCCGATTCAAAGACGAGGATGGTGTCGCCAAGCGTGAGTTGGGTTCCGCTAACCAGCGGCATTTCACTGGTGAAGGGCTTGCCGTTGATGAGCGAGCCGTTTTTGCTATCGAGGTCGCGGAAATAATAGGCGCTATCTTTAAAAAATATTTCGGCATGATGGCGGGATACTTTGCGGTCAATAATTTGAATGGAGTTTGAAACGCTGCGTCCAATGGAAACAGTGAGGTTGATAATCGGGAAGACCATGCCGACATCTGCGCCGGATTCAATGACCAATCGCGCCATTTTCCATCCCGTCCAAACAAAAGATGCGTTTTTCGCTTTGCACTAAATTGCAAAAAATAATTTAAATGTTTTTTTACCCTTTCAGTCTGCTCCCCTGTCAAGCGGAGAATCGTTGCAGAAAATTTTACTTAAATACTTGGGAAGCGCGAGCGGCGGGATGCCCTTGTTTTTCTTTTATGGGATTTCCGCGTTGGAGAATTCCGCAGGTCAATTTTATTGATATGCGCGTCAATAGGAAACGGCTTCCTTATAATAAGTAAACTTTTCTTCCATCTACGCGCAAGCGGCGGCTTGTGGCGAGGTCGAGGGCGCGCGGGAGAAGGCGGTGCTCAAATTCGAGGATGCGGGCTGAAAGGGTATCTTCTGTGTCGTCCGGATTGACGGGGATTGCGGTTTGGAGTATAATAGGTCCTGTGTCCATGCCGGCATCCACAAAGTGAACGGTGCAACCGCTGACTTTGACGCCGTAATCGAGGGCTTGTTTTTGGGCGTGAAGTCCGGGGAACGCCGGCAGCAGGGCAGGATGAATGTTGATGATGCGATGGGAGAAAGCCTCGATGAGAACAGGGGTGATGATTCTCATAAAACCGGCAAGGACGATAAATTCGATATTATGTTCACGCAGGACTTTGAGAACTTCGGCGTCATAGCCTTCGCGATTTTTTCGATAAGGTTTGGAATCCACAAAGACTGTTTTCACTCCCGCGGCATTCGCCTTTTCGAGTGCGGGGGCATCCGCCTTGTCGGAAAGGACGAGCGCAATTTCCGCATTTGGGAGATTCCCCTTCTTTTTTTCGTTAAGGATCGCCTCCATGTTCGAGCCGCGACCGGACACAAAAATGGCGACACGCATATCGGATTCCCTCCTTTGAAATATTGATGATGTTGAATAGTCCTGTCATAAGAAGGAGATAAACAATCGGCGCAACGTGCATGGTGAGACGCCAGTCAAGTTCTATGCCGGCAATAAAAATGGCTGGCGCCTCGATGACGATGGCGATACCCAGCCATTTGCGTTTTTCTGAAACGGCAATAATTGCTATGCCGATGAAATATAATATCAGCAGGAGACGGCTTCCCGCGAGGAGTCCGTTGGCGGCATGTCCGCGAATGAAGATTCTGTAAAGACCGCGGCTTGAGATTTTAATTATTTGCGGGATTGTGTGGAGTTTGATAATGTATCCATATGATGTGATGGGTTCGCCCGTGTAAGGATCTGCCTTGACCTCTTGAACTGTGGGGAAACCGGGGCGACCGACGAACTCGCGGTTACGATAGAAGCGGGCATGGATGTTGGTGGAATAGAGCGGATCCCCAAATTGTTTGTAATTGAAATGCAGGTGCGGCGCAATCATGAAAAGGGGCATTACGAGAGCGGCGGCAAGTGCAAGGGGACGGACGCTGCGCCGACATCCGAAATAAATGATGAGCGGAATAACATAACTCAAAGATGTGACCTGCGTCAAGCAGAGGGCGCCGGCGGCGAGTCCTGTCCAGAGCCAGCCCCATTTTGCCCATTCTTGCATGAGGATAAGGGCGTAGAGCAAACCGAGGGTGCATAAAATAAATAATTCCATTCTCAAGCCGCGCGCGCTCATGAAGATGAAGTATGGATTTGCGGCGCATGCAAAGGCGGCGCCCAAGCCAGCGCGAGCGTCGGTGATGCGTTTTACGACGATATAAACCGCGGGTATGACGGCAAGCGAGAGGAGGAATGTGAGGATACGCAGAGCGGTCTGCGTTTTGGATAAAAACAGGAATATTATTTTTATGAGCCAGATAAAGAGAGGTTCGCGAATATAAGGAGCGAGAGTTGTTGCTGTTTGAAAAAGACCTCCGCCTTTTTGTGCTATGTCAAAATATCCAACGGCATCGGGGTCGAGGTGTTGCCCCACGTTCTCAACAAGATTGATCCAGCGCATGTTATATCCCATTGCGATAATCATGCATAATAATATGAGGAATTTTTGTGGAGGGGCACCGGCAAGGCTGCGCCGTGAAAGGATTATTCCCATGGCAAGAATAATAATCACAAAAATTATATTTGTCAGCCATGGAAGGAGGTTTGCAAATAAGCCGGAAACGCTGCAGATAATTATAATAATATAAATAAATATTAATTCATTTCCGATTCGCTTACTGTAAAAAATCAATGCTGCGATGCAGAGCGCAATGGAAAAGAATAATACCGTTATGATATTATTTTGCGCTTTTTTTGTATAAACAGTTCGTTCGATGCGGCGGAGGATTGTCACGGGAGCGGCGCCGGCGCCGACTTGAGCGGTAATAGAAAGCCGGGTTTGTTTGTTTGCGACTTTATCGCGCAGGGTTAAAGTTTTCCCGTTGAGTTTGAGATGTTTTGGTTTGCCAACACCTGTTTGAACAATGACTTGAGTATCTGGAGATTTAATTTTTGCGGTGTGTATCTGATAAAAAACGATAAACTTGTTGACGCAATCATTATCATCGGCGGCGATTCCATTTCTAAAAAATATTGCGCCTTTTCCGCCGGCGGGGAGAAGAAGGGCGTTATTCTCGAAAATCCAATCGCCTTCTACATCATGACCGTGTTGCCGAATCCAGTCGGCGTTTTCGCGCGCATAGATGATTTCTTTATACACAAGCGGGCTGGAATAACCTGCAAGCCTCACAAGCCAAGCTGTAATAAAAACACCGCATACAATAAAACACAGCCAGTAAAATATTTTGTAAGAGGAAGGGGAATCAGATTTTTGATGGGATAGGTTTTTCTGCACAAGAATTCTCAAACGATGCTGGAATCTTTATTATCAATTACATTGGGAGATTTATTATCATCGAGGTGGCAAAGGTCAAGGATTTTGGCGCGGGAATTCTGCATCGGTTAAAAATTGCTTGTCAGGCAGGAACGGGTGTGAAAGATAATAACAAAATCTGCAAAAAAAGGATGCCATGATAAAAAAAGCTATTATTATTGGTGCGGGACCCGCGGGGCTGACCGCCGCATATGAGTTGGTCCAAAAAACAAAGATTCTTCCGATTGTGATTGAGAAGAGTCAATTCATGGGCGGGATTTCGAGAACGGTCAATTACAAGGGCAATCGGATTGACATCGGCGGGCATCGTTTTTTTTCCAAATCCGACCGCGTGATGGAATGGTGGCAGGAGGTTATGCCTCTGGAGAAGGATTCGGCGCGGATTGAGGAGATGGAAAAAATCCTTTTGTTGCGCGACCGCAAATCGCGCATTTATTGC
Source organism: candidate division BRC1 bacterium ADurb.Bin183 (assembly GCA_002070185.1). Lineage (GTDB taxonomy): Bacteria > Sumerlaeota > Sumerlaeia > MWCT01 > MWCT01 > MWCT01. The sequence continues at coordinate 64,139 of MWCT01000004.1, forward strand.
TTCCGGAAATTCTTCGATTACCCTATCACGTTGAGCGGTCGCACGATTGCAAATCTCGGCGCGTGGCGGACTTTTAAAATCGGAATGAGTTATCTGAAGAGTTCCTGCTTCCCCATTAGGAACCCAAAAAATCTTGAGGAGTTTTTTATCAATCGTTTTGGCAAGGAGTTATATCTGACCTTTTTCAAATCCTATACGGAGAAGGTCTGGGGCAAACCGTGCAAGGAGATAAGCGCCGAGTGGGGGGCGCAGCGAGTCAAGGGTCTTTCCGTCTGGAAATCAATTGTTCACGTTTTGAAACGGGTATTCAAAAAATCGGATAACATCGCGGGGAAAGATACGGAGACATCGTTGATTGAAAAGTTTTTATATCCGAAATACGGACCGGGGCAGATGTGGGAGGAGGTTGCCCGCATTGTTCGGGAGCGCGGCGGCGAAATCATCACAGGGCTGGAAGTTGAAAATATTGAGGCGAGCGAGAACCGCATTGTGTCTGTTTCCGCGCGCGACTCCGAGGGGAATGTTCGGCGTTTTGATGGCGACTACTTTTTTTCCACGATGCCGATAAAGGATTTTATTAGCGGGATGGGACATGGCGTTCCTGAAAACGTTCGCGAAATCAGCGACGGGCTGACTTATCGGGATTTTATCACGGTGGGGCTTTTGGTTAATCAATTGAAAATCAAACCTGCGAACCCGCTTCAGAATAAATTAATCAACGACACGTGGATTTACATTCAGGAGCCTGATGTGGATGTGGGGCGGCTTCAGATATTCAACAACTGGAGTCCGTATCTTGTCGCAGACCCGAGCAAGGTTTGGTTGGGGTTGGAGTATTTTTGTCAGGACACTGACGCGCTCTGGAAGAAGCCCGATTCTGAGATGATCGAACAGGGGGCGGTTGAGTTGGATAGAATTGGCATTATCAACAAGCGCGATGTGTTGGATGGGACAGTGATTCGAATGCCGAAGACTTATCCGGGATATTTTGGAACGTTTGACCGTTTCTCGGAGGTGCGCCGATACCTTGATGGTTTTGAGAATCTTTTTCTCATTGGAAGAAACGGGATGCACAGATATAATAATCAGGATCACTCGATGTTGACCGCAATGGAGGCTGTGCAAAATATAATCAGCGGCAGGACAAATAAGGAAAATATCTGGAGCGTAAACACCGAACAGGAGTATCATGAGACAAAGGATAAACGTTAACCGGATTTTATTAAGGTTCATCAATATGTGGCGGAAAAAGATAGGGACTGCAAACAATTGTCTGAAGGATATGGTCAAGAGACAGATACAGGCGCGCGGTGTGAAGAATGAAGCCGTATTGAACGCCATGATGAAAGTTGATCGCGCGCTATTTTTGCCCGATTCACTCAAATACTGCGCATATATGGATGACCCGCTGCCCATCGGCGAAGGGCAGACTATCTCGCAGCCGTATATTGTCGGGCTGATGACGGAGATGTTGGATCCGCAAACGGGAGACCGCGTTCTTGAGGTGGGGACTGGCAGCGGGTATCAGACGGCAATTCTCGCCGAGTTGGTGAAACATGTTTATTCGCTCGAAATCATCCCAGCGTTGGCGAAGCGGGCGCGGGCGCTGCTTATTGATGAGATGAAATACAAAAATCTTTCCATTCGCGTTGCCAGCGGTTATGCGGGTTGGGCGGAGGAAGCGCCATTTGACAAAATTATTGTAACTGCCGCGCCGCCGGTTGTCCCGGATGCGCTGACGGAACAACTCGCGTCGGGCGGGCGAATGGTCGTTCCCGTCGGCGATTGTACTCAGAGGCTTTGCCTGATTCAGAAGGATAACTTTGGTCTGCGCCGAAGAGATTCAATTCCTGTTCGATTTGTGCCGATGGTGGATTACTGAGGCAGCGGCTCAGTTTTTTTTTGGAATTTGGCGATTAATTCCGCGCCGAATATATATTCATAGCCGCAAAGGCTGCAGCCGCGTTTTTCCATTTCCCTGAACAATTCTCGTCGCGTCCAATGGCTGGGATGTTTATCGGCATATCCGGAGGGGTGCAGTAATTGGTAGAACCATTCGATGATGCGCCAGCGGGTTGAGTAATCGGGCGTTCCGATGATGATGAATCCGCCGGGCTTTGTGACGCGCAGAACTTCATCCAGAATGACGGGATTGCGCGGGAGATGCTCAATGACTTGGGAGGCGATGGTTGCCTCAAAGACGCCGTTTGCAAAGGGGATGTGTCTAATATCGCCTCTGATGAGAACTTTGTGTGGGGCTCGTTTATATCGGAGCATGTTCATTTGCAAATCCATGCCGACCGCCTGCGGGAGCCCGTCCAAAATCTGGCTTGAGCCGCATCCGATATCGAGAATGGCGCGATATTCCCGGGCATAATCGCAGATGATTGAGTAGCGGCGTTTCTGCCAGATTCGTTGGAAATAAAAACGGCTGTTAAAGGCGCGCTCGTCGTAGTCGGCGCATTCGTGCGAGTTGCGCAATCGCCAGAATTTGAAGAGCGCGCGGAGGTAATCCTTGCCGAATGCAAGGATGCGCGATTTGGAAAAACCGTGTTTGCGCGGATGATAATGAAAAGGGACTTCTTTAACGCGGAATCCGCGTGAGTAAGCCTTGATGAGAATTTCCTGCAAGACAACATAGTTGACTTCCGTCGGGGCTACTTCATCGAAGATTCTTTTATGATAAAGACGGAAGCCCGAGGATAAATCGCGGATGGGCAGGTTGAGCGCGACGCGATAAAATGTGTTGAGAATCCACGATAGGAATTGCCGAAAAAATCCCGACTGGCTAAAACCGTTTTTGATATAGCGGGAGGCAATAAGAACCTCCGCCTGATGCCGAGCTGCAAAAAGGATGGGGACGATATAAGGGCTATGGGAGAAATCGGCATCCATAGTGATGATGTATTTGCCGCGGCATGCCTTAATTCCATTTGCAATGGCAATGCCGTATCCTCTTGAGACAACGACAAGTTTGGCGTTGTTATCTTTTACCACTTGCTCGATATTATCTTCCGAACGGGCGTCGGCGATGACAATTTCATATTCTGATTCGGGCAGCACGCCGATCATGACCTCGCGCAGGCAGGGCACGAGTTTGCGGATATTGATTTCCTCGTTGAGCGTGGGAATCAAAATGCTTAAAATCATTCGGTTATTTCCTGTTGCATAATATCGTTTTTACCTATGAAGTATAATCTTTGGCGTCAAACAAAAAAGAAAATTGCAGTTGACGCGCGGGTTTGCAAATGGAGATGATTTCTAATATGAAACATAAAAAAGTTATAGCGGTTTTTGTTATCTTTTTAAATTTGTGGCTCTGCCTTGCTATGATTTGCGCGGCGGAGGCGAAGGGCAGGATTGTCTGCATAGATCCGGGGCATCAAGCTCAGGCGGATAGCTCTCCGGACCCTATCGGTCCCGGTTCAACCAAGACCAAAGCCTGCGTTTCGAGCGGGACAAGAGGAACGGTCTCCGGACCGGAGCATGCGGTGGTGCTTGATGTGGGGTTGCGTCTGCGGGACCTTTTGACATCGCAGGGTGTGGCGGTTGTGATGACGCGGGAGACGGCGGATGTGCATCTTTGCAACAGCCAGCGAGCTATCATTGCCAACAATGCCAAAGCGGATTTGTGCATTCGCATACATTGCGACGCGGGTTCAAAACATACAAGCATTATGCTTTATCCGGCGCTTATTCAGGGGTGGACGGATGACATATATGAGGAGAGTTTGAAAGCGGCGGGGATTGTGCAAACAGCTTATTGCAACAAAACAGGCATCCCCAATGGCGGTCTCATCCCGCGTTCGGATCTGACGGGATTCAATTGGGCGGATGTGCCGACTATTCTGGCGGAGATGTTCCAGATGCAAAATGCGGAGGACGACAAGCTCGGGGCGACGCCGGAGTTTCGTCAAAAACTGGCAGAGGGTCTTGCCGCGGGCATCTTAGAATATCTTAAAACCCTCCCCGCAAAACCAATTCAAACAAACGCAATAATCCTTAAATAGATTAAAAAAAACCTTCCTCTTCCCAAACTTTTATCTGCTCGAGCTTTTGTTTGCGTTTTTTCAGATACGCCAGCAGAAAAAAGAGCGTCATTGCAAACCAGAAGATTGTGCCCGATGAAAAGAGAAAGATAATATTCCACCATCTATTTCCCAGATATTTTTTCCACTGCTCTTCAAGGCTTTTCATGATGATGGGTTCATCCAATTGCGCGATGAATTTGCGTCCCTGCTCGGGGTCTGCCAGAATTTTTAACATGGCGGAAATTCCCCCGCGGGCGAAAAACTGCCGTATGAGAAATTGGCACATGGAGCAGCTTTGCAAATATGCAAGGGAGAGCTCGGGAGGCGAGGCGGGGAATGAGGATTCAAGGCGGGAAAAGGGGATGTGGTTTCCCCAAAGGTGCGCCATTGCCATTTGGATGGATTTTCCCAGCGACCACTCGCCGGCAAGAAGCATCGCCAGTCCTTCATCGAGCCAACGGGGCAACGGCTCGACTGCCTGCCTTCCGACAAAAAGGTGTGCATATTCATGAACAAGCACACCGAAGTTCTCATCAGGGTTGAGGGCGCGGAGGCGTTCGCCATTGAGATAAATGACAGCCTGCGCGGCGTTTGCGGCGGCGATGAAATGCTCTGGATTCATGCCTGCTTTTTGGAGAAATTCTTTTTCCGTTTCGCAATAAACAATAGTCGTTGTGAATGGAATAGCAGGCGCGCCGCCAACTTTTTCCACCTTTTGGCGCGCCTTCTCCATAGCTTCTTTAAAATACTGCGCAAGTTTTTCTTTTCCCGCCGGGAAATCAAGGGCGGAAAATTCGTCGGCATAAAAAACCTGTCCGCATAAAAAAAACAAAAACAGGAAGATGGCTTTTATTTTTAATTTCATTTTTATTTATTCAGGTCGCGCTTATGGAATATTATAAACGCCGTAAAAAGGAAAACGGTTGTATAGATGGCGGAAATAACAACGCAGCGGATGACGTTCGGGGAATTCCACGATATGCTGATGCCGCTTGCCAGTTCGTTGAGCATACTGAAGCCTGTGTCCAAATAGGACGAAAAAATATATTTATCAAGATGAGCGTTTCCGACTGGGATGAAATATTTGAGGGGCTGAATGCCGATGTTGATGCCGAGTGCGAAGCCGATTGCTCCGGCATATGTCCGAGCAATGGCGGACATGAAGAATCCGAATGAAAGCAGAGCGAATATGGGCAGCATGGTCAGGAGCGCGGCGATTAAAATAGAGGCGGCGATTGTCGTTCCGGAGACGAGCACGGTTTCCCCGTCCATCACCGCGCCGAGCTGATATTTCCATTTTGCAACAATGAGTCCGCTTATGATATTCACGGCAAGAAGCATCAAAGAGAATAAGGCGGCGGCAAAGAGTTTTGAGAAGAGAAATTCTGAGCGCCCCAATGGACGGCACAAGGCGTCCCGATATGTTCCCTGTTCTGTTTCTGAGACAATTAGAAGCGCGGCATGAATAAGGACAAAGATGGGGATGAGGGAGGTGGCGGCGAGCTGGGTTGAGTTGCTCAGGAACGAAACCCCATTGAGGTTTTTTGCGGCGCCCATTTGGCTAAATCCAATGGCGCAAAAAAAAGGCATAGCGGCGCTCAGAGCAAGCCCCAGCCATGGGTATTTAAGCGCGGTCGTCTTAATCATCTCGTTGTGAAATGCGGCGAGTATCTTTTTCAATGAAGAGGGATTTGCGGATATCATCAGCGGAATTGGTTCATCCTCCTTTTAGCGCGCAGGCGATCGAGTGAAATCCTGACGTTTTGGTATTTGGGGTCAAGGGCAAACGCATCAAGGTAATACTTTTCAGCTTTATCGTAATCGCCGAGTTCTTCATAAATTGTGCCGAGATAGCGCAGCGGCTGCGGCTGAGAGGGCATGAGGTCATGCGCCTTTTGGAATGCGGCAAGCGCCTTATGCAATCGTTTTTTTGAGAGAAGATAATAACCGTATTCGTAATAATTGAACCAAAGGAAGCGGTTGCTTTGTCCAAGGAGGGCGGCGATTTCCGGCGGCTGAGGGCGCGTCCGCACAACTCCGACAAGGACGAGAATGTTAAAGAAGAGAAGAACGGTAATTATAAGCGCGAGCACAAGTCGCTTTCGGTTGATGTAGTTTTTCAGATGCGCGGCGATGTAATCGGCAAAGACAAGCGCGTTTGCGAGAAGGAGCGCGAGAATGATGCGATAGATAATGGAGATTTTTGCGTAATCGCCCCAGAGGGCGGGAAACCATCGCCACGGGGCGACAAGTAGGGCTGTCATCTCATAAAAGAATGTTTTATTCCAAGGGATATAATGATCCAGCGTGTTAAAGCCGAGCCGCTCGGCTATGACAAGAAGGAACGACCATGCGGAAAAAAGGATGGCGCTTATGAGCCAGAATTTCATGCGCCCTTCGCTGAATAGGGCGGCAAGCCCGAGCATGAAGATGAATCCGTATTCTGTAAATCGGCGGTTGCTGAAGGAGCCGCCCGCCCACCAGACTTCGTTGGCGCTGTTGATATAGATTTGCATGAGGAGGGCGGCGATGAGCCCCGCTGCGAGAATACGCTCTTTTTTCCAGAGAAGGAAAAGCCCCAGCGCGCCAAGAAGCACAATCGGCGTCCAAGGCAGCAGCCCGTGATAATCAGAGAACAGCATTTCAAAAATGGCGGGGCGGAACCAGCGCATTTCTTCGAGTTTAGGCATATGAAAGGGATTGCCGAAAAATTTACTCCAATAAAAAAAGAGCGGAAGAAGCGCAAAGATGAATGCGGCAAAGGCAACAAGCGCGCCTTTGATGTATTGCGCGGCGTAATCGGCGCGCGATTTGAAAGCGCCCTCGCGATGTTTTATAAATGCTTCGACGAGCAAAACGATAAGCGTTGCGATGTGTTGCGGACGGGTAAGAGTCATGATGCCGCCCAGCGCGCCAAGCAGCGCCCATTGAGCGGGGGTGCGCTCTTTAATCGTTTCCGCCCAGACGATAATAAAAAGCGTGACGATGAAAAATCCTGTGGCATGGGACATCAGGGCGCCGTAAAAGGTGTAGAATAAAAGCGGCGTGCCAAAAAAGCAAAGAAGGACGCTCCAGAGGGATATTTTGGCGCCGTAGCGTTTGCGGAGGAAATGATACGCGGCGAATAATCCGCTTCCGACATAAAATAAAATTCCGGTAAGGACAAGGGAGAAATAAGGCTGGCTGAACCCGTTGGTCTCCGAGCCGAAGAAACGGGCTGCCACTGAGCCGAGCAAATAAAATCCGCTCCAGAGCAATCCTGCGCCCATAGGCCAGTCGTTGGAGAGATATCCTTTGCCGGTGATATAGAGCATGTGTTTTTGAAATTCAAAATGCTCGTATTCATCCGAAAAATCCAAATCGCCGTCATGCAGAAGCGAGCGAGTGTAGGAATAATAAGCGGCAAAATCCGGCGGCGCAAAATAGGCGTTTGCCATCCAGAAAGAAAGGATTGAGAAAAGGACAATCAGGATTGTCGCGTGGGAAAATTTCATTATCGCGCGGAAAAGCTTAATTGACCCGCGGTAAAGAATAATCATCGCGCGCTTGAGAAATATCCAAATCATGCCATCGAATATGATTGATGCGCCGTCAGGCTGTCAAGGCTGTGTCTCCTGATTCATAAATGATTTTCATTCTTTGTGTTATGGAGCATGAATCAAATTGACAGGAGGGATGCGGGGGCGGACATGAATTATTGCAAAAGGTGAATCGGCAAAAAATATTCTTTCGATGAAATGAGAAATATGAAAAAAGAGGCAATGAAGATATTCCTCGCAAAACCGGGGAGTTTATTTGAATTCAGCGATTTGCAAAAACTGCTGGGGTTGGATAAGGGAGAGCGGAAGGCGTTAAAATCCGCTTTGGATTCGTTGGAAGAAGAGGGTAAGATTCATAGATTTAAGAATCGAAAGTTTGGTCTGATGCGGTCGGCGGATATGGCAACTGGGACGCTCAGCATTGCCCGCAAAGGATACGGCTTTGTGCGGTGCGACCCGCCCGCGCCGAATGCGGCGCCGCCGCCGGATGTTTTTATTGCGCGGAAGAATTTGGGCGGAGCGCTTCATGGCGACCGGGTTCTTGTGAGGCTGCTCAACCGCGATTCGGAACGGATGAACGGGCGCATAGCAAAGGTTTTGGCGCGCGCGCAGACGGAGTTTGTGGGTCAATTTCAATTTGACAAAAAAGGCGGGGTTGTGATTCCCCGCAATGATAAAATCAACCGTCTTATCAATATCCCCAAACTTGATTTTCGAAATCAATTGCAAAACGGTTTATGGGTTTTAGCGCGCGTTCTTGATTTCGGCGATGAGCGGCATCCGATGACGGGAGAGATTATTGATATTGTTGGCAAGGATGATGACAGGCGGATTGATATCCTCCTTGTCATTCGCGATTACGGCGTCCAGCCGGAATTTCCTGAAGAGGTTGTTGCTGAAGCCGGGGCGCTGCCTGAGGGCGTCAGCGCGGATGAGGCGGCGCGGCGCGAGGACTTTCGCGGCATAACAACCTTCACCATTGATCCGGAGACGGCGAAGGATTTTGATGATGCGCTTTCGATAGAGCGGTTGGCAAATGGCATGTTTCGGCTAGGCGTTCATATCGCCGATGTGTCTCATTATGTGCAGCCGGATTCATTCATTGACCGCGAGGCTTTTGAGCGGGGCACGAGCATCTATCCTGTGGATCGGGTGATACCGATGTTGCCGGAGCGTCTTTCTAATAATTTATGCAGCCTGCGCCCGAACGAAGACCGTCTGACGATGAGCGTTGTGATGGAGATAGATGGCGTGGGCAAGGTGCATCGCGCCGAGTTTTTCAATGGGATTATCCGCTCGCGCCATCGGCTGAATTATACGGAGGTGCAAGCGGTTTTTGACCGCAGCGACCCTTGGCTCTGCGCCCATTATGCGGGCATACGCGATGAGCTGACAGCGCTCAAAGAGTTGAACGGAATTTTGATAAAAATGCGCGAGGACAAAGGGGCGTTGGATTTGGATGTCGGGGAGGCGGATGTGATTTTTGATTCGGATGGGAATGTGATAGATTTGCGGCGTCTTCCGCGCCTTGCCAGCCACCGCCTTGTGGAGCAGTGCATGGTTCTTGCCAATGAGGTTGTGGCGAGCAAATTATTCCGTCAGAAAGTTCCTTCGATTTACCGCATCCATGAGCCGCCGGGTCAGGATAAGCTTCACAGGCTGGTTCCGGTGCTTGCCAATTTTGGCGTGGCGTTGCCGCCCAAACGCGCCATCACGCCGAGAATTTTGCAAGAGGCGCTGAGGCGCATCGAGCGGCTGGGCGAGGCGGGGGGTATTTTGCGGCGTGTGATTCTGCGGGCTATGATGCGGGCGGAATATGCGCCGGAAAACAAGGGGCATTATGGGCTGGGCAGTTCCTGTTATACGCATTTCACCAGCCCCATCCGACGGTATCCCGACCTCATCGTCCATCGTATGCTTAAAAGCGTCATTGCCGGAGAGCATAAAGATGAACAGTTTCGCAAGTTTTGGAAGGAGCGTATGCCGGAGATTGCGCAACACGCCACAAACAGAGAGGAACGGGCTGGGAATATAGAGAACGAAGCAACGAACATCCTTGGGTTGGAATATATGCGCCGCTTTTTGGGTCATGAGTTAGTAGGCTTTGTTTCTGGCGTGACCAACTTTGGACTTTTTGTGGAATTGAAACGCTACCCCATCGAGGGGCTTATCAAAATATCCAATCTTGACGGCGACAAATACGAGTTCGAAGAGGAGACTCTGACACTCAAGGGCAAGCGGAAGGGGCAGGGCTTTCGCCTTGGGGATCGCCTCCTTGTTTCTATTGACCATATTGATGTGATGAAGCAGGAAATGGATTTATCTTTTGTGGACAAGATTTGATAATTATCAAAAAAATGAAAAAGGAGCGCGAGATGACTCATCGAACCATGATTTGGGGATTTGTTGTTTCGTTTTTTTGCCTTTTGGCAATCAATCACACATTCAGCGCGGAGGTTTCTATGAAATCTAAAAACGATGAAACGTCAACAACACCGATTGCGAGTATTATCCCCAAGCCGGCAAAGATTAGCTTCGGCGATGGTTTTTTTGCAATTAAGCCGGACACTATAATAATGGCGGACGAAGAAGTTCAAAAGGAAGCCGAATATCTTGCGGACGTTCTTCAACCGGCGATGGGTTTGGGGTTCGCATTAAAGGTCCAATTGCGGGAGAATATGCAAGAGTCAAATAACAGCATCATACTCAAGATTGATCCCTTGCTCAACGCATTGGGTGACGAAGGCTACAAGATGAGTGTCAGCGGTGAGCGCGTCATTATAAGCGGGGCAAAACCGGCTGGCGTTTTTTACGGCTGCCAGACGCTGAGGCAGATGCTGCCTATTGAGATTTTCGGAGATAAGAAAGCTGAGGGCGTTGACTGGAAAGTGCCATGCGCGGAGATAGAAGACCAGCCGCGTTTTGAATGGCGCGGGCAGTTGTTTGACTGCTGCCGCCATTTTTTCAGCGTGGACACAGTTAAGCGCGCCATTGATTTGCTTGCCCTGCACAAGATGAACCGTTTGCACTGGCATTTAACGGAGGATCAGGGCTGGCGTGTTGAAATAAAGAAGTATCCCAAGCTTACGGAGGTTGGGGCGTGGAGAATCGAAAACGATGGCAGCCGCTACGGCGGGTTTTATACACAGAAGGAAATGCGCGAGATTGTGGAATATGCGTCCGCGTGCCATATTATGGTTGTACCGGAAATTGAAATGCCAGGGCATTCTATAGCCGCTCTTGCAAGCTATCCGCATCTGGGATGCACGGGCGGTCCTTACAAAGTGGCGAACAGCTGGGGCGTATTCACGGATGTTTATTGCGCAGGAAACAAAGATGTTTTCCGCTTTATCGAAGATGTTCTAACCGAGGTGTTGGATATTTTCCCTTCGCCATATATTCATATCGGCGGCGATGAATGCCCGAAGGATGCATGGAAGAAATGTTCGAAATGTCAGGCGCGCATTCAGGCGGAAAATCTGAAGGATGAACATGAATTGCAGAGTTATTTCATCAAGAGAATTGATAAATTTCTCACAGGCAAGGGACGGCGTTTGATTGGATGGGACGAGATACTGGAGGGCGGGCTTTCGCCAAATGCGGTGGTTCAATCATGGCGCGGCATCAAAGGTGGCATCGAGTCAGCGCGCCAATCTCATGATGTGATTATGTCTCCGACGACGCATTGCTATCTCGATTACGATTATACAAGCATTTCGGTTGAAAAATCCTATTTATTTGAGCCGGTGCCTTCCGAATTAACTGAAAAGGAATCGCGGCATATTCTGGGACTTGAGGGAAATATCTGGGCGGAACGCGTTTCGAATCAGGACCGTCTTGACTTTCAGCTTTATCCGCGTCTAACTGCGCTTTCGGAGGTTGGGTGGTCGCCGAAGGCGGCACGGGATTGGAATGATTTTGACGTCCGCTTGAATACTCACCTAAAACGTTTGGAGCTGCTGGGAGTAAAATACGGCAAAGATGAAATGGGACCGATTTTGCAAGACGCCCAATTGTTGGGTCATTGGTCGGCGAATCAGATGAAGATGGAGGGGGTCGAGCTCGAATGGGATGCGACGCCATTTATAAAGGATGCCGGCAAATATCACGTTATCTTCTTTTATAAAAAAGGGGCAAGCGCCCTGCAAATCGAATGGGCGGCGCTTTTGGAGAATGGGAAAGAGATTCAACGCGATACGCATCAGGGATGGAGCGGGGCGGTGAAGCGCGATATTGTCTTCACATTTTTGCTGCCTGAGCGCGCTGCGGGAGCGGCATACGCCATTCGGGCATTCGGCATACCGCAAGGGGATGAAGATTCCAACGGCGATGTGCTCATCAAGTTTGACGAATAAATTATTTTTTTATTTTATGGTTTGTGCCAATTTCTGCGAAGGACAACCATAACGGGGTAATGGTCGGATATTTTGTTTAAAACGGAATCCCGACACACACCTGCTTTGAGAATCCATTGTGCCATTTTTTTATTCAGCAGGATAAAGTCTAGCCTTCTTGAAAATTTGTTTTGTTCTTCCGGCGATTTGGAAACAAGCATGGAGGGAAAAGAAGCCGTCGTGTCTTGAGCATCATCAAGGGTTTTAACATAAGTATCAATCAAACCGGCGTCGAAAAATGTTTGCAGGACGGAAAAATCCATTTTTCCGTTATCAAGGTTTCGCCGTTTTTCGTCTTTTTGTTCTTGTGCGATCATGCGCTGGAGGAATTCTTTTTTATTTGAAAGTTGTTTTTGGTCATAAGGGCTAAAGGCATTGAAATCTCCCAGCACAATGACCGGCTCTTCCCGCTCAATCAGCGCTTTTGCTTTAGCGCATATAATGCCCGCTTCAATCCGACGTCTTGCCAAATCAAAGGGCGATAGATGGATAACAAAAAAATTCAATCCGGCGGTTTTGCAATGGAGATAACCGTGATGCATATCGTGCAGACGTTTTTCAATTGTTTCAATAGGCTCTTTTGAAGTCAGCCCGACCGGGAATCCGTTCTCTTTGAGAATCTGCGCATAATTGTGCCCCCAGTTTTTTGCGACGGATTCCAGTTTATGTTGTGTGAATCCATTGAGTTCCTCCAAAGCCACGACATCGGGATTTTGTTCCTTTATCCAATTCGCGCCATCGTTGATATTCTTGCCGTGATTGAAACCGTATAAAACATTATAGGAGATGATTTTCAAATCATCGGAGTGCGGATTTTGATTTTCTTCTGCGGCTCCTATAGCCAAAAGAAAGAGTAAGAAACAGCAAATAACATGGGGCAGAATATTTTTGGGGTTCATAGCGCACTCACCATAAATTTTTGACTTTTTGCGTAATAAACAAAGGGTTCATTATTCATACATATTTTTCTTTTCCAACGCCTGCGTTAGCTTTAATATAAGGTCTGAATCGGAATCAGAGAAGATAACCGCTTCGTGATGATCAAAGATAAGGTATTCTTCCTCCGTCTCTTCGAGTTCATACTGGCAGACAACATTGGCATACGCGTCAAGATAGGTCAGTATTGAATACTCCTGAAACTCTTCAAGTTCCAATCTGGCTGGAATTCCTGAAATATTATAAACAATTTCCATATCTTCCAAAAAAATATGAAACATCCCGTCTATAATATCAAAGAGATTAGAAATGCAAATTGAAAAGACCTCGCGCGGGAGATTGGTTGGCAGACAGGCGTATGGTATAATATTTTGGGGATTATTTTTTTTCTTATTAATTTTATTCAAAAATCTTTTTGGCATGACGATAACGTTAGATAAATTGCCTGATAAATGATTTTGTATGGCGCGTTGTTCCTTTTCAGAGAGTCCGGCAGCTCCCGTGGATAAATATAACACCTTTTGCGGGGGCGTAATTTTCTCTTTCTTAAAGTAATCCATCATGTCGCTCAATGATTCATCTATGAAAATCCCCCAGGTGTATTTGGCGGCTTCGGCAAAGCGATGGAATGGAAAGGCGCGCGCCGATGTCAGGAGTTTGTTTTCGGCGATGAATTGATGGGCGTATTCTTTATCAGCGACAATGGCAATGCGGGCATCAATATACTTAGAGAAATCGGGGAGTTCGCGCAGCGCGGCGATGACGCGAGTCAATTTGACGAGCATATCTTCCGTGTCGTAGATGGTTTTATAGGCGTCGTTGTATAATCCTTGATATTTAATGTTGTAGTTCCAGATGGCAAAGCCGGCAAGTTTCGCCCCGTATTCGCTGGCAGAGGACACCGCCATAATCTGATTCACGACGGCATCCGTGATATTTGCCTGATCCAGAGAGCCCTGCCCCAGCCCCCAGCTGTTGCCCGTTGTCCAGAGCCAATAGGGGCGTTTATGTTTGCTGGAAAGATAGGCAAGCTGCTTGAGCAGGAGAACGAGCATGACGATATCTTCTTCTGAGATGGGTGTTTTTTGGTCGCCGTCTCTGGGATAAACATCAAAGCTGGGATGGAAATAGGGAGGCGTTTTAGCAAAAAGGGCGGGAACGCTGGGAAGTAAATTTTCCTCCCGCGCATGGAAACCGCAGAAAGACATGGTGGAGGGAATGTCCGGGCAGACATCATGCCATGCTATGGCGCTCCATGCGGCGTAATCGGCTATGTAATGATTCTGGAATTCGCCGAGAGCCCTTTTGGCTGTGTCATCGCCGTTTAATGCCTCCTGAAAGGTCATGCCGTTTTTTTCCTTGAATGCCTTTTCGGCAAACTCCGAATAGTCACCGCCGAAAGGCTCATCGGCAAGGTTAACCATTATGATGATAGAGCGGTAGTCTTTGATGATTGTATCGGCGACCCATTTATAAAAGCGTTTGATATCCCTCTGATACTGAGGGGCATAAAAACAAGCGGAGATGCCGCCCCAATCAATCGGCGAGCCATTGGGGAAACGGCGGAGAGAATCTGGGTGCGCCTCGTTCCAGCGTGTTCCCATTTGAATCTGGTAGCCGATGGGAAAAACAACAGGAATATTTTTTTTGAGGCAGTAATCAAGGAGGCGCCGCTGCGCATTTATTATTTCAATGGCGTCCTCATGGCGGGGATCGCTGCTGTCAATAAACGCCTCATAGACTGCGTAAGAAAGAGCTGGCTCGATTTTCTTTGCATCGCACTCGCCCGGATTATTATGCCCGATCCAGATGAAGTTCACGCCAAGTTCCAAAAGCCTGTCCACATGATAGGCGATTTCATCGGCGGTCATTTCTGGATAGGGATCAAATGCCCACCCTGAGTAAATTTTATCTTTCAATTAATTCTCCATTTGATATAATTTTTCATCAATTGCCGATTTTATCAAGGTAACGTTTTTGGAATTCCGCAGCTGCGTCTTTGAGTATTTTCTGCGGGTCGGCGTCTTTTTTGGTAAGAACGGTCTGGACGGCGGGACCGAGGCATTCGCTATAAAGTTGCTGACAATAGTAGGGCGGTTCGGTGTGAACATATTTTGCCGCTTCCTGCATCAATTCCTTTTGCGAAGGGACGGTGCGGTATTTATCTATGATAGCATCCACCTTATCTTGGTATTCGCCATGGAAGACGGGCAGGACGCCGTGTCCGACAATTCTCCCCTGTTCGCGGGCGATGTGGCATTTGAGTTCTATAGCTTCGAGTTCGTAATCAAAGGTAATCGCCTTGAACGCCCACTGTTGTTTTTCCTTTGGGATTGTGGGGTTGATGATGCTGAAGGCGCCGCCCATCTGGTTGGCGCGTCCGCCGGGTCCGGCGGGCATGAGGGCGATGCCGATTTTATCAATATCCATTTTGTATTTGATTTTGAGATGTTCCAGATATTCGGGCGTGAAGAACGCCATAGCGATGCGCTCCGAGGCAAAGAGTTCAAAAAGGTCGTCATTATTGCACAGGACATCTTCCTGAAGGATATTGTGTTTCCAGCGCAGGTCTTTAACAAATTGCAGCGCGCTGACCGCCTCCTGCGAATCAAAAACCGCCTGCCATTTGCCGTCCTTTTTGACTTCTAAATCGCCACCCGCCTGCCAGACCCAATTGAGGAAATGCCATCCTGCGCCGCCTTTTTCGCCAAGGATGCCAAAACCGGCGCGCCCTTTGGAACGGTCGGTGAGTTTTTTGCCGTATTCCACAAGCTCCTCCCAAGTGTCCGGCGCTTTTTCAAATCCGGCTTCTTTGAAGATGTCTTTGTTATAGAAGAGGGTCATGACGTAGCAGCCGCCTGCTCCGCCGACAGGCAGCCCGTAGATGCGGTCATTATGGGTGATGGATTTGACAACGGTTTGATTGACGAATGGGTATTTGTCCCATGTCTTGACCAAGTCTGTGATGTCGGCGGCGAGCCCTTTTTCAATAACGACTGTTCCCTCGGTTGCAAAAACCCCTACGACATCGGTGCAGTTGCCGCCGCTCATTCGCACCATAAAAGTTTCAGGAGAAAACTGCCATGTATCGAAATACAGGCTGGCTTCGGGATAGCGCTTCATAAAGGTTTCGTTATATTGACGCTGCTCTTCAAGGCGGTTGTCTTCGCCTTCGCGCGCGCCATTGTTTATGCTGATGACAATTTTTTTTGAGGTTGATTGCGGCTGTGTTTTATCGCCGCCGCATCCGATGAGAAGCATGGCGAGGAAGGCTGTCAGGATGCACAGAGAGAGTGTTACTCGTATTCGGCGCATAATTATCTCCTTTGAATGGGATGAAAAAACGTATCCGTTTATTTTGTCTATACAAAAGTATAATAAGTTGTTATTGGGGCGTTCCATCAGAATCAAGACAAATTATTTTTTCTTTTTTGGCGGCGATTTGATGACTTTCACTTCAACCCGCGTGATGCCCTTTTCGATAATGCCCAATTTTTTTGCGGCGGCGTAAGAGAGGTCAATAATGCGTCCGCGTATAAAAGGACCGCGGTTGTTAATTCGCACCACCACTTCGCGCCCGGAATCCAAATCTTTGACGCGCACCCATGTGTTGAAGGGAAGCTTTCTATGAGCGGCGGTCATGGAATGCATGTTATAGATTTCGCCGCTGGCTGTTTTTTTGCCGTGAAAATCTTTGCCATACCAGCAGCCGATTCCGCGTTGGGTTCCTGCGGAGGCGCAACCGACTACGCAGCAAAGCGCAACCGCAAGAAGAATAAACCTGCATAATTTTATCATAGCGAATCTCCTTAATACATTGATGGAATTATAAAGAATGGCGGTTGCGGAATTCAAGCATTAATGGAGTTCAATCTTTTTTGACTTCAACGGAAACGCAGATATGTCCTGCTTTCGCACAGGCATCAAGGACACGTACGATGGTTTCGTGACGCGCATTTGCATCGCCTTTGAGGATTATCTGCTCGACTTCGCGCGGCTGATGCGATATCAATTCTTTTTCGAGGGCGTCTGCGCTGATTGGGCGGTCATCGAGGTAGATGTCATTTTCTTTTGTGACAACAAGAACGATTATTTTTTTAGGCGATTCGGCGCGGCGGGCTTCCGAGGCGCTGGGCAGACGGATATCGAGATACGCCTGCGTCTGCTTTATGGTTGTGGCAAGGATGAAGAAAAAGATGAGGTTGAAAATCATATCAAGCAGCGGGGTGAGGTTGATGCCGGATTCTCCTTCCCAATCCACAAGATGGCGCAAATTTTTATGATGCCTTTTCATGGCTGCCATCCGCGTCGGATAATGTTGATTTGTTTTCCAGAGCGTTAATTTGTTCCATGAGATTTTTGATTGTTTCAGGCAGGAGGGATGTTTCGTAATAAAAGAGTTTTTGTTTGAGCAGATAGAGGACAACGAAAGACGGGATGGCGATGGAGAGTCCCCAGAGTGTTGTGACCAGAGCCTGATTGATGCCGCGGCTGAGTTGGGCAATGGAATGCTGGTCGGACATGGCAAAGATGTAGAACGTGTCCATCATACCCAGAATTGTGCCGAGCAAACCGAGCAGCGGGGCGATGGTGTAAATGACCGAGAGTTGGTTGTTTTTGTGATAAAGGCGTGAGACTTCTTCATTGATGAATTCGGCGGCTATGTCGCGCCATTCCTCGGCGGAGGGCATCGGGCGAATTTCCATGAGCCGGCGCAGAACGCGGCTGAGGGTGGATTCATCTTTCTCAACCATTTGCCGGAATGGGGCGGCGTCGCGGGATTTTTCACACGAGGCAAGCAGCGTCCGGATGCGCTCAGGTGCGACGCGCGCTCGCCGCAGATTGATGAGTCCCTGAATCGCAAACCAAAGCGCAAAGAACGAGCAGGGGATCAGGAAATACATCATGATTCCGCCGCTTGCCACATATCGTTCAAAATAAGTTTCCACGCGCGAGCCTCTTAAAAATTATAATGGGCGTTTTCGTAAGATTGGCAAAAGATATTTCATGCGGCGGTCAGGCAGGCAATAAAAAAAGAAAAGATTAATAACTCATAAAGCTGTTCGGGGCGTCCGTCGCATCAAAGCAATTTGGCGAATAGGAAAAATGGGTGATTGTGAATTCGGCTTCATTGTCTGAAAGGGGCGCCCTGCCTTCGTTCAGCCAGAAATTGATTCGGATTTCTTCGCCGCCGGGAACGGGGATGCCGTCGCCTGTTATTGTTTTTTTATGAATGAGGGCGCTTATAGGAGGTTGAGCTGTGTAGTGTCCATTGTAACAGGAGAACGCCGCACTCCCCTGCTGCCAGCAAAGAATAAATGTCAGATTTAAGACGTCTTTGGATACGGCAAACCGTTCGCGATTACCGGGGATGTCCCACGGCTGAACAACGAATTGAACGTTTTTTTCCTCTTGAGGTTCGCACCATTGGGATATTTCAAAATCAATTTCACGGTATGGGGACGGCGCGTCGTCATCCCATGTGAAAAGCCCGAGAACCATGCAGGGATCCATCAAGTCAAGGCGTCCGCGCGTGTGGAAGATATACTGACCATATCCGCCGAGATAATTGTCGAGAATCACCTCTGCGCAATACCAGACATCGTTCTTTTTTTTGATGCTCAGATGCAGCCCTTCTGCATCTGCCCAGACATTGTCACAGCCGAATCGGTTGGGCCCGGGACCGACAGCGAAATCTTCAAAGACCTTGACCGTCCAGTCGTAGCCTGAAAATTTTATTTTGGGGCAGACTGCTTCGCTGCGTTCGATGATTTTATATGCTTTGGATTGCGAATAAAGTTCCGATGGAAGAGATGCGCCGCCAAGAATAACCGGACATGAGATTTCGATCGGGAGCAAGAAGATAGCAATCTGTGTTGCGAATTGATCCGAGCCGCCGGTTGTTATATCGCAAACAAAGGAGCAATCGGAATTGATGGATGTGCAAGGGCTGTTGGCATAAGGTTTTGTCCACCATTTGCCAGCCACATTGATATAAATGGAGAGGTGATATGATAGGCAGTCGTCAACGCAATGAATTGCGCCGCTCAGGTCTTCGAAGCTGCCATAAGGCGGAGGCGCGGGGATATCAATCCATGGTGTGCATGTTGGCTCGGGGGTTGGGGTGGGCGTGGGAGTCGGTGTCGGTGTGGGAGTGGGCGTGGGAGTCGGTGTAGGCGTATGCGTGGGAGTAGGCGTTGCCGTTGGGGTAGGCGTTGGTGTGGGAGTGGGCGTTGGCGTTGGAGTAAGCGTTACCGTTGGAGATGGCGTTGGTGTGGGAGATGGCGTTGGTGTGGGAGTGGGCGTTGGCTCGGGGGTTGGGGTTATATCAGCGGGGGCGATTGCGATTTCAACCATTTCCGCATCAGAAAGGGGGCAGCCGGCATTATCTTTTGCCTCAAAAATGATTTTGATGATTCCAGGTGTTTTAGGCGTCCATCGAAATAAACCTGTGGCAGGATCGAGTTCTGCGCCGTCTGGGAGTTTTCTTGCGCTATAGGCGATATCGCCGTTTTCGGGGTCGGTTGCGGAGATTATGAATTCGAGCTTTTCACCGACTTTTGCCTGTTTATTGCCAATGGCGCTCAGTTGAGGGGCTCGGTTGTCAAAGCCATCGGCGAATAATTCCTCTTTAGCGACTTGATTATTTTGGGAGTCATACAATTCGGCAACCCAATCGAATTTTGTGTAATTATAGACGTCCATATTAAATGTTGTTAGTATCTCAGTTTCATTTTTATCGCCTTTAGTGTTATCAATATCAAACACAAATTCGCACCAGTTTGTGCTGGCGCAGTTCCAGTTGAGCGCATCCAACAACCAAACTTTCAGTGTGTAGGTCTGATTTTGAAGTCCGCTTAATTGAAACCCGACATAGGGAGAATAATATTGGTGGCCCGTGTCCTTTGGCAGACAAATGGGGGCGTCAATGGAGAGGGTTTCGGCGTATGCGAGATTAAGAGACGATAAAATCAGAATCAAAATAAGCGCGAGTTTTGTGTTCATAAATCAACTCTATACTTTTTATTTTTGTTTTTTCCGCTAATCATTTAATAAAGATATGATAACTTTATACCTTTTAAAATCAATGATAAAAAATCTGTTTTTGAAAAATTTAGAAAAGGGCTAAAAAAATTTCGCATCCGCCGGAAACCTTGTCCAAAGAAGAAATAAAACGATTGATTTGCTTTTGAAGCGCAGGTTTTAAATTAAGCTAAACGAGGGAAATGAGAACACAAGATAATAATTAAAAATGGCGAGCTTCAATCGCCCGTTCGATTCAACTTCATCAATTCAATCAATAATCGTTCCCTGTTTTTTTGAAGTTTTCGATTTTGCCGCTTTTTCGAATGTGGCGTTCGCCGGTTCGGGAAATTCGAACCACTTGCCTTCCAATAAATCCACGATGGTGAGTATCTGGACGCGCGGATAATGCTTTCCCATGAAGGGCAATTCATAGAATCCCCCAGGTAGTAGAGTCCTACTTCTTGTTTCAGCGTAAATTGGACAAATACGATACTCATTGACGCAATTCCATAAAGTAATTATGACACACAAAATGTGACTCATAGTCCGTTGACTCATAATCAACATTAATTCATATATTCAATCAATTTTTAAATGGTATAATATATGGATATTCAAAAACAAATTGGGTTGAGAATTAAAGGCTTAAGGATGAAAAAGGGCTTATCGCAAGAAAGGTTGGCTCTTATTGCAGGTTTAGACCGCACATATATCACAACTGTTGAGAATGGGAAAAGAAACATATCCATTGTAAATATTGAGAAAATTTCAAACGCATTAAATCTCTCACTGAAAGAATTTTTCAACAATGATTGGAAGAAGTAAAGTTCATAAAATGTAATTGTATTTGATTTCAATTTTATACAAAAATAAATTGGAGGGTTCGCATTATGCCGGAAGTTCAAAAACACGGGTTTGCTTTTCAGGAATGGATCAAGACAGAATTTTTTGAAAATTTTCAAAGCAATTATAGTGATAAGTGGGATATTCCTAAAGAATACAATCATAATCATAAGATCCCTCAAGAATATTGGCGTTTACCAGTATCAATAAAAACAGCAAAAAACAAAAGTCCAATAGGCTTTGGGGACGCAATAAGACAATATGATATTGATTCAGATTTTATATTAATTGTAGGATTTTGGAAACAAATTGGAGGAGATAAATATTTTGTTTCCGTCGAGGCAAAAAAAATAAAAGCATCCTTCTGGAAAAGTTTGTGGGTTCCATTAAAAAGAGATGAATTGCTATATTTAGATACAACCATAAAGGATACTAGTAAGCATTATTTCGATGTCAGAAAGGAAGCACAAGAAATCAAAAGATCATTTCCGCCAACAAAAATAACATTAAATCCTAAAATTGACTCTAAAAAACAAAGGAGACTTCAATGCAGTCTTCCATTCAATATCTTTTGGGAAGATATAATTCAAAAAAATGCCTATGAGAATTTAGATACTTCTTTTTGGGGAATGAAAGTCCCGAATCCTTTCAAATCACCACCAAGAACCTTTAATGATTGATGTCATATAAAGGAAATTCCGGAAAAAACCTTATTTCTTTTAATCTTTCATCTGCCATTTTAACATAGAGCGGATTGATCTCAATTCCAACCCATTTTCTGTTATTTATTTCAGATACGACAGCTGTTGTTCCTGATCCCATGAATGGATCAAGGATTATATCATTTTCTCTACTTGAAGATAAAATAAGATATTCTATTAAGCGAATTGGTTTTTGGGAAGGATGGCCAGCCTTTTCTTTAGAAGATCCTTTAAGACTTGGAACTCTCAATATATTTGTTGCATACTTACCTTTTTGTAAATGTTCCAACCTTGCCGTTTTATCTTTATAGCGTTTATCATTTAGATAACTTTTAATTGTCTCATCATCATAAGGAATCCGAACTGAATCTTTGTTAAAATATGGTTTTTCTTTTTCATTTTTTCTTAGCATTAAAATCATTTCATAACACGGAGTAAAACTATCGCCTCTTTCGTTATATCCAACCGCACGATCCCAAATAATCATATCATGAAATTGCATTACATTTGCCGCTCTTGATGTCAAATGAAGCCAAACATGTTCTCTTTTTCCGAGTTGACCAAAAATATATAATAACCCATCATCTTTTAAAACACGTCTACATTCTTTTATCCATTTGATTGACCAGTCTAAATAATCTTCTTCAGATTTCCACTGATTATCCCACTCTTCTTCAAGAAGCACCTGAAAATATGGAGGATCAGCAATTATTAATTGAAAAGTCTTTTCATTAAAATTCTTCAATTCTGTGAGACAATCGCCCAAAATGACTTTATTGATTAACATTATTATCCTCCTAATCGATTTGAAAAATTGCGAAAAGAATCTTTTTCATTCATAACAATAAATAAAAACTAAAATATATTATATATTTCAACAAGATATTTTCGGCGATATGTCTCATGTATGAAAAAAAACTGCTTGTCCGTTATTAAAACGGATGGGTGGGCTTTATCAGCCGGAAATTGTTGGGCTGACAATTTCGCTCCAGTGTCCTTTGTCGCCGCGGGTGGTAATCCAGCGCAGCATGTAGTGCGATTTGAGTCCCGCATTTTTGCCCTCATACTCGACTACATAGGGACTGGCAGTATCAAGCCCCAGAAACTGACACTGCAAGCCGTCCGTCGGGATCAGGTCGCCGATCTTGACCCAAATCTCGCAACCCATGACGCCTTCCGGCTTGGCGCGTTTGTTCGGAGTCGCTTCGTCATAAAAACGGATCGTATGGCGCAAACGCTCTGAAGTATCCACCATGCCGATGGAACTAGTCGGCGCCGCTTTCGCCGTCATCATAGTGCGCGTTTCGTCCTTGACCGTGATACCGAGCGCACGGCGCTCATCGTCCGTTACATGCGGGCTTGCCTGCATCTGCCGAACAATCGAGCGGATGGCATTCTCATAAGCAAGCAGTGCATTTTCCTTCGCCTCACAGACAGCGCGGGCGGCATTCTGCGCGGCGGTGTGGACGGTGAATTCCGTTGTCTAAGTCGTCGGAAGAGCTGTCAAAGGGGCAATGTCGGCGGGCGTCAGTCCAAGTTCAGCAGTGAGAGCGCTGGCATAAGTTAGAAAATTTTTCTGCCAGGAATCAAAATGGCTGTCCGTTTGAGGAATATAATCAGACAATCTCCACCTCCTTCCCTGATTGGGGAAAATATTTGGAATTTATATGATTGATAATATTGGAGTTGCGGAAAGCGTTGTCGCTTGGGAATTGGTTTTTGCGGGGCGGGAAATAATGAATGTTGCTTCGGCGACAACGGTTGTTGCTTGAGCGATACATGATGTTGCTTCGGCAATAATGGCTGTCGCTTAAGCAATAACGACTGTTAAGGAAGCGATAGGGGCTGTTGCTTTGGCGACAATAAATGATTCCAAAGCGATCAAATTCGATTAATAAGGGAAACTGCCGCCAGCCCCAGGCGAAACTTTCAACATTCGTATTAAAAGAAATCATTTTCAATTCCCATTCTGAAATAATAAGATGACACGAACACAGATATATTTAAATGTCAATCGGTTTTTTAATTCTTATTTTTGTTTGACAGGGAAAGAGGGGCGTTTCTATAAGGAGCAGGTTTGAATCGTTTAATAAAAAAGATTAATAATAGAAAGGGTTTTGAAGAAAATGTCTCCTGCTAAAAAGGATGTCAAAAAGGTTGTGCTTGCCTATTCGGGGGGGCTGGATACCTCCGTCATCGTGCGATGGCTTGTTGAAAATTATAAATGCGAGGTGGTTTGTTTTACGGCGGATATGGGTCATGAGATAGACCCCAAGATTCTCAAAACTAAAGCAATAAATAGCGGCGCGAAGAAAATTGTTGTCAAAGATTTGCGCAGCGAGTTCGTGCAGGATTTCATCCTCCCCGCCTTGAAAGCCAACGCCCTTTACGAAGGGCAGTATCCTATGGCGACCAGTCTGGGGCGTCCGCTCATTGCCAAATGGCTGGTGGAGGTGGCGCATCAGGAAGGCGCGGACGCTGTGGCGCACGGTTGCACGGGCAAAGGGAATGATCAGGTGCGGATGGACGTTGCCACGCGGGCGCTGGATCCTCGCTTGAAAATCATCGCGCCTCTGCGGGAGTGGGAATTCAAAACGCGGGATGAGGAGATTGAATACGCCAAGAAGCATAAAATCCCTGTTCATGCGACAAAAAAGAATCCTTATAGCGTGGACTCCAACCTTTGGGGAGCGAGCATCGAATGCGGTGTTTTGGAAGACCCTTGGACGGAACCTCCTGCCGATGCCTATTTGGACATGAAGCCTTTGGATACTTTGAACGACAAGCCGGAATATGTGACGATTGGATTTCACAAGGGTGTGCCGGTTCGGCTGAATGACAAAAAAATGACCGCGCTTGCTATTATCGAAAAATTGAAAACCATCGGTATCAAGCACGGCATCGGTCGAATTGACATGGTGGAGAACCGCGTTGTGGGCATCAAATCGCGGGAGACTTATGAGGCGCCCGCCGCAACAATTCTTATTACGGCGCACAAGGCGATGGAGTCGCTCACACTGGATAGAGAGACGATGCATTATAAAGAACTGCTTTCTTCCAAATTTTCCGAGCTCGTGTATTACGGTCTATGGTATTCGCCTTTGCGGGAGGCGCTTGCGGCGTTTTTCGACAAAACGCAGGAGACCGTGACGGGGGATGTGCGTTTGAAGTTATATCGGGGCAATTGCATTGTGGTGGGGCGGCGCTCGCCGTATTCGCTTTATCAATTGAATCTCGCCACGTATGACATCGGCGACAAGTTCGATCATTCGGCGGCGGAGGGATTTATTGAGATATTCGGGTTGCCGAGCCGCGTTATCGCCGCCGTGAACAAGCTGAAAGGCTGAAAGCGGGTTCTGCTCCGTTGCGATTTCATAATATAAAATATCTGCGCCAACATCATGAAATTATTTAGCCGCCTCTTTAAATACATTTTTCGTTACAAGTGGCCAGTGGTGGCATCTATTGCGCTCGGCTTGACAGCCAGCAGCATGAATATTCTGAGCATTTTTGCCTTCCAGCCTGTCTTAGAGGTCATCTTCACGGGAAAGGCGGCAACGGCTGAAAAGATACGCAAGGAAAAGTTTTCAGAGATTCCTGTCCTGGGCAAGGTTGAGAAAAAAATCCAGCCGCTGCGCGCCGCCGTGGATGAAAAAATGGAGCAGCTGACTATCTGGGCGATGGATCACAAGATGAAGGCGATATACATTATCGGCATCATCGTTGCCATCGCGGGATTATTGAAGGGTTTTGCGACTTATATCTCCGATTATCTCATGACTTACACAGGTATCTCCATTGTGACCGATTTGCGGGAGGAGATACACCGGCATATCATCCACATGGATTTGCCTTTTTTCAGCGAGAAGACAACCGGCGAGCTAATGGCGCGTTCTTCGAACGACATTACGACAATGAATACGGCTATTACCAGCGTGATGGACGTGGGCATTCAATCGCCGATTTCCATCGCGATGATTTTATCTTTCATGTATTATCAAAGTCCCGAGCTGACAATCTATTCCATTTTGATAGCGCCATTTGTCGCGGGGGTTGTCGCCCTGACCGGCAAGAAGATCCGCAAGGTTTCCAAAAAGGCTCAGGAGAGCATCGCGGATGTTATGGACGTAATGCAAGAGACCTACAATGGAATCCGCGTTGTGAAGGCGTTTGGGATGGAGGATTTTGAGAGCGCGCGATTCCAAAAGTCAAATAAGAAGGCATATCGGACGTATTTAAAGCGTCAGGCGATTCGAAAAATCACATCGCCGCTGATGGAATTTCTTGGAACGCTCGCCATCATTTCCGTGCTTTTTGCCGGGGCGCATTTGATTCTTCGGGAACAAACCCTGACCGGCGCAAAGTTCTTTTTGTTTATTGTGGCGCTTTCCCGCTTGTATCGTCCGGTTAAGGATTTGGGGCATATCCACATTGAAATCCAGCAGGGTATGGCGGGAGCGGAGCGGGTGTTCGAGATTTTAGACACCCGGCGTGTGCTTGAGGAAAAGCCCGATGCCATACCTATGCCATTTCTTGAAAAAGGGATTTTATTTAAGGATGTCAATTTTCGATATAGTCCCGACGGCAGGAATGTTTTGGAGAATATCAATCTTGAAATCCCGCGGGGCAATGTCACGGCAATCGTGGGACGCAGCGGCGCGGGCAAAACTTCGTTCGCAAATCTGCTCTGCCGATTTTACGACCCCAACGAAGGCGCTGTTCTTATGGATGGCAAAGATCTGCGCGACTTTACGCTTCAATCGCTGCGCGACCGAATCGCAATCGTCACGCAGGATACGATTCTTTTTAACGACACGGTGCGAAACAATATTGCCTATGGGCGCACGGATATTCCGCTGGAGTCTGTGATTGAGGCGGCAGAAAAGGCATACGCGCATGAGTTTATCGAGAAGATGCCGCAGGGATATGACACGGACATCGGACAACAGGGCAGCAAGCTTTCCGGCGGGCAGCGCCAGCGACTCGCCATCGCCCGCGCCATTTTGAAAAATCCGGATATCCTTGTCTTTGACGAGGCGACCAGCGCGCTGGATTCGGAAGCGGAGCAAAAAATTCAGCAAGCCATGCAGAATTTAATCAAGGGACGTACCACGCTTATTATCGCCCATCGGCTTTCCACAGTCAAAATGGCGGATGAAATCATTGTGTTGGACGATGGCAAGATTGTGGAACGCGGCGCGCACGAAGAGCTGTTGCATGCCGACGGACATTATGCGCAGCTCAGCCGTTTGCAGGGAATATTTGTGGACCAGACGTTAAGTCAATAACCATGAGAGTTAATCCTTGATGGATACCAAATCATTTGCAGGAAGATTTCTATCCCGCCTTGATAAAATTGATCGTCAACAGATCGAGGCTTTTCTCCGGAAATTAATTCAGGAGAAGAACTTTTTTGAGGTTATCTTCAGCCGGATGACAGAAGGGATCATCGTCACGGACACCTCCTTGCATATTGTGTTCATAAATCAATCGGCATTTTTTCTGCTGGGCATCAAGGGAAACCCCGAACAGCATATCGGGAAATATCTGCCGGAGATAATTCCCATCGCCCACCTGCGTGAGCGCATCACGGCATTCAATCCGCAACGGGGGGAGATAATCACGGAGGAAATACGAAAACACCGCGCAGGGCAGCGGTCGGTTCAGGTGCGCTTTCTGCCTGTTTCCAATGAAAACGGCGCGGTTGAAAGCGTAGTGTTTCTTTTAAGCGATGTGACGGAACAAAGAAAAACGGAGGAGACCCGCCAGAAGAATCAGCGCATCAACGCCCTTGCCACTCTGACCGCCGGCGTGGCGCATGAAATCAAGAATCCGTTGAATTCGCTTCAGATTCATGCGCAGCTGATAAAAAAATTTTTATCAATGAATCGCGATGCGGTCACTCCCGAACTGCATCGGCGCAGCATTCGCTCAAGCGAGATTATCCTTGAAGAAATTGTCCGCCTTTCCGGAATTGTGAATCAGTTCCTCATGGTTATCAGCCCCAGAAAAATCGACCTCCAGCCGGGAAATATCAATCAGGTCATCAAAAAAGTTTTGGAGCTGGTCTCTCCAATTTTTGATGCGGCGGGCATCAAGGTGATAACAAACCTCGAACCTGTTGAAACAGAGATTCTCATTAACGAACAGCGGTTGACGCAGGCGTTTTTAAATATCCTCAAAAATTCAGAAGAGGCGCTGGCGGGCGCAGCGGAACCAGAGATTCGAATCGCCAGCCGAATCGAGGGCAAGGAATTGCGCATTGATTTTATTGACAACGGCTGCGGCATCCCGGAGAAAAATCTTGATAAGATATTTGAGCCTTATTTTTCAACAAAATTCAACGGCACGGGTTTGGGGCTGACGGTTGTTTATCGTGTTATCAGCGAACATGGGGGCTCCATCAACATCAAAAACGGGGAAAAGCGGGGCGCCATTGTTTCGATGCATCTTCCCTTGACACGTCTGCCGATTAAACTTTTAGCGGAAAAAGTTGTGGAATCATGAAGCGGCGAATTCTGATAGTTGACGATGAAAAAAACACCCGCGAGGGTCTGCGGTGGGCGTTGGATTCTCCCGGTTGCGAAATAAATCTTGCCGCCGATGGGGAGGAGGCGTCCCGCCTGCTTGCGGCGTCGCCTTTTGATCTTGTCATTACAGACCTCAAAATGCCGAATATGGACGGGATGGAGCTTTTGGATCTTATTGTCAAAAAATACCCGAGAACCGTTGTGATTGTTCTAACGGGTCACGCCACAGTCGAAACGGCAGTTGAGGCGATCAAAAAAGGGGCTTCTGAATATATTGAAAAGCCTATTAATATTGACGTATTGAATATGTTGGTTGACCGCGCTTTGATGCAAAAAAATCTTGAGGAAGAGGACGACACACAGCGCCAGTCTTTGCAGAAACAGTTTGAAATCGGGAATATTCTCGGCGTTTCTCCCGCGATGAAAAACGTTTTTGAGAAGATTCAACACGTTGCGCCGACGCGGGCGACGGTCTTGATTCAGGGTGAAAGCGGCACGGGCAAGGAGATGATCGCCTCCGCTATTCATTACAATTCTCCCCGCAAAAACAAGCCTTTCATTAAATTGAATTGCGGCGCGCTCACAACAACGCTCCTTGAAAGCGAGTTGTTCGGACATGAAAGGGGGGCTTTCACGGACGCTCATCGCCAGAAGGTCGGTCGTTTTGAGCTGGCGGATGGCGGCACGCTCTTTCTTGATGAGATCAGCGAGACTTCGCAGGAGTTTCAGGTGAAGCTCTTGCGTGTTTTACAGGAGCAGGAATTCGAACGTGTTGGCGGCGTAAAGACCATCCGCGTGGATGTGCGCGTCATTGCCGCGACCAATCAAAATCTCAAGGAACGCGTTCAGGCAGGCGTCTTTCGCGAAGACCTTTTCTATCGCTTGAATGTCATTCAAATCACCGTCCCGCCCCTCAGGGAACGCATTGAGGATATTCCCATTCTCGCGAATCATTTTCTCAAGGAATTTGCAGAGGAATATAACAAGCCCAATCTTGTCATGCCCGCGCAAACCATCGCCCAACTGCAGAATTTTTCTTGGCCCGGCAATGTCCGCCAATTGCGCAATGTTATTGAAGGGTTGGTGGTGATGGCGACGGGGAATGAGATCGCGCCCGCTCATCTGCCGGAGGAGATTCGGCAAATACCGTCGCTGGATGATTCCCTTAGCATCAAGCCGGGCATTTCGATTGCTGAAATGGAAAAACGCCTGATTGAATCCACTCTGCTTGCCGAAAACGGCAACAAAGCCAAAGCCGCCAGAATTTTGGGCATGGGTCGCAAAACGCTTTATCGTAAATTGCAAGAATACGGCATCAACGGATAACGAATCAATTAATTCTAACATGCGGCCTTGTCCTTGAATACAGGGCGGGGATTGCCGGTGTGTGATTCGATTCGATTTTTATTGTCAGGCGATGCTGCTTTAGAGATAATCTTTTGTTGTTCGGTTAGGGATGCGTTTTATGCGCATTCTTTTTTTTGAAATTTATTTTTCGAGGGAAGCATTAAATGAGAGTTGTTTTTGCCGGCACGCCCGCATTCGCTGTGCCCGCGCTGTGCCGTCTTTTAGAATCCAGCCATGAAGTGGCGGCGGTTGTGACGCAGCCAGACCGTCCATCAGGACGCGGGTTAAAAGAAGCCGCCAGTCCCATTAAGGTTTTGGCGCAACAAAACAATATCCCAATTTTCCAACCGGCAAAATTAAAAACTCCGCCGTTTGTTGATATTCTTCGCCCTTATAAACCCGATGTCATCGTTGTTGTGGCTTACGGCAAGATACTTCCTAAAGAGATGCTTGAACTGCCTCGATATGGATGCATCAATATCCACGCATCTTTATTGCCCAAATACCGCGGCGCGGCTCCCATCAACTGGGCAATCATGAATTGCGAAACAGAGACAGGCGTCACCATCATGAAGCTGGACGAGGGTATGGATACGGGCGATATTCTTTTATCGGAGTCTATTCCCATTCTCGAAGATGACGATGCCCTTTCGGTGGGCAACATGCTTTCCGTGCTCGGCGCAGAGCTCTTGATGCGCGTCCTTGATGATTTGGAGAAATCGGGCGAGTTAAAAGGAACGCCGCAGGATCATACGCAAGCGACCTATGCCCCGTGCATTGTCAAAGAGGATTGCCGGATTAAATGGGACGAAGGCTTTGAGCGCGTTTTGTGCCATATTATGGGGCTTTCGCCGGTGCCGGGGGCTTTCACCATGCTGGGCGACAAACGAATCAATATCATTCAGGCGGAGCCATTTTTTGGAGAGAAAGAGGAGCATCAAACCTTGCTTAACTTGAAAGGGTTTCAGCCCGGTAGCGTGATAAAAATTCTCCGGGGGAAGGGACCGGTTGTCCGCGCAAAAGATGGGTTGATTGTGCTTTTGCAATTGCAGCCGCCGGGCAAGCGCGTCATGAATGGGCAGGATTTTGTGAACGGCGGATATATCAAAGAGGGGCAGCGATTCGAATAATCGGGCGGTTTTTTCCATGTTGATTGGAGTGGATGCAAAATGGTTTATTAAAGGACCTCCCGGCGGACATACCTATGTCCAGAATATTCTGCGCTCACTTCTCAAACAGGATGGCAGCAACAACTATATCTTATATTGCCGGCGCGACGATGCGGCAGAGGATTTCAGAATTGCCTCTGAAAGATACCGAAAAAAAATCCTTTCTCCGAATATTTCCTTCCTGCGAGTCAGATATGCCCTTGCCCGCGCGGCTCTAAAGGACAACCTTGATATCCTTTTCACTCAATCCCTTGCTCCCAAAGTAAAGGGCATCCCAAAAGTTGTTGCCATTTACGACCTTCTTTACAAGGATTTCCCACAATATTTCACATGGCTTGAAAAAAAATATTTCCGTTTTGTTGATGCGGCGATTCGAGAGGCGGATGCGATTGTCACCATTTCCGAATATTCAAAAGAGCGTATTTGTCATTGGTTTTCCGCCGATTCGAAAAAGATATTTATCACGCCCTGCGCCGCTGATTCGCGCTTTCATCCGATAAATGGCTCTCCGCAATTGGGTGCGTTGAAAATTAAATACAAACTTCCTCAAGAGTTTCTCCTCTATATCGGCCGTTTGAATGTGCGAAAAAACCTTCCCAGAGTGTTTCAGGCTTTGAAGCAATCCTCATGCGACCTGCCGCTGGTTTGTGTAGGGAAAAAAGATTGGAAATCAGATCCGCTGGATAAAATCATCAGGGATATGGGGATGAAAAAACGGATTCTATTCACCGGATATGTCCTTGATGAAGAGCTCCCGCTTTTCATGAATCTGGCGGCGGCATTTATCTATATGCCTTTTGGGGAGGGATTCGGCATTCCGCCGCTGGAGGCGCTCGCCTGCGGCACGCCTGTTGTGGCTTCGCGAGCGACTGCCTTGCCGGAAGTTCTCGGCGACGCCGCCCTTTTGGCTGACCCCTGCAACATCGAGGAGATTGCTGAACATATCAATCGAGTCACGCATGACAGCGTTCTGCGGGATAATCTGAGAAAAAAAGGGATTGTGCGGGCTGCCTGCTTTAGTTGGGATCGCTCGGCACAAAATCTCATTTCCCTCTGGCAAACTCTAAAAAAATAATAGACGCGCTATAATATTCGAATATTAAACGAACCATTTGAGACATTAAACGTCTATAATATCGAGTGCGTAAAATAAAGCATGAAAGGAAGAAGAAATGGTCGCCGCGCCCAGCCGATTCGATGGCAGGGATGAAGCCCGGATGCTTCAATTGTTTCAGCAATCGGTTCAGGGAGATCCGGACGCCTTTTGGACGTTGATTGAGCCCTTCACCGGTCTTATCTATTCTGTGGCTTTAGGCATTATGAAAGACCCCGATGCCGCTTGCGACGTTCTTCACGAATCTTACATCAAGGCGTTCAATTCGCTTTATAACCTGCGGGATCCAAATCGTCTGGGTTCATGGCTTCACTCAATGGTCACCCGCATCAGTTACGACGCTTTGAGACGTCGAAGCCGAGATGAAAAAAATATGGAAGAGGTGTTTCGCCGAGGACCGCGCATTGTGCCTGTTGATGAGATGCTCGTCAAAGAAGAGGAGTTGAATCATCTTGAAAAGGCGTTGGGAACTCTGCCCGAACCGTTCCGTATTATTTTGGGGATGAAATACATGAATCGTTATACCTGCGCGGATATAGCCCGAGCGCTTGATATAAATATTGGAACGGTCAAATCAAGATTATATGAGGCGCGCAAACTGCTCATCAAACGGATGAAGGAGCAGGAGCAGCCGATGAAAAAGGCAATGAATGATAAAAGAGGGAGGGATGAAAAATGAACTGCCCTATTGATGAATATAAAATAATGGCGTATCTGGATGGTGATTTTTCCGAGCAGGAAAACCGCGAGTTTATAGAGCACATTAGCGCCTGCGCGGAATGCGCCGCGCTTTTAAAAGCCTATGAACAACAGGAGCGTCTTCTTGAGCAATATTTTGCAACAAGATTCAAGGAGGCTGTGAAATCACCCAAACCTCTGATTGTCAAAGCATCCAATCGCCCGCTGGTTCTCCGAGCCTCGTTGCCGCTTTATGCCGCCGCCGCCATTGTGTTTTTTTTGATGCTTGCCGGCTCCGTTTTGTTTGTGAACTATTTATTGCACACTGCTCGCCAAGGGCGTGAAATTGGCAGAGTTCATGCCTTGTCCGGGCAAGCTCAATATTTCGAAGGGAACAAATTGCTGCCTCTGGAAATTGGGATGAAAATCCGCTCCGGCACTCGATTCAAGACGACAAAAAACGCCTACCTTGCCATTGAGATGCTCCCCCTTGCTAAAGAGAAAGAAACGGAGCAATCCAATATTGTCGAATTCAAAGACAACTCCGTTGCATCTTTTCAGGATTACCAAGACCGCAATGAGTTGGTTTTAGAGCGGGGGGAGATTTGGGTTCATCTGAACAAAAAACCCCAAAAAAAGATAGCAGTCCGAACGGCAAAGGCGGTTATCACGGATCGCGGCACTATCTTCAATGTGGCGCAGGGGATGTCCGGCACATACGTAGGCGTGGTTTCTGGGGCGGTAATTGTTGATATTCAAGGGTCATCAAATACAGTCGAGCCGGGCAATGTGTATTTCACGTATGAGGATAAAACCGGGGATAATGTTCGCCGCCACATTTTTTGGAGCCATTATCGGGAAAAACTGCTGGCGCTTTTGGGTCCGGAAAGTGAGACACAGAAGAGGGCGGTCGCCGCCGTCCCGCAGCTGCGCGTTCGCGAATTGCCGCCGCCTCAGTCAACGTTTGTGCCTCCCGCCGATGATAGTCTGGGCAGTCTTGCCACAACTCAGATTATGCCCGATAATACAAGGTTTTTCGTGGAATTTGCCAGCATGCCGGAAACGATTGCGGAATGGAGGGCAAGCGATTATAGCCGCGTTCTCCAAGATCCCGAATTAATCAAATGGTGGAACAGCAAGGATATGGAGCAATTTCGGCGGCATCTTGTGGAGGATATAGGGTTGCTGCAATGGTTAGAGGCGATTCAGGGGATTTCCGGCTCTGTCAGTATGGGAATCGCGCCTGAGGGAATTGTCCTTGTTGCAGACTGCCGCGAAGATGTTGCAAAAATGCGCGCCTTGTTTGAGGGAAATATTACACCTCTGCTCAATAAATGGAAAAAGTCCTATTTCCGGGAGGATTTTTCAATCGAGTTGCGCCACGGATATCTCCTTTTGGTGCTCTCATATTTTCATGGCAGTAATAAACTTCTCAAGAAAACGCGGGAAGCCGTTGACGGGGATAAGCCCACAGGATTTACGGAGGGGCATTTTTATAATCAGCTGCGCGCCAATGTTCCCAACAGCCGTCTGACGCTTGCTTTGGATGTGCGCTCCATCATGCAGCAGAAACGCAGGCGCGGAAGTCCAAGTTTCAATCAATTCCTTGATAGAGTGGGACTGGATAACATGGATTATCTTATGATGAGCCCCGATTTTGCCGGTCGAGGCATCAATCAGGCTTTAAGAATCGCTTTTGAGGGGCAGCGCCACGGCGTGCTGGGCTGGCTGGATGAGCCGGGCTCGATGGGCGCCTTCCGGTATTATGGCGCGGATTCGCATTTCATCGCCGCCGCCCGCATAAAAAGCCCTGATGTGATTTTCAATGAAGCTCTGCGATGGGTTTTTGAGGACCTGCACGACGAAACGCTCAGCGCCAATGATGACGCCATGCTTGGCATGTGGAAGGAACTGGCATCGTGTCTTGGCAATGAAGCCGCCATCGGGTTCCAAAATCCGATTCTGCCCATTCCCAACATTCAGGCGACTATTGAGATTATAGACCCAATCAAATTTCATGAACTCATGATTGAGGCAGTGGATCGTATGAATAAGCTGAACCCTTATTTGGAGATTGAGATGCGCGGTAAAGAGTATCGCAATAAATTGATTGTCTCGGTTGCAGGGCGCGGCTGGACATTCGAGCCTGCCTATGTTATTCTTGACGATTATCTTGTGATTGGACCGGGGGAGCCTTTTGTGCGCCATGCGGTGGATGTTTTCCTTGAAGGGCATTCCATCGCTGCGGAAAGCGGTTTCCAGAATCTTTTGCCGTCTTCAGGGCAGAGCAATTTTTCCATGCTCTTTTTCCAGAATTTTTCCAGTCTTGCCCCGCAAGTCATGAACAAGATGAAGGCGGCGCTCAATCCTTTTAATGCGAAACACATGCCCAATTTTAATCTTTTGAACCGATTTCAGGCAGCGGGCATCAGCTACGCCTTTGCCAATGACGAATATGTGGATTTTTATATTAACGGCTCTTCCGGCGTTGATTTCAACATAGGCGGGGCGCTGCCGCTGATTGCCAGTCTTTGGACGCCTCGTGTGATGCATGGCGATTATGTCTGGGAAACGGCACAGGAAAGTTTAAAAACAACTGCCATCGGAATCGAATCTTTTAACGTGGACAACAATCGTTATCCGAATACGCTTGACGAGCTTTTAGCCCCTGTTCATTATCTTTCAAGCATTCCCGTTGATGTGTATTCAAAAAATGGAGAAACCGTAAAATATTATGTCAACCAAAGCGATGGGACTTACATCTTATATAGCGTGGGACCGGATCAAACGGATAACATGGGCGAGATTTATTATGACCCGACCAACGGCGCTTCCAGCGTTGGAGATATTATTTTTTTGAACCGCTATTAACAGCTGTTAACAAAATAGGATAATATGTTTCTTGAACTGGACAAATTAACGGTTCGTTTCGGCAGACATGTAATACTGGATAACCTCCAAACCTCCGTGGATAGCCGTTCATTGGGTTTATTGGGACCAAACGGAGCGGGAAAAAGCACTTTGATACGGACAGTGCTGGGTTTTATCAAACCCGCCAACGGCACCGCCCGCATAGCTGGGTTGGATATCCGCAAATCCTCGCGGGATATCAGAAGCCAAATCGGCTACATGCCGGAGCATGAGAGTTTCATTCACGGACTTTCTGCTGTCCGCCTGCTTCGTTTTATGGGCGAATTGTGCGGTTTATCGGGAAAGGATGCCATGGAGCGGGCGCATGAGATTCTTTTTTATGTGGGGCTGGGCGAAGAGCGGTATCGAAACGTGGACACTTTTTCGCTGGGGATGCAGCAAAAGGTCAAACTGGCACAGGCGCTTGTTCACAGTCCCAAACTCCTCATCCTTGACGAACCGACCAACGCTCTCGATCCGGAGGGCAGGCGGGAGATGATTCAACTCATTCGGGACATTGTCAAAAACAGCGAATCGCATGTCATTCTTTGCTCGCATATTCTGAAAGATGTCGAGGAATGCTGCGAGGATGTGCTTGTCCTGAACAAGGGAAAAATTATCCTTTCGGGAAATATTGAAGACCTTCGCAGAGTGGATGAGCGTGTTTATGATTTAAGAATCAAAGGCAATGTCGAGCGTTTTATCGCGGAGCTATCGGAGCGCGGCTGTTCATGTTCATTGGATGAAAAAGACACATTGCGAGTCGTTCTTCCCGAGGCGGAAAAAACGGAAATCTTTTTTGACTTGGCGCGCAAGAATAATATTCAACTCCGCCATTTTTATTACAAAAGGGATTCTCTTGAGGACCTGTTTCTGAAAGCATTGCAGGGAGACGAGAAGGGATAAATAATTGATAATTGATGGTTGGTAATTTGAGTGTAAAACGCAAAATTTCGGCAAAATTAATTTTCAATTTTCAATCATCAATAGGATAAATAAAATGCCGGTTTATGAAAACAAATACAAAATCAGGGCATGGGCGGCGCAAAAAGGGTTGTTTCGTCTGCTGGCGTTTTCGCGTTTTACCTACCTTCAATTGAAGGACAAGAAGCCGGTTCAGACCTTTTTTATTATGTCGTGGGCGCCGTTTATCATCACGCTTGGCTTGATTTATTTGACAATCAATGTTAAGATTTTGGATAAGTTTGGGATTCCATTAAAGGCTCTTCCGCAAATTAACGCCAAATTTTTCAAGTATTACCTTTTTTGGCAGATGCCTTTTGTTCTTTTTTTTACTATGGTTATCGGACCGCCTTTGATTGCCAACGACATTCGGCACAAGGCTCTGCCGATGATTCTTTCTAAACCCATCAGCCGGGCGGAATACATTCTGGGAAAATTTCTGATTCTTTTTATTCTCCTTTCGATGGTTACATGGATGCAGGGCGTTTTGCTTTTTATCGCAACGACCGCCGCCATGCCCGGCGAGAGCAACTGGCTGCAGTTTTTTTGGAGCGAGACAATCTGGATATTGCCCAGAATATTTATATTCTCGTTAATTGTTATCATAACGATGAATCTTTTGGCGCTTTGCTTTTCGAGTCTGACGAATAACCACCGTTTTGCGGGCGTTGGTCTGATTATGTTCATCATCGGCAGCATGGTTGTTGCGGGCATGGCAAGCCAGATATTCCACATGAACATTTTAAAAAGCCTCTCGCCTGTTTTCAGTATCACAAACATTGCGGAGTTTATGTTTTACACCGCCAGCGTGAGTTATCGAAGCGGGAATCAATTGGTTGTATCAGTTGTATATTTGCTCCTGCTTTGGGGCGTAAGTTTGTTAGTTCTTTTTTCAAGAGTCAGGGCATTTTCGGTATTCAGGGAATAGGATGAACGGCGAACCCATCATCGAATTGGAAAACCTCTCCCGCTGGTATGGGGAAATTCTGGGCGTGAATCGAATCAATGCCACGATTCCTCCCGGCATCACGGGTTTATTGGGACCGAATGGGGCGGGCAAATCCACGCTGATGAATCTGATGTGCGGGCTTTTGCGTCCCAGCCAAGGCAGGGCTTGCGTCTTTGGCGAACCCATCTGGAATAACTATAAGGCTTTTTACCGCCTTGGCTATTGCACGCAACACGACACTTTTTATGAAAGCATGACGGCGATTGAATTTCTTTACATGCTTCTTTCGCTGCGCGGGTATGATAAAAAAACGACGAGGCTCCTTGCCGAACAGGCTCTGGAGCGCGTCAAACTTCAAGAAGCCGCTAACAAACGCATCGGCAGCTTTTCCAAAGGAATGCGCCAGCGTATCAAGGTCGCGTTGGCGCTGGCTGATAATCCCGACATCCTTGTCCTTGATGAGCCGCTCAACGGGCTTGATGTTGTTGGACGCCACGACATGATCGAACTGATTAAAAACTATGGACGCGAGGGACGCAACGTCATTATCTCAAGCCACATTCTGCATGAAATCGAGGCGATGACAAACAACATCCTGATGCTCTCGCACGGTTATCTGATGGCGGAGGGGGACGTGCGCGAGGTGCGCGGACTTCTCAAAAGGCATCCGCACAAGGTTTTCATTCGCTGCGCTCAGCCGCGCCGTTTTGCCGCTCTTCTTTTTGAACTGAACAGCGCAAACAGCGTCCAGCTGGATGCCGACGGCGAAAGTCTTGTAGCGCAGACTTTTGACCTTGATTCTTTCTATCTCCATTTGAACGAGATTGTCTTAGAGCATAATATCCACATCAGCCTTGTCACGGTTTCCGATGAAAACATCAGAGCTGTGTTTGAATATTTGTCGGAGAGCAATCATGAATAATCAACCAACCACATGGCTCTCGCCCAATTCCATCCGAAGAAGCCGCCAGATACTGACCATTGTCAATTTGAGTATTCGGCGTTATCTTTTTACGCGCAACATGTGGGTGCTGATTATTCTTGGCGGGCTGCCGTTAATTTTTGTCACGTTAATTATTTTGAGCAAGCCAATTACAAGTTTGACGGATGCCAACCGTGCATTTCAAATGACATTCCGGATATATTACATCCACTTTTCGATTTTTTTCATCGCCAGCATTTTCGGTTTTTCGCTTTTGCGCAAGGAGGTGGACGACCGCACGCTGCATTATCTTTTCATGCAGCCAGTAAACCGCTCTCTCATTATTTTTTCAAAATACTTTGGTTATATCGTGGTCACTTGGACTTATCTTTCCGCCGCGTTTCTTCTCACATATTTTATCATGTTCCTGCCGTTTGGGCTGAATGTGATGAAGCGGGAGTTGTTTCACATGGGGCGCGCGGTTTCGCTGATTCAGGAATGCTTTGTGATGTTGCTGGCGCTGGGGCTTTATGGAGCGGTCTCCATGGTTATGGGAACGATTTTCAAATCGGCGTGGTATGGGATTATTTTCTACCTTTGGGAAGCGGGGCTCCCCTATTTGCCTTCCACATTCAAATACCTCACCATTTCACAATATCTGCAAGCGATTACGCCCGAACGAAGCATTTTGCCTGCAAGTTTTTTCGAGCTATACGGAGACATCCCCACTGCGTTT
Organism: candidate division BRC1 bacterium ADurb.Bin183; assembly: GCA_002070185.1. Taxonomy (GTDB): domain Bacteria; phylum Sumerlaeota; class Sumerlaeia; order MWCT01; family MWCT01; genus MWCT01. Next base: position 102,927 of record MWCT01000004.1, read on the forward strand.
GAATGTATCCTTGCCGTGATTATTGTCGTTGGCTTCTTCGGAGGATTAACGTTATTCCTTATCCGCCGTTATGAATGCCGTTATTCGGAAACGTAATTTCCCGCAGTTGTAAATCTCTTTTTAATTTTTAAGCCTAATCGGATAATTCCAGATTTATATTTTGAATTTGAATGTGCCGTTAAAGGCTATCGAGGCAATCCTGCCAATTCAACGTTGCGCCGGTTTTTGAGAGCGCAGATGAACGATAAAATGTTGGCAGTTTTTTATAGGGTAATAAAAACTGCATTGCTTCCAAAAGTTCTACGGGGCGGGGAAATATTTTGCATGTTTTTTCTTGAAATGATGAAAGGGTCAAGGTAGATAAGCGCGTTTTTGTTTTGTGTGAATTAATAATTTTCATCAAATTTTCAAGGCGTAAACATTATGGATGAAACACAGTCGGGCGATCATAATGCCGCCCCGAAACCGGTGGCTCCCCAAAAGACCCGACCGGCGCCAAAAGAGCGCATCCCCTCGCTTGTTGTTACGTATTCGCCCCACATAGGCACTGAGCAATCCATCGAGAAAATTATGTATATGGTTGCTCTGGCGTTGGCGCCGGCATGTCTGGCTTCCATTTATTTTTTTGGATTGCGGGCTTTGCTTGTGCTGGCAGTTTCGGTAGCGGGGTGTCTTGCGTTTGAGGCTATCTTCATCAGGCTCATGCAGCCGGGGACGGACTGGAAGCGCACGACGTTGGATGGCAGCGCCATTGTGACTGGGCTTCTTTTGGGGATGAACCTCTCAGCCGGCGCGCCGGTCTGGATGATTATCGCGGGTTGTTTTGTGGCGATGTTTATCGGCAAGCATGTTTATGGCGGATTGGGGCAGAATCCTTTCAACCCAGCATTGGTTGCGCGGGTATTTTTATTGATTTCATTTCCGAAAGAGATGACGAAGTGGGTTGCGGCGCGGGGCGATGTGTTTGGGACGGTGGATGCCGCGAGTTTTGCCACGCCGCTTAATGTGCTGAAATTGCAAGGCGCAGCAAAGGCGATGGGGCTTTCGAAGATGGGGCTTTTTCTTGGAAGCTGCGGAGGATGCCTTGGGGAGACGAGCGCGTTGGCTCTTCTTATCGGCGGCGTTTTTCTGATTGCCCTGCGCATTATTCGCTGGCACATTCCTGTTTCATTTATCGGAACTGTTTTTATTTTTACAGGCATACTTTGGCTTGTGAATCCGCAAAAATATGCGGATCCTTTTTTTCACATTCTCACAGGCGGGGTGATGCTGGGGGCGATTTTTATGGCGACGGACATGGTGACCTCGCCCATCACCGGCGCGGGGATGATTGTCTTTGGGGTTGGTTGCGGGGCGCTGACGACAGTCATTCGTGTTTTTGGCATCTATCCCGAAGGGGTATCCTTCGCGATACTCATTATGAACGGGATGACGCCTTTGATTGACCGATATGTGAAGGGGCGCCGATACGGTCTTCGACCGGTTATGATTCCTCAAAAGTCTTAAAGGTTTTTGCCATGGCGAAAAAAGAATTTACAAGTTTGCAGATATTCATCATCTTGACGATTGTGGCGCTTGCCTCAGCAGGTATCTTAGCCTTTGTGAATGCTGTGACGAAAAAACCTATTGAGAATGCGGAGGCGGCAAAGAAACGCGATGCGCTCAAGATGGTTTTGCCCGCCAACGTCGAAAAAACGGAATCGAAAAAATTCAATTACAAGGGCGCAGAGGTGGAAATCAATATCGGGTTGGATAGCGCCGGAAAGCCCGCGGGCTACGCCTTTGAATCCACCACAGATATAGGTTTCAGCGGGGCGATTCTTTTTCTTGTGGGCGTGGATGCGCAAGGGAATATCAGCGGCTACAAGGTTCTGGAACACAAGGAAACACCGGGGCTGGGCGATAACATCAAAGGCGATAAATTCAGCGGGCAGTTCAAGGGCAAGGGACTTTCGAATTTCAAGTTTAAGGTGACTAAGGACGGGGGCGATGTGCAGGCAATCACAGCCGCCACGATTTCTTCCCGCGCCACTGCCGACGCTCTTCAAAAAGGGCTTGAATTAATAGCCGAATACAAGAAATCCAATCCTTGAGGATTTGAGGTGACGACGTCATGAGCGGAAAACTTTTGGGCGAATTTACGAAGGGTTTGTGGAAGGAGCATCCCATCTTCCGCATTGTGCTTGGGATGTGCCCGACGCTTGCCATATCCAATCAAGCCATAAACGCAATTGGAATGGGCATCAGCGTCATCTTTGTTCTGACGTGTTCGAACGTGGTCATCTCGCTGATGCGCAAAATCACGCCGGATAAAATCCGCATCCCTCTTTTTATTGTGGTCATTTCCACATTCGTGACGGTGACTGACCTGACGCTTCACGCCGTTGCGCCCGCCGTTTGGACGGCGCTGGGCATCTTTATCCCGTTAATCGTCGTGAACTGCATCATCATCGGGCGCGCCGAGGCGTTTGCCCAGAAGAGCGATGTCCTTGTCTCCGCACTGGACGGCATCGGCATGGGTTTAGGCTTCACATGGGGGTTGCTCGCTATCGGAACGGTGCGCGAGATTTTGGGCGGCGGAACGTGGTTCGGGATTCAGGTTTTGGGCAAGGAGACCTCCACAGCCATCATGATGATTCTGCCAGCGGGTGGATTCATTACGTTGGGGATTATTCTGGCGGCGATGAACAAGATTGAATCGCTCAAGGCGGCGCGCCAATCTCATGCTGCATGAAAGGATGGCATGAATGCTCTATATCATCATCATCATTAATACGGTGCTTGTCCAGAATATGGTTTTTTATTGGATTCTGGGCATCTGCCCTTATCTGGGCGTTTCGCGAAAAATTGACACTGCTGTCGGTATGGGGCTTGCGGTCATTTTTGTGCTGACAATGTCCGCCATGGCGGCTTTTGCGGTTCAGAAGCTCATTTTAGACCCCTTGAATCTGCAATATCTTCAAACGCTTTCTTTCATTTTGGTTATTGCAGCTTTGGTTCAGTTGGTGGAGATGATTTTAAAAAAGCATAGCCAGCCTCTTTATCGCGCGTTGGGAATTTATCTGCCGCTCATAACAACCAACTGCGCTGTTCTTGGCGTGGCTGTTTTGAACATTCGTAAGAATTATACTGCGCTTGAGGCGCTCTTTTTCAGTCTTGGCGCGGCGAGCGGGTTTGCGCTTGCGCTTTTCATTTTCGCGGGAATTCGCGAACGTCTGGCGCTTTCCAATATTCCCAAATCATTCCGCGGATTTTCGATTTCACTGATAACCGCGGGAATCATGTCTATGGCTTTTCTCGGATTTGCGGGATTGGCAAAATAAAGCGGTGCGAACTTTTTTCAAAAAACATCGGCTCCTCAATGTCGGGGTTCTATTACTCGTTTTTACGTTTCTTCTATGGATACGGATTGCCAGAAAACCCGCATGGGTTGTAGTCAGCGACGAATTCCCCGCTATGGGAACAGTTGTTGAAATTCAAATCGTATGCCTATCCAACAATATTAAGGCGGCGGGGGATGCGCTCGAGGCGGCTCGCGACGAAATTTCGCGCCTTGAATCTCTCATGAGCCCCAATATCTCAACAAGCGATATTTACCGCATCAATCAGAAAGCGGCATCGGAACCGGTTGAAATTTCGGCGGAGACGTTCGATGTTATCAAAAACGCCCTTGCCCTTTCGGAGAAAACAGATGGCGCATTCGACATCACTTTTGCATCCGTTGCTAAATTATGGAGTCTCAAACCGGAAGCGCCGCGCATTCCAACAGATGATGAAATTGCGATTAAATTGCACATGGTTAATTATAAAAACGTCATCCTTGATGAAGGAAATCGCACGGTTAAATTTGCGCAAGAGGGCATGGAGATCGGATTAGGCGGCATTGCCAAGGCGACCGCTGTTGAGCGGGCAGTGAACATAATCAAGGAGCGCGGGTACTCCGACGCCCTTGTCAATGCAGGCGGGGATATTTATGCTATGGGATTCAACGCAAAAAGGAAACCGTGGCGCATCGGCATTCGGCATCCGCGAGATAATACAAAATTCTTAAAGGAAATAGATGTGAGCAATATCGCCGTTTTCACATCCGGCGATTACGAACGCGTTGTTGAAGTTGACGGCAAAAGGTATCATCATCTTTTTGACCCGCAAACGGGAAAACCGGCGGAGAAGTGCATCAGCGCGACTGTGATAGCGCACGATATCAAAACTGTTGCGGGGCTTTCGGCTTCGGTATTCATTTTGGGTCCGGAAAAAGGGCTTGAACTCATACGCACAATACCGGCGGCGGATGCGCTGATTGTTACTCCCGACCTTGCCGTTCATTCCACCGAATTCTTCCAAAAATACGAAGGCTCCATCCCGGAGAATTAAGCAAGGTATTGGAGGCAGCCTCTCCAGATCTTTGCGCTTTCAAGTCGGCGGAAAAAAGTTATCGAAAAGATTATGAAGCAATCGGAACCCTTATGGCAAATTTATTATTATACACAACCTGTTAGAAAAGAGATTCATGATAAAACGAACTGGGTTTCTGTGTTTTAACTAATCACGAATTGATTAAACAGTTGTCAGAATAATATGCCTTTTTAGTTGACGCTAATTCACAAGATTGGAAACTGGCTTTTCATTTGTTGAGCGACGGGAAAAGGAAAATATTTATCAATGTTTCGCAGACATAAAAGAACAATCAAGTTTATTATCGGTTGCGCCCTGTCGTTGTTCTTTCTTTATCTTGCCTTTAAGAATGTAGAGTTGCGGAAATTGTGGCAGGTATTTAAGGAAATCAACTATCTTTGGACAATCCCTGTCGCCTTAATCACATTATTAGGGATGTATTTTAGAGCCGTCCGCTGGCGCTGGATTTTCAAATCAAGATACGAGTTTTCATCAAAGGAACTCTTTCCGCCGCTTATTATCGGTTTTGCGCTCAATAGCCTTCTTCCTCTAAGAGCGGGCGAATTTGCCAGACCCTTTGTCCTCTCCCGCAAGAAAAAAATCCCCTATACTACATCATTTGCCACTGTCCTTGTCGAACGCATTGTTGACGGCGTTACTCTTTTATTCTCATTTTTTGTTACTCTTCTTTTTGTGCGGATAGATCCGGGAACCTCAATGCAGCTCAATATGGGGAACTGGAATTATATTATTACCGGCGAAATGCTCCGGAAGGCAAACCATTCATTTGCGATAATTATTTTTATCATGTTGATTGGCTCTCTTACGCTCATCATTAGACCGCTCCGCGCTTTTTATGAAAAGATAATATCCAGTTTGTCTTTTTTAAAAGAATCTTACCGTTCAAAATTAATCCATCTGTTGCATAGTTTTTCTGAGGGTTTTGATTCTCTGAAAGATTTTAAGAACATATCTATGATAGCAATTTATTCGGCAATCATCTGGGCTATGGTGGGATTCAGTTTGCAGGTTATGTCTTGGGGATTTCCAGATCTTTCTTTAAACTTTTTTCACGGTATGGCGGTCATGATTATCATCTGTTTTGCCATAATGCTGCCAGCCGCGCCGGGATATTGGGGGCTTTATGAATGCGGAACAATTTTTGCGTTAATTGCGCTGGGGCTTGTCAAATCTCAAGGAGGGAATGAGACGGCGCTTGGGTTTTCGCTGGTTATACATTTTCTTCAAACTCTTCCGATTATTTTGATGGGTTTATTTTTCCTTTGGAAAGAAAATATATCGCTGAAGCAGCTTGAGGAAATTAGAGAAAATGATTGAATATTTGCGAGATGATGAAATATTTGAGTTGACATAAAGGGACATTACCCATAGACAATACTGGTATAATTGTCATGGAGGTATTGTATTTCTCTTTTAGCCATTTGCAAATTAAAATAATATTAAATAACAGGTGATTTTAATGCCGAGTGAATTATCAAAAGAAGAGGCTGGCAAAAAACTTCTCCGCAAACCAACGGAAGAAGACCGCCAGTTTTTTGACCGCCGGGAGCCCGGTAAAAGATATGGTAAATCAACGCCGCAGCTGGGGTTGATTCTTGAAGAAGCGGGGCTGATTAATCAGGAAATGATCCGCAACGTTCTCAAGGATAGCAAGGAAAGCGCCGCCGCCCTCAAAAAAACCCTCATCTCGCAAGGGCTCGTCCGCGAGGACGACATCCTTGACGCCCTTGCCCGCGAAATGGGCATGGATAAGGTTGACCTTGACGAGGTGGATATAACCCCGGAACTGATTGTCGCGCTGGATAAACGCACCGCCATGAAATACCACGTATTTCCCGTGCGTTTCACCGAAGACACGCTCTGGGTTGCTCTATCCGACCCTCTCAATATCCAGACAACGGACGACCTCGAAAAAATAACCGGGAAAAAGGTCATCGGTCTTGTCGCGCCGGAAGGCGATATTAACAAACGCATCAAGAGATATTATGAGGGCAACGAAGTCACAGATATGTATGAGGGTTTGACAGATCATCTTGCTGGAGACACACAAAAACTTTTACAACAATATGAGACTGTTGACCTTGATAAAGACGATATCAATCAGCCACCTGTTGTCAAATTCGTTGACCTTATGTTCAAACAGGCTGTCCATGAAAGAGCCTCCGATATTCACGTTGAACCCACGCGCCACGGTATTATAATCCGTTTCAGAATTGACGGTCGTCTTCATGAAGTCCCCTCCCCCCCCAAACGCTGGCAAAACGCCATTTTATCCCGTCTCAAAGTTCTTTCAGGAATGGATCTTGCGGAGAAAAGAATTCCGCTGGACGGTCGTATCAAACTGAATCTCCCTGATAAAAAACTCGACCTTCGCGTCTCATCGCTCCCTTCGATTTTCGGCGAAACCATCGTCATGCGTATCCTTGATCAAAGTTCTGTTATGATGGGTCTTGAGGATGTTGGTTTTCTGCCTGACAATATTAAAATCTTCCGAGGGCTTATCAAATCTCCCAACGGCATCATTCTTATGACAGGTCCAACAGGTTCGGGTAAAACAACAACGCTTTATGCGGCTCTGAGCACGCTCAACAATCCTGAAACCAAAATTATCACAATCGAAAACCCTGTGGAGTATATGATTGAAGGCATCAACCAGATTCAAGTAAATCAGGAAATCGGATTAGATTTTGCCCGCGGGCTGCGAAGCGTTTTGCGCCAATCTCCGGACGTTATTCTCGTTGGAGAAATCCGCGACCAGGAAACGGCGGAAATTGCCGTTCGTTCGGCTCTTACCGGTCACTTGGTATTCTCCACGCTCCATACCAACGACGCCGCCAGCTCCACTATTCGTCTAATTGATATGGGAACAAAACCTTTCCTTGTTTCGTCATCTTTGCAGGCGGCTATCGCTCAGCGTCTTGTTCGCACCATCTGCACCTATTGCAAAGATGTTTACAAACCGAGTACGGCGGCTTTGATAGACGCGGGACTCGATCCTAACAAATGGGAAAATGTCACCTTTTACAAAGGGAAAGGGTGCGATCGTTGCAATGGCTCGGGATACCGCGGTCGAACCGCTATCCATGAAATATTCATTCTCTCGCCGGTCACACGTCAAATGGTCATCCGCAGCGAACCTTCCATGAAAATTAAACGCGAGGCTGTCAAGCAAGGGATGCGCACTCTTCGAATGGACGGAATGGAAAAAGTCCGCCTTGGTATGACAACGATGGAAGAAGTTCTCCGTATTACGCAGCTTGATGTTGAGTCTGTAATTTAATCTAACCTTGATTGCGAGGTTTTGTTATGCTTGAAATGAATCAAATGTTGAAGATCATCGTCGAACGCGATGCCTCCGACCTTCACGTTTCCGTTGGAAAGCCAACCGTCATGCGCATCCACGGAAAACTCGATATTGTTGATCCCGATATCCTGACTCCGGAGGATACCGATCGCCTGATGCGCGAAATCACGCCGCCCCGCTACCAGCAGATACTTCAGGAACACGGAGGCACAGACTTTGCATATTCCTATAGCGACCTTGCCCGATTCCGTACGGCTGTTTTTCGCACCAGAGGCAATATCGGCATCGTCATGCGCCTTATTCCGCACCGCATCCTTTCCTTTGACGACCTGGGTCTCCCCCGTGAAACCATTATCGAAGTTCTCTGCTCCCATCGCGGTCTTGTTGTTGTGACCGGTCCTACCGGCTCGGGCAAAACGACCACTCTTGCCACGATGATTGATTACATCAATTCAAACCGTTATACTCATATTATTACAATAGAAGACCCTATAGAATATTATCACCCCCATAAAAAAGCGATAGTGACTCACCGCGAACTCCATGTTGACACGCCTACATTTGCCTATGCTATGCGCGGCGCACTTCGCATGGATCCTGACGTCATCCTATTAGGAGAAATGCGCGACTTGGAAACAATGGAAGCTGCACTTGTAGCCGCTGAAACAGGTCACCTTGTTTTCTCCACACTGCACACAATCAGCGCGTCGCAAACGGTTGACCGCGTTGTTGACGCCTACCCTGTGACCCAGCAAGAACAGATTCGTTCTGTTCTGGCGGTTGCGTTGAGAACTATCATAGCTCAGACGCTTCTGCCTCGTATAACTGGCAAAGGGCGTGTTGCCGCATATGAAATTCTCCATAACACGCCAGCTGTTCAAAACCTGATTCGAGAACGTAAAACGAACCGTATTGTTTCAATAATCCAGACAAGCGCCAAACAAGGCATGATCACGCTGGATGACTATCTTATCACGTTATACAGAAAAGGGATAATTTCCGGCGAGATAGCATTGGAGCGCGCGCATTATCCTTCCGAAATGCGCATGAAAATGATGCAGTTAGGCGGGGAAGCAGACGGCGGTATCGTTGAGTAGCCTTCCGGCAAACGTCGCTCTTGAGAGCAGCCAGATTGTGAACAATATCACAAGTCTTTCATAAATCACCGAATACACTTTTCTTTCATTACGTAAATTGCCTTATAAATCCTAATGCAACACCACCAAGATTGTGAAATATTTCACTGATAAAATATTTGTTGACGCCTCCGAAACGTCGTTGGTAGGCACTGCTCATAAATTTTATTTTGAGAGGTGATTCATTATGGTAGAAAAACGTCTTCTCCTTACTCCGGGTCCGACTATGGTTCCCCCAGAAGTCGCCGCAGCAGAGGCTCAACCAATCCTACACCATCGCGCACCTGACTTCGAGCCGATTTTTGTCCGCGTTCAAGAAGGTCTCAAGTATGTCTTCCAAACCCAAAATCCTGTGGTGGTTCTTGCTTCTTCTGGAACAGGCGCCATGGAATGTGCCTTAACTGGCGTCACCAATCCCGGCGAAAAAGTCATCTGCGTCGAAGGCGGTAAATTCGGCGAGCGCTGGGGCGAAATCGGCAAGGCATACGGGCTGAATGCTATACGTGTCCCGGTTGAATGGGGCGGTGTCATCACGCCTGCGCAGATTAAAGAACTCCTTGAGCAGAATCCGGATGCCAAGGCGGTCTGTGTCACCCATTGCGAGACATCCACAGGCGTTCTAACCGACATCAAGGGCATTGCTGAAGTGGTATCGAAGACGGACGCTCTTTTGCTTGTTGATGCGGTGAGCAGCCTTGGCGCTGAGGAACTTCGCACCGATGAATGGAAAATTGACATCGTTGTGACCGGTTCTCAAAAAGCACTCATGCTGCCGCCGGGTCTGGCGTTTCTCAGCATCAGCCCCCGCGCACAAGAAAAGGCGCAGAAATCCACAACCGCCTCTTATTACTTCTCTCTCAAAAAATACCTCAAAAATCTGGATAAGAAAACAACTCCTTATACGCCTGCGGTCTCCCTTATCCTCGCCCTTGATAAATCCCTTGAAATGATTAAGAAAGAGGGCATTGAAAATATCTGGGCGCGCCATGCCAAGCTTTCCAAAGCTATTCAGGCGGGCGTTCAGGCTATCGGTCTCAAGATATGCTCGCAGGTTGCCTCCCATGTCGTAACTCCCATCTGGGTTCCTGAGGGAATTGACGGCAAGGCTATCCCGAAAAAGCTTCGCGATAAATATGGCGTGACGATTGCCGGCGGACAGGGGCAATGGGAGGGCAAAATCATCCGCATTGCCACTCTGGGCTATGCCACCGCCTTTGATGCCACCACCGGCATTTGCGCGCTTGAACTCGCTTTGAAGGAACTGGGTTATAAATTTGAGGAAGGGGCTGCCATCAAAGCCGCCCTTAAAGTTCTTATGGAAAATTAATACAATGCTTTTATAAAGGAGAACTATTATGGCTAAAATCCTTGTAGCTGATAAAATCGCCGATGAGGGAATCAAGATTCTCCAAGACGGCGGCAATAATGATGTGGTTTACAAACCTGAAATTACCGTTGAGGAAATGGCAGAAGTTGCGCCCGATTTTGAGGCGATCGTTGTGCGAAGCCGCGCCAAAGTACCCGCCAATGTTCTTGAAAAAGGGAAAAAATTGAAAGTCGTCGGACGCGCCGGCGTCGGCGTGGACAACGTGGATGTTCCAACGGCAACGCGCCTTGGTATCATCGTGATGAATACTCCCGACGGCAATACCATCTCCGCCGCGGAGCAAGCCATGAGCCTTTTGTTGGCTATCGCCCGCAACACCGCCCGCGCCGATAAAACCATGAAAGAAGGCAAATGGGATAAAAAAGCTTTGACCGGGATTGAACTTTACGGCAAAACGCTCGGCGTTGTCGGGCTTGGCAGAATCGGCAAAGCCGTCGCCAAACGCGCCCTCGCCTTTGAAATGAGGGTCATCTGCTACGACCCCGGCGTCTCCCCTGATGAGATTCAGAAACTCGGAATGGCAAATGCCACGTTGGAAGAAATCATAAAAGAATCGGATTTCATCACCATCCATACTCCCCTAACCGAAAAAACTAAGGGTATGATTGGCGAAGAGCAGTTCAAATATATGAAGAAAAACTGCCGTATTATCAACTGCGCTCGGGGCGGAATTATTGACGAAAACGCCTTGCTTCAAGCGATTAACGAAGGGAAAATTGCCGGCGCTGCGCTTGATGTTTTCCCCGTTGAGCCGCTGCCGGAAGACTCTCCCCTGCGCAAGTGCGAAAAACTTCTTTTGACGCCCCATCTTGGAGCATCCACTGTAGAGGCGCAGGAGAAGGTTGCCCTTCAGGTTGCCGAACAGATTGTCACATACTTCAAAAAAGGCGAGATTATCAATGCCGTCAACGCCCCATCCATTGACCCCGAATTGCTCAAGGTCATGCGTCCCTATCTTGACCTTGCGGAAGATTTGGGAAAATTCGCCTCTTCTTATGCCGATTCCCGCGTGGTCAAAATCAATTGCCTTTTCAGCGGCAGCATCCTCGACTATCCTTTGAAACCTATCACAACGGCTATCGTTAAAGGTTTTCTCGAACCCTTGACAGACTTTGCGGTTAATTACATTAGCGCGATGAATCTTGCCAAAGAGCGCGGCGTTGAGGTTGTCGAATCTAAAAGCACGCTCGAATATCAGTACACGAATTTGATAACTATCGAGACTGAAATGGAAAATGGGCAGACCAACAAAATCTGCGGAACGCTTTATACAAAGGAAATGCCGCGCATTGTTATCCTCAATGACCGCTACTTCAATGCCGTTCCTTCCGGCAACATGCTCGTCATCAAAAACAAGGATGTTCCCGGCACAATAGGCACTGTCTGCACCATACTCGGCAATCATAATGTTAACATCGCTGATTTGACATGGGGGCGCAACAAACCGCTGGGCGATGCCATGACCATCATTAACACGGATCATGAAATCACAGCGGACATCGTTAAGGAAATTGACGCTCATGAAAACATCTTGAGTGTGAAATTCATCAAGGTGTAGTTTTTTTCGTTTAACAAGATAAAAAACAGGGGAGGCGCTTGATGCGCGCTCCCCTGTTTTTGTTTTGGATATATAATTATTTTTAGGTTAGTATCTTGTATCTATTTCTTTGATATCCCCGCGAAGTTCGCGGCGAACATCCCCTTGATGCTCAATTGGTTCATCAACAAAATCAAGGCGCGTATTGCTGATAATCTCCACACCCTCAAGGATATAGACAAGGTCAAACCCTTCTGTGTAAATGGAAGTCAGCGTCTGGCGCAGGAATTCAAAATGCTCCCGAACAACTTTTGCGCCAAAGGGACGGTCGGTGCGTTGAAGGGTTCTTTCGATGCATGTTTTTTCGGGGACGTTTAATATGATAGCAACCGTCGGCGCGCCGATTTCTCCGGCGATATCCAGAATTTTTCGGCGGGCAAAACTCTGAATGCTCGTTGCGTCAATTACGGTTAAAAGGTTGCGAGAAAGTCTTTTTTGAAGAATAAGATGAAGGACCTCAAAGGCGTCCTGACTTGCCTCCATCGAATTTTCATCATTCGAGACAACGGCGCGAAAGGAATCGCTTGTCAGGATTTCAAGAGGGTGAAAATGTTTGCGGGCAAAGGTTGTTTTGCCGCTGCCTGTGACGCCGATCAAAGTAACAAGACAAAATTTCGGTAGTTTGAGTATCGTCTCCTGCCCTCTGGTTTTCATAAAATATTTTCCAATCCATAAAGATTCATCTATATTTGATTCTGTAAGTTACATTTAACAAATATATCATGTATTTAGCCCATCCGCCAGTTTCAAGAATATTTTTTTTAAATAAAAATTTTTTATTTCACAAAAATTAAAATCGGCGGGAAGGGATTCTTTCCGCCGATTTATTGTGTTTTTTTATATCATGTATGTTATTTTTTCTTGAGCCAGGACATCATAGAGCGGAGCTGCTCGCCGACTTTTTCAATGGGATGTTCTAAGCCTTTTTTGCGGAGGCGCTTGAATTTGGGGCGTCCGGCAATGTTTTCAAGAAGCCACTCGCGGGCAAATTCGCCCGTTTGAATTTCGCTCAGAATTTTCTTCATCTCCTTTTTTGTTTCCGCAGTGATGACGCGGTCTCCGCGGGTCAGATCTCCGTATTCCGCAGTATCGCTGATGGAGTAGCGCATGTAGGCGATGCCGCCTTTATACATGAGGTCGGTGATAAGTTTCAATTCATGGAGACATTCAAAAAAGGCAATTTCGGGTTGATAGCCCGCTTCAACGAGGGTTTCAAATGCCGCCATGACAAGCCGCGTGACGCCGCCGCAAAGGACAACTTGTTCGCCGAAAAGATCCGTTTCTGTCTCTTCAAGGAAGGTGGTTTCCAGAACTCCCGCGCGGGTGCCGCCGATTCCTTTTGCATATGCAAGCGCCAGTTTTTTCGCCTTGCCGGAGGCATCCTGATGGATGGCAATCAGACAGGGCACGCCGCCGCCTTCCACAAACACGCTGCGGACCAGATGTCCCGGTCCTTTGGGCGCAACCATGAAAACGTCAACTTCTTTGGGCGGCTCAATGCATCCGAAGTGGATATTGAATCCATGGGAGAATATGAGCGCTTTTCCTTTTTTCATGTGCGGTTTAACCGCCGAATGATAAATTTTTGCCTGCACATCATCCGGAGCAAGCATTTGAATGATGTCCGCCTTTTTGGCGGCTTCCTCTGCGCTGACAGGTTTGAAGCCATGCTCAAGCGCGAGTTTGTAATTTTCCGTGCCTTCAAGTTCGGCAATAATAACTTTCACGCCGCTGTCGCGAAGGTTTTGCGCCTGCGCATGTCCTTGGCTTCCGTAACCGATTATGGCGATGGTTTTGCCTTTGAGCGCGCCAAGATCGGCATCTTTGTCGTAATAAACTTTAACCATGCTCGCATCTCCTTATTATTAATTTTTATTAGTGAACTTAATGGACTTTTTTGTTTTTGGTTACCCTCGCTGCAGTGCAATGCGTCCCGTTCGCGCGACTTCTTTGATTCCAAAGGGGCGCAAAATATCTATGAACGATTGGATTTTTTCCGCGTCGCCGACAACCTCAACCGTCAGAGTCTTTGTGTTATAATCAACAATGCGTCCTTTGAAGATTCCAACAAGTTGTATAATTTCTGAGCGGTTCTTAGTGTTATGGCTTACTTTGAGCAGCATCATCTCTCGCTCAACATGGTCTTCCTGCGTCATATCTGTTACTTTGATAACGTCAATAAGTTTGTTAAGTTGTTTATCCACCTGTTCAATGACGCGAGCATCGCCGGTGACGACGATGGTCATTCTGCTTATAGAGGGGTCATGAGTTTCGCCGACGGCGAGACTGTCAATATTGAATCCCCGCGCTGAGAATAGTCCGCTGATTCGAGCCAGAACTCCAAAATGGTTTTCTACCAAGACGGAAATGATATGCTGCATATTATGCCAACCCTCCTATCATTTGTTTGATGCTTGCCCCGCCGGGAATCATGGGGAACACGTTTTCCTCGCGTTCAACGATGCATTCAACGATTGCCGTTTGCGGCGATGAGAATGCCTTTTCCAAAGCAGGCGCAACATCATCTTTTGACGTAACACGGATGCCAAGGACGTTATATGCCTCCGCCAGTTTGACAAAATCTGGGATGTATAAATCGCGGTTTTCAATAAAATCCGCCGTCTTGTGTGGAGCGCCGATATTTTTTTGAAGGTCTGTAAAAGCGTAGGAGCGTTTATAGAACAACTCCTGCCATTGGCGGACCATGCCCAAAAATGCGTTGTTCAGAATAACGATTTTAACAGGGAGTTTATTAATCACGGCTGTGGCAAGTTCTTGTATGTTCATCTGGATACTGCCATCGCCCGCCACGTCAATAACCAGTTTGCCCGGGTTGCCCAGTTGGGCGCCGATTGCCGCCGGCAGCCCGTATCCCATTGTGCCAAGTCCGCCTGATGAAAGGAATGTGCGCGGTTTGTCATACTTGAAATAGTGGGCTGCCCACATCTGATGCTGTCCCACCTCTGTGACAATAATCGCGTCGCCTTTTGTCACATTATAGATTTGTTCGATAACATATTGCGGTCTTAAAAGATGGTCATCGCGATAGAAAATCGGGAACTTTTCTTTCCATTCTTTTATCTGCGCCGCCCATTCAGGATGTTTTAACGGTTTGACTATCTTTATCAATTCTTGAAGCACGGTTTTGCAATTGCCTACGATGGGGATGGAGACTGCGATACTTTTTGATATGGAGCTCGAATCAATATCAATGTGGATAATATTGCCTTTTGCATTAGGCGCGAACTCGTCAAGCTTTCCAGTAACGCGGTCATCAAAACGCGCTCCAACTGCAATGATAAGGTCGGTTTCTGCCATTGCATAGTTGGCGTATTGAGTTCCATGCATTCCCAGCATGCTGAGGGCAAGCGGGTGATCGGCGGGAAAACTGCCCAGCCCAAGAAGAGTCAGCGTCACAGGGATTTCGCATTTTTCCGCCAGTGCGAGAATTTCAGGTCCGGCATCAGCAGCAATCGCCCCGCCGCCGCAGTATAGAAGGGGTTTCTTTGCCTTTTCGATTGCTTTGGCGGCTTTTTCAATCTGGTTCGGGTGCCCCTCATACACTGGTTTATACGAGCGGATATCAACCTTATCCGGATAAGAATAATTTTTCAAAACCGCCCGTTGGATGTCCTTTGGGATGTCAATCAACACTGGACCGGGCCTTCCTGTTCTGGCAATATAAAAAGCCTCCTTAAAAACTCGCGGCAGGTCTTTAATATCCTTTACCAGATAATTATGTTTTGTAATAGGGCGAGTGATTCCGACGATATCAGCCTCTTGAAAGGCGTCATTGCCAATCATTGTTGTCGCCACTTGACCGGTCATGGCGACCATTGGAATGGAATCCATGTAAGCGGTGGCAATGCCGGTTACAAGATTGGTCGCGCCGGGACCCGAGGTTGCAAGACAGACGCCCACTTTTCCTGTGCTTCGGGCATAGCCATCCGCTGCATGTGCCGCGCCCTGTTCATGACGGACGAGTATAAATTTGATTTTCTTGGATAGGTTCAATGTGTCGCATAAATCCAGGATACAACCTCCCGGATATCCGAACATCACATCCACGCCCTCTTGTTCGAGAGCGTCCACAATAATTTCAGCGCCAGTTTTGTCCACCATAAATAAATATCCTCTCCCTTATTTACTCATATTCAAAAAGATTATATCTTCTATGGATATTTGATTTCTTTGCGCAAGTCTTTTTTCAACTTTTCGCTTGCGCTAATATTTTCTCAAATCTTATCGTGAATCTGTTCGTTGATTGACAAACATTGAATAAAAGAGAAAAATCAATGCAGAAAAAAGCGACAATCATCGGAACGCAGGAAGGCTGTTATCTTGCCTGTCTTGATGACGAAAAAGAGCAATATCATTGTGATGAGGAATGCAATAGTTGTTCTCATCCCTGCCGAATATTGCTAGATAAAGACCAACAGATAGAAAAAGGGCGTAAAGTGTTGGCTGAGATTAACCCATCCTTGTTTGCATCCGCAGGCAAATTGAATGCAATTCTTGCGGGTATCTTTATTGTTGTATTTGTTTTGATGATGATTTTGAGAAGGACATATTTCCCGCTTTACAGAGGTTATTTTGCTATGCTCCTCAGCGGATTTTTTGCTTCATCATTATTTTATCTCATCGTTAAATCTCGTTATGAAAAAAGCAAAAGCAAAAACGCTCTTCCGCATGGGAAAATCGTTCGCGTTTTCCCCAGGGATGAATCCAGATAATTATGCAAAATAACCTAGGCACAATCCAATCCGACAAATTGGGAGCTCCCGCTTCCAAGATTTCACCATTCAGGACTCTTCTTTTTATCGTCTGTCTGGCGCTTGCCGGCATTCACATGATTTATTATGCGGGTTGGACGCATGACGACCCTTATATAACCTTCCGATATGTGGATAATTTGCTTTCAGGGAAAGGGCTTGTTTTCAATGAAGGGGAACCTTTGGAGGGCTATTCAAATTTCTTTTTTCTTCTGCTTTTAGTTCCATTACGCTGGTTGGGATTGGAGTTATTGACTGGGGCAAAAATTATCGGTTTTCTTTTTGCTCTGGGGAGTCTTGCGCTACTATATGATTTTCTTGTTCTATATTATGAGAAAGACCAAAAGCGAAACCTTATAGCCGTCCTTCTCATGGCTTTATCGGGAGATCTGGCTTTATGGGCGGTCAGCGGAATGGAAACGGCGGTTTCAGTTTTTTTTGTCACCGGCGCATGGGTATTCTTCTGCCATGAGATGAGGATTGGATTTTCAAAAAAACCGGTGTTTCCTATATCAGCGTTTTTTTTGATGGGCGCCGCATTAAACCGACCGGAAGGGGTTATTTATTTTTTCGCTCTTGCTTGGATTGCCCTTGCCTCTTTAATTAAGAGGGAAATTTCCCCCTCGCATTTTTTTCCATGGCTGGGTTTATTTGTCCTGACTTTTGCTTTTTATACCCTTTGGCGGGTTACATATTTTGGGACGTGGCTTCCCAACACCTTTTACGCCAAGGCAACGGGCAGTTTTGTTTATCAATTCAAAATCGGATTAAAATATATCTGGCAATTTCTTTATCGCAATCCGTTGATTTTTCTCGTTCCCGTTTTCTTTTTTTATTCAATCAGAAATTATGATTTCAGAAAAATTGAGTTTTTATCCGCCGCTTCAATTATCTTTGCGCAATTGATATTTATTCTATCTTGCGGGGGTGATTGGATGCCGCTGGGGCGTTTTATTGCGCCTGTGATAGCGCCTTTATTTTTCCTGTTTCAGGAATCCTTGTTTTCAACAATGACTCGCCTGAAACCCAACGATCTGCAACATCGCTGGAGGGATGCCCTTGCTTTTTTTTGTATTGGTCTTGCGGTGTTGGGGCTCGTTCAAGAGCGGCGGGCAACCAAGCCGATTGTATATTCGGTGCGAACACAAACTTTATACACTCCACACATTGCCATAGGTTTTTGGCTAAAGAATAATGCGCCAGCCGGCGCTTTGCTTGCCGCCGAAGAGGCGGGTATTATTCCTTATTATTCTGGACTGCGCTTTCTTGATCTTCTTGGAATAGTGGATGCCCATATCGCGCGCCAAAAAGGCGCGCTTCATCAAAAGCATGATATAGATTATGTTCTCGATAAACGTCCTGATTTATTTTTAATCTATACTGCTAATCCTTTTGACGCGGGCGGGGAATTAATTCCAAGAATGGACTCGGGATACAGATTATTATCTTCGCCAAAATTCAACCAGCTCTATAAACCTGTCCGCTCCTTTCCTCATGGGAACGAATTGATAGGCAGCGATTACCTGACTCTTTTTGCCCTTTCAAAATGATTTTGATTTTTCGGTTGGCGTATTGCCGAAATTTGGCAGAATCCGGCGCTTGTTTTCATTTAGATAAAAGCGCGGAATGCGAAGCGGAGATTACCCGCCCCGCATTCCCGAAAATGAAAAAACTATAGTATAGGCATGTAACGATCTACTTCATATTTGGTGACATGGATGCGATAACGTTCCCATTCAATCTGTTTGTTTTCGATGAACTTCTCAAAGATGTGCATGCCGAGGGCTTCTTTGACGACTTCGCTTTGCTGCGTATAGAGCAAGGCTTCGTATAGCGAACCGGGAAGGGATTCAATGCCGCGTTCTTTACGCTCTTTTTCGTTCATTTCAAAAATATCTTCCTCAATC
The DNA here is from genome assembly GCA_002070185.1 of candidate division BRC1 bacterium ADurb.Bin183. Classification (GTDB taxonomy): domain Bacteria; phylum Sumerlaeota; class Sumerlaeia; order MWCT01; family MWCT01; genus MWCT01. The sequence continues at coordinate 121,446 of MWCT01000004.1, forward strand.
GGATCTTGCAATGTATAATTCTTCTGGATGCCTGTAAGTCCGGCGTTAAGCATAACTGCAAAGGCAAGGTAGGGATTGCATGCGGGGTCTGGGCAGCGATATTCAACGCGCGTGGCTTTCTCCTTACCGGGCTTATACATCGGAACGCGAACCAGCGTCGAACGATTATGGCGCGCCCAAGAAAGGTAAACGGGAGCTTCATATCCCGGAACAAGCCTTTTGTATGAATTCACCCACTGCGCCACAACAGGCACGATTTCATTTGAGTGTTTGAGAAGTCCCGCTGCATAATTTTTTGCAACCTTGGAAAGTTGGTATTTATCTTTGATATCAAAAAATGTGTTGGTGTTGCCTTTGAATAAAGATTGATGCACATGCATGCCGGAACCGTTCTGACCAAATATTGGCTTGGGCATAAATGTGGCAAAGATGCCGGCATCCTGCGCAATTCCTTTGACCACCATGCGGCAAGACATAACCTGATCCGCCATTTTGAGCGCATCTTTAAATTTCATGTCAATTTCGTGCTGGCTCGGCGCCACTTCGTGGTGAGTGTATTCCACCTGAATGCCCATAGATTCCAGAGCAAGGGAGCACTTTCGCCGAAGATCGTAGGCGGCATCGCGGGTGGTCATATCAAAATATCCGCCATTATCCAGAACTTCCGGCGCTGAAGAGTTTTTGAAAAAAAAGAATTCCATTTCAGGTCCCACATAAAAGTGGTCATAACCCATGCCTTCCGCCTTTTTCAGCATTCGGCGCAGGGCATTGCGGGGGCAACCGCTATAAGGTTTTCCATCAGGCGTCATGATATCGCAAAACATCATGCCCACCTTGTAATCATCTTTACCCTCAAACGGCAGGATGCAAAAAGTATCGGGGTCAGGAAGCGCTATAAGATCGCTTTCTTCGATTCTGGCATATCCCTCGATTGAGGAACCATCAAAGCCCATCCCGCCTTCGATAGCCTCCTCAAATTCGCTTTCAGATATGGAAAAACTCTTGAGAAATCCTAAAACATCCGCGAACCACAGACTCCAGAACTTCACCTTGTTGTCTTTGGATTTCTTGAGTATAGATTCCCGTTTTTTGCCCAGACTTGCCATTTTTCGAAAACCTCCCTCCGTTTGCAAAATCAATGATGTGTTTTCATAACGGGAAAAGATGGGTGGCGCGCAATAAAAAAATTTTTTATTCGGCGGTATCAGATTACTTTTCGCCCCTCTTTTCGCATGGCGTAAGCATTGATTTGATGGATAAAGTCATTATATTTATCTTTTTTATATTTGCCGAGATATGATTCAACCAGCATCCGCCGTTCATCAGGATTTAAAATTTTTTCATCTGCGGAGCGCAATATCTGAAATAAATTAATCGCCCTATAGGAGCGCAATCCCGCCGCACCGAAACGGCAATTATCGAGGTCTATCAAGGCAAATTTTATCGGTTCGCAATATTCCGGCGGAATATAAATATGCTCTACACTCAGGTCATCATGATAAAAATTCATATCATGAACGCGGCTAATAAAACTGCCCAGCGATTGAATGATTGATTGACGTTTTTCGTTTTCTTTGATATGAGTTAAAGATTCAGATAGGGGAATATTCGGCTCGATGCTTAAAGTCACAAGGTAATTGTTTTTAACAAACACCCCCTTTTTTTCCACCGCATATAAAAGGGGTTGCGGGGTTGTAATTCCCATTTCAAGAAGTTTCAAACCCGCTTGCCATTCGCGAAAAGCCTTTGGGGGATGAAATAGATATTCTAATTTTTTCAGCCATCGCCAGGTTTTATAGCGTTTGGCGAATATGCGTTTTATTTCGCCATTTAAAATAAATTCAAAGCTGATGGTGCATCGGCTTCGCGTGGATTTTTCCAAACGCCACGGCGGCTGCGAGCGTTTGCTTGTGTCATCGAAGGGAATAGACAGGAGATCCAGAGTTTGCATTCCTTTGATGCACAATCCTTTAAGAACGTTATTTTTGTAGGGAATTACTTCAGGGATATATTCCTGAGCCGTCATACAATAACCGTTCAAAATGAATTGCCAATTCAGACCATTTGCCTGTATTGTTTTTTGTAATATTCTTTAAACTCTCCAGATTTGAGCGGCTCCCACCAAGCGCGATTTGCTTGATACCACGCGACCGTTTGCTTAATTGATTCCTTGAAATCCGCCAGTGGTTTCCACCCCAGAGAGCGCAGTTTGGAGCAGTCAACCGAATATCTTCGGTCATGCCCTTTGCGATCTTCGACCGGGCGTATCATGGATTTGGGTTTATCAAGCATCTCCAGCAGAAGGTGAGTCAGTTCAAGATTTGTAACCTCCTCGCCCGCTCCAATATTATAAATCTCCCCTAATTTGCCCTCATGAAGAATCAGGTCAATGCCGACGCAGTTATCTTCCACATAAAGCCAGTCGCGGACGTTGAGCCCGTCGCCATAAAGCGGGACTTGTTTATTCTCAATCAGGTTGGTGACAAAAAGAGGAATGACCTTTTCAGGATATTGATAAGGTCCGTAATTATTGGAGCTGCGCGTGATAAGGATGGGGGTTTTGTATGTTGTCCAATACGCCAGACACATCAAATCCGCGCCAGCCTTGCTTGCTGAATATGGACTGCTGGGTTCAAGGGGGTCGTCTTCCCTGAACGACCCTTCTAAAATGCTTCCATAAACCTCGTCTGTGGAGATTTGAAGAAATCGTTTAACATTTGAGGAATTTCTAACGGCTTCCAGAATATTATGAGTTCCGAAAATATCTGTTTTAATAAAGGCATCCGGTTCAGAAATGGAGCGGTCAACGTGTGTTTCAGCTGCAAAATTAACGATATAATCCACTTTTGGGACAATTTCGGTTATTAATTTTTCATCGCAAATATCGCCTTTGATGAATGAGAAATTCGGGTTGTTTTTTAAATCGGAAATATTCTCCGGATTGCCGGCATAGGTGAGTTTATCTAAAACGATCATTTTATATTCGGGATGATGTCTGCTAACATACCTTGCGTAATTGCTGCCAATAAAACCGCATCCGCCCGTGATTAAAATAGTTGTCATAAAACACCTCTTTTACTTATTTTTTTGCGACACAAGAAGCCATGCTTATCCTCATATATCGTTTCGGTGTCAAGCATAAGCAACAACACTCGGGGGAAAATCGTTTTCACACAAGGCGATGCAAATAAATTTTGTCTTCAAAAAATCGTTGACAGCTGTTCTGTCTCATCAGACTCTTCCAATTAAGTAAGTTCATAGTAGGGCAAGTTAATATACAAAAAATTTGCCTACGTGATCATAATTTTTTGGGAGGTAAGTGTATTATGACGATCAGAGTTGGTATCAACGGTTTTGGAAGAATCGGTAGATTGTTTTTCCGCGCCGCCATCGCAAAAAAGGAGCTTGAGATCGTCGGCATCAACGACCTGTTTGCCCCGAAAGTTCTTGCTCATCTTCTTAAGTATGATAGCGTGCATGGCAAATTTGAGGGCACGATTGAAGCCAAAGAAAAAAGCATTGTGGTAAATGGCAAAGAAATCGCCATCACAGCGGAAAAAGATCCAACAACGCTTCCTTGGAAAGCGCTCAATGTGGATGTTGTTGTTGAGTCCACCGGCAAATTTGCAAAACGCGATGAGGCAATGAAACATATCGCCGCCGGCGCCAAGAAGGTTCTAATCTCCGCCCCCGCGGGTGATGCCGATGCCACGTTTGTTATCGGCGTTAATGAGCATACCTATGATAAAACCAAACATGTTATTGTATCGAACGCCTCTTGCACCACAAACTGCCTTGCGCCTGCCGCCAAAGTTGTTATGGAGAAATTCGGCATCAAACGCGGACTTATGACCACAATTCATTCTTACACGAACGATCAGGTTATGCTGGATATGGGACATAAAAAAGATATGCGCCGCGCCCGCGCTGGAGCCGTGTCTATGATTCCGACCAGCACAGGCGCCGCTAAGGCAGTTGGCTTGGTTCTTCCGGAGCTTAAAGGAAAATTAGACGGCTTTGCTATGCGCGTTCCCACGCCTAACGTTTCGGTTGTGGATTTGGTTTGTGAAACAGAAAAATCTTTGACAAAAGATGAATTGATCGCCGCCTTCAAAGAAGCCGCCAACGGCAAGCTGAAGGGCATCCTTGCCGTTTCTGAGGAACCTTTGGTTTCTTGCGATTTTAACCATTCATCGTTTTCCTCCATCATTGACACAGAGTATTGCAGCATCATTGATAATAACTTCGTCAAGATTATCTCATGGTATGACAATGAATGGGGATATTCTTGCCGCATGGCGGAGCTTATCATTTTGATGATGAAATAAAAAACAAAGGAGTTTTTATGACATCGCGTATTCCTATCGTTGCGGGCAACTGGAAGATGTATAAAATCAGAAGCGAGGCAGCCGATTTAGTGAACGGCATTTTGCCGGCTGTTTCAAAAAACAATTATTGCGAAGTCGTCGTCTGTCCGCCTTTTACAGCGCTTCAAACAGTTGCCAATATTGTCAAGGGCACCAAACTTGGTTTGGGCGCGCAGAACTGCCATTTTGAAGATAGCGGCGCGTTCACAGGCGAGGTTTCCCCCTTGATGCTTAAGGATATCGGTTGCAAATATGTTATCATCGGGCACTCGGAACGCCGCACGAAATTCGGCGAAACCGATGAATCAATCAACAAGAAGCTAAAGGCGCTTTACAAACATCAGTTGCTGCCCATACTGTGCTGCGGCGAAACATTAGAAGAGCGGGAATCCAAGCGCTTATACGAGGTGGTTGAGCGCCAAATTCGCGGCGGTCTTGCCGATATCCCAAGCGAAAAAATGCCAACTACGGTCATTGCTTATGAGCCTGTCTGGGCTATTGGCACTGGTCGAACAGCCACGCCCGAGCAGGCACAGGATATGCATGCCTTCATTCGCAAAATACTTGCGGACATGTTTGACAAATCAACCGCTGATAATATTCGCATCCAATATGGAGGCAGCGTAAATGCCGGTAACGTTAAACAGTTGATGGCTCAACCCGATATTGACGGGGCACTTGTTGGCGGCGCTTCCCTTGAGCCGGAAAAATTCATTCCTTTGATTCAGTTCAAGGATTGATTATTTCTTTGGAGGCAAGGATGAAAAGAATAGGCGTTATAACGGGTGGGGGCGATTGCGCGGGACTCAATGCCGTCATAAGAGGCATTGTCGTCAAAGCTGCCAGCCTTGGGATTCAGGTTTATGGATTTCGCCGCGGGTTTGACGGTCTTGTGGACGGCGGCAATTTCATTCGCCTTGGAACCGAGGATGTTGAAGATATTATGATTCAGGGCGGCACAATCCTGCGCACGTCGCGCGCCAATCCGATGACGCACCGCGATGGTCCTCGCCAAGTCGTTAACAATCTTGCGAAGCTCGGATGCAAAGCGTTGATTGTTATCGGCGGACACGATGTCCTTGCCTTTACTCATCAGTTAATTAAAAAAACTGGGATCAATGTTATTTTTGTTCCCAAGTCTGTTCAGAACGGGGTGGTGGGGACGGATTACACTTTTGGATTCTTTTCAGCTGTTACGTATGCTGCGGAATCCATAGACCGTCTCCACACCACCGCCCGTTCTTATGGACGCTGCATTGTTGTGGAAACAACCGGTCAAAAAGTTGGCTGGGTTGCGCTTAATGCGGGGCTGGCAAGTTCTGCGCATTATATCATGATCCCCGAAGTGCCTTACGAAATTAATAAAGTTTTTGATCTTGTCAAAAAACGTAAAAGGAACAATCTCGAATACACAATCATTGTCATGGCAGAAGGCGCCGTTCCCAAAGGCTGCAAGGATTTCAAGCCCAAAACGCTTGTGCGCGATGAATTCGGCAATGAGTCCATGACGGGGGCATCGCTCTGGCTTGCAGAGCGTATTCAAGAAAAAACAAAAGTTGACTCTCGCAATATTATCCTCAGTTCAATTTTGCGCGGCGGGACGCCGACTGCCTTTGACCGCATCTTGGGATTGAAATTCGGTCTGAAAGCCGTTGAGCTTGCCGCTGAAAAGCAATATGGAATGATGGTCTGCCTTAAATCCACTGAAGTATCAGCCATTCCGATTGAAAGCGTGGCTGGACAAATTAAAACAGTCCCTGAATCAATCTATCGGGAATCCATGCTTTTCTTTCAATAAATGGAACGCAAAATTAATAATACGCTTATCACTCTGATTGAAGGCGATATTACCGAAATTGCAGCCGATGCCATAGTCAATGCGGCAAATGCCGCGCTGCAACTGGGGGCAGGCGTTGCCGGCGCCATAAGGCGAAAGGGCGGTTCGGGCATTCAAGATGAATGCGACCGGATTGGCGGAACATACGTCGGCGGTGCGGTGATAACGTCCGGTGGCAACCTCAAAGCAAAATATGTGATTCACGCCGTTGGTCCAAGAATGGGCGAAGGCGACGAAGACATGAAGCTTGAAAGCGCAACAATCAATAGCTTAAAATTGGCTGATGAGCATAAACTAAAAAGCATCGCCTTTCCCGCAATCAGCACAGGGATATTTGGCTACCCGCTGCCTCGCTGTGCAAAAATCATGCTTGGCGCCGCGAAGAAATACCTTGATGGGGAAACTTCGATTCAGAATGTAATTTTTTGTCTTTATGGTCAAAGCGCCTATCAGGAGTTCAAAAACGCCCTTAATGATATATTTTAGAGGGGTTCAACATTCATGAAAGAGGCGGGGCATTTTCACGAGATCTTTCTGGGAGACCAGGATATACTTCAAAATTTTTTCATTCGATACAACCGCCCGCACTCCATTTATAATTTTGCCAATCTTTATATGTGGGGCAGGCTCCACAAATACTGGTGGATGATTTTAAATGAGCGCCTTCATCTTTATTCGGATATTGACGATAGCGCCATTATGCCTCTGGGTGACGGGGTAACCTCTGAAAATCTTCTTGAGCTTTCGGACTTTCTTGAATCGCATGGACGCAAGGGCAATTTTTGTTTTGTCCCGCCTGATTTTGTTGATTCCCACAAACAACTTGAAAACTATTTTTTTATAAAATATGATAAAGATAATGCCGATTATATTTATTCCTGCCAGAAGCTTTTTGAGTTAAAAGGGAAAAAACTTCATAAGAAAAAAAATCTTCTTTCCCAGTTTCAACGCGATAATCCCGATTATATCTGCAGCGCTCTTTCGCCCCAATATTACAGCGAATGCATTGACCTTTCTGAAAAATGGTGCGAGGATAAGTCCTGCAATATTGTTTCTTATGCTTATGAAACGGACGCGCTAAGACGCGGGTTCGATTATTTTACCGCCCTGAATCTGGAGGGGCTTGTCATTTTATTGAAAAATCAAGTTATCGCATTTTCGGTCTTTAATCGGCTTAATAATAACACAGCCCTTGTCCATTTCGAAAAATATAATCGAGAGGTCAAAGGTTCAGGTCAGGTCATTAATTGGGAGACAGCGCGGGTTCTTTCTGAAAAATATTCTTTCCTGAATCGGGAACAGGATTTGGGGATCGAAGGCTTGCGTCAGGCTAAGCAATCCTATGATCCTGATGATTGGCTGATTACATGCCGTTTAATCCGCAAAAGATAAAAGATTAAACGCCTGTATGCCCAAAACCGTCTGCTCCTCGATTTGTATCCGCAACCTTGGAAACGAGAGTAATTTTCGCCTGCTCGCTTCGTGCGAGGACTATTTGCGCAATGCGATCGCCCCGCTTAATCGTGAACGGGCTTTTTCCAAAATTGAATAGGACCACTTTGACAATTCCGCGATAGTCCGAGTCAATCGTGCCCGGCGAGTTCAAAACTCCAATACCGTTTTTTGCTGCCAGCCCGCTGCGAGGGCGCACCTGCCCCTCGAAACCTTTTGGAATTTCCATGCGCAATCCTGTCGAAACCAGCCTGAATTCCCCCGGCGGGATTTCCAAGATATTATCAACGGCGGCAGGCAGGTCGAACCCCGACGCTTCTTCAGAATGATAGCGCGGGATTTCAATATCTTCGCAACCGGGTTCTTGGAAAATTTTAAGTTCTATCAATGCCGCTGTCTCCAGAATTATGATTTTGATGAGGGCGGCGTATTTTCAGATATTCTTTTTTTCTCACGTTCAAGGCTATCCTCAAGATACTTTACGACGCTCTGAAAACGAAGTTCATTTTCAGAACCCAGATTCATCAAAGTCACGTGCGCTTCCAGGGTGTTGACGATTTGCTCGATTCTTGAAATGGGCGCGGAATTTTCCATTTTTTTGAAGTCTGCTTTTTCCAGAAGGGGGAAATCTTTATTATTTCTGATATCCAGAATATGGTGAAGTCCCGTTTTATGCAGAGTTTGGTAAACTTGGTTTTGCACATTGAGCACCATTAGTGAAGAAGAATTTGAATTTTTTAGTCCCCGATTAAGCATTAACATTGTGCCCATGAACGTGCTATCCACATAGGAGCATTTTTCCAGATCGAAAATTATATGGATGTTGGGGTATTGTTGGCGGATGTCTTGAACAAATTTTTCCAAATTTACCGAGTTTAAATTGCAACCGCGTCCTTTCACACGCACGACCATTATTTCATCGTCAACAATGGCAAACTCAATTGTATCTTCAATCATACTGTTCACCGTCGCCTAAAATTTTTATGATAAAAATTTAATATAAATTCGCCTTTCGCGCGGACCGTCAAACTCGCAAAAAAAGATGCCCTGCCATGTCCCCAATTGCAAGCGTCCTTCTTCAACGATAATCGTTACAGATGAGCCGGTTATAGCGGCTTTCAAATGTGCGTCGGAATTTCCTTCTGCATGAGCATAAGGCAGAGATGAAGGAATCGCGTGCCTAAAACCCATCAATATATCGCGCGGGACATCGGGGTCGGCATTTTCATTAATCGTAACGCCTGCTGTTGTATGCGGGACATAGACGACAGATATTCCGGAATGGATGCCGCTTTTATGCAACGCTTTTTCAACCAATGGCGTAATATTTATCATCTCTTCTTTGCGAGTGGATTTCACACTTTCGTTAAAAATCATCCGCGCTCTCTCCAACAAAACAAATTCAATCCTTAAAAAATAATTTGAGAGTATGTCAAGAGCGAGGTAATAGATAATTACACACGGACGATGTTAGCAGTTAACTGCTTTCAGATGGTTCCGCAATAATTTTTTCAAAGGTAAGATTGCCGAGGGATTGAATAAATTTATGCAATTGCTCCCCTTCTGACGGACGGGACAGTAAGTATTTTGCTGTATCGTCATTTATGTATCCTTTTGTCTGCAGCTGGGTAATCTGCTCTTTTGTCAGGTCAGTAAGTTTATAGTTGTGGCTAATATCAAAAATGCTTTCAATTTCAAACTGTATTGAAATATCGGGGGGGACTGATATTCTGAAACGCCAGCATTGCTCGGTTGTTTCAAAAGGGTTCCGCGGTTTATGAAGTTTTTGCCCTTCATGGCGCGGATGCTCAATAACCATCTCTTTTTTCTTTGTTGTCTTGTTTTGAATTTCATAAATATCAATCTGCTTGCGTTCCGAATTAAGAATTATCATTCCATTTCCAATGCGCACCTTTTTAATCGCCTCGGCGGCGCTTCGAGAAACGGCATGAACCTCGCACGAATCCGTCCGCGAGCAACGAATGATGGTCCGCTGATTCGGCATTATGGTTGGAATATGCGCCTGCCCTCCGAAGGCGTCTTTTTGAAATATTGCGGCATCTCCCTCTGCAAGCGGTGAATTAATGGTATTTGTAAGAATGATGCCTGATGTTGGAAATTTGTTTTGCTCCAACGGATTGAAGAGCATGATATTTTCGCAATCTATGCTTTCTTCAAAAACTGGAATCAAAGCAAAACCTGTATCAGGGACATGCACTGGACGAGCGATATGGTATTCGTAGAATTCATGCGGTTTTTCTGCGGCGGTCGGCGCGGTTTGGGCGAAATCAGCGGGGACTTCCAGATGCGCGGATTTCAAATTCATGTCAATTCCGTCCCATGGTTCAAGTCCTGTTTTTTTGACAACAGCAAGCGCTTGTAACAATCCTTTGCTTTTGCCAGCCGCATCGGAGAGCAACAGGCGATAGGACATATCCCACGGTTCGACTGGTAAAATATAAACGACCTGAATTGTTCGAGAGCCGGAGCCGGGCATGGTTATTTTAACAATGCCCGCGTCTTTTTCCTGCTCGCAAGAGATGGAGCCAATCCTTCCCCCGCTTAGGTCCAAAACTGTTAAACTGGAACGAATTGCGTTCAGGTCATCCTTACGAACGCGAATGGTGATTACCCCTTCGCCCTCCAAAGTGCAATGATGTGTGAACAAACCAAAACCTTGTTTGAACAAAGTAATTTTTCGCAATGTTCCCATTCCGCCTCACTCCTTCATCCCTATTTCTCTTTTGTCGCATATACCTCCTGAAAGGAATCAAACTTGTGAATACTTTGCAAAATCCAGTCATAGCAAAAAACTGTATGCCCTTTGAGTTTCATAGAGCGGATTAATTTAATCTGCTCTTCAATGGGAGGATGTCCGCTGCCGCCATACATATCTTCCCGAGTTATAGGCACGGCGAGGGCGGGCATGACAAGCGTCGCGCCTTTGTTCTTTTCCAAAACCTCATCCACATCTGCTTTAATGCCGCTGGGATTCGGCGCATAAGCCATAGGGATAATAACATCCAGATAATTATTCGAAAGCCAAGTTTCCCAATCTTGATATATGGTGTTTTTGCCGCGCTCTTTGTAATATTTGGCAAAGATGGCGGCGGATAGAATCAATTTGGGATTTTGTTTGCGGATAGTTTCAGCGAGTTGGTTTACAAAATTTGTGACTCGGTCTTCGCGCCATTTCACCCATTTCATCCACATCTCATTATCCACAGCCGGGTCAATATTGACAGGGTCGGCGCCTGTTTCGTTTTGAAAAGTTTTTCGCGCAAATTCGGTGTATCCTGTATCCGGCTGTCCGGAAGGATAACGAATGTAATCAATATTGATGCCGTCTATGTTATAACGAGAGGCAAGGTCTCTATAAAATTCGAGCAAGTATGCCTGAACCGAGGGATTTGCCGGGTCGGCAAAGATGTGCGCATTTTCCGCCACATCGGAGGTTTCGCCTTTTTTTGTTAAAAGAAGCCAATCAGGATGTATATCAAAGAGCGGGGATTTGGGGAATTTTGGATATTTGACAGTGTCAACCTGCAAATAGAAAACCTCCGTCCAGCAATGAACGGCGATACCGCGCTGATGAGCCTCATCCACAACTAATTTCAAAACATCTTTACCGGCATATTCAGGGCGGATGGGAAAGTTGGAGCCGGGGAAAATCACATGACCGTGATAAAGGGTTTCAACAAAGATGGCATTAAAACCGCTTTTTTGGATTTTATCTAAGATAAGAGGGATTTCATGTGTATCTTCGGGAAGACGAATCCATATTCCGCGAAGTTCTGTTTTGCCGATGTTATCGCTAATGGAAGACTTCGCAGAAGAGCAGGATAAATTCGTTAAAAGCGCGGGCGCTAACATTAAAATTATTAATAGTTTCTTTGTCATCAAATCCCTCTTTCTTCCTTTGTGACTTTGTGATTAATATTTGAATTTATATTTCACATTATCCTTTTCAATTTCAATATATTCTTTTGTAATTCTTCGCAGCACCCATTCGTCAACAGTCTGCCCAACGCCGATAATCTGACCATTAATCAAAGCGGATGGGTTTTTGTCATCCCACATAACACCGTCAATTTTGAGCGAATAATCTTCCGGGCGCTGGAACTCCGAGCGCGGCGGAGCGGGGGTGGTAGCTTTTGGGGTTGCATTCGGAGTCGGCGAGGGCCGGGAAATAATAGGGCGCGGCGTCGGCGATGGCGACGGGGTTGGAGTCGGCGATGGCTGTAGGGTTGGCGTCGGCGTTGGCTGAATCGGGGTTGCCTTATTATCGGTAATATTTTTTTCGATTATTGGCGTGGGCGTGGGAATCGGCGACGCAGAGGCAGTCGGCTCAGTTGTGGCGATTTTCGTATTAACAATGGTTTCGCGCGTTGGCTCATCTATGTGATAAGGCGTTGGAGAAATAGCGTTTTTTTCATGGGGCTGGCGCGTGGGCTCCAATGTTGCGAAAATTTTTCCTTTGTAAAGAACATATCCTCCAATAACAACCGCAAGCAAAAGCAGAAATATGCCTGATAAACACCCTATCAAAATCATTCTGCCATAATCTTTTTTTTCTTTATGCGGACGTTTTCCATTTTCATAATTTGGCTGCCTGAAAAGGGCGTCATCTCTGAGATCGCTTTCCACTCGGCGGTCTCTTCTTGCCTTTTTCAATGCATCAAGGATAATGCTCATATCCAACACCTGTATCGTTAAACACAATCTGCCATCAGTTAAATCAACACATCAGTCCTGTCCACCGGATGAATACAACCTTGGGCGCAAGGTTACCATCCTTGTGGAAAGCATTAGGACGGTTTCCGGGTCGAGCAACGTCAGCGATTCAATCTTGTAATAACGTCTGAAATTTTTAATGCCTGTCTCTGTTGCCGCATCAAAAGTGCCTAATGGTTCTCCGCGAAAATATCCTTTTGTTTTCAGGAACTCTTGCAATTTTTTCACTCTTTCGCTCTCTTCGCCTTTGAGCATGGCGCCGAGGTTCATCTTGTCAAAATAAATAATCACGCATTGAGAAATTTTTTCCATGAGTTCGCTGCGCGAGACGGTTTTAAGCCCGTTGACAGGATCGGCAATGGTGCAGGATATTCCTTCTACTCTGGTCAAAACCGCTGCCGGCGAAAACCCTTTAGGCGGCGAGGCAAACGTCACAATGAAAGGCACATCATATCGGATGGCTGAGATCAAGTCTTTGTCAATAACGAGTTTTTTGAGTCCGAGTTCTTCATTTTCTTCAAGATTTAAACGAGCCACAGCAGCGGCGTCCAGCTTCTTGAATTTTTCAAGCTCCACTTCAATATTCCAGAGCCGTACACAGGTAATGATTGCCGCCATGTAAGCAAATTGGGGATTGTTCACGCGGCATATATTATTCTTGTCATATTCCCAATCGAAGTAATAACGATGCGGGATTTTTGTCGGCGTGGGTGCGGGAGTAAATGTTGGCGTGGCTGAACCCGTTGCTGAAACATTGGGATTGGACGGCATGGGATTCCAAACCTCTTTGTAAGAAGGCTCAGACGGTTTTTCTTGAAGCGCCGCAATGTCAGATTCGGGAGCGCTCTGGATGCCTTTGCGCGCCAGATTGATTCCCAATACAACGCCGGCGAAAATAAAGAGCGTCAAAATTGCGGCAATCGCAAGTATATTTGTTATCTTGACCGGTGGGGCTGCCGGCTTTTTTTTCGATGCTGTCTGCCGCGCCTGTTCGCCCTCGATTTCTCTTATTGCTTCTCGGACAATGGAATCATCAATCGCATAAGTTACTTTGGCATAAGCCGCCAGCAGACAACGATCGCATAGAACGTTAATCTTTCGCGGGACGCCTCCGGAAAATTTATAAATAAGTGAGAAGGCTTCCGGCGTGAATTCAATATCAATCTGCGCTTTGGCAATAAACAATCGGTGCCGGATGTAATATGCCACATCCGCCTCATCCAGAGGATAAATGTGGTAACGCACGGAAATGCGCTGATTCAGTTGCTCCAATTCCGGACGCGCCAGCATGTCAATAAGTTCCGGCTGCCCCATCAAAATAATTTGAATCAGTTTGTGTGTTTCCGTTTCAATATTGCTTATCATCCGAATCTGCTCAAGCACTTCGATGGCGAGGTTTTGCGCCTCGTCAATGATAAGAACAACATTATGGTCGGCGGCGCTCTCATCGAGCAGAAATTGATTCAACGCCTTTATTAAGTCCCTTTTGGAATGAGACTCTGCGGCGATCCCAAAATCTTCATTAATTGTTTGAAGCAGTTCTATTTCGTTCAGGCAAGGGTTGAGGATTAGCGCCAGTTTGGTTGTTTGCGCATCCAGTTCATTGACCAGAGCGCGGCATAGCGTGGTCTTTCCCGAGCCGATTTCGCCTGTGAGTGTGATGAATCCTTTGCGTTCTTGGATTCCATAAATTAGATTGGCAAGCGCCTCTCGATGCTTTTGGCTCAGGTAAAGAAAACGCGAATCCGGCGTTAGGTTAAATGGGTCTTCTGACAAGCCGAAAAATTTACGATACATAAATGATTATCCCGCTCTTATAACCTGCACAATTACAATAACGGATTAAAAATATAACATGGGTGTGTCAATAAAGAAACCGAGTTTATGATGAGCCTTAAGATTAAGAAAAACGCTTATTTATAAAGCAGGTATTTCTCCCTGATTTTTTTGAAAGCCGCCAAATCAGAAGCCGATTCATTCAAAAGGGCGTCAACGCTTTCGGTCTTGATGCGATTTTCGAGGTCTGGAATCCCCATCAATTTTGTCGTCCATGGGGTGATTTTAACCTGTTCAGGATACATTTCATAAACGGTTTTCAACACGGTTAGACCGGTTCGAATGGCATCGAAGGTTTCTATATCAGTCACATGAACTTGGATGCCTCCGCATGATTCGCCTTTGCATTTACTGAACGTCGGCTGGAAATATGCGGGACGAAATCGGACGCCGGGCAGCGACAACTCGTTGAGTTTTTTTGCCAGTTCTACTCCATTAACAAAAGGCGCGCCGATTATCTCAAATGGCTTGGTTGTGCCGCGTCCTTCGCTCATGTTTGTGCCTTCAAAAACACACATGCCCGGATATACAAGAGCGGTGTCAATGGTCGGCATATTGGGCGAGGGCAGCACCCATGGGTAGCCGGTATCCTTGAATGACATTTTGCGCGTATATCCGGGAATTTTAATAACAGTCAAATCAGCTTTTGGATTCAGCCATTCATTATTTACGAGCGTTGCGAATTCGCCAACGGTCATTCCATATCGGACAGGGACGCCAAACGGTGCGTTGGGAAAGAGGCGTCCAATCAATCCGTTATCATTTTTATTTGGGGCTCCTTCAACTCGCTCGCAGCCGATGGGATTGGGACGGTCAAGCACAACAAACTTGATGCCTTTTTTTGCCGCAGCTTCCATGCAGTGCGTCATTGTCCAGATATAAGTATAGAACCGAACTCCGACATCCTGAATATCAAAAAGGAGCGCATCTATATTTTTCAGCTGTTCATCGGAGGGGGCGTTATTTGCGCCATAAAGAGAATGAACCGGTAAGCTTGTGACAGAATCAATATAATCTGTCACGCGTCCCCCTGCCTGTTGGTCGCCTCGCAAACCGTGTTCTGGCGCAAAAAATGCGACAATTTGAGAAGCGTTATCGGCAACAAGGATATCCGCAATTTGATTGAGATTTTCATCCACGCCGGTTGGGTTGGTGATATAACCGATTTTCTTTCCCCGCAATGTTGTTTTCAGTTCATCAATTTGTTTTTTCATTCCTATCTCCCCTGTTAAGGCAAATTTCGACGCAACCAAAGCGAATACCAAAATAAGTTTCAATATACGATTCATAATTCTTTCTCCTATTCAAAAATATTGCCAAGGTTTTCTTTCAATTGCTTCATGATATGTATAGGGTGTGTCCCGTCCCAGTATAGATGACCGCAACAAGGGCAGCGAAAAAGTTCCGTTGCCTGTTCCCGCGCTTTTATCGGTATCTCTCCGCGCATTGATTCCAAATCAACCTGTTCTAAAAGAACGCTGCATATAGAACATCGAGTCAGAATAGTGTCTCTAAAATTCATGGGAAACGCCTCCACAACTTGCCGCAATTGTTCCCAGAATTGAGTAGAGCGGATTAGCAGCATTTGCTTTTGCGGGCGGTTTTCGACAAGACGAGTGTCTCTTGTGATAATAATCCTCCCTTCTTCCAGAGCCTTTTCGAGCAATTCTTTATCAGTCTGTCCGCGAAAATAAACAGCATCATAACCCAGCAGAATCATCCATCGCGAGAGTCTGCCAAGCATGGCGTCAACGATAAATTTTTTACCTTCTTGCCGCATTTTGTAATTGCTCATATTTTATATGCGTATGGAGAATCAACCATTAAATCATGAAGGAGCGGATTATGAGAGCCGTTTTATTTGGAGACAGCGGACTGTCTATGATTAAAAAACCTATTCCGAAAATCAATCAGCGGGAAGTTCTTGTCAAAGTGAAGATGGTTGGCATCTGCAATACAGACATCGAGCTTATCAAAGGGTATTATGGGTTCAAAGGCGTGGCGGGACATGAGTTCGTCGGCATCATTGAGCAATCGCCACAAAAGCCGGAAATCATCGGGAAACGCATCGTCGGCGACATCAATCGCGGATGCGGCGCTTGTGTCTGGTGTATGCGCGGCGATGGGAGGCATTGCCCCGCGCGTCAAATTGTCGGCATTGCGGGGTGGGATGGCGCCTTTGCCGAATATATGAAACTCCCCCTTATTAACGTCCGAATCGTTGATGATAACATACCTGATGAATGCGCAGTCTTTTCGGAACCTCTTGCCGCCGCCCTTGAAATCTCACAGCAGATTCACATCACAAACAATCAAAGGGTTATTGTGCTTGGAGATGGCAAGCTGGGGCTTTTGATTGCGCTTGGGCTTCGTCATTTCAATCATCGTTTGATTCTGGTTGGAAAGCATAAAGAAAAATTACGCATCGCCGCAGAGCATAACATCGGCACTATTTGCATTGGCGCTCCTTATGATTTTGAAAATATCGCGCGCAAAGAAGGGTTGTTCGATATTGTCATTGAGGCAACGGGAAAGGCGGAGGGGATAAACGACGCATTAAAAATTGTCCGTCCGGAAGGTATCATCGTAGCCAAAACGACCTCCCGCGATTTTTCAAAAATTGATATGGCAAAGGCGGTTGTTGATGAAATATCCATCATTGGCTCGCGTTGCGGAGATATTGATTTGGCTCTTTCTTTTTTAAGAAATAAGCTTGTGGATCCCATGCCTCTCATTGACTCGATTTATCCCTTCGAAAAATTCTCGGAAGCCTTTGAGCGCGCTGTTACACCGGGCGCGAAGAAAGTTCTTGTGCGTTTTTAATGACCTTAAATAGCTTGACGCTTATTTATCACTTCACTGATATGTATGCGCTATTTTGATATTGGAAGGAATCAATTACAAGTTATGATAAAACGCCCGCTTTACAACACGATAATTTTGCTTCTTTGCATTTTATTCGTTTTTTATCTAATCATCTCCTACAACTACCCCGGCGAAGATTGTTACATAACTTTCCGTTATGTGGAAAATTTCATTGCCGGTAAAGGGTTGGTCTATAATACCGGCGAGCGTGTGGAGGGATATTCGGATTTTTTATGGCTAATGCTGCTGGCTTTTTTTCGCTGGCTTGGGTTTTCTCCCATAATCATTTCGCGAATTCTCGGACTTGTGTCCACCGTTCTTTTGCTTTGGGTTGCCTCTTATTACAGCCTTAAAAAAAAGCAGCGCAAGATCGAATGGATTTATCTTGCGACGCCTCTTTTGATTTTTTTCAACCCGATGCTTCATTATCATCACGGGCGCGGTTTGGAGACTTCGTTTTATGCCTTTCTTTTCATCTGGGCGGCTTTTAGTTTTAAACGGCGCAATTATGCGAATTCATCTATTGCCTTCGCCGCAATGGCGCTGCTGCGTCCGGAGGGGTTCATCTATTTTTGGCTTGTTCTTCCTATGCTGTTCATGGATATCAAATATAGCCGGACAGAAAAATTTCCTTACTCCCTTCCGCTTGTTCGTTTGAGATTTTTTGTTCCCTATCTTTTGATTGTGGGTTCATTTTTCATCTGGCGGCTTTCCTATTATGGGCGGCTTTTTCCAAATTCCGTTTATGCGAAAACGGAGCCGTTCAATTTTTTATGGAATCCCAGCCTGCATGATCTTCTTCAATTTATCATATCATGGTCGTATATTCCCGTATTTGCTTTGCTGGCAGTATTCACTTATCATAAAGAGGAGTGGGAGATTCAGCGCTCGCTTTTGATTCCCATGCTTCTTGGCGGTGGTGTATTATTTTTCACAATCGCAGTGGGGAAGGTTCAGGCGGAACCTTTTCAGCATTACATCCCTTTGATACCCATAATAATTCTTCTCCTTCAAGAATTCCTGCGGGCGATGAAAATGCGCGTGGATAATAATCTTCCGCTCATCATAGGCTTCTTTGTCATTTTCCAAATTCTGAACTTATACACATCCAATAACCTTGATTCTCCCAAAACCCGCCTTCACTCCCGCACGTTTCAATATCTTTTTAGTTGGAATTTCCCCGCGCGAATCTCTTGGTATTTTGACACCATGCCCTCCCTTTTGAATGGCGATGCGGGTAAATGGTGCAAGCAAAACCTTCCGCCTGACTCTATTATTGCCGCCGATCAAATCGGGCAACTGGGGTATTATTCGGGGCATAGAATTCTGGACATTCTGGGCATCACGGACAAGGAATTTGCGAGCAAGGGTTATTCGCTTGAATTGCTCCTTGACCGCAATCCGCAGGCAGATTATCTGGCAATTCTTTCATTCCTCGGCGATAAAAAACCTTATATCTGGGAGATTCGCGAAAGTTTTGAGAAGCCGGCGTTCACGGAGAAATACCAACTCCGATGGATTCTGCGCCCGCGCAATACGTATGATAAAACGGAATTTCTCATATACGCCCGGCGCGATTTGATTCCCGACGCCCCGCCGGAGCCGGAAATAATCAAAATCGGACCTAATACTGCGGAATGGGTTTCCAAAATGAGAGTCTGAATATTTTAGCGTAAGGTATAAAACGAAGTTTGGGCGCATTAAAATGTTGGGAATAATATCGCTCTGATTTCTCAATCAAACCATAAACGCCAATCATGTCTTCCCGTTAAATGGTATCTTCATTATTTATCTATATAACGTCGGAACCAGAATTCAAGCATGAGCAAAGTCCAAATTCGTTTTCCATGATCCGTTCTCCCCTGTTCATGCTCTTGTATAATCCGGTTAAGATATTCCGGTTTGAAGATTTTTCTATTTTGAAACAATTCGGATTGGAGTATCTCTTTCATCATCGGTTTAAGATTTTCGCGAAACCATTTGCCTAAGGGTATTCCAAATCCTTGCTTTCCGCGTTTCAATATAACAGGAGGCAAAAGGTTTTGGCATGTTTTCTTTAGGAGATATTTATTACGCTTGCCTTTAAGTTTCATCGAAACGGGGAGGCGCGCAACCCATTCCATGAGCTCATAATCTAAAAAAGGGCTTCGTGCACCAAGCGAGTTTGCCATTGTCATGCGGTCTGCTTTTACAAGCAGGTCACCGGGGAGATAATTCATGTCATCCACATAAAGCGATTTATCCACAAACGCATCTGCTTTAGCCCTGTCAAACCATTCCGCTAGCAAATCCTCGGATAAATCTTCTCCGACACGCGTCTTCATTTCTTCCGTATAGTTGTTCCATTTCATCTCATGAGAGAAATAAGACCCCCAGCGGAGAATGCTTGCCTTAGGGTTAATTTCGGAAACCTGCCTCAAACGTTTAAGTCCCGCAATCCAGTTTTTTTCGATTGGAATATTGACGGGTTCCGGAAGCAAGTCGAACAGATTATACAACCCCTTTCGAATAAATTTTGGCATGAGCTCAAATAATCTGATAAAAGAATCCAAGTAATATCGTTGATAACCGGCGTGCGTTTCATCGCCGCCGTCGCCGTTCAGCGCCACTGTGACATATTTTCTTGTCATATGAGACAGATAAAAAGTTGGCAGAGCGGACGAATCGGCAAAAGGCTCATCGCAGTGTTCAATGATGCGCGGCATTATATCCGCCGCTTCATATCGGACAATGAATTCGTGATGCTCTGTATCATAATGTTGCGCAACAGCTCTGGCAAATGGGAGTTCGCTGAAAGTGTCTTCTTCAAAACCGATTGAAAAGGTTTTAATTTTCTCGTTGCACCGGCGCGCCACAAGCGCTGTGATGATAGATGAATCTATCCCGCCAGAAAGAAAAACTCCAAGAGGGACATCGCCCATGAGCCTGCAATTAACTGCAGTCTGAAGTCTTTCAAGGAGTTCATTAGATAATTCTTGTTCAGACTCTTTGTGTTTGGGGACAAAAGCGAGGTCCCAATACCGATGAATCTTTGTTGCGCCCTTTTCAAAAACAAGAATCGAGGCTGGCGGGAGTTTGCGAATGTTTTTGAATGCTGACCAAGGGTCTGGCACATATTGCAGAGAAAGATAATGATGGATAGAAGTGAAATCAGGTTCAGGGATAGGCGCAGAAGGATGTTCAAAGATTGCTTTGATTTCTGAGCCCCATATTAATCCTCCATCGGGAAGCTGCGTGTAATAAAGAGGCTTTTCCCCGATACGGTCGCGAACTAAAATAAGTTTTTCTTTTTTTGCATCCCAGATTGAAAAGGCGAACGCCCCATTAAAATGTTGAACAAAATCCTCCCCCCATTCTTCGTAAGAATGAACAACCGTCTCAGTATCAGTGCGGGTATAAAAGCGGTGCCCTTTTTCTTGCAGAATTTTTTTGAGTGAATGAAAATTGTATATTTCCCCATTAAAAACAATCGCGATAGATTTATCTTCATTGAAAATCGGTTGAGAGCCGGTCACAAGGTCTATTATTTTCAACCGCCGTATTCCTATGGCGATGCCTTCGCCGAGCCAAATGCCCTCCTCATCCGGACCGCGATGGATGATAGATTGGCACATGCGATGGATAATGTCGGTCTCCGCCGCAAATCTTTTTATTCCAATGTAACCGCAAATTCCGCTCATGATGCTATTGGCGGCGCCTTTGTTTTATGGACTGGTTAATAATCTTCAAGTATTCTTCCGCTGTGTTTTTCCACGAAAAAGACTCAGCGCGTTTTCTTGCGGCTAATGACATTTTTATTCTCAGATTATTATCAAGCAAAAGTCTTGATAAAAAAGATGAAAGTTTGGACGCGTCTCCCGGTTCATAGAGAAACCCATTAATTTCATGCTCAACGATATCTTCATTGCCTCTGATACGCGTGGCAATAACTGGCAATCCGCATGCCATGGCTTCGAGCAACACGTTTGGCATGCCCTCCGATGTTGATGGAAAAATGAAAAGGTCATATTTAGGATATAAGCCCGGCAGATTTTCTTTTTGCATCCATCCTTGAAAATTCACACTATCAGAAATGTCAAAAGAAACAGCGCTGGTTTTCCAAACGGGCAATTGAGGTCCATCGCCGATAATATCAAATCTCCAGTTTTTGGCATCGCACATCTTCAGGGCTTTGAATGCCTCGATAATATTTTTTTCTGCGGAAGCGCGCCCGACATAGAGAATTCGAACGACTTCTTTTCTGTCCTCATTCAATTTTAATACGGGTGAAAACTGCTCCAAGTCCACGCCATTGGGGATTATTTTGATGTCCAGTTCGGGAGTTGTTTGTTTGGCGAGCGCGGCAAGTCCTTTGCTGTTGGCAACCACCCATGCCGCTTTGCGCCAGAGGATTTTAACTGCAGGACGAGTTAAGGCGTGAAAAAATGCCAGCTGCTCAGGCTGAGTTCCGGGAACATCCCCGCCCCTCAGGCTGATAATGTAAGGAATTCCTTGGAACCATTTCCCAAGCAAACCGATATGGGAGCATGGGATAGTAAAAAAGGCAAGGGTTGCATCGGGGCGTTCTTTTTTCAAAAACCTCAAACCATACCACATACCGCTCAGCATGAATGTTATCATTTCGGCGACGCTGCTGCGGTCTGCCTTTTTTCGCCAAACGGGGATGCGAAATATTTTCACATCTTCAACAACCTCATTTGCCGGAAGGTTTTTGAATTTAGAGGTTATGACGGAGACAGAACAACCAAGTTTAACGAGTTCGCGAGCGATATGATAACTTGCCCCAGCAGCCCCGCCGCCAATCGGCGGGTATTCATAATTGATGACAAGAATTTTCATGATTTGCAAAACATCGTTAAGAAAAACAGCCTTAGTGTTTTTTTTATCAAACAAATTCCGCAAACCCGATGTCATGTTTAAGTTATCGAGTCAAGATAGTTTTCGGGGCTTTTGTTTTATCCTTAATCCTTCAAAATTGTTAAAATTTATTGATGAAAATAGTAGTGCCCACCGGAGACCCTGTTCTATTAAGGAGTTAAATCAACAAACCACTTAAAGAAAGGACCTCCGATGGTGAATAAGAAACAATCAAAGCAGTGGCGGGCAATCAAGATAAATTTTGAGGATGCAAAAGCAACGGCTTTCGGCGGTCTGGCGTTGGCAGAGCGGTTGGCAAGTCGTCTGGGTTTGTGGTCGCATCTGGAAAAAAATCTGCCAAAACGGCGCGGACATTATGACTGGCTGACGATTATCAAGTCGTGTGTGATGGGATTGTTGACGGGTTCTCGCGGTACTTATGCGACGGAGGATATTCGCCGGGATGAGGCGGCGCGGGCGATTGCGGGTCTTTCTGAGGCGCCGGAGGAGGCGACATTCTGGCGCTCTCTTGAGGCGTTGGGGAGCAAAGAGATTCAACATAATCTGAATGCTGCGCTGTTGCGTATGGCGCGGTGCGTTTTGACAAAAGCGCCGCGGCGGGAACTCCTGATGGATGGCTTTGTGCCGGTGTGGGGCGACGGCTCTCTTTTAGAGGGCAGTCCGCATCGCGAAGGGACGAAGCACATCCCGGATAAAGGCAAGGGATTGTTGTGGGTCACGCTCCATGTGGGTTCGGTTCTTTCGGCACAGCGTCTGGCTCGCGAGGGGGAAGGGGAAAACACAGTGTTGCGTTCGCTCTTGCCCGGCGTGGTACAAGAGGTTTTAAAGCCGACTCGCCTGAACAAGAAGGCGCTTTTGTTTTTGGACTCGCTTCATGGCGATGGCCCAACGCTCGAAGATGTTGAGAGATGCGGTCTGCATTTTGTGATCGGGGCGAATAAACTGGTGGAGACACAAATGGTTTTGCAGGCTCAGCCGGAGATAGTGTGGGAAAGCACGGGCGCCGATATGTTTCGCAAGATTGAGAAAAGCGGGATATGCGTGTGTCAGATACAATGCGCGGGATGGAAGAAGGCGCGGACGCTGATCGGGCGTCGGTGGATGGAGTCGGGGACGTTCCTCTATCATTATTCGGGCGTGTTGACGGATCTGGAACCTTCGGACGTGCGGCATCTCATGAATCGAAAAATGAGTTATCCGGCGGCGGTTTGGCATCTATATAGCCGCAAGATGGGGATGGAGGATTATTACAAAGAGCCGCTTGAAGATTTGGGGCTGCATCATCCGCCGTGCCAGGAATATGCGCGGAATGCGGGATTTTATGCGGTGGCGTCTTTGGCGGAGGTCTTGGGACGTGCGGTGGATTTATTGGGCGGACGCCGGAGCGGACGCGGGGAGACGATGCGCAAGGACGGACAACCGCGCAAACGGGCGACACCGCTGCGTATGCGCCTGTGGCGAATACGGAGGCTTTTGTTCACACTGCCGGCGCGTGTGATAAGCCATGCCCGCACAACCGTGATAGCCCTTTTGGGGATTCCGGACGCCATTCGAAAACTCTTTCGCGCTTACTGGGACAACATTCTGAGATGTTGAAACGGACGGAAAAAAATCAAAACAGGAGGCAAATTTAAAAGTTGAAAAAATTAATCTCAAAAACAGCGGAGCCAAACCATGCCCAGATTTTCCCCACCTCCTCCCATTTTTCAACTTCCAACGGGCGCATTTATTTATTTTACTATTTTGAAGGATCAGGGTGTTTTATGTGCCGCATTATATTTTTATTGCATTGGAAAAAAGGAAATTTATAACTATCCTTTCGTTTTGTATGATGAATAAAACAGAAGTTTATTTATTTTTCCCTCAGGAAACTTTGCATACCCGCATGAATTAGATTTTTATCAAAGGAGCATCTTGATAAATGAGAACTCTCATAAAAATTGTTGTGTTTCTTATGGCGGCAGGGTTGATAGCCGTTGGCGCCATTCAAACCAAAAAAGTATTGGCAGAACGCAAAGCAAAATCCGCGCCCGTTAAAAGAACCGCAACGACACCGCGGGTTTTTGTTCATACAATCCAGCCCCGCACACTCGAAAGAGCTTTAATGTCAACCGGCGAGGTCAGGGCATTTGCCGAAGTGAATGTGGTTTCCAAAATAACAGGCAGGCTGGAAAACCTTCGTCTTCCTTCAGGCAAGATTCTGGAAGTCGGCGACGAGGTCAAAATGGGCGACGTCATCGCTATCATTGAACGAAGCGCCCTTGAAGCCGCGGTCAAAAAGGATCAGGCGGCAGTAGAGGTTGCCAAAGCCTCGCTCGAGCGGGCAAAGGTCAATTTGGAGGATAGCGAAAGGGAAAAGAAAAGAGCAGAAGACCTTTTCAATCAAGGGGCATCCGCAGAGCAAAAACGGGATCAAGCTGTCATCACATACGAACGCAGTGTAGCCGAAATGTCCCTTGCTAAAAGTCAGATTGCGCAGGCAGAAGCCGCCCTTTTCCAATCAGAGGTTAATTTAAAAGAGGCGACTATTATCGCTCCCATGTCCGGCACAATCAGTCAGAAATTCCTCGACGAAGGCAACATGGTCGGGCTTGGAACCCCGCTAATAAAAATCTCGCAAATTGACACCGTCAAGATTATGAGCGACATCAGCGAGCGGCATCTTGCCCTCATCGCGCCGGGAAAAACGCGCGTTCATATCGTTGCGGATTCATACCCCGACCTTCAATACGATGGTTTGGTTTTCCAGATTGGAATTGATCTTGATGTTAAAACCCGCACAGCCCCCGTAGAAATTCGCATACCCAACCCGGAAAAAAAACTTCGTCCGGGCATGTTCACTCGCGTCAAAATTGTTCTTGAAACATTTGAAAATGTCCCTGTTATTCCCGATGCCGCGTTGATACATCGCGAGGGGAAAGCATTCGCTTTCTACCTTAATGACCAGCGAGTTAAAACGACGGATGTCACGCTGGGAATCGCAGACGGTGACTATCATCACATTCTCGGCGGTTTGAAGATAGGCGATGTTGTTCTCGTCAGCGGGCAACGTCTTCTTAAGGACGGCGACGCTGTTGAAATCGCACAGGAGGCGAAGCAATGAATCTTCCTGAATATTCCGTTCGCAATCCTGTCACAACACTGATGACATTTTTTGCCGTTCTGATGGTTGGCGGGGTCTGCATCTGGCAGATTCCTGTTGACCTGATGCCTAAAATGGAATTGCCGGTCATATCTGTGAGCACAGTATATGAGGGCGCCGCCCCGCAAGATGTGGAGAAAAAGATCACGGAACCGCTTGAACGCGCTCTCAGCACCGTTCCCGATTTGAAGCATATCACTTCCACGTCCAAAGAGGATTCATCCATCATCACCTTGACTTTTGAATGGGGGGCAAATCTTGACGCCCGTTCCAATGATGTCCGCGATGCCATCGGGCGTATCAAACGTTGGCTCCCCGACGAAGTGGACGAGCCGCGCATTTCAAAAATTGATTTTTCTCGTTTTCCTATTATGTTCTTTGGCGTCACAGCAGACGAAAGTTATCCACAGCTTCAGAAAATATTAGAGGACGACGTTGCAGACCCGCTGAAACGAATCTCCGGCGTCGGCGCCGTGGATGTGTTTGTTCCTCTTGGTCGCCAAATTAATGTGGAACTTGACCGAGAGCGGCTTGCCAGTTACAACCTGACTCCCCGAGATATTGTCAGAGCTATTGCCCGCGAGAATCAAGACATCCCTGCAGGCAATGTTAAAAAGGGCGTTACGGATTATCTTGTGCGTGTTCCGGGAGAATTTGACGATGTCGGACCCATGCGCCAGATTGTTATCACCTCCCGCGATGGCGCCACAGTCAAAATATCCGATGTGGGCGATGTTGAGGATGGGTTTGAGGAAATCCGTCGTTATGTGACCATCAACAGCGGAAAAGCTGCCATGCTTATGGTGCGCAAACAATCCGACGCCAACACTGTTCAAGTGGCGAATGCGGTTAAAAAAAGTCTGCCGGGAATTCTCAAACGCATCCCCTCCGATATAAAAATCATCACAGTGATGGACGGTTCGGAAGAAATTATGCGCGCCATCCATGACCTGACAAAAAGCCTCCTTCTTGGGGTTATTCTGACTTCGTTGACGGTTTTGATTTTTTTGCGCAAATGGCGCGCTACGCTCATCATTTGTCTGACCATCCCATTCTCGCTTGTCCTTGCCATCATTGGGATTTATTTTCTCGGCTACACCATCAACATGATGACACTATTCGCCATGATTATCGCTGTGGGCATGATTGTGGATAACGCAATAGTTATTTTGGAAAATATCACGCGCCATCGCGAGGAGGGGGAACGCGCAACTGAGGGCGCCATCTATGGCGCTTCTGAGGTTTACATGCCTGTCATCGCTTCCACCGTAACAAATATCTGCATCTTCTTCCCCATTCTTTTCGTCAAAGGGATCACCGGCGTTCTTTTCACGGAATTTGCCATCATCACAATAGTGGTCATGCTGGGCTCGCTCTTTTCGGCGTTGACCCTTGCTCCTATGCTATCTTCAAAGCTTCTCGGAAAAGATAGTTTCAAAAAGAAAGATGAGCGTTGGTTCTTTCGTATGAGCGAGAATATTTTTATAGGGGTCGAAAATATTTACGGCGATTTGGTTGAATGGGCGGTTCATCATAGATTGATTGTTGTTGGCACTGCCTTCATTACCTTTTGCGGCTCGTTGATGCTTATCCCCCTTTTGGGCACAGAATACATGCCCGAACAAGACTCAGCTCGGGTTCAGGGGACACTCTATCTTCCGGTTGGGACTCGGGTCGAGGAAACAGCCAATGTTCTCAAAGCCATAGATAAGATTATCCTTGAGGAAGTCAGCGAGGATGAGCGAATCGCTGTTTTCACACGATGCGGCGCAAGCGGCATGGGCGGCGCTGAGGGCAGCCATGTCGGCTCTTTTGGAATAAGGCTTGTCCCGTCAAGCAATCGCAAGCGCAACGTCAAAGAGATTGGCGCTGCGCTTCGGCAGAGAATCAATGGAGTTCGCGGACAGTTTGGTATAGATCGCTTCCGCCTTGATACTGGGGATCCGATGGCAGGCATGATGCTTGGCGGAGAACGTCCGCTTACTGTGAATATTCTCGGCAACGACCTTGATGTGACGGATGAAATTGCAGCCCATGTCAGGCAAATAGCAATGGACACCCCGGGGGCGATAGATATTAACGTCACGCGTGAAAAAGGAAGACCCGAGTTGCGGGTTAATGTAGATAGAGAAAAAGCCTCTGCCATGGGATTCAATGTTTCTGATGTCGGAGATATTATTTATGATTCTATCTATGGAGTAACCGCGAGCAAGTATCGGGTGCATGGCGATGAATATGACATCCACGTCCGCCTGCGCGAAGAAGACCGCAAGGATATTAAGGATATTCTCGCCACTCCGATGCGTCTGCCATCGGGGAAAATGATGCGATTGGACAACGTTGTCAATGTCGGCGTGGAATACGGACCTGTCACAATTGAGCGCAAGGATCAGGCGCGCATTGTCAACGTTACGGGCGGTGTGGACAATCGTTCGTTGGGCGAGGTGGTTTCCGATATAGAAAAAGAAATTGCCAAAATTGATGTTCCGTCCGGCGTGGAGATTATTATGGCTGGGCAGGCAACCGAACAAAAGGAGTCATTCTTCTGGATGATTCTCGCCCTTACCGTTGGTTTAATGCTCATTTATATGGTTATGGCATCACAATTTGAGTCGCTGCTTGATCCCTTTGTTGTTATGTTTTCCGTTCCTTTTGCCTTAGTGGGAACGATTTGGGCAATTTTCCTTGCAGGACAATTTGTGAGCATCGTTGTTCTTTTCGGGCTGCTTATGTTGTTGGGCGTTGTGGTCAACAATGCCATCGTCCTTGTGGATTATACGAATCTTTTACGGGCGCGCGGCATCCCGCTTTTCAAAGCTGTCCCGCAGGCTTGCCGCACTCGTTTGCGTCCTGTGCTTATGACATCTCTGACAACCATTGCCGCCTTGATTCCAATGGCATTTGGCAAAGGGCAAGGCTCCGAGGTTTGGAATCCCCTCGGCTTGACGGTTCTTGGCGGCATGTTAGTTTCGACTTTTATAACTCTCGTTCTTGTGCCTACATTATACACAATTATCGAGACGCATTTGCGCGGCAATCATGACAAGTGAGGAAATTTATGACCACAGGGCTTATTATTGCATATTATGAAGCGCTTGATGAAGAAGTTATGGAACTTCTTGGCAAGCATAATATCAAGAGTTATACGAAATGGACCAAAGTGGAAGGATGCGGCGAAGCCAGCGGACCCCACATGCTGAACACCGTGTGGCCCAAGGGAAATAATGTTCTTTTCTGCGTTCTTGAAGAATCTTACATTGCGCCGCTTGTTGATGGTTTTTCTAAAATTCGCCAAGAGCATCTTTCTGAAGGGCTCAAGGTGTTTCAAATCCCCGTTGATATACTGACGTAGTGTCTTGTATTTATTTCATTGATATGAAAGACTTGGCAGCGTCGGGGTTATTCGAAAGAATCAATCTTGCAAAAACAGAAGTCCTCACAAGTCTGATAAAAGTCGCCTCGTTTTCCTTCTCATCATTTGGTTTTGTCCATTCCCAGCCGGATTCCAAAACTGTTTCTTGGTAATCATGATATCGTTTCATCATAACCGTGCGCAAGGCTTCTGCGGCTTCTTTTGCGTCTTCTTCCGTATCCCAGATGGAATCCCAGCGCAGCGCAAAACCGCCCTTTCCATCCCGATATATGGCATAACGGTCTCCGTCCCATCCAGTCGCCGCCTGCGCCGATTTGTTGCCGGGAACATATTGGTCAAAAAGAAATTTGAATCCCATCTCGCCAAACACATTATGATAAATTCGGTTCCATATCTCGCCGCTCGCCACAAATGATTCGGGCAATGTTACCGTTGTCGGTTCATCCACATCATAGAAATATTTGTCAGGATGTAAAACCTGCTCCGTTGAGCGCGGCGGATATTTAATGACATAATCTCTGCCCTCCATTCCATTTTCCGCCATTGCTTCCATAACAAACGCCGCGCCCTGAATATAGGGGAATACCAAAATTTGTTGTAGGAAATAGGGCGCATTTGTGTATGCCGATTGATCCACGCCAAGCATTCCAACCAGCTGAAACAAATTTGTAATATTGAAATTTTTTTGCAGCCACTCGGACATCAGGATGGTGGCGTCGCCTTCAAGCATGGCAAGTTTGGCATAAACAGCGTCGTCATTATCCGGCTGGCGCATACCCATCGCCGCTATGTTGAAATTTTGGTCCTGAAGGGCATGGCAGATTTCATGCGCAAGGATTACATCGGAAATGCTGTTTTTTTGATAAAATGTATCTATGAGATAAAATCGCTGTGTTGTATCATCATAAAGACCGGCAACCTGTTCGGCGAATAATTCTTTGAGCGTCGCTCTGACGTCGCATCCTTGCGGAATAAACCCTAAACGGATGAGCGCTTCTTGATAATGGGAGAGATTTTCGCCGGGATATTGCCGGCTGAACTCCTCTTCAATATATTTCAAAAGTTCGCTTTTGGTCATCAGTTGGGTTTCAAGGGGGTTTTTTATTTTGAATCCCCGTATTTTTGCGACGTCTTCTTTAAGTTGGAGAATGCGTTTATTGAGTTTGAATTGATTGAGTTCCTGTTTGAGCTTGTCATTTTCTCTTTTCAGAATCCGGTTTTCCTGCATCAGGAGATCCATTTTTATTTTGAGAATATCCGGAACATTCTCATTTGTTAAATGAGTTTCCTGCGAATAAAGAAACGGGGCGATTATTAAAAATATTCCCAATAAAAACTTTTTCACCAAGCGCATCCTTTTTTTGTTGAATTTGTTTTATACATTTTGGATTTAATTTGTTTGTATTTATAAACAATCCCTAAAGGAGCAGCATTATGACAATCAAGCCCTTTCGTCTTGAACCCGGTATGACCATCGGACTTGTGACTCCAGCTAGCGCCCCCGCAAGCCGGGAAACTATCAACAAAGGTATAAATAAACTTCAGGAACTTGGATACAAAACCAAAATAGCGCGATACGCCCTTGAAAAAACCGGGTACCTCTCTGGCACTGACAGACAGCGTCTTGCAGATCTCCATGCCATGTTCCGCGATCCCAAAATCCACGCCATCCTTTGTATGCGCGGCGGATACGGCACGCCCCGCCTTTTAAAAGATTTAGATTTTGCACTCATAAAAAAGAATCCGAAAATTTTTGTGGGTTTCAGCGACATCACCGGTCTCCATATTGCCATCAACCGCAAAACGGGGCTCGCCACTTTTCACGGTCCCATGTTGACCTCCAATATTGCTCAGGAAAAAGAACGCGATTTTGCGCTAGGCGGTCTCCTGCGGATGTTATCCGAACCCAAACCATTCGGCTCCATCCTTGCCGGAAGCGGCATCAAATGCGGAAACACAATCCGGAAAGGGCGCGCAACGGGACAACTCATCGGCGGCAATTTGAGCCTGCTTGTCACCCATCTTGGCACTCCATGGGATTTTTCCACAAAAGGCAAAATTGTTTTCATAGAAGAAATCGGCGAAACTAACTACCGCATTGACCGCATGTTAACCCATCTTCTCAACGCTGGGAAATTATCCGATGCGGCGGGTATTGTTTTAGGACATTTTACCGATTGCGAGGAAAAGCCATCCGGCGATGGACGCCCCACTCAAAAGAATGAGGAGATTTTCCGAGAGCTTTTGGGAGGACTTGGCATCCCGGTTGCCGGCGGATTCCCTTTCGGTCATGAGGCGTTAAACGCAACGCTCCCCTATGGCATCAAAGCCACACTCGACGCCACACGGGGAGATCTCATCATCGAAGAGCCAGCGGTTAAATAATAAAGATTCATTTTCCTTTTCTTGTTGAGGCAATAAGAGAAAAGCCTTCGCGGAATAAGGTTGTGAATTCGTAGAGCGTGCGGACGCCCAGCAGGCGCCGAAAAATGAACGACAATCGCAGATGATACCGTCTTATTGCCTCATTGCGGAGCGCCCAGAGGGTGGCGCGATCCAGCTCCGGTGTTTCATAGACCGGTTGTGAAATGGAATTATCAAGCGTGGCAAGGTCGTCGCGGATTAATCCTTTTTGAATCGCCTCTTGACGAAATGCCGTGCCCATGCGAGGCATCGCTATATTGAATGAGGCAAACTCGGCGTTTAATTGAATGGCATATCTGATGGTTTTGCGGATGGATTCGACGGTGTCTCCGGGCAATCCAAGGATATAGTGCGCCAGAATTCTGATACCAATCCGCCGGCACATCTCGACGACTTTTTTCACCTGTTCGACGGTAATCCCTTTTGTATATTGCTCAAGCAATTCTTCGCTGGCGGATTCAATCCCCAGCTGGATGGTGTGGCAACCTGCGGCTTTCATCTCCATTAAAAGTTCTTCATCGAGGACATTGACGCGCGAAAGGCAGACCCAAGTAAAATTGAATTCTTCATCTCGCATCCTTCTCAAAAGTTCCTGTGTGCGTTTTTTATGAACGCCAAAGGTAAGGTCTTTTATCCAGAGTTCCCGCACGCCCAATCGTTTAAGTTCTCTCATCTCTTCAAGGACGTTTTCCAGATTCCTCAATCGAAATCCAAGTTCCCCGCCGATACAGTAATCACAATGGAACGGGCAGCCATAATCTGTGATGATGCCCGCATAAGGGAGGCGCAGTCCATGCGGAATGCGGTATTGCTTGAATGGAAAAATGTCATAGCGCGGAATGGGGATATAAAATTCTTCTTTGGGAAATTGTAAACCTCCTTTTTCAATTCCTCCATCGCTTTTGCGGAAGGAGATGTGATTGAAAGGTCCTGTTTCGCCTTTCAGATATTTAACAATATCATCGGAAATAAAGCTTAGAATGGCTGCATCAAGGAAAGAATATTCCGCAAAGAATTTATCGCCTTCCGCAAGCAGACAATCCCCCGTTCCAATGATATGAATTTTTCGTTCACACTTTTCGGATATTTGCCGCATTAGCGCAAAATCTTCCACGAAACTGACCGCCCCTGTGAGGAATATTATCGCATCGGGATTGATTTCAAGAACGCGCTCGATTGTTTCATCCGGTGTCAGCCGATGTTGCATGGCATCCAACGCGGCAAGTTCAAAATAATTTTTTAACACACCGGAAAGGGCGATTAAATCATAAGGGCCCCAATAATAGTGGGCTTTAGAGGCGTGGCTGCAGTAATAATCTCGAAGATAGATATTTTCGCCGGGTGGATTTAAAAGCAGGATTTTTTCAAATTGAATCATTTACAAACTCTAAAAAGCATATATTCAAATCATAAAAAGCATATACGAAATCTCCTTTTTTACGGTCAAGCAAAGGTTCAAAAAAAGGGAGATATAAAAAAGTTATCCACAGGACATAGGTTTAAAACGTGCAAGTGGAATAAAATCAATTATCTGTCTTAACAAAGTGAAAGGCTCAATACGTTTTTTGTATATCGGCTTCTTTCAGTTGTTCGTTAACAACTTTGATATAATCTTAATAATATCAATAATATAATAATTCGCCGCCTTTTATAAATAACTTTAATAATTGTTTGTATGAAATTTTATTAACGGCGATATTTTTCATTATATTCATACAATAAAAATGTAAAAAAACCAAAGTTATCCACAGTGTTTTCCACAAGGCGGTTGATGCCGTATTTTACTTGAATATTACCGCTTATTCAGGCACGTTAATTGCTCATTAAATGGTAGAGGTGATTAAAATGAGACTTGATAAATTAACTATTAAAGCACAGGAAGCCGTGTCGCAGGCTCAATCAAAAGCCATGGATAGCGGCCATCCAGAGATATCTGTTGAGCATCTTTTTCTTGCTCTTGTGGAGCAGCAGGAAGGCGCCATTCCGGCTATTTTACAAAAAATCGGGGCAAACCTGGATTCAATAAAACATGAGTTAATCGCTTTGATTGAGCGCGCCCCGCGCGTTTCCGGCGTCTCTCAAATTGGAGCATCCCATGCCCTTCAAGAAGTTATTAACGACGCATGGAAAATCGCTCAACAAATGAAAGATGAGTATATTTCAACCGAGCATCTATTGCTTAGTATTGTGCGGAATAAAAAAAGCCCTTCGCATGAAATTTTGAAAAAACATGGTGTGTCAGAAGGAGCCATTCTATCTGCGCTCAAGGATGTGCGTGGTTCACAAAGGGTCACAGACGTCAACCCTGAAGAGAAATATCAGGCTTTGAAGAGATATGGGCGTGATTTGACCGAAGAGGCGCGTTCGGGCAAACTGGACCCCGTTATTGGGCGCGATGATGAGATTCGCCGCCTGATTCAGGTTCTTTCGAGGCGCACTAAAAATAACCCTGTTCTCATCGGCGAGCCCGGCACCGGTAAAACCGCAATTGTCGAGGGGCTCGCCCAGCGTATCGTTAGCTCAGACGTCCCTGAGTCATTAAAGAGAAAACGTCTTATCGCCCTTGATTTGGGAGCCCTTGTGGCGGGCGCAAAATTCAGGGGCGAGTTTGAAGATAGGCTGAAAGCTGTCCTCAAAGAAATTGAGGAATCCGAAGGCGAAACCATCGTCTTTATTGATGAGCTTCACACTATTGTGGGCGCCGGCGCGGCTGAAGGGGCGGTGGATGCTTCTAACATGCTCAAACCCGCTCTTGCTCGCGGCGCGCTTCATTGCATTGGCGCCACCACCATTGATGAATACCGTAAATATGTGGAAAAAGATGCAGCGCTGGAGCGTCGGTTTCAACCAATTATGGTTGATGAGCCGAGCGTTGAAGATTCCATAGCTATTTTACGAGGGCTCAAAGAGCGGTATGAGGTCCATCATGGCGTTCGCATAGCCGATTCCGCCCTTGTTGCCGCCGCCATTCTTTCGCATCGCTACATCTCGGATCGCTTTCTGCCGGATAAGGCAGTTGATTTAATTGACGAAGCGGCGTCGCGCCTAAGAATCGAGATTGATTCCATGCCGCAGGAAATAGATGTTGTCGAACGCCGTATTCGCCAAATCGAAATCGAGCGGCAGGCGTTAAAAAAAGAGAAAGACAAGGCTTCCAAAGAACGGCTTGAAAAGCTTGAAGCCGAGCTTGCAGAAGCAAAAGAAGATAGCGATTCTCTCAAAGCGCACTGGCAAAATGAAAAGAAGATTGTCTCTGAAATCGGCGTTCTGCAACAGGAACTCGATTCCCTGAAAATCATGGAACAAAAAGTGGAAAGGCAGGGCGACCTGACCAAAGTCAGCGAGATTCGCTATGCCCGTATCCCGGATATACAAAATAAGATTGAGGCTGCCAATAAAGAACTCGCTCAGCTCCAGAAGGATAAAAAAATGCTCAAGATGGAGGTTGATGAGGAGGATATCGCTGAACTTGTTTCCAGATGGACTGGGGTCCCCGTCTCGCGCCTCATTGAAGGCGAGATTGAAAAGCTCGTCAAAATGGAGGAGCGTCTGCATAAAAGGGTGGTCGGACAAGAAAATGCCATCGTTGCTGTTTCAAATGCGGTTCGGCGCGCGCGAAGCGGCTTGCAAGATCCCAATCGTCCAATTGGGTCGTTCATCTTTCTTGGACCAACCGGCGTGGGCAAAACCGAACTAGCGCGCGCTCTTGCGGAGTTCCTTTTTGATGATGAGCAAAATATGGCGCGCATTGACATGAGCGAATATATGGAAAAACACACCGTCTCGCGTTTGATTGGCGCGCCGCCTGGATATGTCGGTTATGAGGAAGGTGGACAATTGACCGAAGCCGTGCGCCGCAAACCTTATTCGGTTGTCCTGTTTGATGAAATCGAAAAGGCGCATCCAGAAGTTTTTAACGTCCTCTTGCAGATACTGGAAGATGGGCGTTTAACGGACGGTCACGGCAAAATCGTCAATTTCAAAAATACGGTTGTAATCATGACCTCCAATGTTGGCTCTGAGTGGATTGACCAATTGGCGAGAACGGAAGCAAACATTGATATTTCCGACAATTTGGAAAGGAAACGAAAATTATCCGAACAGGTGCGCGAAGCCTTGCGCGCCCAATTCAAACCCGAGTTTTTGAATCGCATTGATGAGATTGTCATTTTCGATAATCTCACACGCGGCGATATGGATCATATCATTGATATTCAACTCGAAAAGGTTCGGGAGCGTCTTGCCGCAAGGAATATTAAGTTGGAGATAACAAAGGACGCCCGCGAAAAGATATCCGATGCGGGCTATGATCCGGCTTACGGCGCTCGACCGTTGAAAAGAGCCATTCAGCGTTTGCTCCTTGACCCGCTTGCCCTTGAGCTTTTATCGGGTAAATTCAAAGAAGGCGATGCCATCAAGGTTGGCTGCAAACAGGACGCTTTGGTTTTTTCCCGCGTTTGATTATTGAGAAAAGCCGAGCTGGTAATAAGGAATTATCGAACGGAGGTCATCGCCCGTTGAGTCGCCTGAGTCAATTCTATCCGGCCCGTCGCTATGAATTTCGCCGAAAATATTTCCGGAATTCGGAGCCTTTTTGAGCGTGTATCGGATTTTTCCGCCCCATCTATCAAGAATCGGAAGGGTCTTTTCAGAAATGTAAGGACCCTTCCAACCCGGCAGTCCGGGGTCTTCGATAAGGATGCTGAATCCCATTTCATTTGTCGGATATATTCCTGTATCTTTTGCGAATTTGAAAAAGGCTTCTTTGTATTCATCCAGTCGGTCGGCTTCGCGATTTGTCAAAATCGTCTGGTTTGCCTCGCTCATAATTGCATCATAACGCTTGCCGTCTTCCGCAACGTTTTTTGCCACAGCGTCAATTTCCATTCTGCCGATAAGGAAATGCGAAGCTACTTCGCGGTGAACTTCTTCCGCCCATGCATCCCACTCCGTCCATTCTTTAATTTCATCTTCTCCCACGGTTTTTGTTTCTGTGAGGTTGCCTGATGAATCCGTTGAAATGGATTTGTTTGCGGACAGGATTACCTCCGCGCCGCCAGCCGCGCCAATTGTATAAACGCTGCCAGAAAAAACTGCCACGCGTGCTTTTGGGCTTTCATTCAAACTTACTTTGAAAAGTGTTCCGCGCACGCCGGCAACAAGGTCGGGCGTCTTGACGGTATAATCAATAAGTCCGCTGCCGGGGGTTATATTGTTCCAAATCCGTCCGCTTTTAAGCTCAACCGTCACCTTTTCCGCCTTCTCATCCATCGCCGCCAGCACGAAGTGCGAATCAGGCGGAAGCCTCAATTCGCCGCGTCCGCGCAATTTTATCTTCACTTTTCCTGCGCCAGTTCGCACCTCATCCTTAACCTTGAGTTGCAAATTATCAACCGCCGAAGTCCATTCAATCACCTCAGGCATTCGCACAAACACATCTTTTGATATTCCAAACACCACGGCATCATAACCGGCGATAATATCCGCAGTCCCGCCGACAGGTCGAGGCAGCGGTCTTTTTTCGCCGGCTTGTGCGGCTGGATGTTGCGAGGCGACGTTACCCGATTTGGGCGTTTCGGGTTTATAAATAACTTTAGCAACTCCTTTGCGGGGAAAGCTCAGCAAACCATAATCCGCCGTCTCAATCTCAACCGTGTCTTCTGTGTCGGCAACAATTTTTCCATAAAACACCTTATCGCCTTTAAGCCGAACTTCATCGGCGGAGGAATTATTGGGGACAAGAATTGAGAACAGAAACAAAGCGATGAGACAATATTTAATATATGGAATAGATTTCATATCCGTCTTCCGGCACAATCTATGGATTTCATAATCTACCAGCACATTATATTTCAATTGTTTTATGATGTCAGGGGAAATAATAATTCAGCGGTAGGATTCGAATGAATATTTTTTCATGAGACCGGCTGCCTTTTCTTGCGATAGCAACGAATTTTGAGGCACGCGATAAAAAATGCCCCAAGTGTTTCCCTCAGGCGCGCGAAACTCGCGCCAAATCTCGCCATTGGGTATTTCAACCGATAAAATCTGATAAAGATTATTGAAAACGGTTGCCAGAAGGAAATGGTCGCGCGGCAGCTCTCCCTTGCGCCCTGCCAATGCATCAGGAAACTCCATCGGTTTCATGGCGCCCTTCGGCACATCCAGCGTAATAAACCTCACAGACGCATGATAATAAATATCCTTCGGCAGATAAAATACCGCCCCTTTTGCCCCTCCCCCGCTTTTGTTATTCATAATTCGTAATTCATAATTTTTAATTTCCCTTGCCGCATCTACCCATGCCGCATTTGTCCGATGCCAAAGGCGCGGGTCTCCCCTGTAAAGCCCGAAGTAAAGATATATATCCCACGCGGAAATTGCCGCAAGAATGAACGTTATAATAATGACGGCGCGCTTTAGCCGCAAAAAATCTTGCAGCCATTCAAAACTTTCCGCCACGCCGACAGCCATAAAAATAACTGCCGGCACAAACGCACCAAGACTCCTCCCAAAATGCGGCGCCTCAGGCGATAGTATCGTATTGAGAAGCATGAGCCCAATCCATGGAAAAAGGGTCAAATAAAACACATCGCGCATTGCCCGCTTTGCGCACAGATAAATCCCCCAAAAGAAAAATAACGAACCCAGCGGGTTTAAAAGCGGCATGCCGGGAATATTCAAAAGCGGATTTTCATCGCCATGGAAGTTAAACATCAAAAGAGACATCCAGATATTATGAATAATCATACGCAATCCGGCGCCGACTCCCTTTTCAAAAGGCGATATCTGGTCCATGCGCCCCCAGAAATGGAAGGGATTCCGAAGATAATCAATTCCCAGCGGCAGAAAAACAAGCGATGCGGCGGCGATAAACGCAAACGCCTGCCCCATTTTTATCTCCCGCCTTCTCCAAAACCAAATCAATGGGACGGCAAGAATCGCAGGCGCAAGCCGAAAAGAAAGGTGCGTGTAAAATCCCAATCCCAAAATAACGCCAGCCAGTATCCATGCGCTGAGCCGGTTTTTCCGCGCCGCCCAAAACATGCCGCAGATAGTCAGACACATCCACAAAGGCAGCAGAATCCCCCGATGCGCCAAACGGCTGTGATGGATGTGCCAACGCGAAGCGAGCAGCAACAGCGCCCCTATCAAAGCCAGACGCTTATTTTTTACGCCAATCCGCAACAAAAGATAAAGCGCGGGGACCGCCGCCGCCCCTATCAGCGCGCTCGTTCCTCGCAGGGTAAAAACAGTCGGCTTCAAAAATAAAAAAACAAAACCGATGATATACATAAACATCGGTTCGCGCGGATGTTCTTCTGTCGTGAAAAAAATCTGAAAAGGATTTTGATGAAGCGAAAGTCCGTCCAGACCATCAATCGCCTCATCATACCAGAGTCCGGGAGGATGCGAGTCAATAAGCGGCAGACGCGTCGCCAGCGCAATCGCGAACAGCAATATAAGAAACGCAAATTCTTTCCAGCGTTGATTTGTTTCATGCATTAGCATAGAAAAATCTACTATCGCCGCACAATCCGCAAATCAACGTAAAACCGCCAATCGCCCATTTTTCAAAAAAGCCCGGCGATCCGCGAAGGACGGGCAATTTTTCATGTTGTAGGATTCGATGCTATTCCTTATTCATCAACCAGACAACGTCAGCAATATTGACAATGCCGTCGGTGTTGGCGTCGAAGGCTTCGCTGCGGACGATTCTGCCCAATAGATAATCGCTGATTTTGCGAATCTCAATCAGGCGAGACTCATTGCAGGCGCCGCTCAAATCCACAGTGATAACAGGTTTGAAGGGATCGTTTGTTTGAAGCGTGAACTTGGCATTCTGTGACCCGCCCGTTATTGAGAGATAATCGAACGAGAATACCGCATCCTCTCCTGGTTTGACGGCGCTGCCGGGAACAGGCGCGCTGGCAATGGCAAAATCCTTGGACGCGGCACCGGTGATACTATAATTTTGAATGATCAAATTCTCGTCGCCGCGGTTGCCGATTATATAATCCCTCCGCACCTTGGTTCCCGCCTGAGTGGTCAGTCCAAAATCCACAAAATACTCAGTGAGGGCAAGATCGGGACCGGAAAGGACCTTGAGCGTCCAGATATATTGATTGTTTGCCGGATTTGGATCGGTCGGCAGAATATCCTCCACCACACCCCTGAAACGATAATCGCCTTTTGTGTCCGGAATGAGTGTTGTGGAAACAACGGAATTGCCGAAGGGCGGCTGGAAGAATTTTTGCGAGGCAAGGAGTATCTCCGCCTGCCCATGCTTCTCCAGAAACAATTTCAGCGTGTGCGTGGTCTCAACTCCCATCGAGCGCAGATTGAGCCCAAGGGTGTATGTTGTTTCTCTCGTCAGGAAGGACGGCAGAGTCTTAAATTGCTCAGAAAACTTCCACGACTTTAATTGAAGAGATTGCTCATTGAGTGCCAGATCCATATTCTGATTATTGCGGATTGAGACATTCACAGACGCTGAACCTTTTAACCCTTCCGAATCGGCTACTTCATATTTGAGAACATGGTTGCCAACTGTAAGATGAATATCTTCAAGGGACTCGCCCTGCCCCAGAACGCCGTCAATAGAGGACGTCCATGTGCCGCTTACCAGCCATTCGTCTTCGATGTCGTATGCGCCGGCGGAAAGCCTCCATTCGGTTGAAGTATCACCCGCATCGCCATTGAGGGGGGAATTAATCCATGCGCGCGGCGCGCGATTGGGAATCCTCAACCCGTCCACCTGGGCAAAAGCATTGCGGATGCCGTCGGATGAGGCTATACGCAGGGAGATATTATCGCCGCCCGGGAGCAAATCCGTATTCAGGAGATATGATGACCCCTGAATGGATTCCATAATCGGCTCCCATGTTGTCCCGCCGTCGCGGCTGATGAGAATATTGTGCAGTATGGGGGCGATGTTATCCGTTCCCGCCTCTCCCAATCCGCCCGTTTGTGTATCCACCCACTCAATAATGGTGTCGGACTCAAGCGTTTGATTGGGATAGGGCTTCAAGATTTCAAGCGTCAGGCTGTCTGACTGAGCGCGGATGGGAAATACGCCATCCGACATTCTTCGGATGCGGAAGAATCGAGTGTTTTCGGGGACGTCGAATGTGGCGGAGAAATAGCTGTTATTCGACCAGACATCAACAGGCAGTCCCTGAAAGTCATTGTTAACACCGAATAAGAACTGTTTGATATTGAAATCATTATCAATGGCGGCGAGTTCACATTCATCAAGTTGGGGACTGGAGGCTGGCGGAGGTGCGCTGGCATCAGAGACATCATTAAGAACAAACGCCCGCATACTGCCGGGAACCATTCGATACTTGTAAAATGAACTACCCCAGTGCGGGTCAGTATAAAGAAATTTTTCCGTTAAACCGTTAATATAAATTCTCTTCGTTCCCTCGCGAACAGGCTCCCGCTTGATATCTTCCCGTGTAGCCTTCGTTCCGAGCTGCTGGACCAAGCCAAAATAAAAATCCCGAGCGGTCTGGTGGAGCGTCCATTCACTTGTGATGCCTGTTCCCATGATATCATAATATGATTCATCGCTCCAGAAAAGACCCTTTGTGCCGAAATGCCTGATTTTACTGCGGGCAAAACGCCCGTAGCTGTCGGTCGCAAAAGCCGTCATGCCCTGAAGCGGCAGACCAAGCGACGGATGCGCATCATATTGTTCAACCCCGGTCCAGAGTCCGAAGGAGTGGCATATTTCATGATGGACAGCGCTTGGTTTCGTTTCATCAATGAAGATAACAGCACGATGAAGCTTTGTATTCGCTCCATCCTTCGGTTCGCCGGTCAGCATGCCGGAGATGGCGCCTTGGGGAAGAACCGCCACAACTACATCAAGAGGCGTAAAAGGGCTGAAGACTCGTCGTGCAACGCGCCAAGCATAGAGTTCAATGGAAAGATTTGTAAGCGTCAGGCTGCCATCCAAAGAGCAGATGCCGTTGGCAATTGCGGTATGCGGCGTCAGAAGCCCGAGACTTGGAAAAACATAAGGACTGCGGTGGATAACCGTATTGATATCCGTGTTGCGGATAGGCAACATCGGCGGCATATTGTCCTTGATTTCCTGAGCAATGTGAACCGGGTAGGCGCCTGTCTAACCGTTCAGAAATGGAAGCCATAATTGAATTGGCAGGACATGAATATTAAGCGTTCGCTTATATTTGCCGCCAAAAACAAGTTTCGTGTTAATCAAACATTGCTTTTCGGGGATTTTATCAAAGCCTGTGATCCCTGTAGGATCGAGCCAAACTTCAAGCGTATGCTCTCCAGCAGTGGTTTTATTTTTTTGCAGGATAAAATTAACGGTGCTTTTGCCTTCTTGAATGCTGCTCTTGCCATGCCGCGAAATGTCCCGATAAAGGGTGATTTCCGGGTTTGTCGGCGGGAGTTCCTCTCCATCAAAAAGGGCATAAAATTTTACGCCATACAATACATCCTCGCTAACGCCGACATCCACCGATACAAGAGTCTGACGGTCAGCAAGGAGTAATCCATGTGTAAGGGCGGAGTGGCTTATGGAATTTTGTCCAATCACATACCCCTCTTTCCAGAACCGCGGCGGCATACCTTTATCATTGCGGAAAGAGCCGGCCCATGTCTTGTTGGCGCCCAAAACTTCAAAAAATGGCTTCGGAGGTTCTCCAGGCGGGTCCTCTTTTCTATTAATCGAGATATCTGCCGCCCGTGTGGCAAACATTCCTCCACTGCGCTTATTGTTTATGCTTAGAACAGGATCGGGATCGCCGTAGTAATTATCAGCGCCGATAGGGATAGGGGAAGGCGGGGGCGGCATGGGAGTCAGAGGATCCTGCACATAGTATAAAGCTGATTGACCAATAAAGGCATTGCCGGTTATCGAGGGGCTGGGCCCCTGTTCGGTCCAGGAAAATATTTCCGGAATATCTGTTCTTTTCTCGGAAAAATTAATCCCCGTGCTAAAGACATTTTTTTCAAATGAAGCAGATGTCCTTCCTAGCAAGCGAACGGTAGAATAGAATTCACAGCCGGTAAATCGCGGCGCTCCGCCCATAATATCGCAGCCCTCCCTGAAAAAGCATTCGTCAAAAATAGGCGAGGTCTGGGCGATATACATATATTCCTCAAAAATACAGTTTTTGAATTTAACCGTTCCCAGCATGGTAATACACGTGAACCAGAAGACTTTCTGCCCGCTAATATTGCAGGCAGTTAATCGAGCGTTGTTAAAAGTCAGCGAAATGTTGGCTGGCACGACCAGCCCACCCCCGGCGCTTATGATGCGCTGAGGCTTGAACACAGAACCGTCAATAGTTTCATCAAAAAGTAACGTTCCCCAGATGCTTTCGTTTAAATTAACGGTCTTTTCTGTAAAAGTTTCCTGATAGGCGGGTTCATCGTGAGGTTGATGGGTGAAAATGATACGAAAAATATTGGCGCTGTAGGGAGCTAAAGACACTGATAACTTGCCGCGGGTTGAGGTTTGCGAGCTTTTGATGGTGGTTTTTTTGCCTTGGCTTTCCACAACAATGTCGGCTTGCGTCACATCCCCGGTCAACTCAACAAAATATTCCAAATGAACCTTGTCCACGCCTTTGTAATTGATTGTCAGATATGTGCAATAGGCTTGATTGCACAGCGATGCGATAAAATATATAAATGCACCTAATAGAAACCGTTTTTTCATTTGGTCTCCTGTGAATTTGTTTCGGATGAATAAGGAGATTAATAAAATTTCTTTACGATTGGGACGTCGCCGAGTTGGATATTTTTATCTCCGCCAGCGTGAATGGCGCGGAAATAAAGGGGCTCATGCGTGGGCATTTCAACTTTCAAATCATACACGCCTTCCGGCAGATTGATGAGAACAAAGCGTCCATCGGGGAAGCTGGTTGTCGTGCGCGTCGCGTTTTTTCCGTAAAGAACGATGGACGCGCCGCCCAATGGAAGCCGTGTCTGCGCCTCGATGATGCGTCCGTTGAACGTGTTGGGATCGGGTGTCAATGCTACTTCGCCCAAGTAGATATTCTGTCCGGACGCTGGCTTAATCTGCCTTTCCAGAAAACGGTAGGCATATCCCCATGTTTGGAAATAATGGATTTCGGGCGTTACATTATAAAGAATGAAATCGCCGTTGCGACCGCTGGCGCCGTTCCATTCAAGCTGCGCCCCGCCATCTAATTGAACTGTCGCGTTGTAAACGGGCAAACCATTGACGCTGTCCACAAGGCGCCCGCTGACTGTATTGCCAATGGGCGATAAAATTGTTTTTCCGAGGTCTTCCGATGTTCCGGCGATATGGATAAACTCGCTTTCTGTGTATCCATAAGCCAAGCCCCAGACTTGAAGTTGATGCTCCCCTTGAGGAACGTTAACAAGGATATAGCGACCGTTGGCATCGGTATAAACGCGTTTGCCTTCTGCTCCGCCATCATATTGTACAACGGCGCCTTCTATGGGGCGTCCCGAATTGGCATCGGCGACTTGCCCTCGAACGGCATCGGCTATCATGGAAAATCTCAATTCGCCGATATCGGTTACGGCGTAGGAATTGACGTCAATAATCTGCTCCTGAAAAGTGTATGCATATCCCCATGATTGAAGCCTATGCAGCCCGGGCGCGACAAAGATAAGCATGAATTGTCCGTCTTCATCTGTCATTGTGCCGCCAGCCATATTGTAATCAAGTTGGACGCGCGCATTGACCAGCGGTTCTCCGGTCTGGTCATCCACAAGGCGACCGACGACTGTTCCGCGAATCTTGCCAAGAGATATAGCGGGGACATTGGTTATCTGGTCTTTGACAACGTTAATATTGATTTCTTTAAACTCATAAGCAAAGCCCCAAACTTGGAGTTTGTGGGCGCCTTCCTCAACTCCATATAAATAATAATTGCCTTGAGCATCGGAAAAAACTTTCAGTATGCCGCCATCAATCTGGACTGTTGCGCCATTGACCGGCTTGCCGCTTTGAGTGTCAAGTATTCGTCCGGTAACAAGCGTTGCTCCATAATAAGGCGTTGGTGTCGGCGTTGCTGTCGGCTCCGGTGTTGGCGTTGGGGTTGGAATTTGAGTCGCTGAGAATTGAAATATTTTAAATCCGCCTTTAAAATCGGCAAGATAAATTTTGTCTTTTTCCAGTGCGATTTCATACGCTGTCCCGTCTGTATCATAAGAACCTCTGAGCAAGGGGTGTGCTTGATATTGGGGGGAGACATCATAAATCTGAAGTCCGGCATTTCCGTTTGCCATATAAATCATAGGATTGGAGAAGGCAAGTCCAATGGAATTACCCGGCGTGTTAACGCTTCCGAGCAATTCTATTTGCTCTAAACGGCTGATATCGAGAATCTGGAGTCCTTTTGTTGTTGAACCATCCGCCACATAAAGAACGTTTCCGCCTGCGAACACATCCTGAGTAAAACCTGCGGTATCAAAATCGTTCACATAAATTGGTTGGGATGGGTCGGATACATCAAGAATTAGCACACCTTTTTCTGCATTGGCAACAAAGGCGAACGCGCCAAAAACGTGGATGGAAAATGCGTAATCAATTATAGCGCGGTCGTTGAAGACGCCAACCA
Source organism: candidate division BRC1 bacterium ADurb.Bin183 (assembly GCA_002070185.1). GTDB lineage: Bacteria > Sumerlaeota > Sumerlaeia > MWCT01 > MWCT01 > MWCT01. The sequence continues at coordinate 165,952 of MWCT01000004.1, forward strand.
ATCGCGGCTGCGCGGGATTGGATATGTTCAGTATGGCGACACCGGCGTCTCCATCAGCCACATAGGCATATTTATCTTTAACAAAAACTCCTGTGGCATAACCGCTCGTATTAAACCTGCCGACTATAAAGGGATTATAGGGGTTTGCAATGCTCACAATGACCAAACCCATATCCGCATTGGCTACATACGCATAGTTGCCCGAAACTGCGATTTTATTAATAAGGTCGGGGCCTCCATTTGGGGAATCGGGCATCGCTACAGTTCCGAGCCTTTGTGGATATGCGGGAGAAGAGACGTCAAAAATAGATAAATTATAACCTTCGCCGATATAGGCAATATTGTTTTTAACGGCAATAGTGGAACACAAACCTGAATACTGCCCGATTAATTTAATCGTTTCCGTTTGCGCAAAAAGGGCGCTCGCGCAAAAAATTATAGCCATCATAACCATCAGCATTGCGGCTGATTTGTTCATCCCTGACAGATTCGCTTTGGTTCGAGTCTGCATACTAAACTCCTTTGCGGATAATCGAAATATGAAATATCATTTACGTCGCCATTTAGGCAGAAGGAAATCCCCCAGATTCACATTTTGTCCTTCTCCCGGATGAATTGACCTTAAATAAACCAGATCATTATCAAGGGCTTCTGCCGTTATATCGTAGGCAGCCGGACTGTTATAATCGGTTTCTGGTCGCACATTAAGCACCACGAATCTGCCATCCGAAAAACTTTCCGACTTAACCCACTGATTGTTATCGGACATGATTATAAGGGATTTCTCAATCGGCAATCTCGTATCCGCATCGAGCACTCGTCCGGTGAAAGTGTTCGGGTCGGGAATAAGAGCAATGTCGTTGATGTTGGTATTCTCTGAGAAAAAATCGAAATCATATTCTTGAAAACGATAGCCATATCCCCAAGTTTGGATTTTCTGCACACCGTCCGAGATGTTATAAAGAATATATTCTCCATTGGAATCGGTTGTTGTTTTCCATGAATCAACTCCCGCTCCGCCGTTAATTTGAACTGTGGCATTCAAAACCGGCAATCCATTTGTTGCGTCCACAACTCTGCCCGAAATGGAGCCTCCGATGGGCATGAGTTCGATTGTTCCGAGAATCTCCGCGGCGTTGACGGCATGGTGAAAATTTAGTCCTACAAAATTGTATGCCAATCCCCAAACCTGCAGCTGATGATAGCCGGCAGGGATGTTGCAAAGCACAAAGCGACCGTCGGCATTTGTTTTCGTTTCCATGCCTGCTCCGCCTCCATCATATTGAACGGTCGCATTCACAATGGGTCGCTTTGTTACAGCATTAAGAACTTGTCCCCGGACGGCATTCGGAATTACTGAAAGAGAGATGTCGTCAATTTTCAAACTGCCTTGAGGATTCAGATAAAACCCTTTTTGGAAATATGTATAAGCATACCCCCAACATTGGAGCGAATGCGGGACGCGGTCAACATTATAGAATAGGTAATTCCCGAATTGGTCTGTTTGCGTTCTCCAGATTTTGCCTCCGTCAATTTGAACGGTTGCTCTGACCAGCGGTTCCCCTGTTATCGAATCAACAAGTTTGCCGAATACCACGCCGTCAATTTTTTTGATATAAATCGGACCCACATCATACGATTTGCCGTCGGGCATATACACAATCCGCTCGGCGTATTCATGGGCGATTCCCCAAGTTTGAAGTTTGTGCATAGTTGGAGCCACGCCATAAAGATAGAACCTTCCCTGATTATCGGCAAACGCCATGACGGCGCCATTATCAATTTGAACCGTTGCCCCGTTGACGGGCGCTCCCCATTCCACATCAAGAATTTGTCCGGTCAGATAATACGGCGCGGCGAAAAGGGCGGGACAAAGCAGGGTCATCCAGATAAAAATCGCAAGGGGTTTAAGCGTAGAAAGGGCATGCAATCTCATGTTTTTTTCCTCTCAATATTATATCAAGGCAAATTTTTTTTCACGCAAAATGAATAAATCAATATCTTCAATTGCCATCATTAAAAATAATAAATCCAAATTCCAGCATAAAGGGTATGGTGTCAATATTTTTTGTTGCGGTTACAATAAAAAAATCACCGCAGATGAAGTTTGGCATCTGCGGTGAAAATTAGGCGCGAACTGTCCGATTCTTTTATTTTTTCATTTCTGCCTCAACACGACCCGGCGATATACCTGTAACATCAAGGTAGGAGCCGATTCCTGTATTACCAAGGCTATCGGCAAGGTCTTCTGCTGAAAGATTGCCTTGAATGCGGAAAACCGCGACTCCTTTATCAAACTGGGGCGATGCCACAGCATCAACTCCTCGAATGGTTTTGATTGCCGTTCCGATTTTTTTCAACTGGCTGTAATTAACGCCGCTGACAACAAGTTCAATTTTGTTTGTGTGTTTTTGCCAGTCGTCGAGGATTTTTTGCATAATAACCGGCGCAACCTCTTTCCCCGCTTTTTCAAAGGCATGGCGCGCCGCAGCCGGCTTTCCCTCTCCCGTGGCTTGCGCTTTTTCATTGGCAGAGCCAAGCATGTCGGCTGTATCTGTATAAATCATGCGGGCATTGACGGAACCGCGATAGGAATCCATCTGAGCTCCATAAACGTTGGAAGCGCCGGCATAATCAGCCAACCCCTCGAGCAGGATGATAATTTCCGCTCCGAATTTTTTCCCCAGCGCTGCAGCTTTATTGATATCATTGAGATTCATTGCTTCATCGCGCATTTTGATTTCTCTGACCTGACTCTCATCCACAAGATCAAAACCTTTGCTGACAAGAAAATCTTCAATAACCGTCTGAGAAGAAATTGTTGTAATATTCTCGCCGTCAACTTTTTCTACGCCGATAATCATGATTCGAGGAAAGCCTTTTTCGCTTTTTAAAATCCCTACTGCAATAAGGTCGCTATTGATAGATGCCAAGGCGACTTCCGCCTCGATGACCACGCGATACAGGTCGCCTTCGTTATTTTTGGATATGATTTTGAAATTTCGAACATATCCTGCCGACTGTGCGAGTATTCTATCATGGACAACTTGATAATTCTTCACAAGCGTTTCGCTGCCCACAAGGACGCCGATTCCAGATTGAACCGCGTTCCTTTTGGCATCTTTGAGGGCTTCGTCATACGCTTTGTCAATCGGTTTGCCCGGCATCAGCGCTGAAACGCCCTCGGCAACAACAAACCTGTATTCCGTTTCCTGCGCATGAGCGTTTTGACTCAGCCCAAGTATAACAACAACATACAGCCAGATGAAAAAGAGCATGATAACAATCACAACCAAATCTTTGCATTTTTGTTTGTTCATGAGAACCATCCTTCAAGATAATTACCCGCAGTAACATTCGACAATCTTTCACAGAGCAAAAATCAAGCCAAGGTCATGACTGAGCTTACATTGTTGATATTATTAGAGTTGCCATAATCAGTTTGATGCAAAAAGCCGTGTTGTTCGAAATTCATTCAATCCCTTTGTTCAAATAAGATACATCATTTACCCAAATCTTTTTTACGATAATCCGCATTGGGAAATTTATCCATAATCTGGCACATTTCGCAAAGACGGGATACAATGCGAGGTCCGATAAAATCTTCCAAATCATTTACGTCGAGTTTATTGGTTGTGACAATTATGGGGGAATTTTGCTCATAACGTTTATTAACAAGGGCATATAATCTGTCCAATTTCCATACCGATGGTTGCTCGGCGCCAAGATCGTCGAGAACCAACAAATTGACCCTGGCAACCTTATCCAGCAGATCCATCTCGTCATATTCTGTATCGCCGGCAAAGGTGTCTCTGAGACGGGTGAAAAAATCCACAACATTGCAGTAATAGCCGGTATAGCCTTTTTCGATAACCGCTTTCAATATTCCGATGGCAAGGTGGGTTTTGCCGCAGCCAGTCGTCCCCATGAATATTAGACCTTTTTTATCAGCTGGCGAGGGGAAGTTGTTGATAAAAGCCTTTGCGCTTGTGCGGAGCTGGCTTATTTTTTTTTCTGCGCCTGAAAAGGAATCAACGGATTTATTGATGAAGCGCGGAGGTATTTCAGCTTTTTTAAGGCGTAGCTGGGCAAGGGCGGCGGCTCTGCATTCACATGCAACGGTGGTGCCGTCAGGGTTGAATATGAATTGCCTTCCCCCGCATTTCGCGCACACCTTTTTTCTTTCTGGTTCTTTCTTTTTTATCATCTTTTTTTGACCCCGCAAGTAATTGGCGCATAACCCAGTTCAAGTTTTTCCCGCCGATTTGACGGGCTGTTTCGAATGTTTTCTTAATATCAGATAATTCAAAACGCTGGCGCATCAGGCGCAGTTCGTCAAGAATGAAAAAATTCATTTTCAAGCCGATAGAGTTATAATACAAATCCACAATCTCGCTCAAGGTTGCGTCGTCCTGCGGTATGGGCGTCCGCTGGTCCGCATATCGAAAAAAATCTTTTCCCGGCGGGAATATATCCGTCCGCTGTTTTTTCAAATCTTTGGGCGCAATCGGAGTTGGAAGCGGTAACGCAACGCGAATAAGCGCTTTTTCTTCCGCGTTATCCGGGATAAAACACGATATCAGTTTTTTTTTCTTCAGCGCAAGAAGGCATTTTCCCACCGTTTCGCCGGGGAGCCCAGTTCGATTTGCCAGTTCGTTCAGAGAGATTTCAATAATACCGGGGTCAATATTGGCAAAGCAATCGAGTTCGACCACTTTTTTGAAAATTATCCAGGCGTCTTTGCGGACTTTTTCATACACATATTGGGGCAGACCGCACAGTTCAAGCCATAGAGGAAATTCCGCCCTTTGCTCGTTCATTGTTCAAGCCTTTAAATTTTATCAATGCCTAAAATGTCTCATGCCGGTGAAGACCATAATCAAGCCATGCTCATCGGCAGCCTGAATCACTTCCGCATCGCGCACCGAGCCGCCCGGTTGAATAATTGCCCGCACGCCCGCCTTAGCCGCGACGTCCACCCCGTCCCTAAATGGGAAAAAGGCATCGGAGCCCATATAGGTTCCCGCAAGCGAGCGATGCGCTTTTTTGATGCCGAGTTCTGCAGAGTCAACGCGGCTCATTTGACCTGCGCCAATCCCAACTGTCGCTTTTTTTGTCGTGTAAACAATGGCATTAGACTTGACCCATTTGACCGTCTTCCAAGCAAAGAGAAGCCCTTCATAGTCTTCGGGCGTGGGTTGCGCTTTTGTGACCGTTTTAAGGTCTTCTTTTTTCACCATGCCAATGTCTCGCGACTGCGCCAACGCGCCGCCCACAATGGATTTGAGAAATAATTGGGGATTTTTTTGCGTGAAATCGCCGGTTTCCAAAAGGCGGATATTCTTTTTTTTGGTCAGGATATCGAGCGCTTCGGCGGAATACGCGGGCGCAATCACACATTCCAGAAATGTGGAATCAAGTTCAGCGGCTGTCTCGGCATCAACAGTCCGGTTCAAACCCACAATTCCACCGAAAGCGGAAACAGGATCGCACTCGCGCGCCTGACGATACGCTTCTACAAGCGTTTCCCCCACAGCAATCCCGCACGGGTTGGCGTGTTTGAGGATGACTGCCGCCGTATCAGAAAAATCGCGCACACAATCCAATGCTGTATCAAGGTCGGCTATGTTATTATAAGAAAGGGGCTTGCCATGCAGGAGTCGAGCACGCGGGATGGATGTTTCAGAACAATTCTCAAGCATATAATAAGAGGCGCTTTGGTGTGGGTTTTCTCCATATCTCAAATCGCAGGGCACTTTTTTAAAGCGTGTTGTTAGAATTTCTGGGAATTCGGATTCATGCGTTGCGCCCTTTTCTTTCGATTGTAAATACGCCGTAATGGCGGCGTCGTAGGCGGATGTGTATTCGAATACTGCCCGTGCCAGCCGTGTTTTTGTTTTAAGCGATATCTCTCCGTTTGTTTCGCGGAGTTCCTTGATTATTTCATCATATTGAGCGGGCGAACAAACAACCGCTACATCCTTAAAGTTTTTCGAAGCGGCGCGAAGCATGGATGGTCCGCCAATGTCAATATTTTCGATGACCTCCTCAAAGGAGGCATCTGGACGCGCTGATACTTTTTCAAAGGGATATAGGTTCACAACGAGCAGGTCTATGAGAGGCAATCCGAGTTGTTCGAGCATCTTAAGATCGCCCGGATGATCCCGTCGCGCCAAAAGCCCGGAAAACACCGCCGGATGTAGCGTCTTGACCCGCCCATCCATGATTTCCGGAAAACGTGTAATCTCAGATACAGATTTAACAGATATTCCATTTTCCTGCAGTGTTTTCATTGTGCCGCCTGTGGATATTAATTCCACTCCGAGCTCCTCTAAAACCTTTGCCAGATTAATCAAACCTGTCTTGTCCGAAACGCTCAAAATCGCCCGCTGGATTTTCATTTCACCGCTCCCCAATAATATTATTTGTTGTGAGTCACTAATTTAATCCGCGAAAAAAGCGAGGGGTCGCGCCAGTTGTTGCTCCCTCCGCGCCAGACCATTTGGCGATGCTCATAATCGCCGCTATCCCGTTCATCAATGGTAATCTCAAAACCGAATTCCATGTTAGGGGCAACTTTATCTTTAATCAGATTATTCCAAGGGATTGCCATCTCGATGGTGTAATAATCATTCATAACCACGGAAGCTATTTTAACTCCATGGAATTCGCAGCCATCGGGTTGCCAAACCTTGAAATCAGCCTGCGGGTTGTTTTTATCAGGCGGGATGGCGAATATCTGGAAGACTCCGGCGCTATAAAAAGGGCTGCCCAGTTCATCGCCCTTGCGCATATCAAAAAATAATTCAAGGGCGTCACCCGTCCATGGATTTTCATGCCGGTATGGATTCAAAACGTCTTTATCTTTAACAACCGCAAAAAGATAAAGGTGTTGTTCATCCCATGCGGAATAGACTTTTGCGCGCAGTTCTTCCGCTTTTTTGACGGTCTCTTTTCCATGCACAAGGTTTTCAGAGCCTTCAAGGGTAAACGGCTGGAAGAACTTCCACCCTGCCGGTTTCCCATCAATCTCAAATGGGAGAAAAGTTCTGGCGATGGTATCATATTCAAGAAATGATTCTCTGGTAAAATTCATATCCCCTATGGTTGCAGAAATTTGAACGCGCGCGCTGTGAGGTTCGTTGATTGCCATAGGCACGGGCTGCAGCGGAAAGAAAACGGGCAGCGTCTCATGTTGGCTCAATTTGATTTTTTGCGGCGTATCCAGGCATCGGAAGCGGCTCTCCGGTTCCAAAGAAAGCAGAATATCCAGATGGGCTGCCGATGTGTTTGTTAAGGCGACAGTTGTGCCAATATCGCCAGAGTTCGATTTCAAAAATCCCGCGCGTGATATTTGAATCGGCGGAACAAACTCATAATAACGAATGGCGGGCGGGGTTGATTTGCCTGACGCAGCCTCTTTAAAATACGCCCGTAAAATCATCTCAGAATGGTGTGGCTCGGACAAGTTTTTAAGCCGGCTTCGTTCAATGGGATACTCGAATGGGATTGAGGCATATCCATCAGAAACGGTTCGGGCTGGCTCTCTCAAAATGGAAATCAAAGAGTCCGATGAGGAAATGGCGTCAATATGCAGGATGCCCTGGCTGTCCTTTCCAGAAACATTATAAATTCGCGCCTCGCCCTTGATTCGTTCTGAAAAAATACCTACTGTTGTGCCTTCATCCCGAATTTCAACCCAGATGTCTTTGATGCCTTGGGAAAAATCGGAAGGCTGCATTGCGGGCTCGCGCTCTGGTTTAAAAACGTAATCCCTATCAAGGTCGTGGATATTAAAATCGCACAGATATGTTGGAACAGCGCCGATATCCAATGTGCAAACAAGCACATTCCTTCTATCGGTATCTTCTCCATAGATATCCCTGATTATCGGATTTTTTTGAGTGTTTTTGAAGAATACAGATGGTTTGTATTGTTTGCCGTCCCGGCTCCATAATACAAGGCAACCTCGTCCCTGTTGCGAAAAGAGAAGCGCCTCAACTGGCAAATTGGTTTCGTAGCGTCCAAAATAATTCATGTTTTCAAGGGTGTATGACATATTGGCAAGGGCAATAAGGGCGGGCTTGGGCTGCCATCCGCCCTCTTTTTCTTCCATGAGTCCCCAAAAACTGGCGCCGTGTTCAACGAAGTTGGGAAGCGAAAAATAAAAAATCCGGCTTGCGCCTTCGGCAAGGGCAAGCGCGTAAGCCTTGACCAGATATCGGGATTGCAGATATTCGGATTGTGCGACTTGCGGTTCCATGACTGACGTTGCCGTTGAGCCGATTTCTGTCAGCCAGATTGGTTTTGAATATCCGTATCGCCTCATCAAGTCCTTGCAGCGTTTGATTTTTTCTGCGACTCCTTCCACGGGTCCATAATGATGAACATTCAAGATATCAAAATATTCGCCGCCGCCGTTTTCAAAAACTTTTTCAATAAACCTTTCGCCTTCTTTATCGGAAAAAGTCTGCGGTCCAAAAGTGATGTCGCCGGAACCAAAGGTTATGGAACCGGAAAGCACCGCCGCATAAGGATTGCCTTTTTTAATTCCAAGATATCCTGCCTTTAAAATGCGCGCGTATTCATCGGCGCTTCCCATAAAAAATACGGGAATATCAAACTCGTTCCATAATTCCCACGCGGAGACTTCCTCTTTGTATCGGCTTGCCGCGTTGGCTGCCCATCGGTAATATAAATAAGTATCATCGGGCGCATACTTCTGGCACAAAGAGTCCTTGCCTGTTTGCCTCTCCGATGCCCAGACCGCAGTATCTTGAAAAACTTGCAACACCTTCATCCCATTGACATATTGCGCCTTTGCGGCGGCATCGTATTTTTCCCAATTCCATTTTCCTTTGGCTGGCTGGACATCGTTCCACGAGATTCGGTCGCGCATCCAGATGATTCCAATGCGATTCATAATTTTCGCCGCTTCTGCGGCAAGTTCAAAAGACGAGACGCGCCAGCTCAAAAAGGCGTCAACGGCAAAGGGCGATTCATCTCGCGGGGTTTTTGATTGTGTTTTTCTGATGACACCAAATTTGATGAACCCAACGCTTTTTTGCTCTTCTGCTCCTTCCGCCTCAACAACATAGCTATAATAGCCCGCTTGAAGAAAACCAATATTGTCCTCGATGGTCATGCCAGTTTCAGACGAGACTGGGAAGACAACTGTGCGAAAAAGTTGGTTTCTGTAATTAATGATGTGCGCGGTCAGTTTTTGCGGTTGAAAAGCATTTTGCGGAATAACATTAATCTTTATGAGAATTTTTTGGTCCGTGAAAAACAAATTGCCGGGCGCGCCGGTTTTAATTGAGACAACCTTTGAAGATGCAGCCCACGATGCCGATGCAATAAAAAGGAATAATAACAGTGTTTTTGCATGCTTCACTCTAAAACCTCTTTCGCCCTTCCAACGCTTTTTCAAGTGTGATACTGTCTGTGTATTCCAGAGAGCCGCCCATCGGTATGCCCAGACCGATGCGCGTGATTTCAACGCCAAGCGGGGAAAGAAGCCGCGATATGTAAAGCGCCGTTGCGTCGCCTTCCACATCGGGATCTGTCGCAAGGATAACTTCTTTAACGGCGCCGCCCCGGACTCGTTCGACAAGTTCGCGAATCCGAAGGTGCTCGGGCGTAATGCCTTTGAGCGGAACTATGCGCCCCTGCAGGACATGATAGCGTCCTTTATAAACGCCCGCACGTTCAAATGCGGCGATATCCATAGCGTCCTCAACAACCAGAATCTGTGCTGCGTCTCGCGAGGGGTCTTCGCAAATGGGGCAGGGATCTTTTTCCGCCAGATTAAAACATGTGGAACATGAAATTATATTATCTTTTACCGCCTTTAACGCCGAAGCCAAAGACATAACTTCTTCGCGCGATGCTTTGACAAAATGATAGGCGATGCGTTCGGCGCTTTTCCGCCCAATTCCCGGCAATTTATTTAATTCTGCAATTAGAGATTCAAAAGTGGGGGAACGTTTTAACACAGGAATCAACCTTTATAAAAATTGCGTAAGCGGCACGAAAATTAAAAAGGCAGACCGGGAATTTTCATCCCGCCCGTCAGTTGCGTTAAATTATTTTGAGATAATTCTTTGGATTTTGTTATGGCGGCGTTCACGGCTGCAAGCACCAGATCTTCCAACATTTCGATATCATCAGGGTCAACTGCCTCCGGTTGGATTTTAATGGAAAGAATTTGTTGTTTGCCGTTCATCTTGACGGCGATGACGCCTCCGCCGGAAGTCGCTTCGATAACTTTTTTTTCCAGTTCTTCATCCATTTTTGACATGCGTTCCTGAATCTCATGTTGCATTTTTTGAAGTTGTTTAAGGTCAAACATCAAAAATAATCCTCCGATAAAATTAGGTTATTTTCATATCATCGTAATGGGTTAATTTGGCTCCTAAGGTCTTTTTAATAACATCCACAGCCGATTTTATGTCAGGGTTTTGCGACAACAATTCAAGGATTTTCTTCTTTGGGTAGTTTGTATCCTTAAAAAGACGCTTGTATTGGCTTTCATCAAAATGATGAATTGGCGCCAATTCATCGGCGTCATCGGAAGGCGTGGGCAAATAATCCGTATCCTCGGTTGAGGGATACTCGCAATTTTCCTTCTCGGCGTTATTTTGGTTAGCCGCAGATGGTGAATCGCCAGCTGCGGGCTCGGCTGGTTTTGATATCAAATCAGATGGGGATGATTCCGGAGGTTGCAATTCAATTTTGATGCGTCCGGGTTTTCCGCTCAATTTGGAAAACATTTGCTCCATCAATTTTAGAGTATCCCCTTTGACAATTATATCTACCAAAACCTGTTCTGGAACGCTGATGGTGAGCAGATTGTTGTTATCCATACGAAAAGCGGCGCGTTCAAGAGTTGCGGCAAGAATGGGTTTTTTTTGAAGAATCAATTCAATTAATCGGTTGATTAATTGGGTTTGGTCTTGCAGCGCTTCAATCTGCTCGATAGACCATTGGACGGTTTTGGGACTTGGCTGATTGTTAGCGTTTCCATTGAAAAGATCTGCTGCGTGCGCCTTTTGCAGCGGCAGCGGCGATGCATCATAATAAGCCGCCGGCTGATTATAATCCTGCCTCGGCGCAGGAGCTGGAATCCCCTTGTCCATCTTTTTGATGCGCGATAGGATCGTTTCGATATCAACATCCGTCTGAATGGCGCAGAGTTTGATAAATGCGAACTCAATAAGGAATCGAGCCTGCGGCACGGTTTTAATCCGCTCTTCAAGAAGGAAGAATGTGTTCATGGCATTTAAAAGAAACGGAAGAGCAATGCCGTCGAGCAGATTATTAATCTCTTTGAAACGCTCGGCGGAATATGCCGTTGACTCCAATTCGGCGCCGGCTTTGAGAATCATCAAATCCCTTAAAAAAGCCAGCATGGTTTTTACAAAACGTTCAAGGTCGCGTCCTTTATTAACGAGTTGCGATATGCGCTCGAGCAAGGAGCGAATATCGCGCCGCGCAAGGTCGTTCACCGTTCCGATAAGGAGATCCAGCTCAACAAGTCCGAGCAGCTGGCTGACATATTCAAACTTGATTTGCCCGCCGGAAAGGGAAATCAGCTGATCCAGAGTTACCTCTGCATCGCGGAGCCCGCCCTCGGCGCTTGAAGCGATGGCTTCTAAAATCGCCTCTTTTTCCTCCGGCGAGACTTTGACTCCTTTCTCCCTTGAAAGAATTAGGCTTAGGCGGTCGTGGATATCTTTTGCCGTGATACGCTCAAAAAGGAACATTTGGCAGCGGCTTTTAATGGTCTCCGGGATTTTTTCCAGCTCGGTTGTGGCAAAAATAAAAACAACAAATGGCGGCGGCTCTTCCAGCGTTTTAAGCAAGGCATTGAAGGCAGGGCGGCTCAACATGTGGACTTCGTCAATGATATACACTTTTTTCCTTGCGGAAAACGGGGCGCGATTGATGCCTTCCTGCAAATCGCGAATATCGTCAATGCCCGTGTAGGATGCGCCGTCAATTTCAGTGACATCCATCGAATTGCCCTGCGTAATGGAAACACATTGTGCGCATTTATTGCACGGGTTGGGCGTTATCCCGTCCGCGCAGTTGAGCGCCTTGGCAAGGATACGCGCGATGCTTGTCTTTCCCACGCCGCGAGGTCCGGCGAAGAGATAGGCGTTGGCAATGCGTCCTTCCTTGAGGGCATTTTGCAATTGGCGCTTTGCTGTTTCCTGCCCGACCACATCTTCAAAAGTCTGCGGACGCCACTTTCTCGCCAGCACAATATATGAATCGCTTTTTTCCTTCAAAATCTTATTTCCGTTTCAGAATGGATAATAACAGATGAACATTAAATTAACTATGGGATGCCCGCCATGCGGTCAATAAATTATTTTGAGAATAAGCGCACCTCTTTGGAAGCGGACTGTATCAGGGGGTCATCCCTTATGAAAAATTAAGTTTGTGTTAAACCCGCCCTGCCTCGAAAAGAAACTGCCCTCTTCGTTATTCATAAAATCTCGATTTGAAAAACTGCGGTGTTTTTTTAGTATTTAAGAAAATAACTTGATTGGTATTTTTAAAATAAAATAAAAGTCGTTTCATTGTTTGAGTTTTCATGAACATCATTTTATCCAACGGAGGTTGTGGAGATATGAAAATCGCATATTCGATGAGTCCGGACGGTGAACAGTTTGCCTTGCCGACGGAGGATGAATCATCGGCAGAATTTAAGCGTGTCGAAAAAATTGTGGAAGAACAGCGCGCGATGGGTCGGGAGATTGTTGTTGTGCTTGGCGTTGGCTTTGTCGGTGCAGTTATGGCGGCGGTTGTTGCGGATTCTGTGGATGCAACCGGCAAACCGGGAAAATTTGTCATCGGGGTTCAGCGCCCCAGTACCCGCAGCTATTGGAAAATCCCTCTATTAAATCGCGGCGTCTCCCCTGTTAAAGCGGATGATCCGGAAGTGGATGTGATGATTCGCCGATGCGTTCTTGAGAAGAAATGTCTTATCGCAACTCATATTTATGATGTGATGACACTGGCTGATGTGGTGGTTGTGGATGTTCAATGTGATTATTTGAAGGAATCGCTGGGCAATGTTCGGACAGGGCGGACGGATATGGATGCGTTGGAAGGTTCTTTTCAGGTTATTGCAGACCGTATTCCTGCCAAGGCGCTTGTTCTTATCGAAACAACCGTCGCTCCGGGCACAACAGAACAGATTGCTCTCCCCATAATGAAGAAGGCTTTCCGCAAGCGTGGAATCGAGAGCGAGCCGCTCCTTGCGCATAGTTATGAACGCGTGATGCCGGGGAAAAACTATGTTGCCAGCATTCGCGACTTTTGGCGCGTTTGCAGCGGTGTCAATCAGGAGGCTCGGGAAAGAGTGGTTAAATTTCTGAACGAGGTTTTAAACACGAAAAAATATCCGCTCACGGTTCTTGATCGCCCGATTGAATCCGAGACGGCAAAGATTGTCGAAAATTCGTATCGCGCCGCGATTCTTGCCTTCCTTGATGAGTGGAGTCTTTTTGCGGAGAGAAATGGCGTGGATATCTTGAAGGTCATCAATGCCATCAAGGTTCGCCCCACTCATTGCAACATCATCTTTCCGGGTCCCGGCATAGGCGGTTATTGCCTTCCCAAGGATGGCGGGCTGGGGTATTGGGCATACAAACATATTCTTGGTTTTGAGGATGAGATTTTCAAAATCACGCCCATGGCGATTGATATAAACGACACGCGCGGACTTCATGCCGCTCAACTTGTGCGCGACGCCATGAGGAACATGGGGCGCCCCATAGCCTCGGCGGATATTTTGATTCTCGGCGCCGCCTACCGGGAGGATGTCGGCGACACGCGTTACAGCGGCTCGGAAGTCATGATTCGCAAATTGTCAGAGATGGGCGCGGAGATTCGCGTGCATGATCCATATGTCCTTCACTGGTGGGAATTTGAGCAGCAGGATTCCTACCCGAGCCCGAATTACAGCCTCAAGCGCTTTTTCCGCAATCAGGAAAAACTCAAAGATTTGCGAATCCAACAGAATCTTGATATAGCAATGAAGGGCGCGGATGCCATTGTCCTTGCCGTCCGCCATGAGCCGTATCTCAATCTCACACCTGATGAAACCATCAAGAAAACCGGCAAGCCGGTTGCGGTCATTGATTGTTTTGGTATTTTGGACGATGCAAAGATTAAACGCTTTTTTGAGCTGGGCTGCGAGGTCAAGGGAATGGGACGCGGACATATTCAGCGAATCAAGGACGAGGTTAGAAAAGCGCAAAGATAGTCTTGCGCATCATGGAACGGTCAAAGTTTTTTTCAGAATAAAAAGGGCGATTTCGGGCGGGCATCGAAAACGGAATGGGACTGTGCTGCCAATGCCTCGATTGATGTAGAGAAGTCCGCCGTTTCGTTCAAAAAATCCTTGATCATAAGTCCTATTATATCGCGACGGGCAGATGACCGGACCGAAAAAGGGCAGGCGAATTTGCCCTCCGTGTGTATGCCCGCAAAGGGTTAATGCGGCTCCGGCGTCCGCAGCGCGTCGGAAATTATCCGGCGTGTGTGTGACGCAAATGGTAAAAATATCGCGTTTGTCTCGCAGAAGATTATCCCAGATTATGTCGCGCTTCCATGGATGTTCAACGCCATAGATGAGAATCTGTGACTTGCCTTTTTTGATACGTATGGCTTTGTTATCAAGAACAACGCATCCTTTTTTTTTCATTTCGGCAAGAAAACCTTTGCCGTCCGTCCAAAAATCATGATTGCCCCGGAGGAAAAAGACGCCATCCGCCGCTTGAAGTTCGGATAGTTTTTTGACTGCTTGTTTGGTATAATCGCTCGCGGATATGTTATCGCCGGTAACAAATATGATATGCGGGTTGAGGGCGTTGGCTTCACGGATACAAAAGTCATAGTATTCATCATCCAACGACCCGTCAAAATGGAAGTCCGTCAAGTGAACTACACGCAAGCCGTCAAAATCATCGGGCAGATTATCGCTCTGAATTTCATAAATGCTTTTTTCCAGTTGGTAATAATTATTAAATGAGTTGAGAAACCTTCCGAGCCCCAACGGGATACGGGGCGGCGTCCATTTGGGCGCATCCGGGTGAATCAGGCAAACGCGTTCGAGAAGGCGGACTCTCGGAGGAAAGGGGCGGCTGAGTTTTCTAATAAGCGATATAATGTTAGCGCGGATAAATAAAAGAACGCCGAAGAGGAAATATAAGAGTAAAACGAAGGCAACAAAGCGGCGGGGATGCAAAGTTAATATTTGCATGATTATATCATTATGGTGATAGCGCGCAAATAACACAATGGGGAAGATTGCCATAAATAGTGCGAAAGCGATGATAAGGATCTGTTTCACAAAACGGTCGTGCATAAAAACGATATATTTGTTGATGACGGTGATGCAGATTTTCATCTGTCCCAGCCAGAAGAGAGTTGCCAAAACTATTTTGAATGCATAATTATTAATCATAATGCCTTGACTAATGAACAATCCATCTTGGTTGGCGCAATACATTTTTATCCAAAGTTTCTGATGATTCAATATGGAGGCTTTGAAAAATCCAACTAATAAATTGACACCTGAAATATCAATCCATAAATGGTGTTCTTTAATAACGTTCGGCGATAAAATTCGAGGATGCAAAAAACAAAATATGGTTAAACTGGTTGGAATTAAATTTTCCGATATTTCGATGCCCAAATATTATGTGGATGAAGGGCTCGAACTGAAAATCGGGGATTTTTGCGTTTGCCTTTGGGGCGAGTTTGAAACGACGGGTTACGTGTGCGCCATCGAACATCGCTACACAGAAGAAATCCCGATGCGTCCGCTTTTTAAGGTCATTCGCAAAGCAACAGAAGAGGAGGTTGAGAAGTGGAAGGCTTTGAAGGAGCGGGAGCGAAGCGCCATTCAATGCTGCCGCGAAAAGGCTTTGAAATATAATCTTGTCATGAAAATCTCCAATGTTCGTTTTGACGACGCCAATAACAAAATCATATTTCATTTTACGGCGGATAAACGCGTTGATTTCAGGGAGCTGGTGCGCGACCTTGCCGCATCTTTACGCGCCCGCATAGAACTTTGGCAAATTGGCGTGCGGGACGAAGCGCGGGAGATAGACGGCTATGGCGTTTGCGGGCAGCGCCTCTGTTGCGCGGGTTTTCTTCGGGAATTCAAACCGGTCACTATCCGCATGGCAAAAAATCAGGACATCTTCCTCTCCCCTGCCAAACTTTCCGGCTGTTGCGGGCGTCTGATGTGTTGTCTTGAATATGAAGAAGAGGAGTATAAAAAGCTGGGAGCCAACGCGCCGGAGGTTGGCGCTTATGTCAAAACCCAAAATCAGGAAGGCTATATCCTCGAGCGCAACCTCCTCATGCAAACCTGCGTGCTTCAGGATGCCAACGAAAACAAATATAACATCAAATTTGATCAAATCGTTGAGATGAAACCGCCAGAACACGCGCAGGATGAGGACGATGAAGAGTTAGATGAGGAGAATAACGGCGCGGATGGCGTGTGAGAATCGGATGCAAAGGTCAAATAATTTGCCTTGACTGAGTCAATTATTCTGATATATCTTTGTGCGCATATTATTCAAAATAGGAAGCGAAAACATGGAGCCTAAAGAGAAAATTTTTACAGCCGCAAAGATTTGTTTTAAAAATTTTGGTCTTAAGAATATGACATTAGCCTGCATTGCCAAAGAGGCGGGGCTGACAGAAAAAGAAATCAAAACTTATTACAAGGATGTCAATTCGCTTGTCTCCGATTTGATGACCAAAGGTATTGATGACGTGACAGCCATATTGGAGAAAAGCATTCACTCAAGGGGCAAGGCGGATGTCAAACTTTCCCGCTTTGTTAAAACACTGCTTTCCGATTATGAGATACACGCTCCCCTATCCAAACTTGTTTCCATGAATTTTGAATATCTTGACGAAGAGTGCTATATGCTGCGCAATCTGCTCACACAAGAGCAGATAGACCGCTATCGCCTCAACACGGTCATCTTAGGGCGTCTGATTGCCGAGGGGCAATCGGAAGGCATTTTCCGCAAAGCAGACCCCCTTGAATACGCCTATTATCTACGGGGGCTCATCAACGCCGCCCTGCGATATTGGATAGCGACCAAATACGAAGGGGCGCTTGCGGATTTTGCCGAAAACATTATGCGCACATTCTTTACCGGCATCTATAAATAATCCCTGCCTGTTATGCATCGCCGCTGAAAAATAAGTTGCCACGGGTATTTATTCATTCATAGAATTCTTTATTCTTCTGGGGACGGAGCAATTCATCCGGAGAAGGAAAGGATATCTAACATGTCAGGCATTCGCACGGGATTTACGACAACGCTCCCCGTGGAGATTATATTGGCAGCGGGAGACATCCCCGTTGATTTGAATAATATTTTTGTTGGCAGTTCGCGGGCTGATGAATTCATCCAGCGAGCAGAAAAAGACGGCTATCCGCGAAATCTGTGCGCATGGATAAAAGGCATTTATGGCGTCGCAATTCAGGCGTCTTCCGTGGATAGAATTATTATCGTTACTGAAGGGGATTGCTCCAACACTTTTTCTATGCTGGAGACGTTTCAGATTTGCGATAATGCGCCAAATATCCTGACTTTCAACTTTCCTCGGAACAGGGAGGCATCGAGGTTGGAGTTGGAAATGGAGCGTCTGGCACGGGAGGTTGGCACAACAATAGCCGAGGCGGAAAAGATTCGAATATGGTTGAAACCTCTTCGGGAAAAACTCAGCCTGTTAGACCGCTTAACTTGGCAAACAGGACAGGTCACCGGCGGCGAGAATCATTTCTGGCTTGTTTCCTCAAGCGACTTTTGGGGAAATCCGTTCGTATTTGAAAAAAAACTCGATGAATTTCTGAAAGTGGCGATGAAACGTTCTCCAAACGAGCGCCCGCTTAAGATTGCCATTGCGGGTGTTCCTCCGATTTTTTCCGACCTTCATGATTACCTGAACTGCCTTGGCGTTCAAGTTGTGCTGAATGAGATGCAGCGCCAGTTCAGCATGCCAAACGAAAGCGGTTCGCTTATTGAGCAATATTTATCTTATACGTATCCTTATGATTCGGCATTTCGCATAAAGGATCTCAACAAAGAGATAAAAAAACGCGGAGCGGATGGTCTAATTCATTATGTTCAGGCGTTTTGCCATCGAGGAATTGAAGATATGATTCTGCGGCATGAGTTGTCTCTGCCAATCTTGACGCTCGAAGGGGACAGACCCGGCGCGCTGGACGCCCGCACGTGTCTGCGTCTGGATACTTTTATTGAGATGCTCAAAGATATAAAATGACTAACATCCTAAAAAAAGCATTTAATCGCATTAACCGTATCATCAAGAACTGGGCGGGCATACGGCGCGAATATCGCATCACGCTGGAAGGAATCATCTTTGTCCTTATCACCTTTTTCATAGGATTTGCCGCCATCAACACAAGCACCAATCTTTTATATCTTATTATGTCCATGATGCTTTCCTTTTTTATTATATCCGGTCTTTTATCCACAAGCACGCTGCGCAAAATCAGGGTGCGGCGGCTTGCCGTGCGCCACATCAGCGCAAGAGAAGCGGCAACAATCCCGCTTGAAGTGGCAAACGACAAGCGTTGGATGTTTTCTTATTCGCTGCGGATCATGGACTATCTTGCTACCGGCGAGATGGTCGGCGTTTGCTATCTTTCGCATATACCGCCTCGCTCAAAAACCAACATCACCTATCGGGTATTTTTTCCGCACCGCGGGATTTACAAACTTGCCCGCATTCGAATTGTCTCGCGTTTCCCATTTGGTTTTTTTGTAAGGGCAATTGCCGTTACGCAATCGCAGGAAATTCTTGTCTATCCGCAGATTATTGACATACGCCCCTTGCTCGAATCCGCAAACGTGGATTTGGGAGAATTTGAGTCCGGGCGCAAAGGTTCGGGTCACAGTCTTTACGGCTTGCGCGAATACACGCCTTCGGACAGCGCCCGTTTTATTCATTGGAAGGTCTCCGCCCGTTCAAACAAGATTATGTTGCGCGAATTTGAAAAGGAAGAGAAAAAAAAGATTACTTTAATTTTTAACAACTCTGCCGCGTTGCCTATATCGAAGGATATTGAAGAGCTTTTTGAGAACGCTGTTATTTATACCGCTTCCCTTGCCAAATATCTTATAGACCGCGAATTTCAAGTTCAATTGGAAACCGCCTCGGGACGCGTCTCTTTTGGAATAGGCATATCCCATCTTCATCGCATCCTGCGCGCTCTTGCGATGATTAATCTGGAAAAAAAAGGTCTTGAGATTCCAAACATGAAAATGGACGCCGATTCAACAAACATCATGATTCATTTTATTCCCGGCTCAAATATTCCATATCAGCCGGAATCTACTCAGGTCATAGATATTACGCGATTTCAATTCATTCCCCAGCTCGGGGATCAAATTCCCTATCAGGATTTAAACAAAAATGATGCATAAACTTTCCTCAACGATTTGCATAATTCTTTTTATTATTCTCCTAAATCCCATTGTTTCGAACGCGGAAAAGAGTCTTTCTTTAAAGGCTTGCTATCCTAATAATACCGCTCTTTTGCCGGAGGCTGTGGATAGCGAGGCGGCGGAAGGCGCTGAGATATTCCCGGGTATTGTTTGCCAAAAAGCGCATGTGTGGAGCATCAACGGACCGTTGATGATTTATCTGATTTATGCCGACGCCAATATCGTTCAGGTTGAGGTTGAGTTCAAAAAACTTTCAAGTACAGAAAAAAAACCGCTCTGTCAAATGGGCGAAACAGGTGCGACCATTGCAGCGGCAAGCCTGATGCCATCCATTGCCATTGCGCCGAAAACCATAAATATCACAGATTTGCCGCAGACGCTTGCCGACGCGCCGCCTCTTATCAAAAACGGCAAATCGGCATTTGATATGAATTCATCTTCTATAAAATCAGAATCGCTGATGTCTTTATGCGGAGCGGGATTTATCGAGGGCGGAAAACGGTTTGTGATTGTTGTTGTGGATGGCAGACAGCCCAATCACAGCATCGGCATGAATGCGGGGCAGCTTACGGAATATATGCTTTTTCTCGGATGCAGCGAGGCATATCTTCTGAACAAAGATGATACAGCCGCTTTGGCAACACGAAATTATGGGGAACAAAATTTATCGCTTTTCAATTCGCCGCAAGGCGGCAGCGAGCCTGCTATTTCTTCGGCAATGCTCATAACAAACCGCAATCCCAAAGGCAAACCATTTCGATTAGTTTCCAATCCGGCGTCCATAGATATTTTATCCGGCAAGACCATTCCCATTCGCGCGACGCTCATAGATAAGTATAATAACATTCTCAGCACGGAAAACGCGGATATCAAAATCAAGCCCGCCTCGCTTGGCGAGATGCTCGGCGGCTCATTCAAATCTGGCGCATCCACAAGGAGCGGAACTATAAACATCGCGATGAAAGGGGCAAAAACGCGGATATCCGCGCGCGTATTGGGAACGCTCAAAGAGATCCGACTTGACCGCGATAGCATCAGCCTTCTTCCGGGCGAAGAGGTTTTCCTGATGCTAACCGGAATCGCCCCTGACGGCTCTATGCTCAGCATCCCTTCTGAACACGCAGAGTGGACGGCGGACAGCAGTTGCGGTATTTTTTCTGCTTCGGGGTGCTTCAAAGCCGGCAAAAACAGCGCATCGGGATTTATCGAAGCGAGCGCGGCGGGCGCAAGATGCCGAATCCCTCTTGTTGTGGGCGAAGAAATTAAAACTATTTCGGATTTTAACGTGGGCGGAGAATGGAAGGTTAAAACATCTTCTCCTCGAATCGCCGGCAGCATGGATATCACGGTTGCCAAAATGGAAGAGGAGAAAAAGGTTGTTGGTTGGATGCGGTTTGAGATTGAAAAAGGCGCCGAAAAAACTTCTATGGATATTCAACGCACCATCCCTCTTGCCGCAGAACCGCGCAAGATTGGTTTATCCATCAAGGGCGCAGTGCGCAATTGCAGTCTTTACGGTTATTTTGTGGATAGTTTTGAGCATGAACATAGTTTGTTATTTTCCACAAACATCGAATTCGCAGACTGGTCGCGTCTTGTTGCCGAAATTCCGAAAGGTGTTGCCTATCCGATTGTGTGGAAGCGTTTTTCATTGGAATCGCCGCCGAATGATAATAAAATATCGGGCACTCTTTTCTTGCAGGGGTTTGAGACGATTTCTGCGCCAGCCCTGCCGCCGCGTTCGGATAATGATTATCAAATCGGCGAACCGCCTTCTTGGTTGGAACGCGAATTGATTGCGAAAAACCTACCGAAGGTATCAGCAAGTTTTTTCGCTTTCGGCAATGCAAATATATCCAAAGGCGATGACGTCGGCAGTCTTTCGTTCAAATTGTTAGAATATTTAAAAAAACGCGGGGGCGATTTTGCCCTTTCCACAGGCAATCTCACTTCTGACGGCATGGGTGAAACTCTGGGAGCAGCGCGTTCTCGTTTACTGAACCTTTCTATCAAATTCTATAATACGCTTGGATTTAATGAAAAGTGCAAAGACCCCTCTCTTTTAAATTATGCCAGCATCATGTTTCCCACTCATTATTCAGTCAGCACCGGGGATATAAACCTTATTGTCCTTGATAATACCGCAGGCGGATTTACGCTTTCAGATCCGCAACAAACCCCGCGCGAAGCCCAATGGGCTTGGTTGCTGCAAGAGATGCGGCAAACGCGGGCAAATACTTTGATTTTCTCCTGCCATGTCTGTCCGATGGGAAGCGTTGTGGATGGATATAACGGAGCCATGAATTCTGTGGAGGCGGAAACTTTTCATAAACTTTTGCTGCGGGAGAAAAACAAAGGGCGGCGGGTTTTAGTTCTTTCTGGCAATCATTTCGGATTCAGGATGATTGTCCGCGATGGCATCCCTTATATCACCACAGGCGGCGGAGATGGGTTCCTCGGCAACGTGTCAAATGAGGGCGATATCTGCCATTATCTGGAATTCAACGTTACGCGGAATAAAATTATTTATGCAATTCGCCCGCTTTTCAACCGTCTGTCATGTATAATGAATCCGCCGAATAAAGAGGTTAAAATCGGGGATGAAATTGAATTTAGCGCGCTCGGAATTATTGACATTCCTGCGCGGAAAATTAAACGGGAGGTCCCGCTTAGAGACCCGTTCAGTTACCAATGGCAAGTCAGCAACAAGTCGCTGGGAACTATCAATGGGCGCAGCGGCAAATTTGAAGCCTTGGCGGCGGGGAATGTGGAAATTTCAATTACAACCGGCGATATGGAAGCCGTTGAAAAAATTGTGATTTTGGAGCCATCAAAATAAGGGGAGAGCGTGCGCATGAGTATAAAACTGTGGATGCTGTTGTTGATTATTTGCCCCATTACATCTGTTTGGGCGCAAAATCCTGGGGATGCAAATAACGACAGCGCTCTTGGAATGGACGATGTCCGTTGTGTTCTGGATCAAATCTTGGGGAAGTCAAAGGCTCCGGGCAGCGCGGATATAAATAACGATGGCGTTATCAATTCGGCGGATGTTGTCCTTCTTATTCAAACCATAGGAAATATCAAGGTCATAATGCTTGCGCCGGATGTCGTGATGGAATTCATCAAGATTCCAAAAGGCAGCTTTCAGATGGGCTCCGATGATCCGAACTGGAGCGCGGCGGCTGAACTCCCTATCCATAACATTCAGATTGATTATGATTTTTATCTTGGGAGATTTGAGGTGACACGCCGCCAATGGAATGTCCTGATGAACACAAAACCCGCCGCCCCCGCCACAGACAATAATCCGGTTGAGAATATTTCTTGGGATGATTGCCAGACATTCATCGAAAAGCTTAATGAACTTGGACAGGGCGCGTTTCGCCTTCCATCCGAAGCGGAGTGGGAATATGCCTGCCGGGCTGGAAATGCTGCCCGATTTCCTTTTGGCGATTCCAACTGTCCGGCTCATATCTGCGACACGTGCGAACTTGATGCGTATGCTTGGTGGTGCGGCAATAATGTTCCAACTGGCATCAAACGCGCGGGGAGCAAATCGCCCAATGCCTTTGGGATTTATGATATGATGGGCAATGCGATGGAGTGGTGTCAGGACGCTTGGCATGATGATTATACCGGCGCTCCCACAGACGGCAGCGCATGGGAGGAGATGGACGCTTTTGAACGCGTTGCGCGGGGAGGATACTGGGATTCGGACGCCGCTGATTGCCGTCCTTCTAAACGCTATCATTTGATGCCGGATAGTCAGGACGAGGTAACCGGCGCGCGTATTGTCCTTGTGATTCCATCCGAATGAAAAAAATCAGTGTTATCGCACGCGGAGTCGCCGGCGGAAGAGGTTTATCTAATCCCAAATATCATGCCGGAAGAATAAAAAATCCTCTCGCTTCTAATCGAGATTCATCGTTTTGATTCGGGAAATCAATGAAGCGCGAAACCTGATTTGGGAAAAACAGAATAATCTGATTCAAATCCGAAAAATTTGAGAACCCGAGCCATCACTTCGTTCCGTGCGGTTGAGGGATAAATGGTTTCAAAGGGGAAGCCGAAATAAACAAGGCGTCCCTCTTTTATCCCGCTTGGGAACACGCCGGCAAATTGCACGCCCGCCATGTATGTGTCGCTGTATTTCAAGCAGGTCACGCCTCCCTGAACGGCTTTGATGGAGTCCGGGTATAAGACCTCATAGCCGCTATCCGGGTGTCCATTATTGAATCCAAAACTCATCCCATCAAAGATGGTATTTGCCAGACCGGTCACAGTAAACGCTCCGTTTGAATCATCTGCAACATAGTCCGCTTTCAGGTAGTTGTTATAGAATTCAACGCCATTGGCTTTGTAATCCAAATCCCATCCGATTTCAGCGCCGGTGACAAAAAACCTTCCGGCGTTGTTCAGGTAATTCCGAATAATTGCCTGTTCTTGAACATTGAAGGTGCTCTCAACGGTGGATTCTTCGCCGGAGCCCCAGATTAAAGCGGCATAAGATGATGGCAGAATATCGCCCGATATAATCGCTTCGTTGGCGCATGTATCGAATGGCGCTCCGAATTCATGAACTGCTTGACCATGCGTCGCCGCCCATGCGTGGTTTACCCCGCGTCCTTGTGTATCCCAGCGATCGTAGCCATCCACGATAAGAATTTTGGGGGCATTTAACGATGCGCCAGTTCTGAAGCCGTAAGTGTCGCTGAAGGATGTTAGTTCACCGGTGCTGGAAATCGCTCGAATTCGGAAGTAGAAAGCCTTTTGAACTGGCAGAGCGGGAACTGTATATTCCTTTATTGCGGCGCCTAAAACATCTTTATTGGCAACAAGCGTCCATGTTGTTAAATTATCTGACATAACAAGTTGAAATCCGCTGGTATTGTCGCCGCTGCTTTGCCATTTTATTTTAGCTCCGCCTTTGCCATCGGCTTCCACGCTCAAAAGCGTGGGCGTGGGGGCGGTTGTGGTGACGCTTTTTTTTAGGATCCAGTTTTCGGGATCGAACTGAACTAAGAATGGCACAAAGTCGCCGAGCTCAATATCAAAGGTTTGTGTTTTTTGATTATTCAATACAACAAAAGTCTTAGAGCGTCCTTTGATGTCGCTGACTTGAATATCCACAGGCATAATGAAGGGATTTCCCACCTGATTTTGCGTGATGGTAACCTTTAATGTGTTCCCTTGTGTTGTCCAACCCCAAACATAGGAAGGACGTCCGGTTCCATAAACCCATTGATTGAAAAACCAATCGAGGGACGCGCCATAAAATACTTCATATTCCGCCTGCAATTGCGGTGTGAGAACGGTTGAATAAGCGTATTTTGCATGATATGCTTTTGCTGCATCAAAGAATTTTTTATCGCCAAGCACATGGCGCAGCATGTGAAGAACCATTGCGCCCTTTTTATAGACCAGAGCGTCTCTGAATCTATCTGCCTCTGGACCAACAATGGCGGGAGAATCCTCGATTGTCCAGGAATTCACATAATTGTGAAAAGCTTCTTTGCTTGTGTATCGCTCAATAAAAAGCGCTTCCGAATAAGTTGCAAATCCTTCATTGAGCCAGAGGTGATCGTAATGTTGACAAGTGACACAGTCGCCAAACCACTGATGGGCAAGTTCATGGATATTCTGTCTGCCTCGTCCTTCTGGCGAAGTATTTTTAGGTCCCATGCTTGTGCATGTCTGGTGTTCCATACCCGAATTAATTCCATGCGTTGCTGTAACATATTTTTCATTTATAAAAGGATATTCTCCGTAAAGTTCCGCAAAAAGATTCAACGCCTCCAGCGTGCCTTTTAAAGCGTTTTGTTCTATTGCGGTATTTTCAGGGAAAAGATAATGCCCAACAGGCATGGTTTTAGAGCCGTCCTGCGTTGTATATGTTCCGCCGGAATAAACGTAATTAGTGCAGCAGATTGAAACCAGATAGGTGACCACAGGATAGGTTTCCGAATAATTCCAAATCTTTTTTCCATTGCCGAGGTCTTGGCTATTGAGAAGTTTTCCATTGGAGACAACTGTATATTGGCTGGGCGCCGTGATATGAAGGTCAATGGTCGCCTTGTCTTCTGGAACATCCTTGCAGGGCCACCAGTTGCGCGCGCCATAGGGTTGGCTGAAGGTATATATAATAGGCGTGCTATCGTGCGTGCTCCGGCGGAATGGAGCGCCGAAAGTGCTTTGAAGAGCTGTTGAGTCTGGGGTTCCGGAATAATATACAGAGACGGTCCAAATCTCCGATTTAATATAGGTTCTGGGGAGAGTGATTATAAGCCAGCTGCTTGCTGTATTGTGTGTAAAGGCGAGACTTTTCCCCAAATCATCGGTAACCTTGCTGATAGTTAACCCGCCATTTGTATTTTTAAAATCAAGTACGACCTGCGTAAGTTCATCGGCGGTCACTTCGCCCTGTGCGGTAAGAACAGCGGCGGGAATACGCGCAGCGGTTGTTATAATCTCAATTGCGAGGTCATAATGGAGGACATCGTATTTATCCTGATCCGGATGTTTGGCGGGCTGGGCAAAAATGTCGACATCCGCAAAAACTCTAACAAAATGCGTCTCCTCATAATCAAACAGAGAAAAGACAGTGAGCGAAATCGGCGAAGAACGTAAATCGGAATTATCCGGCGTCGCCAGTTCCAGAGTGTTTTTTTCATATAATTTCAGCCCGCCGTAAGGAAGGGCATATATCATGCCATCGCGTCTGCACAGAGGTTCCATATCAACGCGCTGACCGTTCAGAAATAATTCGGGCGCATCTTTAAGCTCTTTGCCTTTGATAAAAACGGCGTAAGCGGTTTGAGCGATATCCGCCTCTTTGGGAATATCAAAGGCAAACGCGGCGCGTCCTTTCTTGAATAACGTTGGCTCCTGTTCAAAAAGGATAGTCCTCCCCTCCATGCTGATTTCCCGAGCCGCCGATGTGCTGAGAATTATCAAGAACATCATCATAATGAAAAAAGCGGACAAGAAAGCTCTCATGATTTACTCCAATAAATATTCAGATTTCAATTATTTAAATGATCCCTTTTGTGGAGAGCACGCCTTTGATGCGGGTGTCTAACCGCACAGCCTCTGCGATTGCCTTTCCGCATGCCTTGAAAAGGGCTTCATGAATATGATGGGCATTCTCGCCATACAAAAGACGCATATGCAAAGTTGCGGCGGCGTTTACAGCAAAAGCGCGGAAGAATTCGTTTGAAAGTTCCGTGTCGTATTCTTTAATTTTTTCGCGCTTTGTTTCGACCATCCACTTAAGAAAGGGGCGGTTGCAAAAATCAATCACGGCGTGCGCGAGCGTCTCCTCCATGGGGATGAAGGCGCTGCCGTAGCGCGATATGCCTGACTTATCGCCCAGCGCCTGACGAAAAGCCTGACCGATGCAGATGCCCGCGTCCTCAATGGTATGATGAAAATCAACATCCGTATCTCCCGAGCCTTCTATGGTCAAATCAAAAAGCCCGTGTTTTGTAAAAAGATCGAGCATGTGCTCAAAAAAGGGAATGCCGATGCCGCCCTTGAACACGCCCGCGCCGTCCAGATTAAGCGAGACTTTGATTTGGGTTTCTTTCGTCTTGCGCTCCACAACCGCTTTCCGTCCATTAGACATGGGCAATCCTCCAAAAAGAATTTTCGTCGGCAGGATTCTTTGCATATACAAAGGAAATTCCTGACCGGGCAATCATACAGTGGCAAGAAAAAAAACAAGAAAAATAAAATTGCCTCGTGATGCATTTATGAATTGACAGCCCTTTTGCGACTTTGGGAAAAGCCCTTTCTGTTGTTTGCTATGAAAACATAACCGCGCAAAAAAACGATGCGCTATTAGCTCAATTGGTAGAGCAGTGGACTCTTAATCCATTGGTTCCAGGTTCGAGTCCTGGATGGCGCACCAAAAATAACACGCGGAGAGCCAGCAATATCAAGGCTTTCCGCGTTTTTGATTTTTTGCATTCTGTTATAACCCTTATATTTCCTAACTCAAAACGTTTTTTGATTTTTCAATCGGGCGCAAAGGCTTATGAATACAATGCCGTACCGAGATGGGGGCGCGGAATTTGCCAATTAGGTTACGGGTTTTCTCGGCAAGGGCAACGGCTTTTTGGCTTGGAAGCTGAACTTAATGGACGGGGGTGAGTTTATTGACTATATCCCTGACTATGCGAGCGGTGAGTCCCCAGAGGATGCCTTCGGGGAGGCGATAAACGTAAACTTTATAGCGTCCGCTCTCCCATTGGGTGTGGTATTTTTCGGGGAGATTCATCTCCCGCGCTGGGAAAAGAACGACTTCCCTCCCTTGCTCATCTATGAATCGCGATTGCATTACGGTTTTTATCTCGAAAATCTCCGGCTTGTGCGACTCGAAGAATGAGATCGGTGTTGCGAAGATTGACTCGACTTCTTTTTGATTGGGTTTAATTGCCTCGAACGGGACATCCGCCACGCCCACAAATGCGTCCACAATTGCGCGCATCGGCATGACCAGCGTGTCAAGGCGTCCAATGATGCGGATTTTTTCTTCAGGTATGCCCATCTCTTCTGTGGTCTCACGGATTGCTGTTTGTTCAAGGCTGCCGTCTATGACGGGATCGCAACAGCCGCCGGGGAAGCAAATCTCTCCGCCTTGGCGAATGGAGTTGTGCCGTTTCTGGAATACGAAATGGTATTCATCGCCGACGGGTATTAAAAGCGCCAAGACCACCGAATTCAAGAATTCATCGCGTCCGTAAATTCCCGGCGCCTGCGGCAGGTTTTGTATTAATATTTCGATTTGTTCAATCTTCATGGTTAATAACTCGTCCAAGTCAAGACTTCGGCATGCGACGATTCGTTCAGATTTTCAAGGATTACCTCGTCCAAAACAAGGCGGTCTTTTTTCAATTTTACGAGCAATTTATCGGGTATATGCGGGAACAGCGGATGAAGTTCAATTGTAAGAAAAGATGATAGTGATGGGTATGTTTGAACTATCCTTTCGCCGTCTAAAATGCCGGTCAGGGAAAGGACGGCGCTGGTGTATTTATCCGCAATGTTGATGAAGAGAACGCCTTTTTCGGCGCGGACATCCATCTTTTTCTTGAATACGCCCACACAGCCGATATCCCGCGGGAAGAGCGATGTCTGGATTTTGAAATCCGGCTGCGAGGCGACCGTCTTTAGCATCCGCTCATTCCAGAGGTCCACGACATGAGCATCCGAAAGTGCGCCGATTTGCAGAAGGTCGCCGTCAACATCTCGCCAGTTGGCGTTATAAAAAGTGAAAATCATTTTATCTTCATTGCCGAACTGATGGGCAAAGACATCGCCTGCAAGCGTTTTGACAAACGGGCGGAGGGCGTTGTTCGTAAAGGCGTCGGAATTCTCCTGAAATAATTCATGTGATTTTTTATAGAATTCAATGATTTGGGCATCATACCATGAACCTAAATCGCCTTTAATCCAGATGCCTTCGCCATTGAAGAACGCCTTCTTCAACCCTTCCGCCGTCCAGTTGCGGGCAAGGAATTGTCCGTTTACAAGTTCAATCTGTTTGAAATCGGGAAAGCAGAAGCGGAATAGATTCGTCTCTGTGGGGCATGTTTGATTGTCCCCATAATAGATTGTGTAAGAAAATGAGCCGTCCTGATATTGGCTGATAAAATCAACCGGTGTGTATTCAGTATAGATGGGTATGCCTGAGCGGACGGAGTTCAAGGATTCGCGGATTTTGCGAGTCGTGCGATACTCGCCCCTGAGCGGGGATTCGCCGACCAAATGTCCATGATTCGGGCTATGGCAAAAGAAGGTTTGCCCCGTGCCAAAAACGTCAATATACATCGCATCGGCATTAGTTTCGTTTGCAACATCGGCATATAATTCCCGCAAGTAATCCTGCCACGCCGTCACATGGGGACAGATGATGACCTCATGTCCGTTTCGGGATTCTTGCCCGTTTGAGTTGATGTATTTCCATTCCTCTCCATGCGCCTGATAAATCGTGGCGCGGTCATCCAAGCCATAGCCTTCGATATAAAGTCCGACTGGGATTCCCTTTGATTGGGAGTAGGCAATGCCTGAGCGGAAATTATCAAGTCCGCCGAGTTCGTAACGGCGATAATCGCCGATCCGCCCATAAGTTGCCGACCATCCCCAGCTGGAAATATCAATGAAATCTGGAGTGTTCATATATTCGGCGGCGTTCAATATTTCGGTTTCAAATGTGTATTGATTTCTGATGCGATCGAAAAGATAACCGGAACCGAAAACGGGGTAATCGCGCCGGCAGGTATAAATCTCCTGAAACCACTTTTGCCTTGGGGTTTTGGGCGCATACCATGTTGAGACCCATGCGCGGTAGGCGTCCATCGCTTCATGCCAATCGCCCGCATGCACGCCGAGCGAGAATGGGGCGATTTCCATCGAGGAATGCGCGGGGAACCCAACGGAAGAAAGCGTGGGATATCTGACGGCGAGCGATGCGCCGGCGGCGTCTTTTTTTAGGCGGAAGTATTTCCAGATGAGGTCTAAATCTTTAACGAGAAGATAAAGCCCCCAGCCTTCAGCGGGCTCGTAGATGTCCATAAATTGCACGGGGAATCTGCCTGAATATTGTTCCTCGATATCAACATTTTCGTTACTGCATAAAAAGGTAATCCGCGGATAGGCATAATGAATATCTGAGTTTGGAGCAAGCGTCAAAGCGGGCAGATCTGGGAAGCGCAATTCCAGCGAATGGGAGGAATCGCCGTTATTGGAAAAGGTCAAAGCGAATTGAGTTTCTCTGGAATCGTTGACGGATGCGGTCAAGGTTGCGCCGATGATTCCTTCGTATCCGTTCAATTCCAGCTCCAATGTTGCGGTGCTTAATTTGGCGCTTCGGGAAACTTGCAAATTGGCGACTCGAAAATTTTCGGACACGAAGGGCGTTTGATTAATTGTGCCGGAAAAAAGGCGATGGTCGGCTGATTTTTCAAGGATGTTATGACCGTTGTAATGGCTTATCCATGTTGAAAATACGAGACCGTTTGAGATGTCAAAGGTCATTTTGCTGAATGTGTTTTCTAGAATCAACGTGTTGGTGGTTGAAACAATTTGAGGCGCAAGATAGGGCGGTTCGGAAATGGCAGCGATGTGCATTGCCGGCGGGATAACGAAGGCATCGCCATAAAAACGCGTTCCGGTAATATTAAGCGTTAGCGCTGCCAATGCAAAATATCCGCCATCGGAAAGGTCGCACATTTTGATGGCGTCAATAACTTTGGCAGGATTGGCGGGAAAGGCAAGGGGTGTGAACGTCCTATTGCGAATGATATGTTTGCCTGATGAAATATCTACGGGGAAATAATTTTCGCGTGAGCCGTCGGAGTAAAGAACCTCCGCATAAAAGCGTTCCGTTTCATCAACAACATCTATGATTGCATCATTCCCAGGATTTTCTCTGGCGGGCAAATTG
Source organism: candidate division BRC1 bacterium ADurb.Bin183 (assembly GCA_002070185.1). Taxonomy (GTDB): domain Bacteria; phylum Sumerlaeota; class Sumerlaeia; order MWCT01; family MWCT01; genus MWCT01. Next base: position 196,924 of record MWCT01000004.1, read on the forward strand.
GCGGCGAGGAGGAGGTAAATTTCCGATGCGGGTTTGCCAATGGAGATATCAAGGGATGAATTTTTTGTGAATTCTGTGACGGCTATATTGGGATTTGTTTTTTTGATTTTGAACGGGACTTTTCCCTCGGCGGAGATTTCCTCCCTGTCAAACCAAGGGACGTTCATAGACATGCGCGGAAGCAGTTGATCTGCTTTGGCATTGAAAATGCCTTCCAAGTCCAACATTTCAAACCCTTCCGTTCCGCCTGTTAAATTATCCCATCCCTCATCCAAAGAAATAAAGTAGCTGATATCAGTCAATGGATTGCCTTGGGTAAAACGAAGCGCGGCGATTTCTAAAAAAGCCATACCGGCTGCATCGCTTTGGACTTGGAGCGCCATGAGGGAGACGCTTGGGATTGCGATGGGCGCGGCATCCCAGTGCCATGCGCCGTCATCTTTTAAATCGCTTTGGTAAAATGGTCTTGCCTCGCCTGCCCCGGAGAGCCAGACGGCGTAATCGGTTGCGCTGGCGCGGATATTGCGGCATCGGTATTTTATCAATATGTAATTATACGTTTCGGTGTTATGATTCCCGATTAAGTTATTTGTCCACTTCATTCCCTTGCTGCCATCATTAACGGATAGCAGAAGCGATTTGCCGGTATAGGCGAGCGAGTAATTCTGAGAGGCATTGGGAGCGCTTAACCATTCAGGTCTTGCCTTCCAAGATGAAGTTTGGGAGAGATTCAATTCAAAACCGACCGGCGCCGGAGGCATCGGTGCGGCAACGGGGTATTCAAAACCGGGAGGGACGTCCGTAAAATCAATCTGATTGATAACGAGCGTAGCTGTGGTCGCGGCATTAGCCACAAGGTGAATCTGAATGCCTGAGACTTGGAGCGCCGATGTCATTGAACGCAAGTCAATAGTTTTAATATGTTCCGCATTATCCGCCAGAATCCCAGCGGAGTTTTGAACCGTGTTCCATGAATCGAGATTAATGCAAACTCGAATCAACGCAAATGGCGGCGAGGAAGATATTCCGGAGGCTGTGTATTTTATGGTCATGTAATGATGGAAGTCCAGCCATACGGGTCGCAGTGAATATTTCCATGTCATCTCTTTTTCGCCCTGCGGGATGCGAAAACAAAGACCGCTGCCAACTTTGAAAACTTGCGCGTTTGATGATGGATTGCTGACAGCAGGCAGCCACTTTTCCCATTTATCGGGATTGCTCAAATCAACGCTTCTGCCCAGCGAAAGATCGAGCGCCAAAGTTGCTGAGGCGCCGCAAGCAAAAACTATAATCGCAATTATGATTTTTGAAAATTTTCGCATGAAACATCTCCGCAAATTATTAGCTTTGGAATATCTGCTTAAATAAAATGATATGCAACAGGAATTGCCTTTTTATGAAAAGCGCTTGACTCATGAAATGCGCAATTGGGAGACTCTAAAAGATATACGAGCAACAGGAGAAAATTTTATGATTCGAAGCACAACGGTTCTTGCCGTTCGGCACAATGGGCAGGTTGCCATCGCCGGCGATGGGCAGGTGACGCTGGAACAGACTATTATGAAAACGAAGGCGAAAAAGGTTCGGAGGCTTTTTCAGGATCGCATCCTTTGCGGATTTGCGGGGGCAACCGCGGATGCTTTATCGCTCTTTGAAAAACTCGAAGGCAAATTGAAGGAATACAACGGCAATTTGGCGCGCTCAGCGGTTGAGCTTGCCAAACTTTGGCGCACGGATAAATATCTGCGAAATCTTCAGGCGCTCCTGATTGCCTGCGACAAGGAAAAGCTCCTTGTCATTTCGGGAACGGGCGACGTAATTGAGCCGGATGATGACTTGGCGGCAATCGGGTCCGGAGGCGGTTACGCCTTAGCGGCGGCGCGCGCCCTGCGCCAGTTCACAAATCTGGATGCCGCAACCATTGCCCGCGAGTCGCTCAAAATCGCCGCAGGCATCTGTGTTTATACCAATGAAGAAATTATTGTTGAAACCTTGTAAAATATTTTATGTATATTTAACATAACATTGATATTGTTAGCGTTAGCGAACTTCCATATATGTAAATATATCTTGCTAATGATTAGATACCCATTATATTTTAAATCAATCTTTACTATGAGATTCTATCAATAAATTCTATGGCAATCGCAAAAAAACTGTCAAGGTCAGCAAGTATCTTACCCCGAAGGGTTAAATAATGACAAAAAATGCCGCGAGCATAATCCTTAATATTTTTTAATCAAATAGATGGAGGAAGAAATGATTAGAACAAAAACTTTTTTAAGTGCGATCATTTCGGCGGGAGTGGTAATATATGTGGGGATTATACCGGTTTTTTCCATATCCACTTTCGGCGACATCGCAAAACTATCAACTCTTGGTAAAACGATCCCATACGCAGTACGTTACAAAATATCGGAAAAGGCGCTCTTTCATGAACAGACGCAAGATGCTTACGAACAGGGAAAAATCACAATCCAATCAAAACATGACTCGATGACGGCAACAATTGCGAATGAGTGGGTGTTTGTCCAGGATACAAACGGTAACGAGCGTTTTGACTATATAATCCAGGAATTGCCTATTGATCGAAAAGATATGCTGCTAGAACCCACATATCGGAGCCTTTTTAAGAGTTCCACTGAGGTTACAGATCGTGTTCGTTGTGCGAATGGAACTTATACTAATTCTGCGAGCATATATGATTCCAATTATTTGACACAGGAACCATTCGCCCATCTTTATCGTTACCCCGCATTTGGACTTGGTATCATATCAAGGGGAGACAATAATGGTTTTATCAGTTTAGATGAAGCCGTGAATAAAGAAAAAGGTGGAACACCGGCGCCTGAATCTCAGATTGCCACTACGCGGATTTCAGTGGATAGCGAAGGATTCAATGTGGAAATACGCTGGGCGCAGAAAGGCTTGCCGGAAAGCATAATTTATACAGGCAAAACTGAGGACCATGGAATTTTTGAAATAACTATTTCCGAGGCAGGCGAAAAAGACGGCTTTATTTATCCCAAAAAGGTTAAATTTTCACAAAAAATGAATTCAACAAAATATGTTAGGATTGTTGAAATTGAAGTGATTGAATTTATCGTTGGACCAGCCGCGCTTGAAAAATATTCGGTCCAGCCGCCTCCCCTTGGGGAAAATCCCATTATTTATGATTTCAGAACTGCAAAGAAATAATATTCCCTATATAAAATATCGGAGAAGAATTTTATTGATGAGCGAATGCTGGAAGGCGTTGATAGAGGAGTAATTATAGCCTTTTCAAAACTCCAGGGGAATGTATCGAACAAAGTCGCCGTCCTGATGGGTCATTCTATCGGAACATATCAATCAGCGGCTCTGATGCAATGGCTGAAAATAGTTTCCCACTCTTTATCGTTATCCGATTTTTGGACTTGGAATTATTGCAGATGGCGAAAAAAACGGATTAATTTCTTTTGCTTCAATCCCATATTATATCTATCCGCTCTTCTCCCCTCTTGTGAAGAAATTCTCAACAACCGGGATATCGCTCTGCATCGCCTCTTTGAGAGTTCCCAGAAAGGCAATCTTTCCTTTGTCCAGCATGAGGACGCGGTCGGCGATATTTTTTATGGATGACAGTTCGTGAGTAACGACAACGATGGTGACGCCAAGCAGTCGGCGCAGTTCAAGAATCAGATTATCCAGTCCCGCCGCAGTGACAGGATCAAGACCGGCAGAAGGCTCATCAAAAAATAGGAGTTCCGGATCGAGCGCAAGCGCCCGCGCAACGCCCGCCCGTTTTTTCATTCCGCCGGAAATATCCGACGGCATGTAGAACGCCGCCTCCGCCAGCCCCACAAGGCTGAGCTTGGTCATGACAAGCGCCCTGATGATTTCTTCGGGGAGTTCCGTCCACTCGCGCAGCGGCAGCGCCACATTATCAAAGACGGTCAGCGAATTGAAGAGCGCGCCGCCTTGAAACGAAATCCCGATGCGCCGCAAAATTTCTTGGAATTGATCCTCTTCAAGACAGGTCACTTCCCTATTCCAATATTTGACCGACCCTCCCGCCGGCTCAACCAAACGCGTTATGTTGCGCAGCAGCGTGCTCTTGCCGCAACCGCTCTTTCCCAAAACCACCATAATCTCGCCGGGCTGAACGGAAAATGTGATGCCGTCCAATATGCGCCGCTCCTCATATTCAGCGATAAGAGCGGTAACTTCCAAAACCGGTTGAATTATTTTTTGCGATTTAGGATTCATTGTCGCGCTTCATCAAATATAATAAAAGAGCGTGGCGAAAATCACATCCGACGCCACGATGAAAAATATATCCATCACAACCGAGCGGGTGGTCATAAGTCCCACTCCCCTTGCGCCGCCCGATACGCGCAATCCGTTATGGCAAGCCACAAGGACGATGATGATGCCGAACACAAGGCTTTTCAAAATCCCCTGCACCATGTCGCCGACGCGCAACGCAGCGAAGGTTTCCTGCATCCATTGCCCCGCATCCAACCCGATGATAAACATCCCCACATGCAACCCGCCCCAAATACCCGCCGCCATCGCAATGATTACAAGACACGGCATGGCAATTACCATCGCCAGAACCTTTGGCGCTATCAAAAAATAGGAGACGTTGAAGCCCATTCCTTTGAGGGCATCCACCTCTTCTTGAACAGTCATCGTGGAAATTTCGGCGGTGATTGCGGCGCCGCTGCGAGCCGAGACGATAATGGACGCCATGATGGGAGCGAGTTCGCGCGCAAAGCCGATGCTGACAAGGTCAGCCACATAGATGCCCGCGCCCCAGTGACGCACCTGCGCCGCCGCCAACATGGCGACGACAAATCCGAGAAGATAATTGATAAGAGCGACGATCCCAATGGCGCGAAAACCAATCTCGTGCAATTCATCCATGACGCTCGACCATCGGATTTTCTTTTTATCGAAGGAGGCGAGAAAAGTCCAATAAAGGACATCTATCGCCAAATTTTTTGCGTCGGCATATTCCTTGCGTATCTTGAAAAAGCCGTCGCCGAGGTATTCAAAAAAACCCGGCGCGGGTTCCGGTTTTTTGTCAATGTATTTAAATCCGGGCGTTATCAGGCGCAGATATTCCGCCACGAGTCCGGTTTCGCCTTGATATTCGAAACGAACGCCGAGCGATTCGGCAAGTTGTTTGATGCGGAGAATCCACGCCCCGCCGCGGCTGTCCATGTTGCGGACACCGGAAAGGTCTAAAATCAGGGCGGTGTTTTCCTTTTTGAGACGTTTTTCCACATCCTCAAAAAGTGCTCGCCCTGTTTCGAGGTTAATTTCTTCGCCCGCGCTGATTTTTAATTCGTCCGCCATCGGCATCCATAATTATGAGTGCTCAACAAATTGAATTAAGACATATTTCACACCTAATTCATATTCAAGAAAAGAATTTTTGATTCGTAAAATGTTATGGAGTTGTATCATTAAAGCAATTCAAAACCCCTTGCATTGTATAAACCGATAAGATGGGTATTGAAGTTTGGGGCGGCTCGATGACAGAAAATAGAAGCTCTGCGAAGATTGAGTTCAACACATCCGGCTGGATAAATAATGGAACTATAACAGCCAGAAAAATTTGCATCAACGGCGGCTGCGGGTCATCCGTAATTGACTGGGATAGTTTTTAAGCGCAAAAAATGGCAACCCTTTTTCAATATTCGATTGACACAAGTTCATCATGCGGATTATAGAAAAAACGTTATATTTAAGAAATGGGAGGGAGCCCGAATGAAGAAATTAATCCTTGCGGGACTGATTGTGACGATATTCCTGAGTTTGGCGTCTGTGACAAACGCTGCGGATTACATGCGCGGTCAGGATGACAATCCTGTTCTGATTGCGTCTTATATAGTCCATCCAATCGGCATGGCTGCGGAATATGCTATCACACGTCCGATTCACTGGATTACCAAACAGGTCAACCTCAATAAACTTTTTGGTTCAAAAAATACATACGAAGATAATTCATTTGTCTGGGAATGATTTGAGAAAAGCGCCGGCGGCTCATTCCCCCATGCTTGAAGTCAAGGGCGTGTCGAAACAATTCGGCGCCCGGTCGCCTTGGGTTTTGAAGGATTTAAATCTGCGCCTTTGCCGCGGGGAAGGCGTTGTGATTAAGGGACGTTCGGGCAGCGGCAAGAGCACGCTGCTTAATATTATCGGCGGACTCGAGCCCCCTACTAAGGGGGCTGTGCTTTTTCATAACGAGGATATCAGCCAATATAATGAAGGGCAATTGGCGGCTTTCCGCAACAAGCATATTGGTTTTTGTTTTCAGGATGCCTTCATGCAGCGGCACCTGACCGTTTTGGAAAATGTTATGCTGCCTTTGCTTTTGCGCGGCGCAAATACATCTCAAGCAATCAAACAGGGAAAAGTCTTGCTTGAGAAATTGGGACTCCACGCCCATGCCTCTAAACTGCCCGGCGCATTAAGCGGGGGCGAGGCGCAGCGCGCTGCGCTCGGTCGGGCGCTGATTGGCGAACCAGAACTTCTTTTGGCTGATGAACCAACAGGCAATCTTGACGAATCAACCGCCCTTGATATTATGAATCTTATTCTTGACTACAAGGAGCAAAGCGGCGCTGGATTGATTTTAATAACGCATGATACCCTCCCCTTTGAACACAATCTGAGGCATTTCATCCTTGCCGATGGGGTATTGGAACCGCTTTCAAATTAATAAAAAGGATACGCAAAATGAAACATGTCCCGCTCTCCTCTCTTCAGGTAGGATTCAAAATCGAATCCGTCTATCTTATCAAAGATGTGGATAAAAAAACTAAAAAAAACGGCGAGCCTTATGTCTCCCTGACTCTTCAGGATAATACGGGCACAATCAACGCTATTATGTGGGACGATGTTGATTCCTTTCTCAACAATAGAATATCAACCGGCGATTTCATATTCATCAGGGCGTCAATTAACGAGTATAATAAACAAATTCAGGCAATCATAAGCGAAGTTAAAAAAATTGATATATCACAGGTTGAGGTTGAAAAATTTCAACCTGCATCAAGCCGCCCCATTCCTGAAATGAAAGAGGAGCTTTCAGCTTTCATAAAACGGGTCGAGGCGCCGCACTTGCAATCCTTGCTCCAATTCTTTTTTGGCGATGAACAATTCATGGCGGCATTCATGCGCGCTCCCGCCGCTCGAAACATGCACCAAGCATATATCGGCGGACTTGCCGAGCACACAATCGGAGTCATAAAAAATGCCCTTGCCCTTGCCGCAAATTATGAGGGCGTTGACGTTGACCTTCTCATAACCGGCGCTCTCCTCCACGACGCCTGCAAGATTTATGATTATTCCTTCACGACCGCAATAACCACGACGGACATGGGACGACTGATTGGTCATCTTGCCTTAATGAGCATGAAAATCGAGGCGGCGGTTTCTCAGATTCCTGACTTTCCCGAAGAGGCTAAAATGCTCCTCGAACACATGATCCTTTCCCATCATGGGAAAAAGGAATACGGCTCTCCGCGTCTTCCTGTGACAGCGGAGGCGCTAATCCTTTTCTACGCCGATTATGCCGATGCCTATCTCAGCACCTATTTTGAGGAAAGAAAGAAGGCGCATCAAAAAGGGCAAAAATGGACGGATTATGTGGAAATGTTTCAATCGTATTTATATGCCGGAGAGCCGCCTAAACCTGAAGAAACAATCGAGTGAAATTTGAAATATGGATTCCTCGCGAATAAAAATTCTTTCAAGAACACTGATAGACCAGATAGCTGCCGGCGAGGTGATTGTCCGTCCAGCCTCAGCAGTCAAGGAGCTGGTCGAAAACTCCCTCGATGCCGGCGCAACATCAATCACCATCGAAATCTCCGATGACGCCCGTTCGTTCGCTATTACCGATGATGGCAGCGGGATGTCGCCGGAGGAGGCGCCGCTTGCCCTTGAGCGCCATGCCACAAGTAAAATCTCCTCGCTTGAGGACCTTGTTCGCGTTAACACTCGCGGGTTTCGCGGCGAAGCCCTTGCCAGCATTGCCGCCGTAAGCCGTCTTACACTTGTGACCAGAACGCCGGACTCTCTTGCTGGAACGCGGGTCATTGTCGAAGGCGGCGACCTTGTTGAAAACATCTCGCTTGGCGCACCGATAGGCACAATGGTTCAGGTGCGCGACCTTTTTTACAACACCCCCGCCCGATTAAAATTCATGCGCAGCGAATCAACGGAAATCCGCCGCATTCTTCAGGTCATCACCCAACAGGCGCTTTCATTTCCCTCTGTGGGCTTCTCTCTGCTTAATAAGGGGAAAAAACTTCTTGAGTTCGCGGCTAAACAGACTCTTCAAGATCGCCTTCGGCAGATTTTCGGCTCCTCCATTGAGGGCATGCTTCTCGAACTCATCCCCGGCGACCTGCCTGTTCAAGTTACCGGTTTTGTTGCCAAGCCCGAATCCGCTCGCAAAGATCGAAGCGGTCAATACCTGTTTGTCAATCAACGCCCCATTTCAAGCAGACTTTTGACTGCCACGTTTGAGCAGGCATTTGAGGGCATCATCATGGCAAACATGCGCCCGCTCGGCGCAATCTTCATCGCCCTTGACCCCGAAGATGTTGATGTGAATGTCCATCCAACAAAAGAGGAGGTGCGATTTCGGGATGAACGGATGGTCGGAGGAATCGTCCATCGCATTGTGGCTGAATCGCTAAGGAGAGCAAGCCTTGTGCCTTATGCGCGAATTCCTGATGAACAAAATCGAGCCCAGCCATCTCCTGTAAAAAGATACGATACCGCTGGAATCTTCTCCTCTCCCGATAGAATCATCAGCGAATCATTCGAGCAAAAAAGGAAAGCCCGTTTAGAACAAACAGATTTGGGTATTTACGCTCATCGCATGGAGCGAACAACGCCGCCAGCCCCTCCCCCAACGGCAACTTCGCAAATCCATGTTGAACAGGAATCTCTGCCCCCGCAGGAAACCGAAGTTTCCCGTTCCGCTGATGAATTCTGGGAATTCATCCGCGATGCCGAACCGCTGGGTCAAATCGCCGACACTTACATCGCAGCATCGGCGCCGGATGCGCTTTTGCTTATTGACCAGCACGCCGCTCATGAACGCATCATGTATGAAAAAATTACCTTCCGCGATTCGGAGCCCGCCCTCCAACACCTCCTTATTCCAATAACCTTTGACGTGGATATATCCCAAATCACGGAAATGGAAAGACTGCGTCCCCATCTTGCCGCTTTAGGCATCGAAGTGGAGCCTTTTGGCGGACAGGCTTTTGTCATTCAAACCTTGCCAGCAGACCTTGTTGAAATGGATGCTCCCGCCATGATTCGCGAAGTCCTTGAACTGGGCGAATTGGATGAGGCGACTGCCGCCCCTTTGAAAATCCGCGAGGAAATCATGCGGCGTATGGCTTGCCACAGCGCCATACGCGCCGGGCAAAAGCTCTCCCGCGAGGAGATGGTTCGACTAATCAAGGATTTGCAAAAAACACGCTTCGCCTTTACTTGCCCCCATGGACGCCCCACCATGATTCTCCTCACCAAAGACCACCTCGCCCGCCAATTCAAACGTTAGAATTAAGATAAAAATATTTAACCTTGATTCTTCAAAATAATGAAAAATATATGCGTCCAGTGGAAGATGAAAAATGGGAGGTGGCGGGAGAAATTGGGGCATAGTTTGCCGCATGCGCCGGCAGCGCGCACAGAACCCCCGCAATTGAATAGATACAACGGCAAATCCAGACGCTCTGTCAGCCGCTCTGCCAGCGCCAGTTTGAAAGATTAAGGTGTTTTAAATTCGATTGATAATTTTCTTGATTTCACCACGCCAATCCCCTTATATTTTATCACTTTATTGATGAGAGTTTTATTGAAGGCATCAAACTGTTTTTTCAATTAAAGGAGTAACCAAGATGTCTGGACATTCGAAATGGCATACCATACGATTTAAAAAGGCTGCCACGGATGCCAAGCGCGGCAAGCTTTTTACAAAAATCATCAAGGAAATCATCGTTGCGGCTCGCATGGGCGGAAGCGATATGGAAAGCAATGCTCGACTGCGCACGGCGGTTCGCGCCGCTCGCGACTCCAATATGCCGCGAGATAATATTGAACGCGCTGTCAAACGCGGCGCCGGCGAATTGCCCGGTGTTCATTACGAGGACTTCGTTTATGAAGCATATGGTCCAGGCGGCGTTGCGATTATGATAGAAGGCACAACTGATAACAAGAATCGCACTACTCCTGAAATTCGCCACATGCTTTCTAAAGGCGGCGGGAATCTTGGCGAATCGGGCTGCGTCAGCTGGATGTTCACCAAAAAAGGCATAATTACAGTCAATGCTGAGGGCGTCAATGAAGACAAACTCACCGAAGATGTGATTGATGCCGGCGCGGATGACATAGCGAATATGGGGGAATCTTTCAGTGTAACGACCGAGCCAAATGATGTGGATAAGGTGCGCGCCGCGCTCGAGGCAAAGAGTTACAAGATTTTAGGCTCGGAGGTGATTCTCACTCCACAAAATACTGTTGCGGTTGATGAGAAACACGGGCTGACGCTCATGAAGCTTTTAAATAATCTCGAAGAGCATGATGATGTCTCAAGGGTTTCCGCCAATTATGATATTTCCGATGAGATAATGGAGCGCATCCAAGAACAGCTTTAATGCATATTTATTTCACAAACAATTCCGTGAACTGAAATTTGTCCACGTCAACCAATCCTTTATCTGTAAGTTTTAAAGATGGGATTACCGGCAAGGCAAGAAAGCACATCTGCATGAAGGGGTCATTGAGAACGCAACCGCATTCTCGAGCCGCTTCTTGCAACCCTTCCACTTTACGCCGAACATTTTCCAACGGTTGATTGCTCATTAGCCCAGCAATCGGCAACGCCAAAGATTCAAGGACTTTTCCATTGCGGACAACCGCCTGACCTCCCTGCATCTTCACAATTTCGATAATTGCTGTTAGGATGTCATTATCGGAAACGCCCACAACAACAATATTATGCGAATCGTGCGCAACGCTGGAGGCTAAGGCTCCCTCTTTCAATCCAAAGCCTTTCACAAATGCCTTGCCCATGTTGCCGGAGGCGCGATGACGCTCGACAACAACTATTTTGAGAATATCTCTGGATGGGTCTACCACGGCTTTATCGTTGGCTATGGCGGCTTTTTCTATCAAATGCTCCGTGATGATTTGCTCGGGGATAACGCCGATAACCCGGATGTCCGAACCCGCAGCTGGAATGCCGACATCGTTCATGTCCATCCAGTTTATATTCATCGTGCTGCGGATATACGGCGGATGCGGAGGGGAGTCCCATCCGACCATCTCTCCATCTTCGGCTGCAAGCAAGCCTCCTTTGTAAACTTGCCCAACTGAAACACATTCGAGATCATCGAGGACAAGAAGATCGGCAATATAGCCCGGCGATACTGCGCCCAATTTTTTCAATTGAAAATATTCCGCCGTATTGATGGTCGCCATCTGAATGGCGCGAATAGGTTCCATGCCCAAAGAGATTGCGCGTTTGACAATGGCATTGATATGACCGTCGTCAATCAAGTCGGCTGGATACCGGTCATCCGTCACAAACATACACTTATGGGCATTGAGGTCATTTACAAGCGGGAGGAGCTCCATCAAATTCTTTGCGGTTGTGCCTTCGCGAATCATGATATACATGCCGTTTCGCAATTTTTCGCGAGCCTCGTCAAGGCGCGTGCATTCGTGGTCGCTCTTGATGCCTGCGGTAATATAAGCGGCGAGATCTTTCCCTGAAAGCAACGGCGCATGCCCATCAACCCGCTTCCATTTGGCGATGCGTATTTTTTCGAGGACTTCTTTGTCTCGAAAAATTACGCCGGGAAAATTCATCATTTCCGCCATACCCAACACTTGGTCTTGATTAAGGAGCATTTCAATGTCGGGGCTATAAAGTTTGGCGCCTGAGGTCTCCATATCCGTCGAAGGAACACAGGAAGGGAGCATGATATAGACCGAAAGCGGGAGGTTGCGGCTTGCTTCCATCATGAATCTGATGCCATCAAGTCCAAGGACATTGGCAATCTCATGAGGGTCGGCAACCACGGTGGTTGTGCCGACTGGAACAACGGCGCGCGCAAATTCGGAGGGTGTAACCATAGAGCTTTCAAGGTGGACATGCCCGTCTATGAACCCTGGACAAACGTATTTACCGCCGAGGTCAATGTTAGCGCGTCCTTCATAATCGCCCAGCCCAACAATAATCCCGTCAAATATGGCGATATTGGTTTCATGAATATCACCAGAGAAAACGTTAACAACACGGGCATTGTTGAGAACAAGATCTGCCGGCTTTTCGCCGTGCGCCGCTTCAATACGCTCTTCCAGTTTGCTCGTCATTGTCACCCTCTCTGCAACAAACTCATTCACTTTTTTGCCTCAAGAGTTGCAACAGCCTTGCGGGCGGCTTCCTGAACTCGTTCATTGGCATCTTTTTGCATGGAACGAATCTCGGTTAAAACTTTAGGGTCGCCCATCTTTTCAAGAGCGGCTATGGCGGCGCATCTGACCCGCCAATCTTTGTGGTTCAACGTTTCTTTGAGTTTGGAATACACCTTTTCGCCTTTGAAATGGCGCAATGCATAAACAGCCTGAACAATGGTCACAACATCATCATGGGATACGGCCTCCATTAAGGCATTTGCGGAACTGGGGTCGGCGATTTCCGCCAATGCGGTGATGACATGCGTTCGTATCATTTGGTCGGGGTGCTTAATTTCTTTTGCCAGTGCGGGAGAGGCGACCTTGCCCATTCCAATGAGCGCCTTTTTTGCAAGCACCGATTTATTCCAGTCCTCGCTTTCCAGATGAATCATTAATTCCGCAACTTGCTCTTCCGGCGAACCGCTGAGGTTAAAAGGGGGCGACGTGGGTATTGGGGTTGGCGTTTTAAGAGAAACAGAGGAAAGCGTTCCATGCTTTTGTCCGGCAGACTCATGGGCGCGCCGTTCAGATTCGGCATCCCTCACGGCAGCCTTTTGCGAGGCTGTGCGCGTCACTTCATTTAATTGTTCCACGCCCTTTTTGCCTAATGTGTAAACGCCTGCGAAAAATCCATAGATAAAAATAATAACGAGATAAATTGAAATTAGCGTGATAAGAAGCTGCGACGACGGCAGGGGCCAGAGATATTTATATGGGAATTGGCTTAAGGGTCCTTTTCCATCTTTTTCAGAAACGGCAGCTGCTTCGGCTATGTCCGGCGGCAACTGGGCGCCCAATTCTGTTTTGCAATAAGGACAAACGCTCGCCTTGCCTGAATTGAGGACTCCGCATTGGGGGCACTTGCGGAATTTTTCCCGAGTGAACTCCTCCTGCATCGTGCCAATCAGGCGGTCGCGCTTTTTATTTATGAAAACGGCCGCAATAAAATAAAGGAATATCAGAAGTCCTGCAACAACGAATATGTAGAAGAAAACAGCAACCATGCCATAATCCAGCCATAAAAAATATCGTGTTTGATACATCAAAAAATATGTTAAACGCAAGTCTTTTTTCGAGCGTTATTGATAGCCCGAGCAACCGCGAAGGCAGCCAAATGTCTCATTAGCCGCCTGTTTTTTCCATGTTATACTTTCTCGTTTTGACGCTGGTTATTCATCCTGCATTTGGCTGATATGGGGCGCAGTTGCTGCTCAAGGAACAGGAAATTCACGACAACTATGATAAACAGTAAAATTGCAATAGGAAAAAGCAAAAACTGGCCCGTATCCTCCTTGCGATGTGCAATCACTGTCCCCGCTGCAAAAATAAACCCCACAACTTTATTGCCTGATTTGCCATATATGATTCGCCGTCCCAGAAATTGCCATAGCAAAATCCCAGCCGCCGCGCCGAACAATAAGGCAAAATACACAATCGCATAAAGTTCATTTTTCCCCGCCGCAAGATGGAGCCCGACAAATATCAGCGATACAATAGCAATCACCGCGCCCGCCAGCCCCTCGAAAAAATCAAGCAGTTCCACAATGCTCACCACAAGCAACACCCAAAGCGCCAACAACGGCAAGCCCCAATATTTTAAATTCAAAATTCCGATAAACGGAATCTTCAAAATAATAAAACGAATCCCGAAGAAATACAGCATCAGCGCGCCGACAATGATATACACCCATTCAAGATCGCTGGCATCATTGCGGACATCGGCATAGATGGATGAGATTGTCAGAAAAAGCGATGTGAAAAATAATCCAAGGCTGATGCGTTCTAATCCCGCCACTGAATAATAAAACTCATCTTTGAACACGCCCAATCCAAAGGCAACAGCCAGCGACACAAAAAAAGCCGTAAGCAAAACAACATGCCCTAACAGCGGTCGCGGCGTTAGATAAAACTTTATTTTTGCCGGGTCGGATAAAATCTTTTTGCGAACGGCAAACCCACGCATTAGCGGAGTAAGGCAGAAGGCAATTGCAAAAGCCGCCAAACCCAAGATAAAAACCGTCCACGCCTGCGAGCCCATCGCCTTACCTCCTTCCCCGCTTCATCATCAACCCCGCAACAGATGAAGATATAACCCAACCGCACCGCAGGATAATCCCCAAAAGCACAAGATAATCAATTGACTTGATTGAACGGCTGTAATGTTTGCGGTAAAATTGATACATGCTAACATGACGCACGATTATTGACCAATAAAGCCGCTGGCTCGTGGACTGCCCGATGTAATGATACACGCTGGCATCAGGGAAAAAATAAACCTTCCACCCCGCCTCATGCATCCGATAACACCAATCCACATCCTCCGAATACATAATGAAAATTTCATCCATCAGCCCGACCTGCTCAAAAGCCTCGCGACGCGCCGTCAATGCCGCGCCAGAAACCCAATCCACCTCCCGCGTCTTATTATGGTCATCAGAGGACATCAGATAAGACTGCGAAAAACGGTTTTGCGGAAAAAGCCGCGTCAGAATTGAATAACGATTGAAAAGCGCTGTGTGATACGAGGGAAACCGGCGGCAGGAATATTGCAGCGAACCATCCGGATTGAGCAACTTGCAGCCCATGATGCCGCAATCAAGATGCGCATCCATGAAACGAACTAACTCGGCAAGTGCGTTTGCGACAACTTTCGTATCCGGATTCAAAAGCAGCACATACCGTCCGCGGCTGACTCGAATCCCCTGATTATTTCCCTTAGTGAAACCGATGTTTTCGCTGTTCCGCAAATAAGTAGCCTGCGGAAATTCAGACGACATCATCGCCGCCGTCTGATCGGCGGAGGCATTGTCCACAACAATCACCTCAAAAGTAATCCCGCTCGTCTGTTCATAAATCGAGCGCAGACATTGACGCAACAAATCGCAGGTGTTATACGTGAGAATAATAACAGATAAATCAGACGTCTGAATCGGCATGTCCGGCGCATTTATCATTTCAGATGAGGATGTAAGAGCCCCCGCCCCCATGCGTCAAGAAATAAGTATTGAATTAGGATTAGGCATGAAGGGAAACTCGCACAAAAATTTGAATAAATTTAACGCCAAATCCCGCGAAAAACGATTGACTCGGCGCTGCTTAATTAGCAATATTTATCTTTATTGCAGGAATAATCCAATAGTTATAATTGATCCAACGGGATTATTTTATATTCCTGGTTATAGTGAATTATGTGCTGTTAGAACTTTTTTGAGATATGAAGGAAAGATGCCGATAGTCAATGATGACAAAATGTCCCATTGTATCTTTTTCAGAAATCCAAGTTTTGGCCCTCCTTGGCCAGGTTGGATCATACCCAGATAAAAAAAGGATATAAAATGATTAAGATCATATATATAAATATATTATTAACAATTTTCATAATAATATATTATAGTATAGCTGTAATTTTATGGAGATATTTAGGAATCAATGCCGTTGGCGCACTTATGACCTTATTAGGTTTAATATTATGCCCAGTTTTAATTACTTATTATGAAAGATATATATTAAAGAGTATTAATAAATTATGCTTAGCCAAATGGTTTATTATTACATTAATTATTAGTATTGTTTTCCGTAGTTATGTGGCTATAATACTACCCTAAAACTGAACAATAGGTTAAGGTGGATAATATGTCCTTTGAGCTGCTCCCCATAGGTTAGACAAAAAGAGGATTCAAATAAGTTGTAAAAATATGGGAGTATTAAAGATCGGCGAAAGCAGTTGCTCCTCGTGCGGCGACCTCGGCGCGGTGGTGGCGAAGGTGGATGCCAAAAATCAGCGAGCGGAAAATGAATCAGGCGTTGACATCGCGCCTATATGAATATCAGTATCAATTTGATGCGGCGGGAAATCGGACGCAGATGAAATATTTTAACGGGAGCACGAACACGACAACTTCATACGCTCATAAC
>MWCT01000005.1 GCA_002070185.1 candidate division BRC1 bacterium ADurb.Bin183
AGTTCCCCCCAACATCCACATGTTGTTCCACCTTATTTTGCACTCGGTTTGGTCTAACCAATGGGGAGCAGATCACCCGTTCCAATTTCTTCCATTTATTTAAACAAACTCAATATCAACACGGCAAAATGGGAATTAATCCAAAGCACGTATAATTCATCTCAAGATTTTATCGAAGCAGCATTAACCGATCCTCAAGGCGCTTATTTGTTGCTAAGCACATTTGCGAAGCCGACGCCGACACCCGAACCAACTCCGACCTCAACGCCGTCAATTACCCCAACACCTACGCCGATACCGACCCATACCTTGATTCCGACTCCAACATTCACAACAACGCCAACTCAAACACCCGTGCCTTCATTAACGCTAACGCCGACGCGAACGCCTGCACCAATTCCCCGCATAACCGGATTTATATTCGATGCCGAGTCCGCCAAACCCGTCAACGGTGCCGCCGTTCAAATTGATAATGGAGCATTGCAATCATTCAGCAATGCCAAAGGACAATATTTTATTTATGACGTCCCAGCGGGAGCGCATAAATTGCAGATGTGGGGATTTGCTTATGAATTCAAGGAAAAGAATATTATCGTTCCCGCAAATGGCGTTCTTGATATGGGAAATGAAACACTTGCCAAGATAGGCGGCACGGTTGTGGGGCGCCTCGTTGACAGCGCCACAAACGAGCCATTGCCCGAAGCGGTGGCGCAAATTGACGGCGGAAATCAATGGCGCACGCTCACGGATGAGCAGGGATATTTCATGATGATTTTTGTAACGCCCGGTGCTCATGTCCTGCAGGCGTGGGGCAATGCCTACACATTTCAGGAATTTAGTATTTTCGTAAACGCGAACGCACATACTGACGTAGGAACAAAATTATTGAGCATCATCCCAGATGCCGCGCGGGGACAGGTTGTGGATAAGAAAACCGGGCGCCCCCTCATGAACGCCCATGTTCAATACAATGGCGGGGGAGCGATGCTCGAGACGCAGACAAACCGCTCGGGACGATTTGTGCTGGTCAATGTGCCCGAAGGAAACCATGAATTGCAAACTTGGGGATGGGCGTATAGTTTCTCTCAGCAACCCTTTTATCATTCATCAGGCACAGCAACCGATTTGGGCAAGGTTTTCATTGAACCAATCGGCGGCACGGTCAACGGACGTCTCCTTGACGCCATCAACGGGCTGCCAATATATAATGCCGTTATCCAGCTCGATGGCGGCAATTATGCCCCATGGAAAACAACCAGCCTGCAAAACGGCGATTTCATAGTTTATGATGTGACCGGCGGGACGCATCAGTTCCAGACATGGGGTTATGCTTATCGTTTCATGCAGCAGAAGATTGAAACTATCGCAAATCAAAATAAAAAAATGGGCGACATCCAACTGACGCCCGACCCGAACACATTCAACGGGCGCGTCCTTGATGCTCAGACGCGCTTGCCCATTCCCAACGCAGAAATCATCTGCACCGGCGCCGGCAAAAATATCGCCGCTAAAAGTTTTCCCGATGGACGCTTTGTCCTTCTCAATGTGCCAAAAGGGGTGTTTGATATCACCATTAACGCCGGCGAAAAAAACCTGTTTTATTTTCGCGCCGCCCATCCCGGACTCAACCTAAACGTGGAACTCGGAGATGTGTTGATGCCATAAATCCCCTAAACATGCGCGTTCGCCTCATCTTGAACCAGCTTGACATCCCCGCATGAAATAAGGGTAATAACTCGAATTTTTTGCGAGGGATTGAATCTTGAAACAAATCAAATCAGTTTTTTGCGGGCGCGTTTATACACCTGTGCGCGAGCTGACTTCAGCGGTTATTTCATTTGATGGCGGGACCTTTGGCGAGATTCGCTCCGATTCGGCGCCGCTCAGCGTTGGTCTGGATGCTCGCAACCTCATCGCCGCACCGGGATTTGTTGACCTACATATACAGGGCTGCGGGGGCAACGATTTTCTGGATGCCACACCTGAGGCGATTCATACTATCCGCCAAACCGCCCTTCGCGGCGGCTGCACATCGCTCCTTGCGACAACCACATTCGATAATGAGCCGGGCGCTTTTGAGCGGCTCGAAAAAACGGTTCTGGCAATCCGCGAAGGGGCAAAATCTCCCGATGGTGCGCACATAACAGGCATCCATCTTGAAGGACCGTTCCTCAATATCGAAAAAAAAGGCGGGTTCGGTTCGCGCTATATCCGCAAGCCCAACCTCGCCGATTTTCGCCGTATCATGGCAATTGCCGGCGATGATTTGAAGATGATAACAATTGCGCCGGAACTTGAAGGCGCATTGGAGATTATCAAAGAGGCGGTCGCCGCCAGCATCGTTGTCTCGCTCGGGCACACAATAGCCGATTATAACCTTGCCCGCGACTGTTTCGACGCCGGCGCAAATCATATAACGCACGTCTTTAACGCAATGACAGGGCTGAATCATCGCGGGCCGGGTTTGATTGGCGCGGCGTTGAATGATGAACGTGTTTTTGTGCAGGCAATCCCCGATGGCATTCACCTCCATCCCGCAGTCTTGAACCTGCTTTATAAATTAAAAGGTCCTCAGCGCATCTGCCTTATCACCGATGCCACTGCGCCTTGCGGTCTGCCGGAGGGCTCGACGCTGGAAGGCGTTGGAGGAACTATCACCATCCGCAACGGCGCGGTGCGGTTGCCCAATGGAACGCTTGCCGGTAGCGCCCTGATGATGAACGAAGCCGTCCTCCGAGCCCGCAACATGTTGCAAGTCCCGCTTGCCAAAATTCTGCAAATGAGCTCGCTCACGCCTGCGGAGGCGATTCGCATGGAAGGCGCCATCGGTCAGATTAAAACAAGGCATTCGGCAGACATGGTTCTTTTCGACGATGATTTTCGGATTCATTACGTTGTCGTTCGGGGAAAGGTAACAGCGATTGAATAATCCATCCGAAAAAAAACGCGCCGTTTTTATCCTTCTGCTCATATCCCTCCTTTATGCCGCGTTAGTCCTCTCTCACTGGGATGAACATTACATTGATTTTGGCGACGGGAATTATCTTTACATATCAGCGCGTCTGGCGGATGGGCTGACGCTCTATCGCGACATCATGGCGCCGCAGCCGCCCTGCCATTTGTATCTCGGCGCGGCGTTGATTAAACTGGGGCGCGCCCTGAATCAACCGCTTTACACCGTGCGCGCATTCAGCCTGCTCCTCCGCCTCGCCGCAATGCTTCTTGTATTTTTAATAACGCGCAAAATTACAAAACGCCTCCTCGATTCCTGCCTTGCCACGATTTTATACCTTGCTGTCCCGATTGGATTCTGGTGGGCGCAAGGTTATCAATCAGAGGGCTTGCTCATATTTTTCATGCTTGTCTCGTTTTACTTCTTCATTGATTTGGAGCCGCGCAAACTGTGGTTCGCCGCACTCTTCGGAACGCTCGCCGCCTTCACTAACATGACCGCCGTGCCGTATCTTTTTCTTGCCAACCTCTTTCTGCTCGTGCGCCACAGACGGTTGATGCTGCATTACACGCTGCCGATGGCGCTCATGGGATTGGCGGGCGTGCTCTTGATGGAGTTTGTCTCGGACGGCTTCTACCTGCGCAATGTGTTCCTGAATCAAGTCGGGACGTTTCCCAAACCGGAAATCAGCGGCGAGAGCGTCCTCACGTATGCCGTTCGCAAAATCTTGAACGAAGGCAAGGACGTCCTGACTTGGGAGGGCGGATACGTCCTCTTCGGTCTGACAGGACTGGCGATGTATATTCTCAAAGGCGACGAAATAGACACACGGCGGGAATATATCGGCTGGCACGCATTCTTTTCGTTCTGCTCTATCATCTACGTTTCCAAAGGCGGAACGATGGAATACATCTTCACGATCGGCGAACCATTTGCAGTAATATTCTTCGCCCATGCGATGGGTTTATTTTGGCGCGGGACGATGAGAGAAGGGGAGGGCTGGAAGAATATTTCATTCAAGGACACGAGCCGATTTGCCGCCGTCTGTGTTCTCTTCATGCTCCTTTTTGCCACGTTCTATATAGGCGCCCTCTTCGTCCGCAAGACCCTATATGCGGAAAGTTACGAACTCCCCGCGAGCGAAGTCAAGGTAGTGAAGGAAATCATCGGGCAGTATTCGCGCGAGGGCGACGCCATCCTTGCCCCGCCGTTTTACGCCTTCATCACGGGACGGCGGGTCGTCGAGGAATATTCGGAAAATTACATCTGGACGATAAAATATGTGAAC
This sequence comes from candidate division BRC1 bacterium ADurb.Bin183, assembly GCA_002070185.1. Taxonomy (GTDB): domain Bacteria; phylum Sumerlaeota; class Sumerlaeia; order MWCT01; family MWCT01; genus MWCT01. Next base: position 4,242 of record MWCT01000005.1, read on the forward strand.
GAAGTTTTTGTGGATAAAAAGCCGGGGGAGGGCGTTGCGAAGGCGCTGGCGATTTCGCGGGCGCTGAAGGCGCGGCGCGTCCCGATTGTGCTATTGGACATGGCGCAGACGGCGAAGCTCCCGCCCATCAAGGAGGCGATTGACGCCTATTACGAACCTCTCAATTTCCGCAGCAACTCCAACGTCCTCCAAACCCTCAACACCCGCATTGAGATTTTTATACCGAAGAAGAAATAGATTCTGCGGGAAATTCAAACGCCGTGCAAAAATTCCACTTGTCAAACATCCATTTTTCTTAAAAATCGCTTTTGTGTTTTCCCATTAATAGTGAGATGTCGAAATTTTTGCGCATATGATGCATGCCACAACATATCAAACTTTACATGATATAAAAAAGAACCGAGTACATACCCCCGTGTCTGAATCGCGTCCGAAACTGTTCAGCCGAGACGCCAAGGGTGCAAAAGACCGAATCACCATGCTGCCCGAATCGTTAAAATCGCCCCTTCAAAAACATCTGCAAATCGTCAAGTCTGCTCACGAAAAAGATTTATCCGAAGGTTGGGGAAAAGTTGTTTTGCCTTTTGCCTTGGAACGAAAATATTCAAACGCACCTTATGAATGGCGCTGGCAGTGGGTTTTTCCCCAGGAGAACCGGTGGAAAAATACTAAGAACGGTGAGGAAGGGCGACATCATGTTCACGAAACTATTCTGCAACGGGCAGTTCATGAAGCGGTGCGCAAAGCCCGAGTGGCGAAGCACGTCGGTTGCCACACCTTCCGTCATTCTTATGCCACCCATCTACTTTTCGTATGCTTTAAAACATCTACTGGGGATGTGTCTTATACAGACTGTAGAACACGCTGGAATTTTAAAGAAAATTTTTATGTATATTCTTGTATTGAAGAGACTTGGGATATGAATTCAAAGATGCAATTTTGCATTTTATACAGAAGCAAAACGCTGTCTATATGGTTTTATACGGAACTAAATATACAGTTGTTGGGCTTCAAAAAACTTTTTCTGCGAAGGAGGCTCCGATGCGAACGTACTTGGTTAAGATTCTACTGAAAGGCAGTGGCAGTGTTTCGTGGGTCGAGGTCCAGGCAAAAGACGGTGCCCATGCCAAGGCCCTAGTCAGGGCTCAATACGGCGACTCCGTGGATATCCTCGAAGCAAAACCTAAGTAACACAGAGAATGACATGGCCTAGTTTACTATGAAGTGCGAGGTTGATGGCAAGGAGATTGCCCGGTACGAGTTCGACTGCACGACTGTGTCGAAGCCGAAGAAGCTCGCAGGTGGTCCCATCACCATCTACTTTGATCCGACAAATGATGTCCATCATCAGTTGGAAATCAGCAGTTTGCCGCCTAGCCGCTCTGCAACGATTAAGGGTGGCAATGCGGCTACGGCATCGAGTTGATAGGGGAGTGCCGAACCATCTCTAATTCGTGACGTTACCTGTCTCTCGGTTCAATACATCCATCTGCTCGACACGGCGGAGAATTCGGACTCCACCGCTGTGTTGTGAGATTTGTGCCGCCTCAGGTTGAAAACACACAGTGTCGGGCGGATTGTGAGACTTGGCGGGAAAAAATTTCTTCACGCCCTTTTGAAATTTTATTTGTGTTTAAACTTACATCGTCAGCCCCATGATGGCTTTGCAGGTGTGAAGGCGGTTTTCGGCTTCGTCGTAGATGACGGAATGGGGTCCGTCAATCACGGCGTCGGTGACTTCGTTGATGCGGTCGGCAGGGAGGCAGTGCATGTAGATGGAATGCTTTTTGGTCAGTTCCATCTTTTTCTCATCGCACTTCCAGTGTTTGTATTTCTTGCCGATTTCAAGGGCTTTTTGCGGCTCGCCGAAGAGTTCGAGAATGCCCCACGACTTGGGATAAACGATGTCCGCATCCTTGAAGGCGTCCTCCATCGAATCGGTCATTTCAAACTTTACGCCCGCGTCGGCGGCGTTCTTTTTGGCAATCTCAATCTGCTCGGGCATGAGTTTAAATTCAGGGGGATGGGCGAGGACGACGTCTAACCCAAAGCGCGGCATCAGCGTAATCAAACCCTGCGGGACGGAAAGCGGCTTGGCGTAGGTTGGGGTATATGCCCACGAGATGGCGATTTTGAGTCCGCGCAGATTTTTGCCGAAACGTTCGCGGATGGTCATTAAGTCGGCGATTGACTGGCATGGGTGGTCAATGTCGCACTGCATGTTGATAACGGGAACGTCCGCCCATTTGGCAACCTCGCGCATGTAGGCGTTGCCTTCATATGGGACGAGGTCGTGGCGGATGGCGATGCCTTCGCCATAGCGAGATAGGATGACGCCGGTATCTTGTGCGGTTTCGCCGTGGGCGATTTGAGAAGTTTCGGAATCAATAAAGTGGGCATGACCGCCAAGCTGGGTTATGCCCGCCTCAAAGGAGTTGCGCGTGCGGGTGGATTTATCGAAAAAAAGCAGGAAGATGGTTTTGTCATTGAGTATATTTTGCGGGAGTTTTTGTTTGCGGCGATCCTTGAGCCAGTGGGACATTTCAAGGATTTCTTCAAGGTCGTCCACCGACCATTCCTGAGTGGTGATGTAGTCGCGTCCTTTGAGTGATTGTTTCATTGTGCAATCTCCTTTATAAAATAGGTTTTTGAAAAATGTCATTCAGCGCCGCAAGCGGTTCGCGCGGCAGCTCATACTTTTTCCATAGTTCAAAGCATTTGGCAATCAGCAGGAATATGAAATTGCTGCAAGTTTCCTTTTCATCATCGCATAAAACGCGGAATGATGTTTTAAGGGCGTGATTGACGATGTTCAGAATGCAGCCATCCGCATCCGTTTCTTCCGGCATGGGGGCGAACATATCCAGTTGCGAGATGCAAACGCCTTTTTTTTTGCGCTTATCCCTTGCTTGACAATTATGGGAGCGCCAATACTGGACAACCTCATCAAAAAGGTGCAGTGCCCACGGCGCGCCGTCCTCCGCAATATCGGAGATGACAGGTTTGATGACCACACCGCCGCTGACAAAGAGTCTTTTTTTGATGCCACCTCTATCAGTTGTGTAGGTTTTTTTCGTGTAGCAGAGACGCTCCTGTTCCGAACACCAATTGTTTAGCAGAACATCGAGCGAGAATTTTGCCGGTGAGAGAAAATTAAATTCCGACAAAAATGAATTTACAATATCAGCATGGCTGTCCAGTTTCATAAGAAATGAATTTTCTGCTTTGCCGATTTCAAAATAATCAAGCGAGAAGTCCGAAAGGAAGAATTTAAAAATCTGCTGAAAATATTCAAAGAAAGAAACGCGCCGCACCGATTCTTTTTGCGACGGGTCTTGAACAAAGGATTCAAACCTTAGAGTGGGAGTTTCCGGACCAAAAAGGATTCGATAATAACGGGCGAGGGTGAGTTTTTTACAAAATTTTTCCAGCGTGATTTTGCGGGCATTGGTTTTGGCGCCGAGTTTTGCGCTCCATAAATGCAACCATCCGTTGAGCTCGGCGGAAAGTCGGGTGTTGGTTTTTCTTATAAGATTATCCAGCCCGCCGCTTTGAACCTTTCTTTTTTCAAGGTAAGGGAAAAGATGGTCAAGACGTTCGCGGACATGGGCACAATAAATCAGACATTCCTGCCCGGCAACATCATAAAGATAGGCGCGTTGCTCATCGAAAATAAGCATGTAGGCAATGCCGGGAGAGGTGTCCTTAAACTGCCTAAAGAGGAGCCACGTTTCAAAGTTGAAGTCCAGATAACGGTTATAAAGGTCTTCATAAGGCGGAAGCGCGAAACCTGTTGGCACAACAAGGGCGATATAAGGTTCATTTTGTAATTTGCAAAAAGCGTATTCAACCTCTCTCTTTGCCAAACCGGCGCGAAGTGGTAATTTCTTGAGAACGGTGAAGTCGCCAGTCCCCCATCCCAACTGATGGAGAATTGATAAAACGCCATCCTGAATTTTCCTCAGATCCGTCAACAGGCGCATACCTCCTCTTTGGGGCGGGACTTCGCCTTTTTTTTCCTCAGGCTGGGACGAAAGCGCTCTTCTTCGCTGAAGATGCATCCGCAATATGACTGCATATAAAGTTTTTTTGATGAGGCTTCCTCGTGAGATTTTGCGAAGAGCGGGCGCCAGTCAGCATAATGAAATCTTACACCAAATTTATCCGCTGCGGCGGTTGCCGCATCGCAGATTGCCTTGTGATTTTGATAAGGGCTGACCAAAAGCGTGGTGGTGAATGAGTCATAACCTTTTTCAACAGCGGTCTGGGCGGTTTTCAAAAGGCGCATATCATAACAAGCGCGGCAGCGGGAGTCTGTTATACGCTCAAGGAGATAGCGGAGCGTTGGCTCCAATGAATAAACCTCGTCGCAGATGGCGGGAATATGATTTGCCGCCGTGTATTCCTTGAAAGCCGCAACCCGCGCCCGAAATTCCCGATAGGGCATAACATTGGGATTATGAAAGAATGCCGTGACCTGATATCCTTTGGAACCAAGCGATTCAAAAGGGGCAATCAGACACGGCGCGCAACATGTATGCAAAAGTATTCGCATAATTTATCTTCGTTTAAGTTAATTCAAGAATTATCATAATGAGAACGTGAGCAAGAATTCAATACAAAACTATAAAATCACGAAATAGCGAGGGGCTTGAGCGTTTTTTTAACGCACAAAAATTGGCTCATTAATACGCATTTTGCTCTTGCATTTGGTCGAACTGTATTTATAAGTTTTTTTGCTTTACTTGAATTGGAATTCGGTGTAATTAGAGTTTGAAATTTTTATTTATGACAAAGAAAAACGCCCGATGCGAATGAAAATTCTCGATCGTTACCTTCTGAAGGAGTATCTTTATACCTTTGCGGGCGTGCTGTTTGTGTGCCTTATTGTTATGCTGGTTTATATGATAATTGATAATTATGATGAAATTTTGAAAAATGACCCGGGTTTTAAATATACCGTTTTATATTTTGCCAACAGCCTGCCGTTTCATATAATTCAAATCGTGCCCCTTGCTGTGGCGATCGCCATTCTATTTACCATTGGGCTGCTATCGAGGCATCGAGAGATTGTGGCGATGGTGGCTGCTGGCATCAGCGCGCGCCGAATTGCCGCGCCCATTCTTGCTGCCACGCTCGGTATCTGCCTCCTGTCATTTATTTTCAGCGAACTTGTGGTTCCCGGTTGCCAGCAACGCGCCAAATATATTGAGAAGGCGTATATCGAAGGAAAGGGGCAGCGAATCCAGACAAAAAATCAGGAAATATTCGTCAAAGGGCAAGGGCAGCGGTTTTATGTTATGGACGCCTTTGACAGCGCTACAAACACGATGACCAATCCAACGGTGATTGACCTTAACGATGAAGGTTCGGGGCTTATGTTGCGGCTGAGCGCGGACCGGGGCGAATTGGCTAAAGAGCGCGGGCAGGGCAAGTATTGGCGTTTTTATAATGCCAGACGCTGGTCTTATGACAAGGACGGGCGTCCGAACGGTTTCGAACAATTCGATAAACCCATTACCCTGCCAATGGAAGAAGACCTCGAAAAATTTTTAAGCCATCGAAAAAAACCTGAAGAAATGAACATATTTGAACTCGGGAAATTTATTTCCATCCTCGCAAAAAGAGGAGAGCATGTTGGAACTTACGCAACTGATTTTCACTTGAAGATAGCCTTTCCTTTTTCGGCTCTGATTATCGGATTGATATGTTTTTGTTTCGCGGTGCGGCTGGATGCCCGCAATATGGTTTTTGGATATGCAATGGGCGTTATTTCTGCCATAGCCTTTTATGGTTTTACCGCAGTGAGTCAAGCGCTGGGACATCAATTGATTCTATCTCCGATAGTTGCCAGCTGGGCGCCATTTGCTTTATTTGCGTTCCTTGGATATTTCTTTCTAAATAAATTATCAATTTAATTCATGTCAAATTTTGTGGAGGCAATTTCATGGACGGTTTACGAAAAAAAACAAAAAAAACCATCCTTTTTCTATGCACTGGCAACACATGCCGCAGTCCGATGGCGTCGGCATATATGAAAAAAATTGTGGAAGAAAATAAGATTAGAAATGTTGAAGTCAAAACCGCCGGGGTCATGACAGTTGCCGGACTTCTTGCCACGCCGGAAGCTATTCAAATTATGGATGCTATCGGAGTTGACCTTCGCAAGCATCGCTCAACCAAACTGACTGAGGAAACAATCAAAAAAGCTGATTTAATTCTCGGCATGACTCCTTTTCATGTTCAATCCGCACATCGTCTGGCGCCGGAAGCCCGCGGCAAAACCTTCCTTTTAAAAGAATTCACAGGCAGCGATGTCCGCCATGCTCAAATCAGCGATCCTATGGGATGCACTTTAGAGGTTTATAAAAAGGTGTTTCATGAAATCAAAACCGCTTGCGACAAGCTGCTGAAATCCGAATTCATCCAAGGAAAAAAGAAAGCGGAAAAAACCGCCGCTGTCAAAAAAACAAAACCAAAACCCGCGCCCGCCAAACCGGCAAAAACCAAACCCGCCGCTCAGGCAAAACCATCTTCCACAACCCCCCAGAAAAAAATAAAAGCAAAGGAAAAATAATTTGTCTTGCCTTAAACATACCGATCCTGAAGTGGCGCAAGCCATTCAGCTGGAATATGAACGAGAAACTGGCACGCTGGAACTTATCGCCTCCGAAAACTTCACCAGTCCTGCCATTTTGGAAGCAATGGGCAGCGTTATGACCAATAAGTATGCGGAAGGCTATCCGGCAAGGCGATACTATGGCGGATGTGTTAACGTTGATATCGCAGAAAATCTGGCGATACAACGCGCCAAAGCCCTTTTTGGAGCGGAGCATGCCAATGTACAACCGCATTCCGGTTCACAGGCAAATATGGCTGCTTATTTTGCAATTATGGAGGCAGGCTCAACCATTCTCGGCATGAATCTTTCACATGGCGGGCATCTCACGCATGGGTCGCCTGTGAATTTTTCCGGCAAACTTTTCAAAATTATTTCCTACGGCGTTAATAAAGATACCGAAGTAATTGACTTTGACGAAGTTGCGCGATTGGCGCGGGAGCACAAACCAAAAGCGATTGTCGCCGGCGCCTCAGCATATCCGCGCACGTTGGACTTTGCGCGCTTCAGGGAAATAGCTGATGAAGTCGGCGCGCTCTTTATAGTGGACATGGCGCACATTGCGGGAATCATTGCTGCGGGCTATCATCCAAATCCCGTTAAAACAGCGCAAATCGTCACAAGCACAACCCATAAAACATTGCGGGGACCCCGCAGCGGTTTCATCCTCTGCAAAGAAGAATTTGCAAAGGCAATTGACAAAACGGTATTCCCATTCATGCAAGGCGGACCGCTCATGCATGTGATAGCCGCCAAAGCCGTTGCATTTCATGAAGCCATGCAGCCCGCCTTCAAAAAGTATATCGAGCAGGTCCTCATCAATGCGCGCATTCTGGGCGATTCGCTGACGCAACACGGTTTGAGACTCGTTTCAGGCGGCACGGACACGCATCTTTTCCTTGTGGATTTGAGCGCGTTCAACATCAGCGGCAAGGCAGCTCAATCCGCTCTCGAAGAAGCCGGAATTACCATAAACAAAAACATGATTCCTTTTGATACACGCAAGCCGATGGAGGCAAGCGGTGTCCGCATCGGCACCCCCGCGTTGACAACTCGCGGCATGAAAGAAGAGGAGATGAAAACCATTGGCAAATGGATTGCCCGCGTTCTAAAGAACCCGGATGATGAAAAGGTAAAAAACGATGTTCGGCAGCAGGTCGCCGAACTTTGCAAAAATTTCCCGCTGCACAAAGGAGTTTTTAATTCTTGAAATGAGGAATCAACGGTGACAAGCGAAAAACGCCCTACCTGGGATGAATATTTTATGGAAGTGGCGCAAGTGGTCAGAAAGCGTTCAACATGCCTTCGGCGTCAGGTGGGCGCTGTTTTGGTCAAAGATAAACGCATCCTCGCCACGGGGTATAACGGCGCGCCATCCGGGTTGGAACATTGCGGCGAAGTCGGATGCCTGCGCCAACAAATGAATATCCCGTCAGGCGAACGTCATGAAATCTGCCGCGGCGCTCACGCCGAGCAGAACGCCATTGCCCAAGCGGCGCTTTTAGGCGTAAGCACGCGCGATTCGGAAATCTATGTCACCGCCCATCCTTGCAGCGTTTGCGCAAAAATACTTATCAACGCCGGAGTAAAACGCATCGTTTTTGAAGGGGTTTATCCCGACCCGCTTTCTGTGGAGATGCTGGCTTGTTCTCAGGTTAAAACAGAAAAATATAATCCGTCAAAAAAGACGGAAAAAAAGGAGGCGAAATGAAAGCTATAATACCTGCAGCGGGATTGGGGACGCGGCTGCGTCCGCATACCTTTTCTGCTCCAAAACCTCTTTTGGAGGTTGCCGGAAAACCAATCCTTGCCCACATCCTTGATGAATTGGTTTCTTTGGATGCGGATGAAGTGACGTTCATTGTTCATTATTTTGGCGACGCCATTGAAAAATGGGTCAGAGACAACTACAAATTCAAAGCAAATTTTATTGACCAAAAAGAAATGCGCGGGCTTGGTCATGCCATTTCGCTAGCAAAACCAATTCACAAAGACCATGAGTCGGTTTTGATTATTTTAGGAGATACTATATTCTCGGCGAATCTGGCGCCTGTTTTGAAACTTAAGGAAAACGCCATTGCCGTCAAAGAAGTGGATGACCCCAGACGGTTTGGCATTGTTGAACTCAAAGGAGATGTGGTGACGCGTCTTATTGAGAAGCCGGAAAATCCGCCCACAAATCTCGCAATTGTCGGCATTTACCACATCGCGCAGCCAGCCTTGCTTTTTGATTGTCTGGATTACAATATCAACAATAACGTAACAACCAGAGGGGAATTCCAACTGACGGATGCCCTGCAGAGGATGCTCGACCGCGGCGCGCCATTCCGCACTTTCGGTATCAATGGCTGGTTCGATTGCGGCAAACCGGAGACTATGCTCGAAACCAATCGCGCCCTTTTGGAAAAATCGCCCAGTTCTAAACAGAAAGACTTTTTTGAACAGCGTTATCCCGGCTCCTTGATTAAACCGCCGGTTTTTATTGCCAAGTCTGCAATAGTAAAAGATTCCATCATCGGACCTTATGTTTCAATTTCAGAGGATGCTAATGTAGAGGGGAGTATTGTGCGCAATTCCATCGTTGGCAAAAGCGCACAGGTCCAAGATATGCTTTTGGAAAATTCCCTCATTGGCGACAATGCCAAAGTGGAGGATAATTACCTCCAATTGAACGTAGGAGATTCCTCGATCATCAAGATCGAATAAAACTTTTCGGAGGTGGGCTTTCATGACTATGACACGTTTTTTTACGTCGGAATCAGTATCAGAAGGGCATCCGGACAAAGTTTGCGACCAGATTTCAGACGCAGTCCTTGATGCCGTTTTTGAACAAGATAAAAACGGACGCTGCGCTTGCGAGTGCTTCGTGACAACGGGTCTGGCGCTCGTTGGCGGCGAAATTACCTGCGGCGGATGGATTAATTTTGAGCAGATTGCCCGCGATACCATCAAAAAGATTGGCTATACGGACAGCTCCATGGGCTTCGATTCAGAAACATGCTGCGTGTTGACAGCCATTCGTCCTCAATCGCCCGATATTGCTATGGGTGTGGTGAAAAAGAACAAGATGAAACAAGGCGCCGGAGACCAAGGTATGATGTTCGGTTTTGCATGCAATGAAACCCCAGAACTCATGCCCATGCCCATTATGATGGCTCACAAACTGGTGCAGCATTTTGCCAAGCTGCGCAAAAATGGGACAATCAAATGGGCATGCCCTGATTCAAAAAGCCAGGTCACTGTCCAATACGATGGCTCAACGCCTATCCGCATTGATTCCGTTGTTATCTCAACACAGCATTTTCCTGATGTTGCTCAAACGACCATTCGCGAAGAAGTCATTGCAAAAGTGATCAAGCCTACGCTCCCGAAAAACATGCTCGATGAGAATACAAAATATCATGTCAACCCCACCGGACGTTTTGTAAAAGGCGGACCTCATGGCGATACCGGTTTGACAGGGCGAAAGATTATCGTGGATACATACGGCGGATATAGCCGCCACGGCGGCGGAGCATTCTCCGGCAAAGACCCCAGCAAAGTTGACCGAAGCGCAGCATATTTCGCGCGTTGGGTTGCCAAAAATATTGTTGCCTCAGGCGCTGCGCAAAAGTGCGAGATTCAAGTTGCTTATGCCATCGGCGTGGCGGACCCCCTTTCCATATATGTGGATACTTTTGGAACCGGTAAAATCAGCGATGAAAAACTCGTCAAGATTGTGAAAAAGAATTTTGACTTCCGTCCGGCTGCTATCATTGAACGTCTTGACCTCAAACGCCCTATCTATTTCAAGACATCCGCATACGGACATTTCGGGCGGAACGAAAAAGAATTTACTTGGGAAAAAACTGACATGGTGAACGTTTTTAAAAACGCCTTGTAATAATTGATGCGATGGCAGAGATTTTGCTTTGAAAAAGCATTTCCATGATTACGCATCCAAAAGAAAGGAACTTCCATGAATTACGATGTCCATGACCTTTCGCTTGCCGAACACGGCAAGCTCCGTATCGAATGGGCTGAACAGGACATGCCTGTTTTGCGCAGCATACGCAAACGTTTTGCCAAACAAAAACCATTGAAAGGAATCCGCCTCTCATGTTGCCTTCATGTAACGACCGAAACGGCGAATCTGTTGCTGACCTTAAAAGCGGGCGGAGCGGATGTGGCTATATGCGCCTCTAATCCCCTTTCCACACAGGACGATGTTGCCGCTGCGCTTGTCAAAATTTTCAATATCCCCACATTTGCCATCAAGGGCGAGGATGAAGATACCTATTATGATCATATCAAAAGCGCCATTGCCCATAAACCCAATATCACAATGGATGACGGCGCAGATTTGGTCTCCACGCTGCTTTTCATGGCGATGAAGCGCTTCAAAAATATTCACCCCGTTGTTAAAAAATGGTATGACTCGATTTCTCAAAAAGAACGTGATGCCATCATCAACGGCGTTATTGGCGGAACAGAGGAAACGACCACAGGCGTCATTCGCCTGCGCGCTATGGAAAAAGAAGGCGTCTTGAAAATCCCTGTCATCGCCGTCAACGACGCAGATACCAAGCATCTTTTTGACAACCGATATGGCACTGGACAATCCACCATTGACGGCATTCAGCGCGCCACAAACCGCCTTATTGCAGGTTCAACGGTCGTTGTTGCCGGCTATGGTTGGTGCGGTCGCGGCACAGCAATGCGCGCAAATGGGCTGGGCGCAAACGTGATTGTGACGGAGGTCAACCCGCTGCGCGCCCTCGAGGCAACGATGGATGGCTACCGCGTCATGCCGATGAGCGAAGCGGCGCCGATTGGCGATATCTTTGTCACCCTGACAGGCGACATAAATGTCTTACGCAAAGAACACTTCATTAAAATGAAGGATGGCGCTATCATTTGCAATTCCGGTCATTTCAACGTCGAAATTGACATCCCAACTCTGGAAAAAATCGCCGTGAAAAAACGCCAGATTCGCCCCTTTGTCGCTGAATACACGCTTAAGGGCGGCAAAAAAATCAATCTCTTGGGCGAAGGGCGCCTCATCAATCTGGCGGCGGCGGAAGGACATCCCGCCTGTGTTATGGACATGTCCTTTGCGGATCAGGCGCTGTGCGCTGAATTCATGGCAAAAAATGCGCGCAAACTGGAAAAGAAAGTTTATATCGTTCCCACCGAGATTGATGTCGAAGTATCCCAACTCAAACTCGCATCGCTGGGCATTAAAATTGACACCTTGACAGCTGAGCAGAAAAAGTATCTTGCCTCGTGGGAAATGGGAACCTAATTTAAAGAGCATGCACCATTGAGCCGTTCGGATATTCGCAAACCGAACGGCTCTTTTTGTTTTCTTGCTAAACCCTCAGCCATAATATCCATTCATAGTTGACATGCGCAAATTTTGGAAAGATACAAACGAATAGTTTCGATGGAATAAATCTTAATGGGGGAAACAATCATGCGAACGCGAAATTTAATCATAATTTTAATATGCGCCTTTTTTGTAGGAACCTCTTTTGCCCAGGATTTTAATGCCTCAAGCGCGGACATCTCCCACCCTTATTTTTCAGCGTGGCATCCGGGGTTATCCATTCGACTGGATGGGAGAAACCCGGAAACCGGCATTCTGGGATGGAGTAAATATAATTTAGATGGCGTTGCAGTCCTTGATAACATCAACGCCCTTTCTGTGGCATATTCGGATTCTACCGGACAAAGTTTTAAATTTTACATCGCCCAAGATGCCGCGGGCAATATTAGGCTGCTTCAAGAGGGAGGCATCTCCTTTGTAAAAAATCCGCCAATCTGGTTTCCCGCAAATCCATCGAATAATACTTCGTGGAATGTGCAATATTTCAATGGCTATGAGAGATTTATGATATTTCAGCGCGCAACGTATCCAAAGAATGCATACGATTATGGACCTTACGAAAATTCCGTTTATATGCGGCATTATTGGAGCGAGGCTTATCTGGGACAGATTGTGGTGGCGCCGCGCTTTGGTTTTGTTCAATATGATGGGCAAAACATCTCATCCAGAACAAACGCGGCGTTGAGCATCCTTGAAGGCACGGTGCAAGATGCCTGGACGCTGGAGCCGCTTAGCAATGTTACTGTTACGCTTGAGGGAGGAGCTCCCCGCTCCGCAGCTACAAACGCATCCGGCGCTTATCGCATAATTGATATCCCGCAAGGGAGTTATACCATATCAGTTAAACAAACCGCATACGTTGATTATACTATGAACATAGCAACACCCCTTTCGGGAACCACAACCCATGATATAGATTTGATACCTCAGGCAGGAACAATATCCGGCAAAATTACCGACGCCCAAACCGGAGCGGCTATTGCCAATGCCGTCGTCCAATATGACGGCAATGAATCAACGCAGGTTCGAGCCAATGAAAACGGTTTATATCGAATAGAAAAAGTCCGCATCGGCAAACGCAAAGTGCAGTCATGGGCTGATAATTACGGTTATTATGAATCAACCATCGAAGTGAAACACAATTCAAACACAACCTTTAACATCGCCTTGCAACCCTTGAAAGGCGCCATTACAGGAGTTTTGCGCGATGCCCTTACAAGAGCCCCCGTCAATCAGGGAGTTGTTCAGTTGAACGGTTTGGAATCCACAAGAGTCATAACAGGAACGGATGGCGTTTTTACGCTGACAAATATCACGCCCGGTTATCATGACTTCCAAGCGTGGGGTTACGGGTATATGTTTGTTCAGAAGCGAGTGAATATTACAGCCAACCAAACCCTGAATTTAGGCGATGTCCTGCTTAATCCCGTTTCCACTCTTTTACCGGAAGGTTCAGATTTTGATTTTAATGATGGGGCGGATGGCTGGCAATTCCAGTCGGCGCCCTCTGTCTTTGGAGTCCCCCAGAAAACTGATTTGAACGGGCATCTGGGACTTTCGCCGGCAGGAAGCACAAACTGTTATGGCTCATGGGAGAGCCCTTATATCGCCTTCACAGCTGGGCGGAATTACCGCGCGCGGTTTACCATCAAGAGCAGCCTTGATGACTCCTCAAAAACGCCCGGCATTCGCCTTCGCATCAACAGCGGCGATTATCAGAGCGTGGCGGTTTTAATGATTGACAGCCGCGGCGGCGGCGAGTTTTCACCGACCAAGCAAGAGCGGGCTTATGACCTTTTATTTACGATGCCTGCAACGGCAGTTAGCTCGGGCTTTTCAATTTCCTTTGACCTCATCAACATCGGAACGGAAGATGACCCCAATGCTTGGGTGTATCTGGAACGGGTGGAGATTGATGGGATTTGAGAATATAAAAATTGAAGACGGCAGAAACAAAAAAACCGCAAGGAATTGCAGCCTTGCGGGTTTTTTTATGGCGGGAGCGACGAGGCTCGAACTCGCGACCTCCGGATTGACAGCCCGGCGTTCTAACCAGCTGAACTACGCCCCCGCATATTCGATTGTGTTGGGAAGAGGAGCCGCGATAGAGCCTCTGCCCTTTTGTGGTGGGCGGTACAAGATTTGAACTTGTGGCCCCCGGCTTGTAAGGCCGATGCTCTCCCGCTGAGCTAACCGCCCAAAATTATTTTCAAATAACTCGCACGTCTTTCCGTATACAAAAAACGGATACTATATTGAATAATCAGACTTGCGCGTCAAGAGATATTTTTCAACTTTTTACGGCGCCTTAATTTGCACAATAAAACTTATTGCAATTCCATACGTGCGGCACTATTTGTTCACACACTTTATATGAGGGGTGAAAATGGAATATAAAATATTAGATCTAACTGCGCGTATCGGCGCGGAACTCTCGCCTCCCTCGGCGGGAGATTTACTGATTACCGGCTTCACAACGCTTGAGATGGCTGGAAAGAATGATTTGTCATTCGTCTCTTCCGCCAAATATCGCTCCCAAGCGGAAAAAACAAAAGCCGCCGCCGTTATCGTTCCCTTAGACATGGATTTGCCGGGTAAAGTGCTCTTAAAAACGGCGCAGGTCTGGCAATCCGTTATTGCCATGTTGGATATCTTTTATCCCGAAGTTGCCCCAACCGGCAAGATACATGACACAGCCATCGTTCATGAATCTGCCAGAATGGGGAAATCCGTGACAATTGGTCCGATGAGCGTTATTGAATCGGGTGCGGAGATTGGGGACGGCGCTATCATCGGCGCGCTTTGTTATATTGGACGAAACGCTAAAATTGGCAAAGGGGTATTGGTTCACCCGCAAGTATCGGTGATGGATGATTGCATTATTGGCGATCGGGTAATTCTACATCCGGGCGCGGTTGTCGGCAGCGACGGATTCAAGTTCGAGGTCATCAACGGATTGCCTGTGAAAATTCGTCAGGTGGGACGCGTTGTTGTTGAGGATGATGTGGAAATCGGCTCAAATACCTGCATTGACCGAGCCTCTTTCACTGAAACGCGCATCGGGCGCGGAACAAAAATAGACAATCTTATTCAGATTGCCCACAATGTTGAAATCGGTCCATATTGCATGATGGCGGCGCAAGTGGGGATTGCGGGCTCCACAAAAATCGGAGCGGGGTGCATCTTTGGCGGGCAAGTCGGCATCAAGGACAATATTCAAATTGGCAATAAGGTTATGCTGGGCGCGCAATCCGGTGTCGCACAGGACATACACGATGGAATGCAGATGTTTGGATCGCCTGCCATGCCTGCGCGGGAGGGGATAAAAATCGCTATGGCATTGAAACATCTTCCCGAACTTATGCAAACAATTCGAGATTTGAAAAAACGCATAGAAATTCTTGAAGAAAAGGAGAAAAAAGAATGAAAACGCCTTTTATCATTGGCGAAAAAATCTATTTCCGCGCCGTGGAAATGGATGATGCCAATCTCCTCCTCCGTTGCAACAATCAACCGGAGGTGCGCGAAACTTTTTTTATAGCGTTTCCCTCCAATATCAACCGACAAGAGTTGGATATTAAAAATCTTTACGACCGCCAAGATTACATCCCGTTTATTATTTGTGAAAAAGAAACCGATAGGGCGGTCGGTATAACGGCGTTTCACCGCGTTGACCTCGTCAGCCGCGCCGCCGTTTTTTCCATCCGCATCGCAGACCCGGCAGACTGGGGCAAGGGGTTCGGCGGAGAGGCAACGCGCATGATGCTTAAATACGGGTTCGACCAATTGAACCTCAACCGGATTCAACTTGTTGTCTCAACGGAAAATGAACGGGGGCATCGCGCGTATTTGAAATCCGGCTTTGTCCAAGAAGGCATTATGCGTCAGGCTATGTATCATCATGACCGTTACAGCGATTTTTACCTGATGAGTATTTTGCGCGAAGAATATTACAAACATGGCGGTTTAAAGTAGAAAAAAAGTCTTGTAAGCAACCTTGAACCTCGCTATGTATTTTTTGATTTTTGTGTGAATTTTTCTTTCGCATGAATCTGGAAATTTCATATCTGGAGTGAATCAAATGGACAAAGAGCGGGAGCAGAAGAACAAAGCGCTGGATTTGGCGCTGACGCAGATTGAGCGGACATACGGCAAAGGCAGCATCATGCGATTTGGCGAACAGGTCTCATATGGCGATATTATGGTCATTCCCACAGGCGCGCTTTCTCTGGATTACGCGCTTGGAGTCTGGGGGTATCCAAGGGGGCGCGTGATTGAGATATTCGGACCCGAATCTTCCGGCAAGACGACGCTTGCCCTGCATGCGGTTGCTAACGCGCAAGCGGCGGGAGGCGTGGCGGCTTTCATTGACGCTGAACATGCCCTTGATCCGGTTTATTGCCGCAACCTTGGCGTTAAACTGGATGAGCTTTTAATCTCACAACCTGATACTGGAGAGCAAGCGCTTGACATTGCGGAAACCTTGGTTCGTTCCAATGCGGTGGATATTGTGGTGATAGACTCGGTGGCGGCTCTTGTTCCGAAAGCGGAACTCGAAGGAGAGATGGGAGATGCGCATGTGGGTTTGCAGGCGCGCCTCATGTCTCAAGCGCTGCGCAAACTGACCGCCTCCATCAGCCGCTCCAAAACCTGCCTGATTTTCATCAATCAGGTGCGCGAAAAAATCGGCGTTATGTTTGGCTCAAATGAAACAACGCCCGGCGGACGCGCCCTCAAATTTTACGCCTCCGTGCGCGTTGACGTGCGCCGCATCGGTTCGCTCAAGGAACAGGAGGATGTTATAGGAAATCAGGTCAGGGCAAAAGTGGTGAAGAACAAAATTTCACCTCCCTTCCGCAATGCGGAATTTGATATCATTTTTGGCAAAGGTATCAGCCGCGAGGGCGATCTGATTGATTTGGGAGTTTCGCATAAAGCGATTGAAAAAACGGGCGCCTGGTTCTCCTATGACGGAACGCGTCTGGGACAAGGGCGCGAGAATACGCGCCGATTCCTTAAAGATAATCCGCAGGTTGCCGCGAAACTTGAAAACCAGATAAAAACAATTTTGACGACAGTTAAGCCCAGCGCCTCCAAAGCGGAAATCAAGGCGATTGATAACGCATAATTAATCATGGCGCGACTCGATGACAATCCCCGCCGAATGCTGGAGCAAATCTTCCATTTCTCCTCAACAACGCTTGTCTCAAGCCTGATTGTTTTATTTCAAGGTATTATAGCCCTAAAACTCGTGGAACCCTCTGTCTATGGAGTCTGGTCAAGCGTGGCTTTAATTCTTGATTACGGCATATTTTTTCATCTGGGGCTTATTCATGGCATGGAACGCGCCATACCTTATTTCCGAGGAATGAACAAAGACTCCGAAGCGTATAAGATTTCAGAAACCGTGAAATATAATCTTATCCTTTTGATTATTGCAGGAGCGCTTATTACTCTTGCGGTTGCATGTTTATTCGGCGGCGCGTGGAGAAGCGAACTTAGAATTGGAATAGCCAGCGCCATTGCCGCATCGCTTTTATTTTTGGGGACTCAATATTACATCGCTTTGATGAAAGTTACGCAGCGATTCAAACAGGTGGGATACGTGCAATTAGTTCAGGCGGCTGCCATGCTGGCTTGCCTTGTTCTTATCTGGCGCTGGAAATTTTATGGATTCTGTATGCGCGCCATTATATCCGCAGCGTTGGGTTTGTGTTTTGCCGCCGGTTTGGCAAAAGATGAAAACCGAGCGAGATTTGATTGGAAAACAACCCGATATTTAATTAAAACCGGCGTCCCTTTGATGTTCATCTCAGCCGTTTGCATCGTCCTATTCTCTTTCGATCGTCTTATCATTCTTGGATTTCTCGGAACCACAATGGTGGGATACTACGGCATCTGCATGGCGCTTTTGCGCATGGTCAACCTTTTTCAAACAGTTGTCGGGCAGGTCTATTCTCCAGTTATGTCCAACGTTTATGGCGCAACACATTCGCCCTCCTCTCTTTTGACCTATGTGGTAAAATCATCATTGATATCATTCCTCATGACGCTTGCCGCCTCAGTTGTCCTTTACTTTTTTATCCCATATTTTGTTATGCGTTTTTTGCCGAAATATGCTTACGGCATTGCAGCGGCAAAAATTTCGCTATTAACAGGACTCTTAATATCGCTTATGGTTGGACCTAGCTGGTTTTTGCAAACCATCATGCGCCAGATGGAACAATTTGTTGTCATGGCGATGACATCGGTTGCAATGGTGGCAGTTTCAATATATTTACTTGCTCGCGGCTATGATTTGACGGGCGTTGCTTGGGGGATTGCCGTTGGATATGCCCTGAACCTTGCGGGCTTGTGGGTTTATGTTTATATATTTTGCAGACGCGAAAAAAATAAAAGAGCGCATAATATACATGAAACTTACGCCTCATGAAATTCAGGAACTTGTTGTTCTGGATGCGCTCTGTTTTGAGCCGCCGCTGAACTATTCCTATCGAGATTTGCTGGCTTATACAAAATTTGAAGGCGCCATATTATTGAGAGAGCGAGAAGGGGAGAGTCTGATTGCATACTGCCTGGGCGATGCCCACGAAGGAACGATTCTAACGCTGGATGTGCATCCCGAATATCGCCGCCGCGGCTTAGGGCGGCGCCTCCTGAGCGAAATGATAGAGGAAATGCGAAAACACAAAGCGCCGTGCGTTGTCAGCCAGATTGCGATTGATAACCTCCCCTCGCTCGAGCTGCACAAAAATTTAGGTTTTAAGTTTGTGAGTATTTTATATGATTATTATCCCGATGGCACCGCCGCATGGGAAATGGAACTTGATCTCTCTTCCTCAAACGCCCTGCAACCCGATGGCACAGACTCTCAATGACACACCCCTTCGCTCCGCTTACTTGTTAAAAACCTCAAGTTTATCCTCATTAAGAAATTCTTCCGGCTCGCCCGGATAAACAAGATATTTCATTCTTTGGACAATGCCTACGTCTGGGGCATACCAGATTAATTCATGAGCAAGCGACCCCAGACCGGCTTTCATTTCTTTACGGAGGAAAAGTGTGTTGAGAGATGAACTAGTCACAAGACAGTCGTACGTGCCGGCGGGGACTTCAATCCTGTTCCACCCCAAAATTTCCGTTTCTGAAACAATCAGCCTTGCTTGACCATCTACCTCGAGCCATCCCTTGTTGCTCCAACGGTTGCCTTTTTCCAGCGGCATTTGAAGACGTATCATATCGCCATCGCGATAAAAACTTGCCGCGTTGGGTTCTTGGGCTGGCGCCACAGCGCGATGATAAATGGCATCCTTTGTGAATTCAAAATAACTGACGCCATAAGGATTGCCAAGCATATAATATTCTTTGCCCTCTTTGGAGACGCTGCCGATGTAATCGCTGGAAATACGGGACTCGCCTTCAGGAGTGCGATGAATGTAACGCCATCTATAACCCTTTTCGAAAGGAAATAATCGTTTTAATGTGACTGTCTGGGAGGTTGGGGCAACCGTGTCCAGCGCATAAATCGGAGAAAACGCCGTAATCAAAAAATAAAAAAGGGTAAAAAATATTTTGGACTTTCGCAATTTCTCTCCTCCAAACTAAACTGGAGGATTATGTTAACCCATTCAAAGAGAAGTCAACTGATTAAAAGAAATAGAAATGATGAAGTGGCGGTGGGAGAGGGATTCGAACCCCCGGAGCTCTCGCTCAACGGTTTTCAAGACCGCCGCCTTAAACCGCTCGGCCATCCCACCGCAGGGATTCCTCTATCATGCCTATGGTAGCGATAACGGGATTTGAACCCGTGTTTCAGCCTTGAGAGGGCCGCGTCCTAGACCAGACTAGACGATACCGCCGTGACGATTGGCTGGGGCGGTAGGACTCGAACCTACGACCTTCTGATCCAGAGTCAGACGTCTTACCAACTCGACTACGCCCCAGCAAAAAAGGAACTCAAATTCCTTTTTTTATCCGATAAAACAAAAAAGATAATTTGATACACATCTTTCGCGCGTCAAGAGTTTTTTGCCATGCATGACAAAATAATTAAGTCCCAATATTTCAGCAACATTGGCTAACGTGTTTTTGGGAAACCCTCTTTATGAACCGTCAATGACAAATAACCTCATAAGCCCCCTCATCCTTGATTTTCCGCTTGATTTTGATATCCCGCGCCTTGATTAATGCAATTGTTATTAAATGAATTGTAATGAAAACCGGGAGTTCTGGTATGGAAATCACATCTCAAAAATCTGGGGCGGTGGATATCTTTGAGATTAAGGGCAGGATGGATATTGCCGGCGCTGAAATTGCGGAAAAGTATTTCCAGCAAATGGTTCAAGATGAGCAGACCCAAAAAAATTGCCAGATAGTTTTTGACCTCGGCGGTGTGGATTATGTGAGCTCCAGCGGTCTGCGTTTGTTTGTAAAGATTTTCAAACATGTCGAAGAAGCCGGCGGGAAGTTAGTTCTCTGCGGGATGAATATCGCAGTTGAAGAAGTGTTCCAATTCGCCGGACTGGACGCTGTTTTTAAAATATTCCCCATCCGCGACGAAGCCGTTCGCTTTTTTGCATCTTGATAGAAGGTCTAAGGCAGACTTTTATGGATTCATCCATTATCTTTTTTGAAATGCCTGCGGACACATCGCTCATTGTCGTCGTGTGCGCTCTGGTGAAAACCTTTGCCGAGGCAAAGGGCATGAAAAAGGAAGATAGCCGCAGGCTTGAACTGGCTGTTGATGAAATTGCCACAAATGCCGTCATGTATGGATGCGGCGGGGATAGCGCCAAACGATACCGCGGCGAGGTCGAAACCCGCGAAGGACGTGTTATTGTTCGCATCTATGAAAGAGGTCCCGGTTTTGTATTGCCGCCGGAGCAGCCAACCGCTCTGCCGGCATCCATTCAGGACATATCCATTGGCGGACGCGGCATTCTCCTTGCGCGAAAAATGACCGATGAAATTCGGTATGAAAATAATCCCGGCGGTGAAAATTGTTTTACGATTATCAAACGGATTGTTCCGTGACATTAAAACAAAGTTTTGAAAAATGACAGATAAAATGAATTTTTTTCAACGTTATAATCGAATCATGAAGATAACATTTCTTAGTGTTATCCTTGTGGCTTTTGGGCTTTTCATCCTTCAGGCTCAGATTCAATATCAAAATATTATGCGGCAGGCGACTGAACGCTTTCGCGAAACCGCCCAAAGCATGGATTATTTTCTGGAAAACGCAACAAATCATATCAACACTTGTAAAATCGCCGCCGAAAGTTTTTTCTTTGACCCGGAAGAGGCGGCGAAACAACCCGATATATTCACCTGTTTTGAAGACAATCCAACCAGCGGTTTTTTCCACATGGATAATCTTAAAGAGCCTTTTAATAAATCATGTTATGCTAACCTTACAGGAAAAGGCTCATACCGCAACCGTCCCGAAGAGTATTATCAAGAAATCAAAATGGTATTTTCCCTTTTGCCTATTTTCAGGAGCGCCATAGCAAATCTTCCCTTTGTTCCTTGGGTTTATTATACATCGCGAAACGAATTCATCGCCATATATCCATGGACTCCTTCATCCGATTTTCATTATACTGATTCAGCTTTGGGACAAGAGTTCTACATTCTCGGGACTCCTTTCAAAAATCCAACGCGGAAAATATTCTTTACCAGCGCTTACGTGGACATGGCGGGAAAAGGGTTGATGGTAACCTGCGGCGCGCCGGTTTACCGCGGCGATGAATTTCTTGGAACGGTCGCAATTGACGCCACACTGGATAGTCTGAATAAATTTGTTTCCAATTTTCCCTATCGCCCTGCGACATTGTTTCTTATCAATGAGCGCAATGAGATTCTGGCTCATCCGACATTGGCCCACTCAAGCGATACAAGCGTTAAATCAATTCAGGCGGCTTTCCCGTCACAAATGCCTGTGCAGATAGACAAATTATTTCAGGCAAATCCGCTTACAATTCAGCATGTGGGGAAATATCTTTTTACCTATCAACCATTAAAAAATGCCCCGTGGCGTCTGGTCTTGCTGGCTCCGCGTAAGGCGGTCTTCCTGAATCAAATGTTGGGGTCGGCGCTTGTTTTGATTGTGTTGATGCTCGGGCTGACTTTTATGCTGCTTGTGACCAATCGGGCAACGCGCGAGGAATTTATTAAACCTGCCGAAAAATTAATCCTTCACATTGAGAATGCAAGCCGAGATGCTGGTATGCCTATTCCTAAAGTTCCTGTAACATGGCGCCCATGGTTTGAAACCATTTCCCGCATATTTGGAGAAAACGACCGCTTGCTGGGCGAGCTTAAACAAAACAACGAACGCCTGGATTCGCTTGTTGCAAAAAGAACCAGCGAGGTGAGGGAGCGGAATATCGAATTGGAAAAGGCAGTGGCTCGCCTTAAAGAAATGCAGGAACAGATTATTTTGCAGGAGAAGATGGCGTCGCTCGGCGTGCTCACTGCGGGCATTGCCCATGAGATTAAAAATCCCTTAAATTTTGTAAATAATTTTTCTGAACTTTCCGTTGAATTATGCGGAGAGTTGAAAGAATCGCTTCAATCGGCGCGTAAAAAGTTTGACGCTAAAGAATGGGACGCTATTGAAGATATCATCGCGAACATGGAACAAAACGTCCAAAAAATTCAAGAACACGGCAAGCGCGCAGACAGCATTGTGCGCGGGATGCTGCTTCATTCCCGCGGCAAGACAGGGGAGCGGCAGATGACCGATTTTAATGCGCTTGTCACGGAATATGTCAACCTTGCATACCACGGAATGCGGGCGCAGGACGCCTCTTTCAATGTCAAAATTATCACCAAACTTGATCCTGCTATAGGACAGATCTCCATCGTGCCGCAAGATTTGAGCCGCGCCATATTGAACCTTGTTAACAACGGGTGCGACTCCGCTTACGAAAAAAAGAAATCAGCAACAGGCGATGCTTTTAACCCTGTGCTTACAGTTCAAACGCGCGACTTGGGCGATTGCGTGGAACTGCGCATCCATGATAATGGAAGGGGCATACCCGCCAACATCAAAGAAAAAATATTCTCGCCGTTTTTTACCACTAAACCAACCGGCAAAGGAACGGGTCTTGGGCTATCCATCGTTTATGATGTGGTCGTTCATGAGCATTGCGGGCAGGTCAGGGTGGAGGCAGAAGAGGGAGAGTTTGCCGAATTTATTGTGACAATTCCCAAAGATGCTAAATCGTGTCCGGTGCGGATGCCTTCTGGGAGAACGCGCAAAGCGGATGAAAAGGTGTGAAAAATGAAAATGCTTGTTGTGGATGACGAGCCTGATGTCAAACTGCTTTTTGAACAGAAATTCCGCAGGGAAATAAAAGGCGGCAAAGTTGAAATGCTTTTTGCCCTTTCGGGAGAAGAGGCTTTGCAAATATTAAACAACTCAGGCGCAGCCGATGTGGTGCTCATTCTTTCCGACATCAATATGCCCGGCATGTCCGGGCTCGAACTCCTGCGCATTATCAAGACGAATACGCCTGAGCAAAAAGTATTCATGATTACCGCTTACAATGATGAAACTAATTACCAAAAAGCAGTCCAATATGGCGCCGATGATTACATTACCAAGCCAATTGATTTTGACCCATTGAAAAAAAGGATTCTGGCGGATGAGGCGGCGCCGAAGGAAATGAAATGACTATTAGACTTCTTGTTGTGGATGATGAACCGGATCTTGAACTCTTGATTCGCCAGCGCTTTCGAAGGCAGATTAAAGAAAATGAATATGCCTTCCTATTTGCCGGCAACGGTATTGAGGCGCTTGATATTATTCAAAAGAATAATGATATTGATATTGTCTTGACCGATATAAACATGCCGGACATGGATGGGTTGACGCTTCTTTTGAAATTGAACGAGATGAATCTGCTTCTTAAATCCGTAATCGTTTCCGCTTATGGAGATATGGAAAATATCCGAACGGCGATGAATCGAGGGGCGTTTGATTTTCTGACAAAACCGATAGATTTTCAAGACCTCGACATCACAATTCAGAAAACGCATCGGCTTATTTATGAACTCAAAAAAGCCGAGCATGAACATAAACAACTGGAAGCAATTCAGCGCGAACTTGATATCGCCCGCGATATTCAACTATCTATTCTTCCAAGAAAGTTCCCGCCCTTTCCGGCTCGCAATGATTTGGACATTCATGCCGTTATGATTCCCGCTCGGCAGGTCGGCGGCGACTATTATGATTTCTTTTTTATAGATCCCGAGCATCTGGCTTTTGTTATTGCCGATGTATCTGGCAAAGGAGTCCCCGCTTCGCTTTTTATGATGTTCACACGTACGCTTTTAAAAGCGCAGGCTATAACTGAGATTGATCCGGGGAAGTGTCTGAACAAAGTTAACGATATGCTTGTGGAGGATAATTCCGAATCCATGTTTGTGACATTGTTTTATGCAATGCTAAACACAAACACGGGCGAAGTAGCTTTCTGCAACGCGGGGCATAACCCCCCATTTATTGTTCGGAAATCCGGTGAACTGCAGGCGATTTCATGTTGTGAAAACATCCCTCTTGGAATATTCCCAGAGCGTTGTTATCAAAATAAGACGCTGAATCTTGAACCGGGAGATGGGATTTTTTTATATACAGACGGCATCACAGAAGCCCAAACGCAAAAAAGCGAATTCTTTACGACGACCCGCCTGATACAAAGCCTGCAACGTCTTAATAATCAATCAGCATCGGGGATAATCGAGGGCGTTATTGAGGATGTGCGCGCCTTCACACACGGCGACCCTCAAAGCGATGACATCACCGCTCTCTTTGTCCGCTATCAGCCGTAAAACCTGCGGGAGGCGATTCTCCATCAAGAACGGTTGGATGAAGGGCATAACCCAATATGCGTATGGCAAACATTCGCGCTGCAACTTCCTCGATGATAATTCTTTCCGATTCGGAAAAAAAAACTAATTCGAAAGACGCCCCCAATTCAAAAAAAATAATATGAAACCATTCATGCGACAGCAAAATAGCGCGCGCCTCTTGGGCGCTGATTGAAATCCGCTCCGCCTGCTTCATAATTGCCTTTGGATATAATGTGATGAGACGATTTTCAGGTTCGCAGGCAGACAAAAAAAAGCGGCTGCATTCCAACATAGAAGAGTCAACGATTTTGTCCTCAATTATAATTCCGCGTTGGGTTAAATAATTCTCAATCAAATCAGGAGAATATGGAATGATTAAGTCGCGTTCAATATATTGAAGAATTTTTTGAACCAATAATTCAGCCGCTTGATAATATGGAAAAATGGAAAAACTGGAGCAGAATATGCGCAGAGGATGACCTTCATAAAAAGCCTCCCATAAAGGGTCACAGAAGCTCTCATTCATGAATTATTCATCGCTATTAGAATATTATTATAAAAGGTCTTCATCCTGCGACCACTTGCCTTCCTCTTCTTCCGGCGGATGGGAAGCGATGTTCAGGACATCTTCATTCACAAAGATGGGCGCCTTGATGCGCGTTGCGAGCACGATGGCGTCTGAAGGACGCGTATCCACAAGGAATTCCTCCTCCGCTGAATTCATGATAACCAATTTCCCAATGAAAGTATTGCCGCGGAGGTCATCAACAAGAACTTGCGTCAGCTGCAGATTGCAGGCATCGAGAATATTGAAAATCAAATCATGAGTCAGGGGGCGCGAGGACACATACCCAGAGACGGACATCTCCAGAGCCGAAGCCTCGTAATAGCCGATAAAGATAGGAAACGTCCGATTCCCGCCTTTTTCCTTCAAAATAACTACTTGGGGATGGCTCAAAGATTCAGATTTCTGAATCTCCGCTAATTCCACTTCTATAAACATTTGATCATCTCCTTATCCATAGAGATGGCGTTTCATCTCTTCAGGATTCTTGGCGTTGAGCAAGGCAAGGTCTCTTGTTATTTTCCCCTTTTTGACCAGACTAAGGAGAGAGCGATCCATAGTCTGCATTCCATGCTGACCGCCCGCTTCCAACATTGCGTAAATCTGATGAGTCTTCCCCTCGCGGATGAGGTTGCGAATGGCTTCGGTTGCCATAAGAATTTCGATGCTGATTTCGCGTCCTCGTCCTGAAGCTGTTGGAAGAAGTTTCTGACTCAATATACCCTCGATGACGCTTGACAGCTGAATGCGGATCTGAGACTGCTGATGCGGAGGGAAAACATCAATGATACGGTCAATAGTCTGCGAGACATCATTAGTATGAAGCGTTGAAAGAACAAGGTGTCCGGTTTCTGCAGCAGTCAGAGCGGCGGCTATTGTTTCAAGGTCGCGCATTTCGCCCACCATGATAACATCCGGGTCCTGCCGCAGCGCATATTTCAATGAATTCTGGAAAGAATGAGTGTCCTCGTGAATTTCCCGCTGCTCGATAAGCGATTTTTTGTGAGAGTGGAGGTATTCAATGGGGTCCTCTATGGTGATAATATGGCACTCCCGCTCATTATTGATTAGATCCACCATAGCGGCAAGCGTGGTTGATTTGCCTGAGCCGGTTGGGCCTGTAATGAGAATTAATCCAGACGGACGTCTGGCGAGTTTTTCGCAAACTTTTGTCGGGAGATGGAGCTCTTCAAAGTTGCGAATTTTTGAGGTGATGCTTCGGAAAGCCGCGCCAACGCTGCCCCGTTGAAAGTGGACATTGACACGGAAACGGGCTACATTGGACAGCGAAAGCGAAAAATCCAAATCCTTATTTTCCTCGAATTTCTGTTTCTGAAGGTCTGTGAGCACGCTATAAATAAAACGATGGGTGTCTGAGGCAGTTAGAGAAGGGGCTCCCTCAACGTTATGAAGAATACCGTCAACTCTAATGACAGGCGGTCTGCCGACAACAATATGTAGGTCGGAGGCATCCTTTTCAATTGTGTGCCTCAAGAGGTCAGTAATATCAAACAATTTGCTTTCCTCCCTCAAAATTAATATGTAAGACTCTATATTGATTGGTTCGATGAAGTCAAATCAGTTTTTAAGAGAATATTTTTAAAGATGGAAACCGCTTTATTTGATTACACTCTGCCGGAAGAGTTAATTGCCCGCCATCCCGCAGGAGAAAGAACGCATTCGAGACTTTTTATTGTAGAAAGAAAAACAGGCAATTTTATCCATAGCCAGTTTTTCAATATATCCCAATACTTAAAAACCGGCGATTTGTTGGTCTTTAATAATACCAGAGTTATTCCCGCAAGGCTGATGGGGTATAGATTTACGGGCGGCGGCAAGGTCGAAACCTTATTGCTCAAAGAGGTTGAGCCGCTCTTGTGGAAGGCAATGGTTCGCCCCGCCAAAAAAATTCAAATAGGCGAACGATTAATTTATGAGCCAAAAATCCTCGAAGGAGAAGTTATCCAGTATCTTGGACCCGGCGAGCGGCTCATCAAATTTGAGTGCCGCGGGATCTGGCAAGATGTTCTGAACAAAATCGGGCACACGCCGCTGCCCCCTTACATCATCAAAGCGCGGCGGGATGATTTGAAAACAGATTTGGGGCATACACCGCTTGAAGAAGCAGGCGACAGAGAGCGGTATCAGACCGTTTACGCGCAACATCGGGGGAGCGTTGCTGCGCCGACCGCCGGTTTTCATTTTTCAAGCGAACTCATTTCAACCCTTGAGCAACAAGGCGTTGAAACCGCCTATTTAACTCTCCACATTGGCGCGGGCACATTTAAGCCGGTAGAAACTGAGCGTGCGGAAGACCATCCCATGCATTCAGAAACCTACCTGCTACCGAAAGAAACGGCGGAGAAGATTAATCGCGCCCGGCGCGAAGGTCGCCGTGTTATACCAGTGGGAACCACCGCAGTGCGAACCCTTGAATCATGCGCAGATGAAATGGGATTTGTTCATCCTGACGCAGGCGAAACAAATCTCATGATACTGCCCGGCTACAAATTCAAATGCGCAGATGCGATGCTCACCAATTTCCATCTCCCGCGCTCAACCCTGCTTATGCTGGTTTGTGCGTTTGGGGGAACGGAATTGCTCCTCAATGCATATAGCGAAGCTATCATCAAAGGTTACCGATTTTACAGCTACGGCGATGCGATGTTGATTCTGTGAACGAATTATATGATTACATGAAAAATTTGGCGATGACCGGCGCAAAAACAAGCGCCACAACACTCATCAACTTTATGAGAATATTCATCGAAGGACCGGAAGTATCCTTAAACGGATCCCCGATGGTGTCCCCAACCACTGCAGCCTTATGAGCATCCGATTTCTTGCCGCCAAGGTTGCCCTCCTCAATCCACTTCTTGGCATTATCCCATGCGCCGCCGACGTTGCACATCATGATACCAAGCAGAACACCAACCACAGTTGCCCCTGCCAAAAAGCCGCCAAGAGCCTTTGGACCCAATCCAAAGCCGACAATCAGAGGCGCCATAAGCGCCAAAACACCCGGGATAATCATTTCCCGCAGAGCGCCTTTTGTGGCTATTTCCACGCACTTATCAATCTGAGGCTCTGCCGTGCCTTCGAGAAGACCCTTGATCTCGCGGAACTGGCGTCGGATTTCTTCTACCAGACGGTTGGCGCTGCGCCCAACAGCCTCCATTGTCAACGCAGTGATAACAAAAGGCATCGTCCCGCCGATGAAAAGTCCTATGACAACTTTGGCGCTTGTTAAATCAATGCTCATCGGCTTGCCCATGACAGTGGAAACAGTTTGTTGAAAAGCAGAGAAGAGAGCAAGAGCAGTAAGGGCGGCGGAACCAATGGCAAAACCCTTGCCAATGGCTGCTGTTGTGTTGCCCAGCGAATCGAGTTTATCGGTTATCTTGCGGATTTCAGGACCTGCTCCGCTCATCTCGGCAATGCCGCCAGCGTTATCAGAAATGGGTCCGTAGGAGTCTGTGCTCATAACAATGCCGACCGTTGCCAGCATACCCACCGCCGCAATGGCTATACCGTAAAGTCCGCTGAAATAATAAGAAATTGCTGTGGCAACGCAAATGGTGATTATCGGCATTAGCGTGCTCATGAAACCAGTAGCTATGCCGCTTATGACCACGCCCGCCGGACCGGACGTGGAGGCATGCGCTATCTTTTTAACAGGCGAACCCGATGTGAAATATTCGCTCTCAACGCCGATGAGCGCGCCGGCAACAAGTCCTGCAATAACCGACCAATAATGATTGAGGCTGCCCATAAGCAACTTTGTGCAAATAAGCCCGCTGATGATAAAAATAACACCGCTCACATAAGTCGCATAACGGAGCGCAGATTGCGGATTCAGCTTCTTGAGAATACCCATCGAAAGAATACCGATGGCTGACGCAATTAGTCCTATTGTAATATAAAAAATCGGCAAGGACATAACCTTTAGCGTATCCGGCATGGTTGCGCCGATAGCCATGGCAGCCACAACAGCGCCTACATAAGATTCAAAAAGATCCGCGCCCATGCCTGCCGTGTCGCCGACATTGTCGCCAACGTTATCCGCGATAACGCCCGGATTGCGCGGGTCGTCTTCAGGAATTCCTGCCTCAACCTTGCCTACAAGGTCGGAGCCGACATCAGCGCTCTTGGTGTAAATCCCGCCGCCCACGCGGGCAAAAAGAGCGATAGAAGATGCCCCCATGGCAAAACCATTAATTATGATAGGCGCCGTGCCCGGATCCTTTTTGGTAAAAAGAAAAAAGAAACCAAGCCCCACAACGCCCAAAGCGGCAACGCACATGCCCATGACCGACCCGCCGTTAAATGCAACAGAAAGCGCAAGGGGCGTTCCGCCGTCCTTTGCCGCTTGTGTGGTGCGGACATTGGCGCGGGTGGCGGCAAGCATCCCCACATAGCCCGCCAACATAGAGCAAATGCCTCCGCTAAGATATGCTACCGCCGTCCATGGATTTTTCAAAAGAGCAGCAATGGCAATTACGACAATCGCCATAAAAACAGCGATGATTTTATACTCCTGTTTCAGGAAGACCATGGCGCCGATGTGAATTTTTTCCGCAATAGCCCGCATCTTCTCATTGCCTTCGGGATACCGGATCACTAAAAAATAAGTGACCAGCGCAAAAACAAACCCCGCGATACCAATAAAAGGAACCGCAGTCAAAATGGCGTCCATGATTTTCCTCCTTCATGGGCAAAGAAATTTGGAATTTCTTTGGGATGATATAGGTTATAAAAAAGACGGACTTATTTGAAGTTATACCGCTGTCGTGTCAAGAAAAAATAATCCAATTATTTTAGATCTGTCAATCCATGAACGAAACACATCATCGCTTGATTGCAAATCCCCAACGATTTTTGCAAGAATGGATTATATTCAAACAAAGGATGAAAACCGACCGATAAATTTTTGAACAAACAATTCATAAGAGCAAGCGGTCTTTGTGTTTGTTATGTTTTATTTGCGGGTGTATATTCCCGGTATCGCCTGAACATTAAATATCACAGAGGAAAACATGGAAAACAAAATCATCCTGCTTTCAAAAAAAGGTTTCACACTCATAGAACTTTTAGTTGTAGTGGCAGTCATCGCCATTCTTGCCGCAATTGCCGTGCCAAACTTTCTTGAGGCACAGATTAGATCGAAGGCGAGCCGCGTTAAAACAGAACTTCGAACGATTGCCGTCGCAATTGAATCATACATTGTCGAAAACAACAAGCCGCCATACGACGGCGAACCCGGCAATGAACATTACGGTTGGGTTAATGCGCAAAAACAAATAACCACGCCAGTCGCCTACATTACATCCATCCCCGCTGACATGTTTCAAGACCCCTCGATGAAAGATTTGGCGCACTTTCCCAACCAGACCTTTTTCGTGGATCATCCATCCGATACCCGCCACTCCTACGATTATAAAACTTTTTACTGGCAAACAAAAAATGGCGACCCGGTGGAATTGATGCACTGGAGCCGCAGTTTTGGAACCAGTCTTTGGGCGATCGGCAGTTGCGGACCCGATAAAACATACCGCCCGGAGAACGACTTTCACTGGGGGTACGGCAGCCGCTACGATCCCACAAACGGCACAATCTCCGGAGGCGACATCTATCGTTCGCAAGCAATCAGCCATTAAATATCATTGGATTAATGTTAACCGGGATCCTGCTGGGCTAAGACATGCGCTCCTGCCAAAATGTGAATTGGATAAAGCGCTCGAATTTCTAAACAGCCCCCAAAGATTTCCAAGAGTATTACAGAGGATTATTTAATAATCCCATCTTCGCGGAGGATGGGGCGGAAAACTTACGCTCGGCGAATCATCAAACTTGCCCAAAGAGTTCTGATGATTTCATCATCTTTCTTCAAAATTTTCCACTCCGCTTGAAAGATCGGGGGAAATATGACCTTTCAATCTTCGAAAAGACATCCTGACACATCTGTATCAACCGCCTCCGCGACTTCTCCCTCACTTCGGCTTTAGAAATATCAATCTGCATATTGTTATTTGAATGTTTAATTATGCCGCGTCGCGAGCGACGTCGGCTTGAATAAATTGTTAGACGGCGCTCAATCAAAACTTATATCGCCAGCTTGCTTGGCTACATCAGCTCGGTGAGCCTCGATTCTTGCCCGTTCCCGCTCTGCGGCCGCTAAACGATTGGCTTGAAGCTCGTTGTATTGGCGGTTTGCAGCGGCAAGTGCGAGCTTAAGCGTGTCTCGGTGGTAGCGTTTGACCTCGTCTAGCGTGGTGCCGTCGAGAACTATGGTGTCCCCAACGACGCTTGCGATCCCTGGTCTATGCATTAACGAATAGCTTGAGGGGCGGTTCCAGTTCTTCACGAGCAAGTCAGCCCATTCCCGATCTGGACGGCGAGAGAGCTTGAATGGAACACGGTACAAGGCACTGCCTGCTGTTCCATCCATGCGGGGCGTTGTCACTTGGTCAGCAATAACGCCTTCGATCCGGATGTCTTGCATCTCGTCTTTCTTTTCTTGATGGGGCACGGCTGGACGGGTTTTCACAGTTGAGAAAGGCTTTCCAACGGGCGGTGGCGGGTTTCTGACGCCATGCATCGTTACCAAGAGATCTCGGTAGTTCTCTTCAGAGTAGGGAGATGCCGATAGGTCGATAAAGTACTTACCACCAAGCCAAGTTGGAGCAGACTCAGACCAAGAGCCTTTCCTAAGGACGGGGATAAATTTTCGATGATTGGACGATTCAAAAACTTCGGCCGTCATGATATCGCCCTCGTATCCGACGCCGCCTTGCCTATTGTCTGTTTTTTGCTTGTACTTGGGCGTGCATACGATCAGAACGTAGTCGTTCGAGCGGATTGCGCTTTCCATAAAGGCCGGAAGCTGATCGCCTGGTATTGCATTCCATTGGTCGATAGTTGTCTCGATTCCATCCGTTCGAAGTCGAGTAGCGAATTCTCGAACCCATGTGCGGTGCTCTTCATCTTCCCATGAGTAAGAAATGAACGCTTTGGGCATTGGTTTCCTCCTGATAGTGAGTGCGCTGTCTAATGTTTAATTAAGCCGCGTCGCGGGCGACGTCGGCTTGAATGAATTGTTAGGTGCTGCGATCCAGGATCTGCTTGAGCACCACCGCCTCATTGTGTAACTGATCCCTGGCTGCGTAAATTAGGGTGATGTTTCCTTGACGCGAAAGAGCTTGTAGCTCTGACAATGCGGGATTATCTTTCAGCTCAGCACGATATCGCTTTTTGAACTCCAACCATTTCTCTGGGTCATGCCCAAACCATTGGCGAAGCTCGGTAGATGGTGCCACGTCTTTTAGCCAGAGGTCGATCTTAGCTTTGACCTTAGCCAATCCACGCGGCCAGAGTCGATCTACAAGAATCCGCTTACCGTCGGTTTTGGCTGGAGATTCATAAGCTCGTTTCAACATGACGACCATGATTCCCTCACATGCTCCACTTAACGAAAAAGCTAAGCGGCGCGGCGGTCTTTTGCCACGTCCGCTTCAGCGCCTTGTTAGGCAGTTCAGTTACATCCAACAATTGTGGCATGCGAGCCAAAGCCCAAAGCCACAAAACTGCAATATACAGAATGTCTGTCAGTTTCACAACGTTTGAGTAGCAGAATCAATGGTAACGGCCAAAGTGGCTCGCAACCAACTGAACTTTGCCTTCATGAAATCAAAATCAGGACCGGATGTTATAAACGCCGCCTTTCCCTTGATCAAGAAACCGGTACCAGGCCCATGCCTTCCCTGGACTTCGCGGCTTCCCAAAGTAATCAGCACATCGGGGTTGTAGGCAATGTTAGCTTCTGTCTGATGCATGCCCCCGGCAGGAACGAACAAACGTCCGTCTGGTGATATTCTGATATAGCTATTCCAGGTGTTGACCATGTGCAGTCCATCCTTTCCCAGGGTCGCAATAGCAACAACTCCCTCGTGCTTCATGATTTCCAATAGTTTTTCTGGGATCATCGTGGCCACCTCCTGTAGTTTAGTTTAATATTTTGCCTAACGCGCCACCTCGCATCTGCCGCACTTGAACGGCGTAACTTGAAGGAGGTGGTTCTCCTCTTGGTCATTTCCATTGCCGAAGTTCAACAATAAGTCCATCCGGATCCTGTATCTCCCCTCGATAAGAATTTCCGAGGTCTACCGGAGCACGAGACATGCCTATCCCGCGGGCCTTCAGATACTCGACGGCCTTTGCCATATCCTCGACTTCAAGGGCGATAGCCCTGAGTCCTATTTGCCACGGGACCTCCGCTCTCATCTTAGGATCATCAACGGACATGACCTCGATGGTCGTGTCGCCCAGTTGAAGGTATATTACCTCTTTCAGCGGGGGTACGTTCACCTCTTCTCTGCTAGTCAAGCGGAAGCCCAAGATGTCGGTGTAGAAGCGAATTGTACGTTCCGCGTTGAGCGGTATTATCTCCACATGGTCAACCCTCTTGAACATAACGCGCCTCCTTTCGAATTGAAGTGTTTCTTCTCGTGTCACCCTGTGGCCTGCCTAAAGTTTAATTAAGCCGCGTTGCGGGCGACGTCGGCTTGAATGAATTGTTAGGTGCTGCGATCCAGGATCTGCTTGAGCACCACCGCCTCATTGTGTAACTGATCCCTGGCTGCGTAAATTAGGGTGATGTTTCCTTGACGCGAAAGAGCTTGTAGCTCTGACAATGCGGGATTATCTTTCAGCTCAGCACGATATCGCTTTTTGAACTCCAACCATTTCTCTGGGTCATGCCCAAACCATTGGCGAAGCTCGGTAGATGGTGCCACGTCTTTTAGCCAGAGGTCGATCTTAGCTTTGACCTTAGCCAATCCACGCGGCCAGAGTCGATCTACAAGAATCCGCTTACCGTCGGTTTTGGCTGGAGATTCATAAGCTCGTTTCAACATGACGACCATGATTCCCTCACATGCTCCACTTAACGTTACCGTTAACCGGCCGAACACGGCGGGCGAAGCCCGCTGTGGGCGGTTTGGTTGAGCGGCGTGTTGGGCGTCATTGCTCGACTGCGCGAAGGCGAATGGAGCGCGCGATATCGACGAGAAGCTGAAGATCTGGAAGCGACATGCTTGAGGTGAGGGTCGCGAGCTTCGTTTGCAGTGATTCCCGATGTGACATTCCCGCTGGCGCAGCCGTTTTGGTCTTACTGGCGGGCTTGGGAGTAACCGGTGTTGCAATTCGGCGCTCTTCCACGGTGAGGTGCTGGCTAGGATTTCCAGCCGCACTCATGCCCTTTGGCGTAAGACGCCAGACGCCACGAGGGGCAGCTGTATCTAGATAGCCGGCCTTCCGCAGATCATTTCTTGCCCAGCGGAGTTCGTTCTGCCATTGAGGTTCGGTGGGAACAAGTTCGACTAGTTTCTCCTGAGGAACCTTTCTCCAATCCAATCCTTTGCGTTCAAGCTCGTCGTAACCAGTGCTCGCGGGTATCTCTCGGTACCATTCCTGCGGAAAGGTGTAATTACTCTCCACCTCGTCGTATGCAGAATGAATCTGCATTCCGGCTTTCGTCCGCGCGAGAGTCTGAAGAAGCACAGATTGCAACACTTCCCGAGTTCGGATTTCTGGCATGCTCACTCCTTCTATGACGACCAACAACGTATATACGGTTTCCGCATAAGAACCTTTATCTGATTTCTGGTCGGCATAAGACCCCTGATAAAGTAAGTTCTTAAGCCCATATATATCAATTAAATAAATCCGTTGTATATAATATTAAGAGGTCTTATATGGTTTCCATATATCATGCCAATAAAGACCTCTTACAATGAATCAACCGGACTCCTCACGCCATGTCCTCCACGATTCAATACATAGGGGTAAATCATGGTGGTTTTAACATCTTTATGTCCTAAAAGTTCTTGAACTGTGGGATTTGTGCTCGCTTCGTGGTTGTATCATGGAACGTTTGATACGTTGTTATCTGCATTATAAGTGCCATAAATTTACAGCCTTGCGATTTAATGGAAATAAAAAATTCTTATTGGAAAAGACTGGAGTATGTCAAGTATGTTATTCTCGCACGGACGCAAAAATTATCCTTTATGAGATTTATTTAATAACCCCATCTTCGCGGAGGATCGGTCGGATTGCTTCCGCCCAACGTTCGTAGCCGGTCTGATTGAAATGAAGTCCGTCGCGGGTCAGTTCGGGCGGAAGGATGCCATCATTATTTGCCAAAAGGGCGTATAGGTCAATAACGCGGAACTTTTCCTCGGCGGCGTATTTTTTTATCATCTCATTCCATTTGAGAATTTGCGGATTGAGCGTCGCAACGCGTTTGTATGGTTCGCCGGATGGGGGGCATGTGACGATGATGATTTTGACATCGGGGAATTTTTGCCGAGTCTGGGCGATGACTTTTTTATATTGGTCGAACCAATATTCGAGGGCGATGCCCGAGCCGACATCGTTTGTGCCGATGAGTAGGAAAACGTGCGAAGGATTGCAATCAAAGAGCGACTCCTTCATGCGGTTGGTGATGCCGCGCCAGTTTGTCTTGCTGCCGGGGAAATCAGCGATGCCGTCTGACACGATGCCGCGATTCAGAACGGGCAGTTCAGGAAAAAAGATTTTGAGTTTGAAGCCTTGAGTAAGTGAATCGCCGAGGAAGACTATATTTTTTTTCGCAGGGTCGAGATTTTTGTTTTCGGCTTTGAATTCCTCAACGCGGTCGAGCCAGAACTGCTGCCATTTGCCGGGCGTGGGAGCAGGCTTGACGTCGGCGGCAATAGTTCCGCTTGTGGGCGAAGTCTGCGCGCCAAGGGTCATTATCAAGGCAAGAAAAAGAATCGTAGAACCGTATTTGAGTAGTGAAACGGAAATTTTCATGATAGTTTCCTTTTAAGTTAGGTGAACCGGATTTGACATCCCGACCACAGATTTAGTCTTGCTTGGCTATAAATCGTTGCGGCTTTTTTCGTGTATCAGTCATCATCCAAAGATTGAATTGGTTTTCCGAGCACGTCATGAAAGTGTAGCAATTGCCGTTATTATCATCGTAAGTCGCATTACCCAGATTGTCTGTCATTGTCACCATAAAATAATAGCGGGTTCCGGGTTGCAGGTTGGGAATGAGCAATGTGTGAATGTTTTTCCATTCATTTGAGTTCACAACAAACTGCGCGACGCCGCAGGTGGTTGCGCAGTCAATCTGGACGATCGCGGGTTCGCTGGTTGATATCTGTAACAGCGCCCAATCGGTTGTAACTTGAACAATATCCAAGTCCAGCATTTGAGGTCCTTCACAATCAATCATGGCGCTGGCTTTGGCGTCTTTTGCAGCGCCTGTTCCATCGTCGGGGTCATGATAAGTCGCCACGATAGTATCGCCGTTCTTGACGGTCAGGATGCCGTCGCCCACTGCGGACTTTTCTGCAAGCTGGATGAAGGCTGTAAATTCTCCTGTGTTTTCGCCGGTTTCTGTCAGGATGACGTCCTCGCCGGTGGGTTCGGTATCGCTCACAATATTGATTATCAAAGTATCAACAATTGTGCTTGATTTATCCGCTCCGCAATCTCTGACCATGATGAACGCCTGATCCGTGCATGCATAACTTTTTTGGGGGAAGTCAATACTGCCGTCCGAACAACCCTTCAAAGTTGTAAACGTGTAGCATTCGCCATTGTTATTGTCCAATCGCGTGTTGAGCATGGTTAAATCCTGAACCTTAATTTCAAAATAATATGTTGTCCCGCGCGAAAGGGGTTCGAGAAGGATTTCGTGATTGAACATATCGGGCGGAGCCGACTCGCCAAAAACTTTATAATCGCCGCAACTCTTGCCGGCACTGATAAAAGAATAGGCAGGTTCATTGGTTTGAAATGTAATAAGGGCTGA
Organism: candidate division BRC1 bacterium ADurb.Bin183; assembly: GCA_002070185.1. Classification (GTDB taxonomy): domain Bacteria; phylum Sumerlaeota; class Sumerlaeia; order MWCT01; family MWCT01; genus MWCT01. Next base: position 41,515 of record MWCT01000005.1, read on the forward strand.
GGTTTCTGTGATGTTGGATACTCTCAAGTTGCTGATGACCGGCGGCTGGCAGTCAATTATCGCCAAAGCCTGCGTTGGCGTGCTGATGCCGTCCGGCACTTTGGTTGCCACAAGCCTCATGCCATGGATGGAATGCACAATTTTATCTCCGGGAATGTCGGGTTCTGGGCTCAGCTTGAAGGTGCCTTCGAACACTCCGGGCCAAGTAGTGCTCTCAGTTAATGTGATAGTTTCCGAACTCAGAATTTCGTGATTGGCGGGATTGATAACGTGGATAAAGACGTCTTTAATATCAATGCCATTCAAATCAGTATTGCTTGCGCAGTCGCGCATCGCGACAAGCACATCCGTATTGCAGCCATAAATGACATTATCGAAGACAATATTGTTGTGTTCGCAGGCGGAAGGCGTTACAAATTCATAGCATTGACCGTTATTATCATCCATGGTATAATTGCCTGCAATATCGCCGACGTGAATTGAGAATGAATAGGCTGTGCTTTGGTCAAGGTCACTCAGGAGGATGGCGTGTTCTATCATATCAACATAATCGCTTTCATTGCTCCAAAGACTCGAGCAGTCATTGCCATACGTAACGGATGCAAAAGTGTGTTCCTTTGTATTAAATCGAACGAGCGCTCCATAAAAAGATGGATCGAGGTCTACTCTCTGATAAATCGGCTCAACGCGAACGTTGCTGATGACAGGCGGTTCGCAATCAACGGGCACGACTTTTTGAATTATAGCCGCGCCGTATGAATCTGCTTTGGCATCATAATATTTAATGGTGACCTCGTCATTATCTGTGACCATGATTTTCCCATCGCCGAATTGTGTGGGAGTATCTACTAACATCACAGTGCCGTAAAAAATGCCGGAGTTTATATCGGTTTCGGTAAGAGTGGTTGGCTCATCTCTTCCTTCCGTTTTGCTTGAGATATAGACAATGGCGTTTTCGATTGTGTCGGTGGTATCAAGGTCGCAATCGGTCAGTGTAATTTCCATTGGACGATATTTTGTATCACAGGTATAAATGATGCGGTCGGTTTTGAGGGAGCCGAGCGAACAGAAAGTTGAACCGCGCCAGAGCTCCCATCCGCCATATTCATGGAAATTCATCGAATTGGCGGTTCCAACATAAAGACTTGTTTCATCAGCGATCATGTTGCGCAGACCATAGTTCAGATAATTGGCGCTGAGTTGCTCACCGAAGCCATCATTGGTGATTGTGTACCATTCATCGCCATTTGTGGCGACAAGATCGAAACCGGGCATGATTTTATCAAAGTCTGGAATCGGCGGGAGTCTGAGATTATCCTTTGATTCCTTGTCCTTTTTTTGCTTTTGTGCCAGGGCAAGGACGCCTCTCTTCAGTGAATTAGGCAAGGGGAATGACCAGCCATTATCCATTATATCAAAGATGGTGTTCAGACTAAACATATCAACTGGCATGGTTTTTAAGTATTCCTCGATAACGCTTTCAACCAGATAACTCCAGTCCATTGTGCCGATGTAAAGCAAGCCGTTGTATTCCTCCATAGACCATGTGTAATTATTGAAGATGTTTCCGAAACCGCTGTCGCCGAAAAGGGGAGTGTATCCCGTTGAGGCTTTGTTTTCGCCATAGTTTTTTGTGATGGGGTTGAAAACGGCTAGTTCCTTGCGTCCCCAGAGGCATTGCACATTTACCTTGCGGGGCGACGGTCCGGGTTCTTCTTCAAGGCGGAAGACGCTGATGGAGCGATGACCGTTGACAACCAGATCCAGGGTGTCTGTGGCGCCGCGGTCTTGTCCGAGGACAACCTGCATGAGGGGGACGTGCATGGAGCCGAAATAAAGCCAACCGTTGTGTTCTTTAATGGCGCCGCCCCCAGAAAGGATGCCATTTAGCGGGTCTTTATCATACATCGTGTAATTCCATACTTTTTCCCATTGGGAAAGATTGTTTTGTGTGAGACCGCCAATAGGAAGGACGGGGCTGCGATAAACACCCCAGGGCTGGAGATCCGGCGTGAGCCGCCAGAGGGGCCAGGTGGTTGCCCAGATGCGGTTGTTGTATTCCGTGATATTGGCAGGTTCGCCGTCAAGAATGCCCACTTCCTCAAAAGCAAAGGGGAATTTGGGGTGGCTGGGGTTGGAAATCCATTTAAGGACGCGTCCGCTGCCCAGAGGTCCATTTGGGGTGGCATCAATGCGCTGAACGCCGCAATAAAGATTTCCATCGCTTGCAACAAGGAACTGACGAACATTCGTATAAGGCGGAAGCATGGATGAGGCGACATGTTGACCAGTGCTGACACTAAAGACCGCCATGTTAATAAAATCGGGAAGCGTCGGATTGATGGGGCGACCCACGCCGGCGAAAAAGACAAAATCTCCAAAGGTGGTGCAGGCGCGCCAGCCTAGCGTGTTGGTTGTTATGTCTTCAGGAATTAAAGATGTAAGATCGGTCAGTTCTGATGTTTTGATGTTGTACTTATAAATATGAGGGGGACGCCAGTCGCCAACTGTTGCTCCCCACCTTTCGCCATAGGGACCTTTGGCAAACTCGCAAATGAAGTCGTCAGTGATAATGGGTTCAGTATATCCCAGGTATGTTCCAAAAACAGCGCAGAGGGTATTGGCATTGGTGCCGAACCAAATATGATCAGGATCAGATTTGGTTAAGCTCCAGATATAGGCGTCATTGGTTTTGGAATGTCCGTCCGAACAGGTGGGCGTTCCGGGAGTTAATCCCACCCCATCGTAACATTCATCCGGTTTGGCTTTGGCTAGCATGGAAAAATCATCTTCGGATAAAGGGACGCTCTGGGCATTACCATGTATCGGAGAGATGCTCAGAAACAAGGCAAGACCCACCAGAAGGACATAGAAATTTTTCATTTCTTCCTCCAAAAGATAAATTTATAAAAATTTAGAATACCCTTTGGGTTGAATAAGGATTCGGCGGGAATTTTATTAAATATAAAGACGCACACGTTTTTAAGCCCGAATAATAATATTCAGACTTATTTATCACTTTATTTTATGACACATGTCAATGTTTTTATTTTATTTTATCAGCCCAAGCGGAAGAATTGTTTTCTTATAAACCTCATTTAACACTTGAGCTATAGCAGTATAAATTGCCGAAGCGCCGCAAATTATTCCCTCGTAACCCGCAAAATGTTTGATGGAAACGTTGCCTGTGGCATCGCCGATTGCCAACAAAAAGAAAAGAATTGTGAGCGACGCGAAAACAAATTGCAAGGCGCGGTTGAGTTTGAGAGTCCCGATAAACATAAGCCCCGTAAAAATGCCCCACATCGCAAGGTAGGCGACCATGGAAGCATCTGATGCTTTTTCCGTCCAGCCAAGTTTTGGCATAACGATAAGACCTACAAGAGTCAGCCAAAAAAGTCCGTAAGATGTGAATGCCGTTGTGCCAAATGTATTATTTTTCTTCCACTCCATAACGCCGGCAATAATTTGAGCGCATCCGCCATAGAAAATTCCCATAGCAAGAATCATAGGGCTTAATTCAAAAAAGCCTGCGTTGTGGATATTCAAAAGCACTGTGGTCATTCCAAATCCCAAAAGTCCCAGGGGTGCGGGATTCGCCGTTGTGTCCTTCACCTCAAAAAAATTTCGTTCCATCTCTTCTCCTTGTCTATTTATTTTGAGAGGAGTGTGACGAAGAAAACAAAGTTGTCCATAAAAAAATTGCCGCAGCGATAATTTGATTTGCGCTTTTTATTGACTTGATTGAACAACTAAAGGAGAAACTTTTTATTGATAAGTGGATAAAATGGCTACGGATAAAAAATTCAATATAAAACCGATTCGATGGACAGACCCTGATATTCGCGCTGCGAAGGAGATTCGGATAAAAGTTTTTGTGGAAGAGCAACAAATTCCATTCCGCGAAGAGTTCGATGCTGCCGACCGAACGAGTTATCACGTTCTGGCATCCGATGAAACGGGGCGACCATGCGGGACAGGGCGTCTCTATTCCGACTCCCTTGACCCTCATCTGGCGCATATCGGGCGAATGGCTGTGCTGCCTTGGGCGCGGGGACAAGGGTGCGGCTCGGTGATTTTGATAGCATTGATGAATGAGGCGGCGCGGCAAGGTTTTAAAAGGATTATCTTATCGGCGCAGACTCGCGCCGTCGGATTTTATGAACATCATGGCTTTGCCCCTGTTGGTGAAATTTTCACAGAAGTGAATATTCCGCATGTGAACATGAGTCGCGAAGTATAAAGCCAAAACCTCGTTAGAAAAAAACAATGCTTGCGTGCGAATAGGCGCTCATATTACAGGAATTTCACGATTTTCGCATAAGGAGTCCAAAATGATTCCCATAGAGGAAAAAACAGACGAAACAGAAGAGATTAAAAATCTTGCCGTTGAGCTGGATGCCACGCGCAATCAAATGCAAAAAGCCATAAACTGGGGCGCAAACTGGTTTTTCATCATTGCGGTTTTATCGGTAATTAATTTCTTTTTCTCACGTTTCGTCGTCAACTACGGCGTCTCAAAAATTATTGAAAAGCAGTATCAACCTTCTGTGCCGGTTCTTTTTCTTCTAAACTTGTGTATCTCCGTCCTGTTTGCCGCATTTGGCGTTTGTGCACGCAAAAAATATTTATGGGGATTTATTGCAGGCATGATATTATACGGACTTGACGCAATTGGGCTTCTTTCCATGAAAGATTTCTGGGGTTTTGCATTTCATCTTTTAATTTTGTTTTTAATATTCAGGGGCGTGCGCGCGTTGAGAGTTTTTGAAAAAATAGAACAGAAGGGATATTTCCAACCGCCTTCGTTATAAGTCTTTTATATGTTTTTGTAATCCGAACGCTAAACGAAAAATAATGTTGAGGAGATTTATATGGGTATTTTTGGACTTTCCCGCGATAAAGTTATGCAACTTTTGGATGAGCATGTAATAACAGACCACCTTCGCAAACATTCGCTCGCCACAGAGGCGGTCATGCGCGGGCTGGCGGCGCGCCTTAATGAAGACGCGGAAACATGGGGGCTGGTTGGATTGGTTCATGACCTTGACTTTGACGAAACAAAAGACGACATGTCAAAGCACACGATTGTTGCAGCGGAGATTCTTCGCAGCCATAACGTGCCGGAGGAATACGTAAGCGCCATCATCAGCCATTGCGAGCACACGCCCGGTTGGCAGCCGCGCACAAAACCGCTTGAACATGCCCTCGCCGCCAGCGAGGCAATAACAGGTCTCGTTGTGGCAACGTCTCTTGTCATGCCGGATAAAAAAGTCGCATCCGTCAAACCGAAGTCGGTTCGTAAGCGCATGGGAGAAACAGCCTTTGCGCGAAATGTGGATCGCAACGCCATTTTAGAATGCGAAAAACTCGGAGTGCCCATCGAAGAATTTTGCGAGATAGCCGTTCGCGCCATGCAAGGAATCGCTGAACAATTGGGATTATAATTATTGAAAGGATACAGTATGATAGAGAAAACGCTCGTGATGTTAAAACCGGACACTATAAAAAGAAAACTGATGGGGGAAATAATTTCACGTTTGGAAAAAAAAGGTTTAGATATTATTGCCATGAGGATGATACAGATGGATGAAGGGCTTGTGAGCAGTTTGTATGAAGAGCATTTGGGGCGGGATTATTTCCAGCCGCTCAAAGAATTCATCATGAGCCTGCCGGTTGTGGTATGTGCCGTGCAAGGCGAGAACGCCATTTTATCCGTACGCAAATTAATAGGCGCCACAAATCCGCAGGACGCTGCACCCGGAACAATCCGCGGCGATTATGGCGCCATTACGCGATGCAATCTCGTCCATGCATCGGACAAACCCGAAACCGCTGTTCGTGAACTTGGCATATTTTTTCCTGAACTTATTTGAGTTTTCCCATGCCTCTTCTCAAAGACGAAGCCTTTGTGATTGCCGCCACCGACTGGCGCGAAACATCGCGGATAATCCGTTGCTTCGCGCGGGAGCATGGGAAAATAGGGCTTGTGGCAAAAGGCGCGCGCGGCATCAAGAGCCAAATGGGTTCAACATTTGAATCTTTTTCCCGCATCAGATTTATTGTCTATGCCAAACCGGGCGCGGATTTATTCACGCTAAAGGAGGCTGAAACCGCCGAATATTATCGCGCCCTTCGCAATGACTTGATGCGCTTTGCCGCCGCTTCGTTCTTTTTTGAGATTCTGGATAAAGGAATGGCTGCCCATGAACGGAATGAAGCCCTGTTCAATCTAACTGCGGATTTTCTTCAAGGAATGAATACAGGCAAGTGGTCTATTGAAACGGCGCCCTCTTATTTTCTGCGTTTGATTGCCGCGCTTGGTTTCGCGCCGCACCATCTCAGCGAGGAGTTCCCCGCATCGGCACAGTTGCGCTCATTGGTCAGCGGCGAGAATTTGCTCGAGCGTTGGACGTTGCCCCTTGTCAGGGAGTTCTTCTCCCTCTTGCGCCCCTTTCTCGAATATCATTTTGAAATCGGGTTCAAATCCGCTGATTTTCTTAACCAACAATTCATTTGATTCGCAGAGATTCCAGCAACCCTTCATCCAGAATCGGCGGAATGATTGATGTTGTCAGAGTTGAATTGGCATGGCGAATGCGGACAGCGATGTCGGGGCTGTTGCGCGCTCGGCTGAAACGTTTTGTGATGCTTGCCGCAAGAGATAAAATATTATCGTTGATTTCACCTCGAAGAATGGAAAGAGGGCTGCCTCCTCCATCCGCCTCAAGAAGAACGTCCTGTTCGAGAGCCAGTTGCGCAAGGAAGCGATTGTCGCGCTCATCGCGTCCGAGAACAAGCTTGGCATAAGGGCTAAGCCGAAAATGTCTGCCAACTTTAAGCATTTGGATGCTGTTGGAATCTGCGGCTCCGCGATCAAAAAGATCCTTAAGCCTGCCGCAAAAATTCGGGTCTGTCAGGAGGCAGCCGCCAGCTGGAGAATGATACTCTGTGATGCCGAAAGATTTCGCGAGCGCGATTTGGGGTTTGCGATTTCGTCCGGCAAAGTTGAGCAGCTTTTCCCGATTAACCCAACCCAGTTTTTCCGGAACGGTCGGCTCCAGACGATGTGCGGTTAGAGGTCTTAAAAGATACCCCTCCAAATCGCTTTTCTTTTCCACTATGTGCAAAAGCATGCGCTTTTGCGATTTAGGACGCTGCTCTAAAACCTCGCCGGTAAAAACAAAATGCGCACCCTCTTCCTGCATAATCTCTTTTGCTTTTTGAAAAAAAAAGATGTGGCAATCAAGACAGGGATTCATGCATGAACCGTAACCCCATTGGGGGTTTTTTATGAGATGAATATAATCATCGCCAAGATGGATGGTTCGTAGTTCAAAACCGAGTTGGCGGGCGTGTTTTTGGGGAAGAGTTTCTATTCCCGCCACTTTGGATGGCTGCGCCATAAACGGCGTGATGAAGTGAACTCCGATGACGCTGATTCCCTGCTCCAAAATCAGTTTCACTGCAAGGACGCTATCTAATCCGCCGGAGATGAGTCCGATTGCCTTGATATTTTTATCTTTCATTTCTTCTTCTTTTTGGGTGAAAAATATCCGAGCCTTCTGAGTTCCTGCTCGTTCTTTGTCCAGTTTTTGCGAACCTTAACCCAGAGTTCGAGATAGATGGGACAGCCCACAAGCTGCTCAATGGCGGGACGCGCAAGGCTTCCGATTTGTTTGAGCATGGCGCCGTTGCGCCCGATGACAATCGCCTTCTGGGAATCGCGCTCCACATAAATCACGGCGCGGATAAACCATTTGCCTGTTTCACGCTCTTTGAACTCTTCGATTTCCACGGCAACTGAATAGGGGAGTTCCTCGCCGAGCAATTCGAAAGTCTTTTCGCGCACAATTTCAGATGAAAGAAAGCGCAGGTCTCGGTCCGAAATCTGTTCGGGATCATAATAAAGAGGACCTTCGGGGATATAGGCGAGAGTCTCATTGAAAAGTTCAGGAACATTATACCCCGTCAGAGCCGAAACGGCGATAATACGCTCATAACGCGATACGTCCGGCAAATTGGGACACTCTTCGATATTAAAAGGGCGTTGAAGCAGATCAATTTTATTCGCAATCAAAAAACGGGGAGACTTTGATTTCCCGAGCAGACGCTGGACTGACGCATTCACAGGTTTGGGGTCGGTAACATCGGTTATGTGGTAAATCAAATCAACATCCTCAAGCGCCGTTTCGGCAGATTCGATGAGGCATTTGTTGATAAGGTTTTTCGGCTCGATGATGCCCGGCGTATCCACAAAGATGATTTGAAAATCTTCACTGGATAAAATGCCCAGCACGATGTTGCGCGTGGTTTGAGGTTTCGGCGAAACGATAGCAAGTTTTTCTCCGATAAGACTGTTCAGGAGCGTGGATTTACCAGCATTAGGCTTGCCCAGAATCGCAACAAAACCGGATTGAAATGGTTTATGTTTTGATGAAATCATATAATCCCTTCGCGTTCGAAGATTTCCATCCAGCGATTTTGCTCCGCAAACATTTTGCGCCGCGCGTTTTTTTCCTTGTCGTCATAGTGTAAAAGATGAAGAAAGCCGTGGCATAATAAAAGAACAACCTCTTTGTGTATGGAGTGCCCTGCGTTTTCGGCTTGCCTGGCTGCCGTTTCAAGCGAGATGGCAATATCTCCGAGAAGCAATGGGACATCTGTGGAAATAATATCTTCTCCTTTTTCAGTCATAGGAAAACTGAGAACATCCGTTGGCGAATTGATACCGCGATATTTATTGTTAAGCAGCCGCATGGAGCCATCACCTATTATCAGGATGCTGACCTCGATGTTTTTGTTGCCAAGACTTTTTAACATAATCCTCATGACTTTTTTTGTCAGATTGCGTAACTCCACGCCAGACATAAAACGATTTTTAGTATTGTTACGAAATAAAATTTTCATCAACCCAATCCCTTTTAACCACTGTATATAGAATTAACTACTAACGAATGAAACGCTATTCCATAATTATTTTTATCTATTTTGCTCAAAATTGTGGGGTCAAAAAAATCTGGGGTCAATCACTTCGATTAGCTCGATTGACGCCAAACCGATTCAACACCCGCCAACGAAAAATATTTTGAGCTGCCGTTAATTATTTTTTGAAAATTTAATTTATGTCTTAAATGTTCCAATGATTACACTTTTTTGATTGTTTGTTTCATGTCTTTGAAAACGCAAGGCGGATATGATGTGCCATACTAAACTTCATTTAAATTTATTTTTCGATTCAATATCGGACGGGGAAATTACGCGATAATTAATTTGCGCCGTATCGCCGCTTGAATTCATGCAGGAGAGTTTATGCAAACCTTCGGCAAGCGTTAATAGATAATCAGAGCCGGAGTCGGAGGCGCCTAAATATTTGCCATCCTGATACCAGTGAATTTTGTCGCGACCTTCCAGCGACGATTTGAGTCTAATGCGGTCGCCGTTTATTTCGCCTGTTAAAATAAATTCAGCGCCTTGGACGGGGTGGAGTATCTTTAACGGATTATCGCTCATTCTTGTTCTCCGCGCATCGAGGCACGTCACGCATTTTCGTGCAATGGACTGATTTGCAGGAATGTAAACAATCATTGTATGCAAACATTCCGCGGAAGCGGGCAGTCCGCTATGAGCGCACATTTTTACAGGAGAAAGCGAATTTTGAATATCGGGAAAATCCGGAGAAGCTTTCGGCTTGAGTCCGCGAAATATTCGCAAGGCAAGCGGAAGCGCCGCATCCGCTCCCACCAAATCAGGCGATGAGCCGCTTTGAGTTTTGCCGAGCCATACACCCACAACATAGTGTCGGTTGAACACAAATGCCCAGGCGTCGCGTTTTTGAGATGATGTCCCGGTTTTCCAGCAAAGGCGCGTTGACATAGTAACTGTTTTGTATGGCATACGGCTGAATTCAACGGGCACGGGGGATTCAAGCATTTCAAATAGTTTTACGCATGCGCTTCGAGAAAGTATGCGCATTTCCGGCGTCTCAAAATATGATTTGATAATTTGCGGTTGGCGATAAGAGCCAAGGTTGGCAAGCATCAAATAAGCCGCGGCAAGTTCATCGAGTCTGACTTCGCAATCCCCAAGCGCCAGACCAAGACCATAATGCTCGGCTGTTTGATTCAGGGTTGAAAGACCAGTTCGACGAAAAAAACTAAGGGCTTTCTCCGTTCCAAGCCGTTCAATAATTTTTACGGCTGGGATGTTGAGAGAGCGTTGAAGCGCCAACGTGGCGGAGATTCTTCCCGCATAATCTCTGTTATAATTTTCAGGAGAGTAAAGCCCGAAATCTGTCGGAGAATCCATGAGTATTTCGCAGGGATAGAGTTGATTGTTATCCATTGCTAAGGCATAAATAAACGGTTTAAGCGCGGAGCCGGGCGAGCGGGGCGAAGCGCAGCAATCCACGCGGCATCCTTTTTGCCCGGAGAAATAGTCAGATGAGCCAACACGGGCAAGAACCTCCGCCGTTGACACGTCAATAATGATGGCAGCCGCATTCAAGCCTGACTCCAATTTTTGAAGATGGTCTCGAATATTTTCTTCAGTTGCTTTTTGGATTTCGTAATCCAACGTTGTCTGCAGATAGTCTGCGCTGCCGAGTTTATTTTTCAATTTTAATGAGGTGTGCGGCGCGAGATGCGTAAATGAATGCCAGCGAACATTGACTGGGGTTTTAACTGCCGACTCATATTCAGATTGCGATATTAATTGATGCTTGAGCATTTTTGAAAGCACAAAATTGCGCCGTTTGATGGCTCGTTCAGGGTATTTCAACGGATTCAGATACGTTGGCGAACGGGGCAGCCCTGCAAGAAGCGCCGCCTCCGGAAGTGTGAGTTCCTTTGCGGATTTACCCCAGTATCGCCATGCGGCGCTTTCGCATCCAACAAGGTTCATGCCATAGGGCGCTTTGTTGAGATATGCCTGAATGATTTGATTTTTTGTGGCGCGTCTTTCAAGCCGGAGAGCAAGCCATGCCTGAATGATTTTATCTGGAATGCGGCGTTTCATCTTGCGGCTGATTTTTACGACTTGCATAGTAATCGTTGATGCGCCTGAGGCAATGCGCCCTTCAAATAGGTTTTGGAATACAGCGCGAGAAACAGCCAGCATATCCACCCCGTGATGTTTGAAAAAACGATGATCTTCCACAGCAATGGTTGCCTTCGTCAAATAGGCGTCAATCTCATCAAGACCTTTTTCCATTGCCCATTGGTTTTGTTTATTCAAAAAGAAATAAAGGGGCGTTCCGCTTCTATCCAATATTTGGGGCGATGGGTTTGAATCGAGATATAAGCGCGTATCCATGGGGCAGAAAAGGAAAAGCGCCACCATCCCCAATAATAAAAGCAGAAACGCCCCGCCGATTCTCAAGCGCCGGCGTTTAAAAAAATCAATCGCCATCTTAAAAACGTTACGCATGGCGCGCTTTTATTCCTTTACCTCAATCTCGGATGCGGGAATTGAAGCCCTGATAGATGGATTATACATGCAATCAGCCTGCAGGGGAGGATGAACATATTTGCCGGGCGTGACGGCGCGCACAACATAATAATATTTATACGCGCCTTTGCCCAACTCATCAAATGCCGCAATAGCCCGGTCGTCGCGGATTTCAAAATGGAACGGCGTGAGCGGCGCGGCAAGTTTGGCTTGCGGGATGCTGCTTGTATCAAGACGGGGATTTTCAATTTCAAACCCCGCAGGCAGCAAATCAGCTATAATCAGATTCTTGATTGTTGCCGGACACTGGATTTCCCAGCATATAATATAGCATTTCCCCTGTTTGAATATCTGCTCTGCATTGAGATTGCCTTCTTGAGAATAAATGACGCGCTTAACTGATACGCCATTGCTTATTTGAGCGTCTTCTGGTTTTGCGGGAATTCCCTCGCGAACTAAATTAATATAAATATTCGAGAGTCCGTTATTCCAGACCATGCAATTTTCAACATCGCCTTGCCATTGATGCTGAAATGAATCGCGTCCTTTGATGACAGCGCTTTTACCCGTGCATTCGATTTTGGCGGAGGCGCCGCTTATGTCGGCTTCCATTCCTTTGAAATACTCGCCAAGGGCTGTGGCTATAAAAGCCATTTCCTGCGTAGTTGAATGAGGAGAGCCTTCAAGATACTGAACAAGTTCCTGCGCTTTTTGCGCCATGAGCGACGGCTCCACACTCATCTTTGTCATGGCAAGAAGTTCCATTGATTTATCCCGCATTTCTGAAGCGAATGTAGTATCCTCAGATGTGATTTGATAAGGTTTAGAAGGCACAGAGAGGAACATTTTGACTCTTGCTGAATCGGGCGATTGAAGGCTCAGGGCGGCTGCCAGTAAATGGCGCGCCGCTTTTGGCAATGCGGCATTTTCAAATCGCTCGATGAGCTCCATCGCCTTTGGATCGTCATCAAGGGCGAGAGTGAAAATTGCATACGCGCGCAAAAATAAAAACTCAGGCGTGCTTTTTTTCGAATCCATCGCCAAATCGCGCACAAATTTTTGCAGTGAATCAAAGCCCAAAGTTGGCAAATCAAAAGAACCATCCCTCTTTATGAGAGTCAGGAAATGCAAGGCATAGATGGAACCGTAATAATCGGGTTTAGTCAAGCCGGGCCAAAACGAAAGCCCGCCGGATGAAGTCTGCATGGAAAAAAGGGTATCAATGCCTGAGCGAATATACATATCAAGAGGAACGTGATTGCTTAACACGTCGCTGGTCAGGGCTTCCTCATGGCGAAGGACATAAAGCGGCAAAAGGCGGGAGGTCGTCTGCTCCACACATCCATAAGGATAATCTGCGACAAACTGTATGGCTTTTCTCAAACGAAAAAAGGGAGATGCCCCGACCGTCATTTTAACGCGCACCTCCGGATTCTTCATGAAATCCTCATTGCTTAGCGTCCAGTTTTCTCCCGGTTTGAGAATCTTTATATCATGGCGCGTCTGGAAGGCGGCTGGGATATGCACAGGGAGAAGCGTTTGCTTTTTAAGAATTTCCATCCTTTTCAAATGAGCGCCTGTAAATTGAATGTTCCAGTCAATTTTGCCTTCTCCGTTGTTTGCGCCGGCAGCAATCAGAACCGGTATGACAACGTCTTTTCCTGCCGGAATGGTCACGTTTTTCTCTCCTTGGTTGGCTTCAAGCGCTCCGGATGTTTCCCATTGAATCTGCGCCTCAACGGAGGCGTCCGTGTGGTTGTATAGAATTGCGCAACAAGAGGCAGTATCATGAGGCATCATGAAACGGGGGAGCGAGAAATCAAAATCACAGGGACGTTTCACGGTGATAAAACTGGTTTGGGAGCCGAGCGCCTCTCTTGAAGATCCAACGGCAATGATTCTAAGTTTTCCTGTAAAATCGGGTATGTCGAACTCAATTTGAGCGCGTCCTTGGTTGTTTGTTTTAACCGTTCCGCTCCAAAGCGCCACAGATTTTATCCAATTCGATTGGCTCATGCCCATGCGATTGGCAATATCGTCAAGGGAGGCGTCGCCGCCGGGTTCCGGTTTCTCAAAGTCATAAACGATTCGGTCGTAATAATGGGCGCGGCGCAAATCAGGTCGGCGGACCCGCAAAAGCCATTCATAAGGTTGCGGGCTTTTGTAATCAACAATGGTATGAATTCCCTCATCCACCGCGGCTACGGTCAATTCCGCCTCCACAGGGTTTCCGTTTGAATCGCGGACGAAAACATCAAAAGATGTTTTTTGCTCCGGGAGAATCTCCGATGACGGAACGGCAATATCTAACTGAAGTTTTTTGCGCGGGTTATCCACGCGGATATTTTTTTTGGTGAAACTGGAAAATGGAAATACCTGTGCGTGTGATTTGTCAATGCGGTGAATGACTGTTGCCTCAAGCCAGATATTGGGAAAGTATTCCTCATTGATATCAAGGGAAACCGCGCCGACTTTATTTTTGATTTCCACAGGAATGAATTTGAAAATAGAAGCGCCCTGCACTGCCAGAATTCCCCAGCCATCAAAGGAGGTCTCGATGCGAATTTGGGCTTTTTCGCCGATGGTGTATGTGTCTTTTTCCAATTTTATGCGGATGAGCTCAGGATTAGAGGCATTGTCTGGTTTATAGGTTTCGCCATCCGAATAAAATTTCAAAGAGCTGTATTGCTCAGTTTGCGGAGAATGAACGCGGACGCGGTAATATCCATAATCGGGCAGGTCAAATGATATAGTTCCACGACCTTCGCTGAGCGCCGCTTCTTTGGTTTCTATTAGAGTGTATGTGGGAGTCCAGTTGGCTTCATTGTAGCTGTAATACCTCCGCACGTAGTAACCATAAGACTGTTTTTCCAATGAGACCAGCAGGGTTTGTATATCAGCCGGCGAGCCGTCAGGGCGAACAGCTGCAACAGAAATATCGAGAGTCTTTTTGCCGTCTTGCGATGGAAGCGCCGCGCCAATGCATATATCGGAAGGGAAGAGGGCAATATCCGTTTTGCACACAATCGGACGCCCCCCCATTTCAAAAACCCTGCCAATAATCTTTCCCTTGAGCGGAAATGTCCAATGAGGCGAGGATGAAATTTTTAAGGCAAAAGTGGTCTCGCCGTTTTCGTTGAGTATCTGTTCGCCGCAGCGGATCTCTTGAAGTTCCTCTTGCGAGTCATTCGAGAAAATATATCCCGCCCAGTTTTTGAAAGGCTGCGGATTTTTTTCAAGAATAATAGAGCCTTCGCATTTGCGCCCGCTGGCAGGTGCTCCCGAAAAATGATTCGCCTTTATATGAAATGAGTTCTGTTTGTTCACAGCCCACTGAGACTTGACAGTTTTGATATCTGCTTTGAGCCGGTTTGGCACGAACTCCTCAAGACGGAAGGCATATTCGCCGAGTATTTTATCCTGTCCGGGCACAAGGAGTTGCGCCCGATATAATCCCGTTGGATGGATTTTCTTTGTCGCAATATCCTCAACGCCGCTTCCCCAATCTGAAATCATGACCGATTTTTCCAAAAAGGGTTTGCCGTTCGGTTTGAGAATGCGAAACAAAAGCGGAATGCCGCCTATCGGTTCGCCAAAACTTTTGCGGACAATCCAACTTAAATGCACCATATCCCCCGGACGAAATAAAGAGCGGTCGCCGTATATGAAAGCCTCATATTCGCCGTGGTTGTATAACGGCAGACTATTTGAGAGGTCATTGACGTCATCATTTCGAGGAGAAAGTTCAAGAAAAGTATAATCATCCTGATACTCCACGACCGCCAAAGCCGGTGTTCCCAAATTTTCTTTGAAGTTTTGCAATTCAAGAATACCAGAATCATTTGTGACGCCGGTTGCCAGAGCCTGGTTCTTGGATGAATAAACATGAACAGATGCGCCGGCGAGCGGTTGCAACGAATAAAGATTGTGGGCAAAAAGGACGAGTTTTTTATTTTCCCAATGGCAAAGGACGCCGATATCTGTCATAAGAATGAGCCGATCATCGGCTGATGAACTATAATAGTAATAATCCCATAAGTCATATTCAGGTTTTGTGCTGGATGAAAGTTTGACATAAAATACCCCTTTTTTATCTGCAGGCATAATGTCTGAAAAAGTTAATCGTTTTTCGACAAGAACATCTGGTTGGCGCGGTAAATCAAAATTGAATTTCCCCAATTCCTCGCACCATGATTCACCGAAGATTGAAAAGGGATCCCCGTGTCGCATATCATTAAGTGCAGCGGCAATATTTGAAGGGAAAAGTCTGTAAATTTGCAATTCCCCTTTAGGAGCATTGCGGCCTTGGATAGTTAAATATGCGTCTTTGTTTCTCGGGAAATAAAATTTTCCCTCATCGGAAAAACCCAAGTATTCATAAATAGCGGGCGTGGTAAAACATTTTGTCACAGGCGCATTGCTCACGCCCCCGCTTGCGTTTTTTATGCCCGGAAGAAGGGTTACTTCATATATTTTTTTTGAACGCCAATCGCCGTAAATTGTAAACCCGTTGGAATATTCGCCTGTAACGATAAAATTCTGCAATGCCGGTTCGATTTTGAGATGGGACGATATCTCAGATGCCTCAATACTCCAATTGGTCTCAAAATATAATACCGCGCCATTTTTTCTATCTTGATCAACTCGCAGATATTGGATGTTAAGCGGGGATTTGTCGTTCGACTGCGATGTTTTAACATCCTTTTGCTCCGGTGATTTTTCAGCAGAATAGTTGAAGGTATATTCTTTTTTTGTTTCAAGAAGTCCCGTCATGTCGCGGAGCCCCTTTTTCATGATGAGACTGAATGAAGTGTTCGCATCTTGATTAAGCGTGATTTTGAATATCCTGTCATTTTCAATATTTTCAACTTTTTGAATATTGCAATTCGACGCGGGCGATTCAATCGCCAGATGATCTTTGATCTGGACGAGGTCAACTTTTGTGGGAAATCTTAAGCCAATTAACATCGCCTGATTAGGCGGCCCTTCATAAATCCAAAAAAAGGGCTCAAACACAAAAGTAGGAAGAGCAAATTTTGTCTGCTTTGGATTAATTCTCTTGCCATCAATGGAGCGCAATGAATGGTCAATCTCAACCTGAAAAATATCATTGCTTTCAGGCATGGAATCCTCCGCTGTAAATTGAATGAAATTCTGCTCAATAATGACCTCGCCTTTGAGGGCGGGATGCCATTTAAGCATTTTTGAAATCTCATTTTCAGCCTTGGGCGGATTGAGAGTGCGGTCAAAAAACAAGACAAGCCTTCCCCTGAACGGCTCATTGGGGAGCGGTGTCATGCCAATGCAATTTAAATGACGCGAACTTTTTTTCTCGGGATAAAAAGCGCCATTTGAGACGGCATAGACGCCCCAGAGCATAAGAAAAACAACCATCGCCAACAACAAATAACGACCGCGTTTCAGCAACAATTGAGCGTTCATAACTCGAACTCCTTATATTGATTTGGTATTAACAACAATATTAAATGGGAGGGAAAAACAAGATATGTCGGATAATAAACGCGCATCACAGCATACCACAGGAACATCAACGATACAGCATAAACAACAAAAGCAACGTCACAACCATCTGCTGGAACATAAATTAGTCAGACAACATCATTAGCGCTGCGTAAAAAAAGCATAAGAAAGAGCCACAAAGCCACAGAGAGATTTTCATCCCTTTTGGAGCGGGGTTGATTGTCAAAATTTGAATCGAAGTGTTATATGGAAAACTGTATATGAAACAATCCCAACTCACCAACGATACTGCTATTGCTTCTCAAAACGTCTCTTTAATTGCAAGAAAAAAATCGAGCTATAAAATTCTTGAAATAGTCATCTCTAACATAAGGAATAATAATCGCCTGAATTCAGTTGACTATACAATTGAAAGAAAAAATATTCATCCCATATTTTGCATATATGGAGTTTATATGAAATTTATCGGGTTTATGTTGGTGTTTTTCCTTTTGGTGTTGAGTGGTTCTTTTTCTGATGAGGTTCCGCAAAAAATCATGATTGACTGGCGGCGCTCCGATGGACAGATTAACCGCGCCATATTCAGCACCCAAGGGTTTATGCAGGTTTACGTCTGCGAAAATCCAATGGTTCTGAATACGTTTACGCTTATTAATCCAAGCCAAACGCACACCCGCCTTGAGACTTATATTCATCAGATGGAGCCGGAAAATGATAATGACGATCCGAATGTTTTTAATTGGGAAAAGTTTTATCCTCAAAAGATGATACGGTTTATTGATAATCGGGACATATTCGAGAAAACGGTTGAATCTCTCGGAATGACTCCGCTTTCCCTGCTTTGCTACAACGTTGCTTGGCTGAAATCAGACGACCCCAAAAACCCAATCAAGGACATCCATGAATGGGCTGAATTTGCCGCCGCTGTTGTGCAATCTTATAATGGTTTCGGTTCCGAATACCATCCCAATTTGCGTTTTGTGGAAATCTGGAATGAACCCAATATGGAACAATTTTATACAGGAACAATGGAATCCTATTTTGCCCTCTTCAATGCAACGGCGGATCGTATCCATCGAGATTATCCGGGGGTGATGGTGGGCGGACCTGCGCTGACTCATGCCCCACAATGCAACCCCGATGAATGGATGGAAGCCTTTCTTATCCATTGCGGCTCAAAAGCGGATGTAATTTCTTATCATCATTATGGACCGCAGGGCGAACCCGTCGAAGTGCTGACCAACGACATCAAGAAATGGGCAGAAAAATTTCGCGCTATTCCCGGCAAAGAAAAAGGGAAGGTGATGCTGACCGAAATAGATTCTTGGTTCCAAGGCTGGAACAAGATGGATTTCATCATGGAACGCCAGTTCCGTTTCCTTGATTTGAGCGATCTGATTTTGAGTATACATCATTTTTGCTGCCTTGCCTATAATGAATCCGGCAACTATACCTTTGGAATTGTGGATACCAGAGGCGGGGTTATTGGAGGCACTTTTTGGCCCTATTGGCTTTTTAGAAACCTGATTGGAGAAAAATCGCTCACCGCCAAAGAGGGAGCCGAATCAAACGACATAGATTTGATAGCCAGCCATTATGAAAAAGATGGACAACAGCTGGGCGCTGCAATAATACGCAATAAGAAAAAATCTCCGACTGCAATTAATACAATATTATATTTTCAACCATCTAATAAAGACCGCGTTCTTGCGATCAATCGTGTAAATGAAAAAACGCAAGGACTTGATAAAGTTCAAAAAATACCAGCAATGGCGGATACTTTTTCATTAAATCTTACCCTTTCGGCAAAAGAGGGCGTTGGACTGGTTTTACAAGAATCGGGGAAAAAGATATTTGCATTCCGCGATTTGAATAATCAAGAGACGCCTTGGTTGGAGGCTGCGTGCGATAAGGATAAAATTGGATTGGGCGACGCTTGTGTTTTAAGCGTTCGAATTCTTAATACAAATTTTAATCCGATTTCCGGCAGGATTTCCATCAAAGGAGTTCCTGAAGGGTGGAAGTCTGAGCCGCTTGATAATTCATTCAAAATTAATAACCTCGCCTTTGGCGAAAGCGCGGCTGCGAAATTCATCGTCAAGGCAGATGCTGTTATAAAAGACTCAGCGGCTGCTTTATACGCCATTCTTGAACCTGAAAAGGGCGATGCTGAAAGTTCGACCCAGATTAAGCACACCGAACTACCCCACTCCATCCCGGCGACAATTGAATTTATCAGCCCTTTGAAAACACAAGTTTTGCCGCTGCCAGTCTATGCCGTTCGCGGAGAAATAAATCAAGTTTGCCTTTTAATGAGCAATCTAACAGCAAAGCAACTGGAAGGCAGGTTTGGCTTCAAGGCGCCGGAGGGTTGCGCCGCCAAATCGCCAGCGGATTCTTTTTCCATTCCGCCTCATGCAGCCAAAAGATATTATTTCCCATTCGAAATTCCAATCACTGCAAAATTCGGTGAATTTACCGGAGAAATCACGATTGATTATTTGGGAAGCCGAGGCGTGGAAAGCTTCACCATAGAGATAGGGGAGGCGCCTGCCTTTAAAAACGTTGTTCCTCTTGATTTATCCAAATGGCTGAATATGGATGCCGTTGCCTATTACAGCAATCGAATGGATTACGACCGCGCAAAAATCGGTCTCTTTTCTTACCCTGCGGATTATACTCCATCGGATGTCATTCAAAACATCGGCGGAGTTCCTTATCGCTTTGCCTCGATGGAAAACGGCAAAAAGAATGTCATCCTGCCGCAGGGGCAAAAGATAGAAGTTCCCCCGGCAAAATATTCAGGCGTATCATTCATCGGATATGGACATGATGGCAAACATCATGACGATTGGATTTTTAACTATGCAGACGGGGCAAGTCAAAAGGTTGCCTCACAGATTCCCGAATGGTGCACGCCTCCGCCGGATGGCTTCAAAGTCGCTTGCAAAGCGCCCTATCGTTATATCGAAGGAGGACCGGCGCCGCCGCCTTGTGAATTATTTGTTTGGACGCTTCCAATAGATTCAGGAAGTCAATTGAAATCTATTGAACTGCCCCAAATGAACCACGCCTATATTTTTTGCATAACACTCATCGAATAATAAATCGGCGGGGATGGCGAATCAATAATAAACCTTCATAAGCGTCAGACCGCAGGCGGGGGCTCTGGGGATTCGAGAGTCCTGTTTGCCAGATTCAAGCGTTTCCCTTAAAAATTCGAGCGAGAGTCTGCCCCGCGCAGTTTCAATGACTGCCCCGATAAGAATTCTAACCATATTCTGCAAAAATGACCGGCATTTCAAATCAAAACGCAAAACATCATCCTCTCGCTCAAATTTAAAAGTTTCCAGATTGAGACGCGTTCTTTTTGCATGGCAATCTGAGCTGCGAAACGCGGCGAAATCATGAACGCCCTCGAAATGATTGCAGGCTTTTTCGAGCAGACCCATATCTATATGATAAGGGATATGAGTCATATAACGGCGCATTATGGCGGGGGCAGCTGCGCGGTTTATGACGGTATAGCGATACCAGCGCAGGAGCGCATCGCGGCGGGGATTGAATACCGCAGGGACTTCATCCACTTCAATAAAACGGATGCTCTCCGGCAGCAGCGAATTGCCGCCGTGTAGAATCCCTCTCAATGGAATTATAGAATCGGTTAAAAACGAAATAACCTGACCTTTTGCGTGAACCCCGGCATCAGTTCTTCCAGCAGCGGTGACTCTGGTTTGAATTTGAAAAAGTTTTGCCAGCGCCGCTTCTATGGTATCCTGAATTGAGGGAACGCTTCCTCGCTGGCTTTGCCAGCCGCAAAAATCCGTTCCATCATATTCCAAAATAATCCTAATGCGCCGACTCACGGGATTACTCCTTGATTAAAACCAAACGATTTATAAATTTTGGCATGAGGGCGTTCGCAAGCAAAAAAAACGTTTTTTGTTCTTGACTGGTTTAAGAAACATAAAATAGATAAAGTCTGATTTTAGGATGTATGGCATTGATTTGGGGCGGGATGTGGCGCTTTTTTCAATGGGCGCTCATCCTTAGAAAATAATGCCGAATAAAAGTTGCAGGAGACCTTTGGAATTTGTTGAGAAAACTGGTATTGGCAGTTTTTGTGGCGGTTGTTTTGTTCTGTTGCGGATGCAGTCTGTTCCCAAAAAAAGCAAAACCTGAGGAACTGCTCTGTATTCTCACAATTGACAAAATGACCTACCTTTCCAATGAGCCGGTTCTGGCTACTGTGCGCGTTCAAAATTTAACCAATGAAGAAATATCGCTACTCAATCTTGATGCTCGAACGGTGAGTTTTTACCGCCTTAACGAATCCACCGGCGAGCCTTTGGAGGTGATGCCCGTCTATTCAGAAAAAGAACCCATGTCCACAGTCGCTAAACTCAAAGGACTGGAGGGAATGGAGCGCCCGTTTCTTTTTACAACGCTGACAAAAGGAGAAGGCGATTATCTGCTGCAAGCTTTTTTTCACAGCTCGCCATTTCACGGAAAAAAGGCGCGCCCGACTGTTATCAGCGAGGCAAAAAAACTCAGCATCGCAGGACGCGCGCCCTATGAGCGGGACGCCAAAGGCATCCTGATGAAAGAAGACGCCATTAGGATTGCCAAAGAAAAAGTCGGTGATTCGGCGGAATTTACCACCGCCACCCTTATTATCAATGAAGCAGGACTTTACGACTGGTGGGTGACGCTTGTCCTGAACAAAAAAGATGCCCAAGGGCAACCGATCCGAAAGGCATATTTCATCAACCCGTATCTTGCGGCTATCCGTAAGGAGGCAAATCCATGGCTCGCCCATCCCCGTTGGAAAGAACCTCAACCGGCGGTCATGTTCAAAAGGGACGCAATGAATGAAAGCAACATCCCGCTTCCCGCAGCTCCAAATGTTAAAAAGTGATAGAGGAAAAAGGGGACTTTTGAATTCTTGGTTTTTATTTTTTTTGTTAAGTTGATTCAAATTTAATTGAAAGGAGAAAGAGTTGATGAACGAAAAAATGCATCTCAAAAGGAGGTGGCTGATCCCGCTCATTCTGGTTCTCCTCACCGGATGGGTTTGGGCTCAGCTCGAAAGTCCAGCGGAACAGGAGCATGTGGTCAAGGTTTTAAGAACCACCAACAAGGCGCAAATCCTGAAATATATTCCAAAGGTTTATAATTTCACCAATGTAAATCCGCATGAGGTGGTGAGTTACTTCACATCCGCTCTTGCCTGTGAGGAAGGCGGGGCGTATAGCTTTGTGGCTCCAGACGGCGCCAGCGGCAAGATCCTTGTGATTTGCCCCGACCATCAGATTCCCTATTTTGACAAACTGGCAAAGGAATTAGACCGCCCAAAACTCACATCAGCCCCCGGCTCCAAATATGTGTTTTATCGTATGAAGCACAGGAGCGCCGGCGATGCAGATTTGCGTACAATTCTTGCTAATTACGGCGGCGAGCTGCCGCAGCAACTTTGGCCCGACATCGAAACAAATTCGCTCCTTCTTTATGACGCGCCTTCCGGTGTTGATAACTTGGAAAAAGCCTTGAATGAAGTTTATGACAAACCCACCCCCCAGACGGAACTTCAGATAAAGATTTATGAAGTGCAGGTTAATGATGACGGCACTATCGGGCTGGATTACACCGATTGGAAAAACGGACCCGGCGCGTTGCTTGCCCAAGGGGAATTCGGCGGCGAACGTTTACGCGCTACAAACACATTTTATTCCAATCAGTGGTCCCGCACAGGCGGATATTATCTTGATTATCCTTCCGCCTATCTGGATTTCCTTGCTGTAAAAAACAAGGCGCGCATAGTTGTGGAAAATAGCATTTCCGCCATGAGCGGCAGCCCAACCTCTATCTCTTCAACGGAACAGTATCTTTATTTCAACAAGAACTTTGCCTCAGGAAATCTCCCCGTTGCAGATCCTATCGCTCCATCCGGACTCATTGGTCCCAACGCCAATGTGCCGCGCTGGAATCGCGAAGTGGATATGACAAGCGCCGTTAATGTTGGCACGACCCTGAACATCATACCCACCATCAGCGAACAGACGGTTGATATGACCATTGAACTGATCGTCAGCAATGTCACCGGATTTGCTGATAACACAATCATTAATCCCGATGGAACAAAGACGCTTATCCGCGATATGCCGGTTGTGAACAGCCGAACGTTCAAGGACCAAGTCAATATCCCCATTGGTAAGGAAATGGTGCTTGGCGGCTTGATGCGCGAGCGCGTTGTCAGACACGCCAAAAAGATGCCCATCCTCGGCGATATCCCGGGTCTGGGATGGCTTTTGGGCGGCGAAAGCGAACGCACCGATAAGACAATGGTGGTTGTCGTAGTCAAACCGGTCGCCATCGAAGATATGAACAATTTCTCCGATGAGAGCAAAAGAATCGCCGATGCCGTTGAGAACAAAGGCTTTCCCCTTGAGCCCGCAAACAAAGTCGCCTTCGATCAGTGGCTTCTTGATTGCCAAAAGTAACAATCCATAAAAGATAGGAGGGATAAATATGATAGCGAAAAGAATCGCACTTTTAGCAATATCACTTCTGCTGGTATTGCCATTTACCGCAATGGCTGTGGATCATGACTGGTCGAATCCTATTGAGCAGCCCAATCTGAATCCTGTGATTGAGCCGATTCAGAACCAGCACGGCGACCCCAGCCCGTCCGCCATCAATAGTCAAGTTGACACATATCTTTATCAAGATGAACAGGTTAATCTGGTTCCTGATTCTGGTCTGGTGAAGGTGTTGCGCACCAATCAAAAAGTGAATACCAATAAATTCGCAACCGACCTGCTCCAATTCAGAAATGCCAATCCGCGCGAACTGCGCGCCGTAATCCGCACAGTCTGCCGCAAAGAAGGCGGCAATGCGGATGTTGTGCAAGATAGAGAAAAGAAAGAATTCTTCATGCAGGTCGTTTGCCCCGAGTTCCAACTGCCCTACCTAAAAGCGGCGGCTGATGAACTGGATGTCCCATGGCTGAAAGTGGCGGAGAGCGGACATGGGCAGCTCTATTACAAATGCAAGTTCCGCAAAGTGGCGGATGTGAATTTTATCAGCCGCTGGTATCGCAGCCCAGAAGGTTTCTTCCGTTATGATATCGCCAACAATGCGCTCTATTATGATGACCAACCCGCCGTTCTCGGACTTCAGAAAAAAGGTCTTTCCGAGATTGACATCCCGCCCAATCAGGCGCTTTTCGAAGTCGCCATCTATGAGGTCAGCGCCCAGAATGATTCCAAAATCGGACTCGACTGGATGGATTGGAAAAACGGTCCGGGACGCAACCTTTTTGAAGGCATTTTTTCGAACGTTAAAAGCCGCATCAGAGAAAAGTATGAACTTGATGACAACCTCGTGAGTAGATTCAAATGGAGAGGTCCTGATAACGACTATCGTTACATCAGTGTGGATGCTGTTGCCACCACCGAATTCATAGACTTCCTTAAAATCAAGGGCAAAGCAAAAGAAATGACCAAGACTACACTCATGGCAAAAAGCGGGCAAATCGTCACAACTGCCGCAGTGGACAAAGTCGTCGCCATAAACGCCGTGCATAAATCATCGCCAGCCGATGATGAGACAATCGTCCGCAATCCGGTTGTCGCAAATATTGAAGAAAATAGCACAGGTCTCAGCGGTGTAACCAATTTGCCGCAACAACATAATCGCTTTGTCAATTTTGACCAGAATGCTCAAGTTGGCGTAACCGCCGCAATTCTGCCATCCATTGGATTGGAGTCAATGGAAACAGCAATCATCTTGTCAGCTTCCGATGTGGCTGGCATGGATGCCAACGGCAAACCGATAATTAACACCCGCTCGATTTCCACCAAAGTGCGTCTTAAAGACGGCGAGCCTGTTGTTATCGGCGGACTCAAGCGTCATTCCGAAGTGAAGCGTTCTGCAAAAGTTCCCGTTCTCGGCTCCATCCCCGTTGTGGGCTGGCTCTTTGGACAGGAAACCGACAACAATCGCGAGGCAGAAGTTGTTATGGTCATCAAGCCTAAAGTCATCATCGGCGCATCCTCTGACCTTGAAATCCCGCAAGAGGCGAAAACAACTATCGCCATGGCAAAAGGCGAGCAACCCATCGAAATCCCCACAAATTCTTGGGGTTTTGACCAGTGGCTGCTTGATTGCGAAAAATAATCCTTATTAAATGCGAGCGCAATCCTTTGAGGGGGTAAAAACAGCCCCCTCTTTTTTATTTTTTTGAAAAAATGTTTTAACGCATTACTTTCCTCTTGCAATTCTGATTTATGTTTTTAAGGTAAACATTGTGAATTTGTGAAAATAACCACAAACTTGTTTCTCTTTTTTTTACTGTTTTTTCACATCAAAAAATCCTCCGCCGTGGCGGAGCAACAAAGGAGTTCGATATGAGCAAAAAAATGGTCATGATTGACGGGAACTCCGCAGTAGCCCATGTTGCGCATGCTACTAATGAGGTTATTGCGATTTATCCCATCACTCCTTCCTCAAATATGGGGGAGATTGCCGATGATAAGAGCGCAGCCGAGGAAAAAAATATCTGGGGCACAATACCTTTGGTCGTGGAACTGCAGTCAGAAGGCGGCGCCTCCGGCGCTGTGCATGGAGCTCTGACCGCAGGCGCCCTCACAACAACCTTTACAGCATCGCAGGGGCTTCTGCTCATGATACCCAACATGTTCAAAATAGCAGGAGAATTGACCAGCACAGTCTTCCATGTCTCCGCGCGTTCCGTCGCCTGTCAAGCTCTTTCCATATTCGGCGACCATAGCGATGTCATGGCAGTTCGCTCCACCGGCTTTGCCTTGATGCCATCAAACTCGGTTCAGGAAGCTATGGATTTCTCCTTGATTTCCCAAGCAGCCACCCTTGAATCCCGCGTTCCATTCCTTCATTTTTTCGACGGTTTCCGCACATCTCACGAAATTCAAAAAATTGAGGAGATTTCTTTTGACGATATGCGCGCCGTTCTTTGCGAAAAATCCATCAAGGAGCACCGCGCTCGCGGATTGAATCCCGAGCGACCCGTTTTGCGCGGCTCCTCGCAAAACCCTGATGTTTATTTTCAGGGACGCGAAACCGTGAATAAATATTACCTTGCCACACCCGCCATCGTGCAGCAGGTCATGGATCGTTTTGCCAAAGTCATTGGACGCCAGTATAAACTTTTTGATTATGTGGGCGCGCCCGATGCGGAAAGGGTCATCATTGCGATGGGCTCCGGATGCGAAACCATTCATGAAACGGTGGAATATCTGGTTTCAAAAGGGGAGAAAGTGGGGCTAATCAAAGTTCGGCTCTATCGCCCCTTCTCAATGGAGCATTTGGCGCAGGCTATCCCGACAACAGCAAATAAGATTGCCGTTCTTGACCGCACCAAAGAGCCTGGCTCCCTTGGCGAGCCGCTTTATCTGGACGTCCGCTCCGCCCTTGGCGAAGCGAGCGAAACCGGCAAGGCAAAGTTCAAGAACTATCCCCTGATTGTTTCAGGTCGTTATGGACTATCCTCCAAAGAATTCACCCCCGCAATGGTTAAGGCGGTTTTTGATAATCTGAAAAATGAAAAGCCAAAAAATCATTTTACCGTTGGCATCATTGACGATGTGACCAATACCAGCCTTGATGTTGACAAGAGTTTCTCCATTGAGCCTGAAGATGTTTTCCGTGGAATGTTCTACGGGCTTGGCGCAGACGGCACCGTTGGGGCTAATAAAAACTCTATCAAAATCATTGGCACTGAAACAGATAATTATGCGCAGGGTTATTTTGTTTATGACTCAAAAAAGGCAGGCGCCGTAACAGTCTCCCACCTGCGGTTTGGCAAACGTCCGATTCGTAGCACCTACCTTATCACCGATTCCAATTTCGTGGCTTGCCATAATTTTACCTTCCTTGAAAAATACAACATGCTGGATAATGCCCATGAAGGGGCAACGTTTCTGCTTAACAGCCCGTATAATAAAGATGAAACTTGGGACAAAATGCCCGCGGAAGTCCAAAAGCAGATTATTGACAAAAAACTTAAATTTTATGTGATTGATGCCATAAAAATCGCAGAAGAACTCGGCTTGGGCGCTCGTATCAATACCATCATGCAAACTGCCTTTTTCAAAATTTCGGAGGTTATTCCGCCCGATATTGCCATCGCAGCCATCAAAGACGCCATCCAGAAAACCTACGGCGCAAAAGGGCAGGCAATCGTTGATATGAACATCAAAGCTGTGGATGCCGCATTAGATAAAATCGAAAAAGTTGACTATCCTCAAAAGGTCACCAGCGCTATCAAAAAACCGCCCGTTGTCCCCGAAGACGCTCCGGAATTCGTCAAAGAAGTAACAGCCATGATTATCGCCGGAAAAGGCGATGAAATCCCAGTTTCAAAGATGCCTGCGGATGGGTCATTCCCGACAGCCACAACCCAGTTTGAAAAACGGAATATCGCCGTAAAAATCCCCGTATGGGACCCAGAAGTATGCATCCAGTGCGGTATGTGTTCCTTTGTCTGCCCGCACGCCGCCATCCGCATCAAAGCCTATGACCCCAAGTGTCTCGAAGGCGCGCCTGCAACCTTCAAATCCATTGCCGCAAAAGGCAAAGGGTTTGAAAATATGAAGTTCACGGTTCAGGTGGCTCCGGAGGACTGCACAGGTTGCGGCATGTGCATTGAAACCTGCCCGGGTAAAAATAAACAAGTGGAAGGCAGAAAAGCCATCAACCTTGAAGACCAGATACCCCTGCGCAAGCCTGAAGCGGAAAACTTCAAGTTCTTCCTCCATATTCCTGAAACCGACCCAAAACTTTACAATGTTGCCACGCTCAAAGGCTCTCAACTGGTGCGCCCGCTTTTTGAATTCTCCGGAGCATGCGCCGGTTGCGGCGAAACGCCGTATGTGAAACTATTGACCCAGCTCTTTGGCGACCATCTGCTGATTGGAAACGCCACCGGATGTTCCTCAATTTACGGCGGAAACCTTCCGACAACGCCCTACTGTGTGCGAAGCGATGGACGCGGACCCGGTTGGTCAAACTCCCTCTTTGAGGATAATGCCGAATTTGCCTTTGGTATGCGCCTGACATCCGATAAACTGAACGCCTACGCCCTTGAAATTATCGAACGCATGCTGGCAAGCGACGACGCCGAGATTGCGCCCGCAAAGGAACTCCTTGCACAAATTAAGAACGCCGACCAATCCACGCCTGTTGGAATTAATGAGCAGCGCCAGCGCCTCAATGCGTTGAAACAAAAATTCGCAAATGTCAAAAATGCAGACGCAAAAGAGCTCCTCTCCCTTTCGGATTTTCTGATTCGCCGCTCCATCTGGGCAGTCGGCGGCGATGGTTGGGCTTACGACATCGGATACGGCGGTTTAGACCATGTCCTTGCCTCCGGCAAAAACATCAACGCACTCGTCCTTGATACCGGCGTTTATTCCAACACCGGCGGACAGATGTCAAAAGCCACGCCTCTGGGCGCAGTTGCGCGTTTTGCCGCAAGCGGCAAGCCTCTCCCGCGCAAAGACCTTGGCATGCTGGCAATGAGCTACGGCAATATTTATGTGGCTCAGATAGCCTTTGGCGCCAACCCGGCACAAACCGTCAGGGCGTTTGCCGAAGCCGATGCCTACAACGGACCTTCCCTGATTGTCGCCTACTCGCACTGCATTGCGCATGGTATCAACATGACAAAAGGTTTTGAAAACCAAAAACGCGCCGTTCAATCCGGTTTCTGGCCCCTCTACCGTTTCAATCCGGATCTGGCAAAAGAGGGAAAGAATCCTTTGCAACTTGATAGCAAAGAAACAAGCATTTCCTTCCGAGAGTTTGCTGGCGCGGAAATCCGTTTCAAAACACTTAAGCAGTCCAACCCTGAGCGTTTTGCCATGCTTATGGAGCAGGCGGAAAAACTAACCGCGCAAAGATTCAAACTTTATCAGAATCTTGCGGCGATTGATTGCTCCGCGCCTGTCAAATAAGATACGCGCTTACTAAAAATAAAAACCCCCGGATGTTTCCAATTCGGGGGTTTCTTTTTTATTGCAAAATATCACGAAAGAACAGAACTGATTTTATCCAAAGCCCAATCAATTTCATCCTTCTTGATTATAAGCGGAGGCGCAAAACGAATAACATGTTCATGCGTTTCCTTGCAAAGGAGTCCCTTATCTTTTAATTGCTCGCAAAAGCGGCGCGCTCCGCCTGCCTCTTTATGCAATTCGACGCCGATTAAAAGACCTTTTCCGCGAACCTCTTTTATGAAAGGACTCTTCAGGTTTTTTAGATTGTCCATAAAATAGGCGCCCATTTTTGCCGAGTTCTCAATCATACCTTCTTCGAAAAGAACCTTCATTGCAGCGCGAGCAATAGCGCACGCAAGCGGATTGCCTCCGTATGTGCTGCCATGATCCCCCGGATGGAAAACCCCAAGCACCTCCTTATTGGAAAGGACTGCGGAGATGGGATAGAAACCGCCGGAAAGCGCCTTGCCAATCAAAGTAACATCAGCCTCAACGCCCTCATATTCCTCAGCAAAAAGTTTGCCTGTGCGCCCCAGTCCAGTCTGAATCTCATCAGTTATCATAACAATATTATTTTTATCGCAAATCTCGCGAACTCTCCGGAGATAACCAGCCGGCGGGACAATGATGCCCCCTTCGCCCTGAATTGGCTCAACAATAAAAGCAACCGTATTCGGAGTGATGGCTGCTTCGAGGGCGTCCGCATCTCCGAATGGTATAATTTTGAAACCGGGTGTGAAAGGCTCATAACCGTCCCGATATTGCTTTTCTGTGCTGAAACTAATAATTGTCAATGTGCGCCCATGAAAATTATTCTCGCATACGATAATCTCAGCCATGCCGCGCGGAACGCCTTTGACGGTGTATCCCCACTTTCGAACCGCTTTAATGACGGACTCCACGGCTTCAGCGCCGCTGTTCATTGGAAGAACCATGTGAGTTCGCGTCATCTCGCAAATTTCCTTGTAAAAAAGCCCGAGCTGGTTATTGCGGAATGCCCGCGAGACAAGAGTTAAACGCTGCGCCTGCTCTACCATCGCTTGGACGATTTTCGGGTGGCAATGCCCCTGATTGACTGCGGAATAAGAAGATAGGCAATCCAAATATTTATTTCCCTCCACATCCCAAACCCAAATGCCTTGCCCGCGAATCAAAACCACATCAAGCGGATGATAATTCTTTGCGCCGTATTCCTCTTCCAGCGCGATAAAGTCCTGAGTTTTCAGAGATTTTTCCATCACATCGCCCATTGTTTCTTACCCCTTTTCAACATAATAAAAAAGCAAAAAATGAAATTTGATATTATTATGGCCTGTAATAAACAATTTAACCCACACTCTTGAACATCTTGTCAATCTCGATTATATGTCAAACGATTAAAGATGCATCGCCAACCTCATATTTATGTTGACAAAAAACCCAGATTTGAAAGGCTGAAATTTGTTTTAATTGATGATTTATTCATCATTAAGAAAATTTATAATTTGAAAGGAGAAAAGAGAAATGAGAAAAATGTGTTTTGTTGTTTTTGCGCTGGCGCTGATGACGAGCCTTGCCGCGGCTCAGATTACGGATATCATCACGCTTCATGCCTGCGATGCAAATGGCGCAATTACATCAACCGGCAGTTTTACGGTGAAAGGCGTTGTGACAACAATTAATCTTGATGGAGGTGCTCTGCAATTTTATCTGCAGGATGCCACAGGCGGCGTACAGGTTTTTAAATCAGGTTCTTCGTCTTGGTATTCATCCAAAGGTCTCGCTATTGGAAAAGAAATTACAGTCACAGGGGTTCTGGATCAATATTATAGCATGTTAGAAATTGTGCCAGCTAATGAAACTGACATCACAGTCCTTGGCGATGGAGTTATCCCTGATCCAGAAGAGATTACAATTAACGACCTTCAAGATTTGACTGTTGCTGATCAAAATCGTTTTAACAAACGAGGAAAACTGGTTGTGATCAACAATGTTTACAAAGCCGACCCCAAACCAGCAGGCGGCACAGACTGGCCTGAGCTTGGAAAAGATTCCAACAAATTCTGTATTGCCATCGGCAGCCCCAATGCAACACCCACCGGTATTTTAAGGTTTGACAAAGATACTGATTGCGACGAAAATCCTGAACCCACCTGGCCCCAAAATGTGAGAGGCGTTTTTACACAGAACGATGGCTCTTCTCCTTTTTTCTCGGTTTTCCAAGTGTCGCCAATGGCATATACTGATTTTTCTGCTTATACTTCCGTCAACGATTGGGAAATGTATTAATCCATTTTTCCAGATTAAGTTAAATGAATTGGGCGGGCGTGATTGCCCGCCTTTTTTTATCGGTATATTAAATCGGATTATCGGACGATACCGCGTTCGATGAGGAGTCCTGCAGCGCCGATGACGCCGGCATCGTTGCCCAGACGAGCGGGGAGAATTTTAAGTTTCGCAAAATGCTCGGCAAAGACGCGGCGCTTAACCTCAACGCGGGCGGGCTCCAGCAATACTTCTCCCGCTTTCATCATGCCGCCGCCCACCACGATAATATCGGGGTTGAGGGCGCTCACAACGGCGGACATTCCTAATCCCAAATATGTGCCCGCTTCAATCATGGCATCTCTTGAGAATGAATCGCCTGCCAGCCGCGCCTCATCAATTAATTTGGATGTCAGAGGTTTTCCTTCATCTATCCATTGGCGAAGAATCGTCTGGGCGCCGCTTTTGATTTTTGCCATTGCCCTGCGAACGAGGGAATTAGCTGAGGCGTAAGATTCAAGACAACCGCGATTGCCGCATGCGCATGGGTCGCCGTCTGGAACAATAGTCATATGCCCAAGTTCGCCGGCGCAATCATTAGTGCCGCGGATAAGTTTGCCCTCAATAATAATGCCGCCGCCCACGCCGGTTCCAAGCGTATAGGCGATCATTAAACACGCGTTTTGTCCCGCGCCTTTCCAATATTCTGCGTATGCCGCCGCATTGGCGTCGTTTTCAAGGTTTGCGGGAATTCCAAAAGCGGATTGAATGCGGTCGCGGAGCGGAATATTCACCCATCCCGGAAGATTAACAGCTTTGCGAACGATTCCATTTTTTGTGTCCATCGGACCCGGCGAGCCGATGCCTATGGCTTTGACCTTCTTCAGGTCAACGCCCTTTTCTTTAACAACTGATTTAACCGAGCGTATGATATTTATAATAACACCGTCGGGACCTCTTTCCCCTTCCGATGGAATCTCCACCTTGTGGACAAGTTTTCCTTCTCGTGAAACAAGGGCTGTCTTGATGAATGTTCCTCCAAGATCAACGCCGATGAGGTATGTCATAAAACCTCTCCATAATTGAGACCACTAAATATTTTAGTAATTTTTGAAAAATTAAACAAAGCCAAAGAATCAGATAAAATTCAAAAAGGTGATTTATAGTCTTTGCAATGATAGGCGTCAAGTGAATCAGAGAATTTTTATCAAAAAAATAGTATGTTTGAGGATATAATAAATTTGACAACATTGATAAAAAATGCCGATTGTAAAAATTAATAAACTCGATGAGGTGTAAAATGTCCAAACTGATTTACGTTATTGATGATGAAATGGAAATTTGTGAATTATTAAAAATCACATTAGAGGCGAGAGATTTCAATGTGCAGGTTGGCTATGACGGCGAAAGCGCCATTAAAATGGTAAAAAAGAAAAAACCCGACCTTTTAATCATTGACCTCAAAATGCCTCGCATGAACGGATATGAAGTCATAGCGCATTTGAAAAATCAGACAGAAACAGCGGATTTGCCCATCATGGTTCTGACCAGCCTCACACAAGGGTCGCGGAAAAGCGATGACGAATGGAAAAAAAGTTTGAATGTGGTGGCTTTTTTGACAAAACCATTCGAGCCCATTCAGGTTGTGAATTTAGTCCAGAAAATATTTGACGCTGCGAACGAAAAATAAAAAATCCCCCTAATCGCTTTTTTATGTCAAACACATCAGATAATAATTTCCAAACATCCGTATTATTTACAATTCTTTTAACGGCGTTATGCGCCGGGCTTTTGACGCTGCTTGGCGTCCTGCTGCACTTTTCAAATTTTATTGTCGTCTTTGGCATCATCGCGCTTGCCATCATTTCCATCTACAAACCGAATTACCCGCTTTATTTGCTCGCGCTTATGCTCCCATTTTTTGGAAACAATCCCGGCGGCAAATACAGCCTCATGACAGTTGATATGGTGTTGATATTGATTTTATTGCGCTGGTTTGTTCCTCTCATTTTTAAAAAAAAGCGTCGAATCCTGACCTCTTGTTTAGATGTTTGGATAGGACTTTTTTTATTCCTGACATTGCTTTCATTGTTTCAGCTCAGGCATGATTTGTGGAATGCTTATTTGTGGTCGGGCACGTCCCTTTGGTTCGTCTATAGAATTTACACCGCATACGCGGTGGATTTTTTTTGGTCAATCCGCCTATTGTTAAATCTTGTTATCGGCATCCTTTTTTATTATTATGTTTTGAATAATGTGGAGCAAGAAGAACAAATAAAAAAGATTGGGTTTGCCGCGCTGGGCGGGTTGATTATTTCCATCATTGCCGGCATTTTAGATTTTCATAAGATTATTGACCTGACCTTTTTTCGCCCGCTTAACCCAGATATAGAGCGATTCGGTTATAGCCGTTTAATGAGCCTCTTTTGGCACTCGGACTGGTTTATGGAATATATGCTCCCTATCGCCCCTTTTTTTCTCCTGCCGCTTTTTTTAGGTTCGGCAAAATCCAAAATGAAGACGCTGATTCTTGCAATCTTGATTTTATATTCGACCATTTTTACATATCAAAGAGCGGCGTGGATTTCCTTTGGCGTTATGGTTTTAGCGATGATTTTTCTGGTGAAAAAGACACTCTTTTCGCGCCTTGCCAGACGCCGTAGTATAATAATATTTCTCGCGGCAATTTTATTCTTATCCGTATTTTTTGCGATAATCCTTTTTGCAAATTCAAACCTGCGGATATCGCTTGCAAACCGTTTTTCTGAGTTATTCCTTTTCTCAGATCGAACCCGCATTTGGGATCAGGGACTTTCCCTCTGGTCAAAAAAGCCCCTGTTCGGCGTAGGCGCTGGCAATTATTATTATTATCATAGAACTACCTACCAGCCGGATCATCCTTTTTATAATTTTGACAAGGTAACGGCGCATAACACTTATCTCCATATACTGGTTGAACGCGGTGTGTTCGCGCTTTTAGCTTTCCTTTTGCTCTTATTATATTCTTTGAAAAAATCGCTTAAAACTTTTACAAGATGCCAGCCGAATTCATTGGAGCGGACTATTGCTGGAGGATGCGCCGTAGCGCTTATAATTTTCATTATCTATGGGCTTGCCCAATATATGTTTTATATACGCATCGTGGAAATCATTTTCTGGTTTGTGCTGGGGTTATCCGCTTTCACCGGAACAAAATGTCTGGAACAAAAACAAATGACAGCAAGGGAGAAGTGTTGCCTTGCGGGCTTTGGCGCAGGCGCGTTTATATTGATGCTGATATTCCAACCGACGGCAAAAGATTTGTTTTACTGGTCGGAATATTCAAACCCTGACGTGCGATTTATGGCATCATGGTTCGACCCTTGGGATGAGCGAACGATTGAATGCCGGGAGGAAGTGCTGGAAACTCGCTTTGTGGTGTTTCATCCGGACACTGCTCAAAAACCTGTCCGCGTGGATATGCTCATAAACGGCAAGGTTTTAGCTTCGATGCCATGCCGCGATAAAGAACCGCATGAAATCGCCGCGTTTATTCCGCCCCAATCCAAACAGCCGTTGCATGTCAAACTCCTTGCCGACCGCCCATTCAAAGGAATTGAGGTTTATCCGGAGACCGGCGTGCGCGCCCCATTTCATTGCATCGTGGAACGCGATTTCAGATGCCGTCCATTGGGCTTGAAAGGGATAGGTTTTTCCAAGTGGGAGGATTTGAACGGCATCGGTTTCCGTTGGACAAATGCACCAGAGGCGTTTTGCGATGTGGCGGTTTCATCGCCCGTGCTTGCCTTGCAGCTGACCGCATCAAACCCCGACCTTTCCGCAAACCCGCTGACTGTGAATATCGAACTGAGTGATTCGGCTGGCGGAACGATTGCAAAACGAGAGCTAACCTTTGCCAATCAACAGGAAATCAAAACCGTTCGATTTAACATCCCGTTTCCTGCGGTAAAAACGGCAAGACTGAGCATCAAGGTTGATCGCATGTTTTGTCCGCTTGATAGCGGAGGAAACGATTCGCGCATTCTTGGGATTTATGTCAGCGAGCCTTTGTGGGAAGACAAGGCAGGCGGGAAGTGATTGACTGGCGCGATGCCCTGCCCGATAGGTTCCGCTCTTTGTATGGCTTCCGTAATATATTGCTTTGCCCGTACGATTGATTCCAGCAAGGCAAAACCGTTCGCTAACGAGGCGGTAATTGCCGCCGATAAAGTGCATCCCGTCCCATGAGTATGTGGCGTTTGTATGCGCGGGGACTCGAAGCGTTCCCATGTATTGCCATCAAAAAAAATATCTACCGCTTCCTTTTCTTTTAAATGCCCGCCCTTGATGAGAACAGCCTTTGCGCCCATTTTAATTATTTGCTCCGCGCCGTTTTTCATTTGCTCTTCATCATGAATTAAGATGCCTGCCAACACCGATGCCTCGTCAATATTGGGCGTCACAACATCAGCGCGGGGAAGGAGCCGCTCTTTTAATGCGACAATCGCCTCCTCAAGGAGCAGACGGTTTCCGCCCTTAGCCACCATAACAGGATCAACAACAAGCGGGATATTTGAATACTCCTGCAAAACGCGCGCGGCGGCGCTTATGAGCGAAGCATTGAAAAGCATCCCGGTTTTAATGGCATCTGCGCCGATGTCAGAAAGGACAGAGCGTATCTGAAGTTCAAGAAATTCCGGCGGAACTGCCCAGACCCCTTGAACGCCCTGAGTATTCTGGGCGGTGAGGGCGGCTAAGGCGCTAGCTCCATAAACGCCAAAATTATGGAAAGTTTTCAAATCCGCCTGAATGCCTGCGCCTCCGCCTGAATCGGACCCGGCAATGGTTAAAGCCTTTGAAAACATTACCGCATTTCTCTTTTCATTTGAATGAGTGTATCTTCAAGCGATTTTCTTGCATCTTCCATTTCCTGATGATTCGCATTAGGATGAACTGAGATTGGTTTTCCTGCCCTCACGATGCAACATGAAAAGGGGAGAGGTATTTCACAGCGATCCCATGAACGAAGTTGAATCTTTTTTGATATATGAACGGCAACTGGGACAACAAGCGCATCCGCAGTCTTTGATAGCAGAATAGCGCCGGGTTTGACAACCGCTCTTGGACCTCGGGGACCGTCAACTGCTAACGCCGCTGTTTTGCCCTCAACAAGAATATCTTTAAGAGAAAGAAGCGCGCTCATGCCTCCCCGGGATGTCGAACCCCTGATTGTGCCGTATCCCAATTTATTCAAAAATTTTGAAAATAACTCGCCGTCCCGACTGCGGCTGGTCATGACAAATATCTTTTTGCGGGCATTTTCCTTCCTGCCTGCGGCGGCGATAACAAATAAATCCCCATGCCAGAATCCATAGATCAAACCTTTGCCGGAACCAATCGCATCATCAACATATTGCCAGTTTTGAAATTTAATGCGGAGCGCTGCCCACCACAATCTTGTCAGGCAGTATCCCAGAGGCAGCCCAATGGTTGTAAGAAAGAAAAATTTTGCTCCTTTCAAAAAGCTTCGCATTTGCTTCATGTAAATTATCCGTCAGCGTATCATTGAAAATAGGCGAGCGCGGAGATTATGCGGATGAGGGTTTGTTGACTTCTTCTCGAAACGCCTTACCGGGTTTGAACGCGGCGACTTTTTTTGAAGGGATGACAATCGCTGCGCCTGTTCGCGGATTCCGTCCGGTTCTGCCTTTTTTTTCCTTCATATAAAAAGTGCCGAACCCGACCAGGCAGACTTTTTCTCCTTCAAGCAGGGCTTTCTTAATGGACTCAAGAAAATACTCAAGTGTCTCAAATGATTGATTGCGCGAAAGCCCGGTCTTTTCCATCAGTAATTTCGCAACTTCAGCCTTTGTCATTTTTAATACCTTCTGGGATTCAATTTTGTTTCGATGAAAAAATATAACACAATATCACCCTGCAATAAGTTTTCAATGTCAAGTTAAAAAAGGATTAGAATCCCCGATTAACGATTCAATCTCTTTTCAATTAAGGGATACGAAAAATCGCGTCCCTGCAAAGTATTCCACATAGCAAAAACACAGACCGCCTCGTAGGCAATGATAACGATAATCAGAATCAGTATATTCACAGAACTCATAATCCCCGCAAGCGACACATTAATCACGCCTACCAATTTTGTGAACAGATGAACAACCAGCCCCATGAAGACAGCGGCAAGAAAAATGGTTTGAAAAAAAATGCCCTGATGAGCGTGAAAAACTATACGGCGGCTGCGTTCCTTAAACGTCATCCAAATAATGCCGTTGAAGAGAATTCCCCACAACGGAATCGCTGCGAACAAATGGCTGAGAAAAATATAACCCCGTTCTTCTTCGTCCATAATAACGCCCCTTTGGAAAAAAATCTCCCATTACTAACGCTACAAAAGGATAATACAGATAGCCTTTTGGCGTTGTCCATAAAAAACATAAATTTCACACTCGGCGAATTCGACGGCGCATCAAAGGATTATTTATGAACCCATGCAGGCAGAGATCTCCATACAGAGCACAGCTCTTTGTTATATTCCTTATATCGGGGTTCCCATTTCGCCACAAGATTCCAGAATCGCCGCGAATGATTCAGGACAACCGTGTGGCAAAGTTCATGCAAAAAAATATATTCAACAAGACGCCGCGGTATCATCATCAGCTTAAAGTTGAGGTTGATGTTTTTTTTCTGAGAACAACTTGCCCAAATGCTTTTCTGCCCTTTGATGGCAACACGATTATAGGAAAAACCTGTTTCTTGGCTGATGCGTTTAAGAATTGGAACAAGCCTGCGTTGAGTTTTGTTTTTCAGCCAGAGGAACAGAGCAAGGCGGCATTTTCTTTTATCCTCAACATCCCCCCAAAGAGAAATTGTGCCTGCATTATCTCCGTATAGGCGCACCTCAGGAAAAGAAGCCTTGTGATATTTGACATTCCAGATCTCATCAACAGACTGAAGATGTATTTTATCCGGAAGGCTGTTTTCCCATTGGTATTGTAAATTTTGCTGATGCACGCGTTCTGCCTGACGCTTGATCCACTCCTTTTCTTTCTGGATGAGGGCAGGGATGCGCCGCGAATCGAATCCTTTGGGAATAACAACAACAAGCCCTTTATCGCCTGTGATTTTTAGCCAGACGTTTTTAGCCCGAAGACTCGTTTCGAGTGTGAAATTTGAAAAATCGAAATTATATTTTTTCGCCGTGTTTTCCATAATTTATATACCTACTTCGTCCGCCCATCCAAATGCAACAAGAAAAACGCCCGCACCTTGTGAATTGCGCCACAAAATAATACGCATATCATTGATATTTCAAATGTTATGCAAATTAGACGAGAATCATCTTGAGGCGGTCGGGCGGGCGGTTTCGATATGTTGCCGCGCCGATATTTTATTATTGCAGTTAGGGCAACACCGGGCTATATCCAAAATAATTTTTTGAGGATGAGAAAAATGAAAGAATGTTTCGGAATACATTTTGGTTTCTTTTTCGAAGACCATATCGGCGACGCACAAGCGATTCGCAAATGTTATGAATGCGAGGATTTTGAAAAATGCTATAAAGTCGCCCTGATACAGAGTTTGAAAAGTCTCAAAATGGAAATTCGACAAGGCGTGAGAAACCTCCGCAATTCAATGGGGGGAAGCCACTCGGAATTTCCGTTTGGTTAATTTTCGCTTAATTTTGAATTCGTTTATTCTTGCGCTGATTATTTCAGCCTGCCTATCGTTTCCAATATGTGTGGCGATTACATCGAAATTTCATCGGAACCGGAGCGATTCTTTCTGGTTGGCATAACTCAGCCAAACCAATCTTTTGAATTTGGCGAACAAACGCTCGACGAACTGGCGCGATTGACAGACACGGCAGGTGGCGCCGTTGTCGGACATGAGCATCTGCGTCTGCGAGAAATTCACGCCGGCACATTCATGGGACGCGGCAATGCGGAACGAATTGCCGGAATGGCGCAGGAACTCGCGGCCGACGGCGTTATAATTGATGAAGATCTTTCACCCGCCCAGACGCGCAATCTTGAGGATATTTTTGAACTAACTGTTCTTGATAGAACCACGTTGATACTGGATATTTTTGCGCTGCATGCTCAATCGAGGGAGGGCAAGTTGCAAGTCGAATTTGCTCAACTGGAATATCTGCTTCCGCGGTTGCGCGGAAAAGGAACGCAGCTTTCGCGTTTGGGCGGCGGCATCGGAACCCGCGGACCAGGCGAAACAAAACTTGAAACAGACCGCCGGCGGATACAAAATCGTATTAGCCACCTTAAAAAAGATATTCTTGCCCTTGAAAAACGCCGCAGCACCCAGCGGCGTTTGCGCCAGAAAAAAGAAATACCGTCCCTCTCTCTCATCGGCTATACAAATGCAGGAAAGTCCACCTTGCTAAACACCCTGACCAAAGCAGAGGTTTTAGTTGAAAATAAACTATTTTCCACCCTTGACCCAACAGCACGAAGGCTCCGCCTGCCGGGAGGACGCGAGGTCGTTCTCATTGACACCGTAGGTTTTATTCGCAAACTTCCCCATGCCCTTGTTGCATCTTTTCGGGCTACTCTGGAAGAAATTAAATATGCGGATATTCTGCTCCTTGTGGCGGATGCCTCCTCGCCCATGCTTGAAGATGAAATCAGGACTTCTCATGAAGTGCTGGAACTCTTGAAAATTACCGACAAAATAATTCTGACTGTATTCAATAAAATTGACCTTGTGAAAGATATATCTGCCCTGCAACCCATCATGGAGCGCCATCAACCCAATGCGAGCATTTCATCGCTGGAAGGCAGCGGATTGGAGGAGTTTTTGCAAATGATTCCGCCGCTTCTTCAAAAAACAAAAAGCGTATATCATTATGGCATACCTTATCATCGCTTTGATCTGTTGGCTAAAATACAGGCGCAGGGCGAAGATGCCGTTGTGGAATATTTTGATGAATATATCAAACTGAAAGTGCGGATGGAGCCGGATATTGCTAAAGCGATTTCCCGTGATTCCGATTTGAAAAGATTGTAAAGCATTGAAAGAAAAAATACATTACGGATGGTTTATCCTTATTCTGGGAATGCTGACTGTGTTCAATTCGCAAGGATTGGCGCGTTTTGGATATACAATGATCCTTCCTTCTATGCAAGAGGGACTGGCGCTTTCGAATGCGCAGGCTGGAGCGTTGGCAACGGGAAATTTTTGCGGGTATCTTGCTTTGGCGCTGGTTGCAGGCGTTCTCGCCTCGCGATTCAGTCCGCGGCGCGTGATAGTAATTTCGCTTTTTATCGTCGGGATGACTATGGTGCTGACAGGCACGGCGCGGGGCATGATTTCCGCTCTCATTTGGCGGACATTGACCGGCATGGGGAGCGGCGGCTGTTTTGTGCCGACAATGGGCATTCTTGCGGCGTGGTTTGCAAAAAAGCGCCGCGGCATGGCAACAGGACTGGCTGTCGGCGGATCAAGCATTGGATTGATTCTGACAGGTCCTCTTGTTCCTTACCTTCTGAGGGTCACCGGTGAAAACGGATGGCGCTGGGCATGGGCAATCATCGGCGGATGCGCCCTAATCTTCTGCGGAATTGTTGGATTATTTTTACGGGACAAGCCGCAGGATCTTTGTCTGATGCCATTGGGATATAAAGGCGATAATGATTACTCCGCCGAAAATAAATCATCGGGCTGGGTTGAAATTTGTAAATCCAAAACAGTTTGGCATCTGGCTTTTATTTACAGCACCTATGGTTTTTCATATATCATTTATGTCACATTTTTTGCCAAATATCTCCAAAGCGAGGTTGGAATGACAGAAGAGGCATCCGGACGGCTTTGGCTGATTGTGGGTTGGCTGAGTCTGGGATGCGGTTTTTTATGGGGCTGGGTTTCGGATGTTTTAGGACGCAAACAAGCCATTTTTATTGTGACCTTGTTGCAAGGGTGCGCGTATATGATTTTTGCCCTTTGGAAATCGCCCGGCGGCGCTCTGGCGTCCTCGATGATTTTTGGAATCACGGCGTGGAGCATACCCGCAATTATGGCGGCGGCGTGCGGCGACCATCTGGGCTCGCGTCTGGTGCCCGCTGCGCTGGGATTCATCACATTGTTTTTTGGAATAGCCCAGGCGCTCGGACCTTGGGCAGCTGGAATGATGGCGGATGCCTATAGCTCTTTCTCCCCGGCATTGGTGGCGGCGGCTATTATCGCATGGCTTGGGGCGGCTGATTCGCTCTTTTTATCTGCGCCGAAATAAAATATGAGATATACAAGGTTTTATTTATACGGTTTTGGTCTCGTCTGCGCCAACAGCATGGCAGCGATGTTTCTTTCGCTTTATTTGAAATCGCAGACAGTGGGTGAGTCAGGCATTGGGGGGCTTCTGAGCGTTTATCACCTTGTTATGCCGGTGGTCATTTTCATTTTTGGACTGCTTTCCGACCGCGTCTCCTGCCGACGGCTTGTCATGCTGGGGTCATTCATTTCCATAATATTTTGCGCAACTATGCCTCATCTGCGAAGCATTCCGCTTATGGCGATGGAAGTGGCGTTGGATGGAATCGGACTGACGCTTTCGCTTATCAGTGTGAGCGTATTATTCTTGAAGGTTGCGCCCGAATCGGGCAGAGGCGCCCCGATTTCAATTTTCGTGGCGGCGCAAAACGTCGGATATGCTATAGGATGTGCGACAGCCAGTCTTCTTATTCGACAATTTTCATTTCCAATATCCATTATATTTCATGCCGCATTGCCGATTCATATTTTGAATTTTATTGTTGCCTCAGGATTGCCCGATGCGCCCGTCAGCACATTCCCGATTATAAAATATTTTCAGGACATGAACAAATTTCCCGTATTCTGCCTTGCCCTAATAACATTCTCATTGGGGATGCACTGGGGAACGGAAAAGTTCAGTCTCGTGCGAATAATGACAACACAGATGAAATCAAGCGGGATTGAAATGGCTTTGTTTTTTATTGTGATAGGCGCAACAATGGCTGTCTTTACAAGGCTGGCAGGTCATTTGATGGATAAACGCCGCGGCTTTGCCGCTTATCTTGTTTTTGGAATGATGCTTTCCGGCGGGATGCATTTTCTAACAAACTGGACAAGGACTTTCATGCCATTTTTAATTGTCAGAACAATACATACCTGCGGCGATGGATTCGTTACGTTTGCTGTTCCCATGCTGGTGAGCCTTGCTTTTGCCTCTGAGCGGTTGGGCGGGAACTATGGATTTAATAGAACAATCAACAGCATTGGCGCCGCTTTAGGAAGCGCGCTTTCCGGATTCCTTGCTGCTCGATACAACCTTGGGACGCCCTTTTTAGCCACAGGGATTTTTGCTATGGCGACGGCAGCGGCAATATGGTTAACTCGCCGCCACCTTCCAGCCAATTAATAAAAAATCCATGTTTGTGAACCCGGCAGAGGCGCGGCATAA
Organism: candidate division BRC1 bacterium ADurb.Bin183; assembly: GCA_002070185.1. Classification (GTDB taxonomy): domain Bacteria; phylum Sumerlaeota; class Sumerlaeia; order MWCT01; family MWCT01; genus MWCT01. Next base: position 84,148 of record MWCT01000005.1, read on the forward strand.
ATCAGTTTTACAGCATCCGCCCACAAGTTTTTATCGGGGATATTGCAAAGCGAATTATCAAAGATTATGCTGTTGTTATCGCCCGCGGTAAAGGGAAATCTGCCCAGATATGCCCAGTCGCAGGGAGAAATACTTTCATCCAGAATAACCGACTTTAAAACATAAGGCGTGCTCACCGTAACCAATGCCTGCGATGTGGCGGAGTCATCCGGTGCCCATGTGGCATAAAGATCAAACATGCCGTCATGAGGCAGATTTGGCGCGAATACCGCTTTATCATTTGAGGATGCCGCACAATTAAAAAGCATCGCGCTGAATCCATCGCGGAGTTCTTTAGAATAACGATTATTTGGATTTTGAGACCATGCGCCCTGCATTTCAAACGAGCTGCCCGCAGGTTGGAAATCCGCTTCCACAATATGCGAAAGACATCGTGAAAGAGTCCAGACTTCAACACCCATAGCGGCAAGCTCCGGCGCAATCTCCTTGAGGGCGTCCGCCGTTCCTTGATAGGTGCAATGCCCGATTGCAAGATGGGGCACATGGGGCGCATGAAGAGCTCGAAGAGCAAGATTCCGAATCAACGCCTTCGCCTTAATTTTATCGCCGGCGGCATCAATAAAAATATCCCGTTGCCCGGCGATGAGACCATTATGCTGCGCAAGCAAATAACCAACTGTGGTAGTAATAGTGCGGCTGTCAAAAAAATACATATTCCGCTTTTTTAATTCCTCAAGACATACCTGCATTTTATCAGGCTGCTGTGTAATCAGCGAGCCCATGTGGTTGTTCATCCCGGCGCAGTGGGCGATGGAATCAAGATTTGTTGAAATGGTTGAGCGAACCTGTTTCAAAGTCATGGAATCAATAATACCGCCGGGTCCCGGATTGGCAACCGTAATTGCCTGCATGGGTTGGTGGAGAATAACCTCTGAACCGAGTTTGGCAATCTCTTCAGCAGTTATATTTGTATATTTTAATTGAGGCATGACGGCGTAAGTCATCTTGAAGGGGAGCCGCAGCATTTTGTAGATCGGCTGAGAGGGAGAAGTCGGATCTACGCTGCCGCAATCATCAATGCAGATCCCTATATGAGGCGGGATGGCAGTTGTTGGCGACGTTGAAAGTTCTGATAGCAATGTAAAGCGCAGGGCATCCACAGCCAGTTTGACGCCAACTCCTTCCCAAAAATCAGACACAGTGACCACACAAACGCGATCTATGGGAAACGTCCCGAGTGAATGCCAATCGCCAATTTTGTAATTCATATCAACGATAAGGTTATGGACGCCGTCTTTGCAAATCACTTCATATCGGGCATCGGCGGGATAATTATCATAGATGGCATAGTATTCGACGAGATATTCGCCGCGGGGAAATCCATCGGCAATCCAACGAGCGCGGGCATCGCCTTTGCCCGGTCCGGCTATTGAGAAATAATAATAGGCATAACGTTGCCCGGTGTTCATAAGATTCCATGTCCCGCTCAAAAAAGAAAAACCCGGATCTTCGACATCGAAGATAACTTGATAGGTATCCTCAGCATCGTTGTAACCAAATTTTGAGTTTGGATAATAATCGTAATCATCGCCCCATGATATGCAATGCCTCCCCAAAATACAAAAGCAGATAACCAATAAAATTATGACATGTTCTTTTAACTTCATATAATATTTTTACTTTCACCGAGCGATGTCGAATGCGTAGATATTGCCGTCATAGCTGCCAACATAAAGACGGTTTTCCATAATTAGCGGCTTCGAAAGGACGGGGGCTCCGATTACATATTCGCCTTTTTTTGTGCCGGTTGTTATATCGAATATATAAATGCTGCCATCCCCGCTTCCTATAAAGACAAGGTCGCCTGATAGGGCGGGCGAGGAAAGCAAAGACCGATAATCCGTGTTGTATGGCGCGCAACGATAAATGGATTCGCCGGTCTGATATTGCCAAACAATAGCTTTCTTATCAACATCAATGGCAAAAATGGTTCCAGCCGAAGAGCCAGTGATAGCGATATTATCTTTGAGGACGGGGGTGACCGGACTCCAGTTATTGTTCCATTTGCCTCTTGAAGGAATCATCGGATATTTCCATATAATCTTGCCGTTTGCCATGTCCCCAACACAAAAATTCCCCTCAATGTCATTGATATAAAAATGCCCGTTTCTGATGGCGGCGGCGCCATGAACGCCAATGACATCGCATCCCCAAAGCCTTTTGCCTGTGGCGATATCCATGGCATAGACGCCATGATTTTTTTTGCCGATGGTCAGCCAATTGCCACCGAATAAGACCTTTCCTTCTCCAATGGAGGGAGAACAATAAGATGATATCCAGTCGTAGCCGTCGTCGTTATGCCAAATTTCGCGTCCTGATGCGGCGTCAACAGATGCAAACCATTTTGAACTCCCCGCAAAAACCTTTTCATTGTGAATGACTGGCGCGCCATAAAGCCAGCGAAAATGCGGATCGAGGCAATCATAATGCCATACTTCATTGCCGGTTCGGGAATCAAACGCATGCACCCGACCTCCCATTTCTTGCGCAATGACGAAATTTTTGTATGATACGGGCGAATTATTGACGGCTGTATCTGTTTTGGCAAACCAGACTTTTTCGCCGGTGGATGCGTTAAGCGCCAAAACACCGTTCGGACCGTTATCGTTGCGATCCTTTATACCAATAATGACCATGTTTTCCAAATGGATGGGAGAAGAAAAGTCAATCGTTCCCCCGCTGGGTGTGCGCCAAATCAAAGACAATGGCGATGAAGACGGCTTTTCTTTTTGAGCAAGATTTGGATTACGTGTGGGAATATATTCCGTGCTAAAATCAGAATAACGCGCTCGAATAATTCGAAAGCCGCTGGGGCTGAAATCAATGCCGCCGAAAAGAAGGCAGGGCGTGTTGATGCAACGAATACCTTTATACACGCTTAGTTTGCTGCTATGCCAGTGCCCGCTAAAAATCGCATACACGCCCCAATCCACAAATTTTTGAATAGTGCTGTTATATGGCGGATAATGTTGAAAGGCAATGACCTTTTTCCCTTTGGCAAGTTTTTCCAAATCTTCCTTAATCCACGCTTGCTCTAAAGTATTTGTCGTTATGCTGTTGAGAATCAGAAAATGAAAGCCGCCGTGATTGAATGAATAATATTCCGGACCTAAAAAATAATTGAAAGCGATATTTTTATCAACACCTTTGCAACGGTCGTGATTCCCCATAAGATTGAAAACAGGAATCGGACTATTATGCGCAGCTTTTTGATAAAGCGATAGTTGGTTTTTGTCATCGCCCGAACTCACAACATCCCCCGTGGCGATTATAAAATCCGGTTTGGATAGATGGTTGGCAATTTCGGCAAGCGCCTTTTGAAACGCCAAAAAACTTTCGTTATTGTTGATATGAACATCTGTAATCTGAGCAAAGGAAAATTCAGATTCATTCTCGGGCGATATTTTTCTTAAACCAAACGCAAATTCCTGCTCGCTTTTTAAATCAAGAAGAATGCGATAAAAATCGGCGCGTTTTTGAAAACCGTTTGGAGTGCAAACAAAAATATATTTTGCGTTTTGCTTATCATTTGCAAAATGAAAACGACCGTCATCAGATGTGAATTGAATGGTTTGCCCATCGCTGACAGGAATATCCTTTAAGAAAGGCTCTTCAGGATTTCGCTGATTATCCCCGTTAACATCTTCATATACAAAACCTTTTATCGGAAAAAGGTATAAATTTTCCCGCTGGCAATAAGCGCTCGACTGTATTAATATAGATATTAAAAACGCAAAATATAAAAGACATGAAACGCTGCGGAGATTATTACGTTTCATCTATTTCCTCCTTCAACTGAGCTTGCGAATTTTTTAATAGCAAATGCTCAATTGATTTAATGAGGGTTGCCGGGTCAACCGGTTTGGGACAATATTCCAGAAATGGATCTGGGGCAGTTTTCATTCGAATGCTTGTGGCGCTGCTGACAATTATAGGAAATTCCGGACCCATTTCCTTTCTTATTTCACGATAAATCTCGCCGCCGGTTATTCCCGGCATCATGATGTCAGTTATGACAAGGTCGGGCGATTTGCTGCGGATGACGTTGATGGCATCTTCCCCGTTCGAAATTGCAATAACATCATAATTAAATTTATTCAAAATCTCATTAAGAAGAAGCAACATCTCTTCATCGTCATCAATAATCAAAATAAGAGGCATTTAATTCTCCGCCGCAATTGTGATATGTTCAAAATATATTACCATTTGTTTTTCTGCTCGAAAAGATTTTCCATTTGTTCAGGACTTAAAACATCCGAATAATAATAGCCCTGGGCATAATCGCATTTAAGGCTTTTTAATTTTTCGACCTGCGTTCCGTTTTCAACGCCCTCTGCCAAAACCTTGATCCCAAGGCTGCGAGCCATCATGATTATCGCCTGAATAATACCCATGCTTTCTTCCTCAACGCTCATCCTGTTGACAAAAGAGCGGTCTATCTTGAGCATATCAACAGGGAAATTCTGTATATAGCTCAGAGAGGAATATCCCGTGCCAAAATCGTCAACAAGAAGCTGCAAATTCATATTCTTTAACTGCTTCATCATCTCGATGGCAAACTCTGTGTTTTCCATGATGACGCGTTCTGTAATTTCAATTTTTATCAAACGGGGATCAAGACCCGTTTCATGTAGTATGTTTTTTATAAAATCTACGAGGTCTGGTTGCATGAATTGCCGACTGAAAAGATTAATGCAGACCGGCAGGGGAGGGCGGTCGGAATATTTTTTATGCCAGTGTGATGTCTGACGGCATGCCTCGGTGAATACCCACTCGCCGATGGGCATAATTAAATCCATATCTTCGATAACTGAGATAAACTTTGTTGCCATGAGCAACCCCTGCTGCGGATGATTCCAGCGAAGGAGCGCCTCATACCCTGCCATCTTATTATCCTGAAGATTGATAATCGGCTGATAATGCAGGAGAAATTCCTTCCTGTTCACAGCGCGGCGCAAGTCCATTTCCGTTTGCCAGTGAGTGAATGTATGAGCATGCATGGTCTCATCAAAAAGGACATACCGCGACCTTCCATAAGCCTTAGCGCGATACATGGCTGTATCGGCGTCCCGTAAAAGAATTTCGGGATTTCTGTATTCCGGATTGCTGATAGCGATGCCGATGCTGGCGGTGATAAACACCTCATGCTCGTCAATTTCATAAGGTTGAGCCAGCAGGTTAAGTATGCGTTCGGCGATGCGTGTTGTAATCTCCGGTCCTTCGATATCTTCGATAAGAATTGTAAATTCATCGCCGCCAATGCGGGCTACCGTGTCGCCGGGTCTCATACTTGAATCGAGCCTTTGAGCCACAGAAAGCAAAAGCTTGTCTCCAACAATATGCCCAAGGCTGTCATTGATATTTTTAAAGCGGTCAAGATCCAGAAACATAACAGCAAAACGGTAATTTTTGTAGCGGCTGGCTCGGGCAATAATTTGTTCCAAGCGGTCAATAAAAAGGGCGCGATTGGGAAGACCGGTTAACTCATCATGGAAAGCGCCGTGCAGAAGCTGTTCTTCCGCCATTTTGCGAACATGAATATCCGATTGCGAGCCAACCATACGATACGCTTTCCATGAAATATCGCGAATCGCAAGCCCCCGGCTATGAACCCAGCGATAGGTTCCGTCTTTTTGCAAGATGCGGTGTTCATTTTCAAAATGCGGAGTAACCCCGTTCAAATGAGCGGAAAGGTCTTCCGTCATTTTGTCAATATCATCCGGATGAACCCTTTGAAACCACTCATCAGAATTATTGGATATCTCATGCTCTTCATAACCCAGCATGCTCTTCCAGCGCGGGGATAAATAGATTTCATTATTCAAAAGATTCCAATCCCAAAGACCGTCGTTGGCAGCGCGGACGGCAAGGGCATAGCGCTCCTCGCTTTTCAGCAATGCCTCCTCAACGCGTTTTCTTTCATATGCGTTGACAAATATTTCGCCGACTATTTTGAGAAGATTGATAAAATCTCTTGACCATTCCTTTTCCACTTTAATTGAATCGAATTCAAGGAATCCGAAGAGAGACCCTTTGCTTATCATGGGAACGGCGATGCAGGATTTAACGCCGCGTTCTTCCAACCAGCGTTTTTCTTCCGTTGCATTGGGAGGAAGAGCGGATAAACGCGGGATGTAAATAACATCATAATGGTTTAGTTTTTCAAGCCACCAGGAAAGCCGTTCAACAGGCAACAAAATATCCTGAACTTTGGGAAGTGTGATTTCATCAGCTAACCAGCGGAATAAATTGAGCATGGCATTATTTTGCTCATTTAATCCGAATATACAGATACAATCCACACCGGCAAATTCACCAATCTGTTCCATCGCGCGCTTGATCCCAGCGCTGATTTCGCTTAATTCAATATGGATAAAACTTGCAGAAATACTCGTGATGAGCTTTTCGAAATCGAGCCGGAAGTGAAGGGCTTCTTCAATTTTTTTACGGTGCGTTATATCATGGAGGATTCCTACAGCATACTCTGGTTCTCCGGTTTTTTCGTCGCGAATAATGATGGAACTATCGCTCAGCCATTTTTCCTGTCCGTGCGGGGTGATAATTCGAATGTCCGCTTTATACTGGGGAAATTCGCCATCGTGGACAGCTTTGATATAAGTAAGAGTGTTTAAATCTTCCTCCGAGCCCTGAACGATATTCTCTTTAATAATACCCCTTAATGCCTCAGGGGAAAAATGTTCACGCGCAATCCCCAATAATTCCTCGCATCCATCTCCGATATAATCATATTTATTGGTTTTATAATTGAGCCGATATGGAACGCCGCTTGCCGTTTCAATCGAGCGGCGGTAAATCTGATGAATGTTTTGAAGTTCCTGTTCCGCCTTGACACGCTCTGTTATATCTTCGGCAATGCCATCAAGACGCGCCGGTTCCCCTTGCAAATTCTGACCGAATGCCAGCTGCCCGCGAATCCATCGAATTTTGCCCTCGCGTGTGATGATTCTAAATTCAAAGATGCCCGGTTTAATATATTTTTGTTCGATAAAAGAAAGGTCGCGCTCAATACCCGGGCGGTCTTCAGGATGAATAATTTCCATCCACAAATTGGAATTGTTGACAAAATCATCAGGTTTATATCCAGTTATAGATTCAACATTTGGCGTAATGAAAATTCCAAACGGACGTTGGAGGGCGATGCTGAATATAATTGCCGGAATAGACTCAACAATCATTCGCATCTGTTGGTCGCTTTCGCGGCGCTTTTGTTCAGCAAAAACTCTTTCAAGCACAGGCGCAATGGCATCGGCAATGCGGAAAAATTTATCAAGATCTGATTTATTATATTTGTTGGGGGTGTATGATTGAACTGAAATAACGCCGATAATATTAGAACTGCTCCTGATGGGGACAAACATCAAACTTGAGGAAACTCGGTTTTTATTTCCAAAAGGATTCAACGTTAGCGGGGCGTCTTGTGGTTTGCGATTGAGAAGAAGGGGACGCCCTTCAAGCACCGGCGAAACAATCGGACAGGGTTTGGAAGTCATATTCGGTGAAACGAATCTTTTCCTTGTGCCATTGTCATCGTCATAAAGAGAAATAATTTGATAAGTGTTTTGCTCTCCGCATTGAACAGCCAAATAATGCGCGTCCCATTTGAATATTTGATCTGTTTGTTCGGCGACGAGTTCAATCATGTTCTCCAAAGTGCCCGATGCCGCAAGACTCGCGAGTAAGCGATTAAATGACTTTCGCTCATCTTCAATCACAGAACGCTCAATAGAGGCGCTTATGACATGTGCCGCCGTTTCAAGGAGAGCAATTTCGCCATATGAAAGCGAAACGCCCTTTTGGCAAACGTCAAAACCGATGAATCCCCAAAAGCGCCCTTCAACTAAAAGAGGGAGAATCATAATCCAGTAAATCTGCTGTTTTTGCAAAAACTCTTGTTCAATTTCCGAAAATTCCTCTACCGCCCCTCGAATAATATCCCCCGATTCAAGAATAGACCGCCAGGTTGAGACTCCGAATTTTTCCGCATCAAGGTTATGAAGATCGGGGTTATTTATTTGACTGGAAATGCCCGGAGCGCACACCTCATATTTAATAGATGTTAATAAAACCCCTGAGGGTGAAAGGTGATTTTCGAAGAGATAACTGCGGGATACCCCCGATATTGCTCGCAACCTTGTTAAAACATAATGAAGGTTTTTTTGAACATCCGAAGGTTTTTGTAATAGGGAGGATACTTCTGCAAGATATTGCAGATACAAATTGGAAGGGCGGGTTTCATCGGCTGTGATGTTAAAGGTTTTTTTCATTACAAAAGTTACAAGGATATATCATATACAAACATAAAAATCAAAAGAGAGTATCTTAAGTTGGATTATGTATGTAAAGAAAAATTTAAGGAGTGGAGATAAAATTTTGGTGGGCAATACAGGATTCGAACCTGTGGCCTCCGCCATGTCAAAGCGGCGCTCTAACCAACTGAGCTAATCGCCCACACAAAAACGGATTTTTCATACCTAATGCCGTTTGGCGATTGCAAGGATTATTTTGTGATGAAAAAAAATTTACGAATTGCTGGACATCTTTAATATTTATATAGTATAAATCTTTGAATTTTTTAAGGAGGAGACAAATGTTGCGAAAAATTTCTTTGATTTTTCTTATCGCCCTATCAACGCTATTTTCTTGCGCATCGCTCAACGGCGAAAATGCGCCACAGCAAAACGCTGCGCTGCCGGAATTCAATAAAATGGTTCTCGACACAATAAAGACTTATCCCACTAACGGCGTTCATGGTTATTGGTGGCCTCGAAGCGGGGAAAGCAGTTACAGCGGTTGCACACAGGATTTATTCCTTGATGGGAAAAAGGTTATGACAGGCGAACCAAAAAAACAAACTTTCTGCTGCGGACTCACGCTTGAAGTATTTCTTGTGACATATAAAAAATGGCTCGAACCGCGCGGCGGAGATAAGGCATCAGCAGTGTCCCCTGATGATTGGCAAACATTTCAACGGCTTTGGTTTGTGGAAAAATCAAACGGTCCCGGACCCTCCGCTGCCTGTGAAAGATTTAAAATTGGAAAACTCATTACCGCCGATGAGGCGCTGCCCGGAGATTTTGTTCAATTGTGGCGAACGCCCAAAGAGGGCAAAGCCCCAACAGGACACAGCGTCATCTTCCTCGCATGGGAGAAAGATTCCGATGGAAAAAAAACAGGGCTCAAATATTGGTCCACACAACCCGGCACAAATGGCATTGGCGAACGCATTGAACCCATCGGACCGGATGGCGGCATCGCGATGGAAAATACCCACTTCTGCCGGATTGAACCAAAAACAAAGCAAATGTTGATGGATGAGTCAAAAACGCAAACGAAGAATTAATTAAATGATTAAACTGACCGGTAAAAATATTTCTCTTATTGGCATGGTGCATGTCAGGGCATTGCCCGGGACGCCGCGCAATCAAATGACCATTCGAGAAATTCGCCAAACCGCCGTTCAGGAAGCGCAGCAATTAAGAAAAGCGGGGTTCGATGCCCTGCTTCTTGAAAATATGCATGACGTCCCGTATCTCAAAAAAATGGCGGGACCTGAGATTATTGCCGGCATGTCAAGCGTTGCTTTATCAGTTCGAGAGGCGGTTGATTGCCCCATCGGCGTGCAGATTCTGGCGGGGGCAAATCGTGAAGCTCTCGCCGCAGCTCAGGCAGCCGGCGCGCAGTTTATCAGAGCTGAAGGATTTGTTTTTGCCCACGTGGCTGATGAAGGTTTCTTGGAATCCGATGCGGGGGAACTCTTGCGCTATCGGCGCATGATAGGCGCAGAAGACATCCGCATTTTCGCCGATATCAAAAAAAAACATTCCAGCCATGCAATAACTTCGGATGTGAATCTCGAAGCCACGGCTCGTTCAGCGGAATTTTTTGGGGCGGACGCTCTCGTGATTACTGGATTTGCAACCGGAAGTCCAACCTCTATGCAGGATTTGATTGAGGCTCGGCAGGGAACATCGCTTCCATTGGTTGTCGGTTCCGGCGCCGCGCCGGAGAACCTCGGCGAATTATGGCATCATGCCCAAGCGTTCATTGTCGGCTCTTATTTGAAAAAAAATGGTCAATGGGATCAACCGCTCGATATGGAACGGATTAACCGTTTCATTGAAGCATCCAAAAAATTATAAAAAAAAGGAATTAAACATGGAACAACTCAAAGCAAAAACCGCGCCTCTTGCAGGACTCGTGGAATATCAGAACAACGCCATTGTCAGCCGCGAGATTATACGAAAAAATACCGGCACCATTACCATCTTTGCGTTCGATGAAGGTCAAGGGCTGAGCGAACACACCGCGCCCTTTGATGCCTTTATACAAATATTGGATGGAGAAGCGGAGGTGACAATTTCAGGCAAACCTACAAAAGTTAGCTTCGGCGAATCAATTATCATGCCAGCCAATGAACCGCATTCTGTTAAAGCCGTTAAACCATTCAAAATGCTTCTTGTTATGATTCGATGATTTTAACCGTTGATTAACCAAATCCGCTTGACGCTTGCATCAGATGTTGAATTAAAATTATTTTCAAAATTGATGCTAAGGAATTTTTTGTGCCAATCATAATAATCACGCCGATTCTGGGATGGACGTGGGTGATGCTTTCGCCTCTGGTGATGGCAACGGCGGGCGCGCTTGGTTATAAAGCTCTGACTGGCGATACCCTGAATGACTGGCTGCAAAAGGAACTTGCTAACGATCTGAAGAACCTGCGGAAAGTTTGCGTCCCGCTCGAAGAGGTTGTGGCAGACATTGTGGCTGAGGAAATGGGGCGTGAGGAACGGCTCGATTTTACGAAAAATAATATTGTATTGACCTTTCGCAAGGATGCGCACGGCAAATTTTTTGTGGAAGTGACAGGACCCAAAACGCTAACCATGCCGGAACTGTTGAATATGGGCGATGAATTCGCCCGAACTATCGTCCAGCAATTCTCGCATCACCGCATCGCCCGCGAACTCGATATGCGCGGTGTTCATATTGTCGGCGAGGAGGTCGCGGAAAACGGCGATATTATAATTCAGACAAGAAAATGGAATTAATCGAGTCTTTTTGACAGGAATAAAATGGGACGTTTTACGAAATTAGAGCGCGAAACACAGGATGCCGTTGTTCGAGAAAAGCCCCAGACTTCTAAGGCTGAAATACAACCAATCGGAAAAGAAGAAACCTACGATGTCGCCTTTTATATCAAACAGGGCGACAACGCTTATTTTCACGGCAAATATAAGGATGCCATGCAATTTTATTCACGCGCTATTCAAACCGACAACACTCAACATTATCCATGGATGGGGCAAATTTATTGCCTGATTGAATTAAGGCAATTGCAGGAGGCGGATGTTTGGTGCGGGCGGGCTCTCGAACTCTTTCCGGAAGATGGCGCCATCATTTCGCTTCGAGCTATGATGTATGCCGAACGCGGAATGTATAAACGCGCCCTATCCGCTTCCGATTACGCAATCAGCCGAAAGGGCGCAAACGCCCATGCCTATGTGGCAAGGGGTTTCGTGTTGCTCAAGGCGAATAACAAAAACGCCTCCTTATGTTTCATGAAGGCAATGGAACTAGCGGGTTCAACTGATTGGAAAATACCAATGCGCATAGGCATGATATTTTTCAACGCCAAGGATTATACCCTCGCGCTGGATTATTTCCAAAAAGCATGCGCCAATAACATTGCCAACGATTTTCTTTGGCATCATATCGGATTATGTTATCAAAAACTTGGAATACTCGGAAAGGCTCTGGAATCATTCCAGTCTGCGCTTGCACAAAATCCCGATAATCGCGAAGCGCAAGAGGCGATTGCCCGCGTTTCCCATACTTCGATTTTTTCCATGCTCATCCGCAAAATTGTTCGCATCTTTCGGTGACCGCGACCAGCGCCCATTGACCCCATAACCCAACGACACAGATACTTAATCCGCCATTTTTATTTGATTAATTCCATTAATGCCACGCCCGGATCGGGGGCTTTCATGAAAGTTTCCCCTATCAGGGCGGCTTGAATATTGTTGTTTTTAAGAAAAGCAATATCAGCGCGGGTTTTGATTCCGCTTTCGCTCACTACGCAAATCTCTGGCGGGATGTGTTTGCGAAGGAGAGCAGTTTGTTGAATATCGAGCGAGAAATCCTTTAGGTTTCGGTTGTTTATGCCGATGACGCGCGGGAATGCCCGAAAAGCCCGACGCAGTTCCTGTCCTGTGTGAACCTCGACAAGCGCGGTCATACCTAATTGCTGTATCAAGTTATGGAATTTCACAAACTCTGCATCGCTTATGATTGCCGGAATCAGAAGAACGGCATCGGCGCCCGCCGCGCGCGCTTCGTAAATCTGATATTCATCAATGATAAACTCCTTGCGCAGAATCGGGATTTCAGAAGCGCCGCGAACGGCGTGAAGGTCATTCAAAGAACCTTGAAAATATTTTTCATCGGTCAGGACAGAAATGGCTGCCGCGCCTTGATTGGCATATCGGTTTGCAATCCAGGCCGGATCGAAAGCCCGCCGAAGAATTCCCCTTGAGGGGGAGGCTTTCTTAACCTCGGCGATTATTCTAATGGAGCCCGCCGGCGCCGATATGGCATTGATAAATGAACGCGGCAGGGGAGCAGATAGCGCCGCAGAACGAACCTTATCAATGGGAAAACACTTCCGCGCAGTTTTGACAAACGCCCTTTTATATGCAATGATGTCGTCTAGTATCGTCATTCTCTCCTCAATTCGTTTCGTTTGTTAATATTTCGCCAAGCTCGCGGGAGCGCTCTGTGGCTTTTCGCACAGTATCAATCATGAGCTGCTCAAAATTAGCTGCATGCATGACGCTGAATCCAGCGGCGGTTGTGCCCCCCGGCGTGGTGACCATTTCACGAAGAGTTTTGAGGGGCTCCTTTCGCTCAACCATCATACGAGCCGCGCCCAGAACCATCTGTTTTGTAAGCTTTTCGGCAACTTCAGGCGAAAGACCAACCTCAACGCCCGCTTTGACAAGACACTCAGTCATATAAAAAATATAAGCAGGTCCGCTGCCGGAAAGACCCGTGACAGCATCAAGGTCTTTCTCATCAACCTCAACAGCCACTCCAATAACATTAAAAAAAGTAAGCGCCAAGCCAAGGTCTTCTTCCGATGCGTAAGCCCCCTTTGCCAAAGCAGACGCGCCGCATTTGATAAGCGCGGGCGTGTTGGGCATGACTCGAATGACGCGGACTTTGTCGCCGAGCATCTCTTCAATATACGAAGTTTTAATACCGGCGCAAACGCTGATGAAAAGATGCTTGGGGGTAGCATGTCCTTTCAATTCCTCAAGAACAGATGGAACATCTTTTGGTTTGACGGCAAGGATAACAACGTCCGATTTCTCGAGAACCTCTTTATTGGAGCGGCAACTGTTGAACGGGGCGATTTCGCGAGCGGCATTCAAACGATTAGGGTCTTTATCAAACCCCCAGATATTTTGAGCCTTTGCCAAACCTGCGGGAACAATACCGCCCAATATCGCGCTTGCAACATTTCCAGTGCCGATAAACCCAATCCGCAACATCCGCCCTCTCCTCTCAAATCATAATAATTGATTATAGAATTCATCTGATAACATTTGGCAAGCGAAAAACTTGAAATGAACACCAAAACCCGGACAATTTATAAACACTTTTTGCAACGATTTACTTTGACATAACTTTTTTGAGTTTCCTACATTCTTTTATGTTTAATTCAATTATAAAATTCAAGACATCTCAGGAGGATTTATGTGGTTTCGTAAACGAAAATATACCGTCTTGAAACCGCCCGTTGAACGGCGAGTGGAAATCCCTGACGGATTGTGGCATAAATGCGGGGAATGTCTTGCGATAACCCTTGCAAAAGACTTCGAAGCGAATCAAAAAGTGTGCCCCAAATGCGGTCATCATGAACAGATGAATTCTTCGGAACGCATTATATCCACGTTTGACCCCGACTCCTTTGAAGAAGATAACGAGCATGTCAAACCTGCCGACCCTCTTAAGTTTTTCGATTCAAAAAAATACTCAGACCGTCTTGTTATTTATCAAAAGAAAACAGGCATGAATGACGCCATTGTAACCGGTACGGCGCTTTGCGGCGGATATCGTGTCGCTGCCGGAGTGATGGAGTTTGAATTTGTCGGCGGAAGTATGGGGTCTGTGGTGGGGGAGAAGATGACGCGGTTAATGGAGCGCGCCATAAAAGAACGGCTCCCAGTGATTGTCATTTGCGCCTCAGGCGGAGCCCGGATGCAAGAAGGCATTCTATCGCTGATGCAGATGGCAAAAACCGCGATGGCGTGCGCGCGTCTGCATAAAGAGCGCATACCCTATTTTACCGTTTTGACTCATCCCACAACGGCGGGAGTCATGGCAAGTTTTGCATCGCTTGGCGATATGGTTATCGCCGAGCCTAATGCCTTGATAGGCTTTGCCGGTCCGCGCGTCATTCAGCAGACCATTAATCAAGTGCTACCCAAAGGCTTTCAGAAATCGGAGTTTGTAAAGGAACACGGCTTTATTGATATCGTTTTGGAGCGTAAAGACCTGCGCCCCACCTTAATTAACCTGCTTTCCTTTTTTGCCCCTTGGGCAAAAGTCTCAGAAAGCGGTGAAAAAAAGGCAGAATCCGCTTGATTTCAATTGTTAAAATCATATACAGTACCTTTGATAACCTGCAATAAAAGGAGGACATGGAATCAATGGCGCACGTTATTTTGAAAAATGTGAGCAAGATATTTTCAGGAAACGTCATCGCAGTTGATAATATTTCCCTTGAGATAAAGGACAAAGAGTTTCTCGTCCTCGTCGGACCTTCCGGCTGCGGGAAATCAACAACGCTTCGCATGGTTGCAGGATTGGAGGAAATCAGCAGCGGGGAGATTTACATCGGCGACCGCCTTGTGAATGACGTTCCCCCCAAAGATCGCGACATCGCCATGGTATTCCAAAACTACGCCCTTTACCCGCATATGACCGTCCGCAACAATATGGCTTTCGGGTTAAAACTTCGCAAATTCCCCAAAGCAGAAATTGACAAACGCGTCCGAGACACAGCTGAGATATTAGGAATTTCGGAACTACTCGACCGCAAGCCCAAAGCCCTATCCGGCGGACAGCGCCAACGTGTAGCGGTCGGACGCGCCATTGTTCGAAAACCGCAGGTTTTCCTTTTTGATGAACCCCTTTCCAACCTTGACGCAAAATTGCGCGTTCAGATGCGCACAGAAATTTCCAAACTTCATGCCCGCTTGCAAGCAACAATGATTTACGTCACCCATGACCAGATTGAAGCCATGACAATGGGCGACCGCATCGTGGTTTTGAAAGATGGAATTATTCAACAGGTGGATGACCCTATCACGCTTTACGACCGTCCCCAGAATAAATTTGTCGCAGGATTTATCGGCACCCCGCCCATGAATTTTGTGAACGGGAAAATCGTTGAAGAAAACGGCAATCTATTCTTCGATGAAGATAATTTCAAGGTCATGATTCCCGCACAATTCAAAAAACAACTCGCGCCCTATGCCGGGAAACCGGTCGTATTCGGGACAAGACCCGAACATCTTTATGAACCGTTGTCCAACCTTAAAGACCGTCCGGGGATGGCTCCGCTTAAAGCCAAAGTAGAAATCATTGAACCGATGGGCGCTGAAATTTATGTTTATCTGACAACGGGGAAAACCCCGCTTATCGCCCGCCTCGATCCGCATATCAAAGTGGATATTGATGAAATGATGGATCTGCTTGTGGATATGGAAAAAGCCCATTTCTTCGACAAAGAAACCGAAAAGACAATCATATAAAGGGTCAAGGCTTCAAATAATAGGAGAGGCTCTCCAATTCAAGGGCAAGGTCCACATAATGCACCTTGACGTTTGGCGGCACAATCAAACGAATCGGCGAAAAATTCATAATAGCGGTTATGCCGCAGGATACCAATCGGTCTGCGATTTCCTGAGCGGATGTGGCAGGCACAGCCAGAATCACAATATCCACTTTTTGTTCCCGAATAGTTTCCTCCACAGCGGCGACGCTTAAAATCTTTATGCCATTGATTGTCTGCCCTATCTTGCGGGCGTCCGTATCAAATGCAGTCACAAACTTAAACCCCTGCGAACGAAAGCCCACATACGATAAAAGCGCCAATCCAAGATTGCCGATTCCCGCAATTGCAACGCGCACTTCGCGATCCGTTCCAAGAATTTTTTTAATCTCATTGCGAAGATCGCTTGTGCGATAACCATACCCGGGCACGCCGAATTGACCGAAATAGGTGAGATCTTTCCTGACGAGGGCTGGATTGATACCCAGCCGTTCCGCCAGCGATAGCGATGAGACGCGCGATTCGCCATCCATCTCCATGCGATAAAGAGCGCGAGAATAAAGAGCAAGACGTTTAACCGTTGCTCCGGGAACCGGTTTGACTTTTTTCCGTTGTGCCATTTTCATTAACCAACAATCACGTATATTTGACATGTATCATGGAAATCAAATTTGCCGCTTCATGAATCCTATCCGCTGTGTTGCTCAGGTGGCGATAGACCTCCCTGCGTTTGAAGATTTCTTTGAAATCATCAAGAGCAAAAAGATTGTTCAGCCCCTCCCGATAAAATTTTTCCGCAATCCGTTCGGATTTAATCGCCAATTCAATATGTTCAAAAAATTCCGGAGATGGAGATTTAAGAAGTCTTACGCAATTTTTCAAGGCAATAGCGCCTTCTTGAATGATGCGGATAATTTTAATCATATCTTCATCGCAGGTGATATTGAAAATCTCAATTTCTCGCACGGTGTTTTTGGCGTAATTGATAATATGATCCATCGCTGTGCAGATTTGGTGAATATCCTCCCTGTCTATCGGAGTGGCAAAGACATCCCCCAGCTCATTCTCAATTTGCATCTGAATGTCGTCCGCTTCGTGCTCTATCTGACGAACACGCGCGGCGAGGCTGGGGTCGTTCGTTTGAGCCCACCCCGCAAGCGCGTTGACGCCTTCTGCAACCTTTGCGGCATGATTTGATAGCGCTTCAAAAAAATTAAAATCCTTGCGGAAGAGCCGCGCAAAAAAACCGCATTTGTTTCCCTTTGTTTCGTTGTTTTTCATATAACCTAAACACTCTATGCGTCGGTCAGAATTGCAATCCCCGGTAAATAAATGCCTTCGAGAAATTCGAGCGATGCCCCGCCTCCTGTTGAAACATGCGTCATTTTTCCCGCCAAACCGAACTTCTCAAGAGCCGCCGCAGAATCGCCGCCTCCTATGACGGTGACCGCTTTTGAATTCGCCATAGCCTCGGCAATACGGCGCGTCCCTTTCTCGAATTGATCATATTCAAATACGCCCATCGGTCCATTCCAGACAATCGTGCGCGCCTCTTTAATTATCTTAATGTATAACTCGACAGTTTGCGGTCCGATGTCAACGCCTTGATAGCATTCGGGGATTTGATCTACCGGGACGATTTTCGTTTGCGCCCCAGAATCTATTTTATCTGCGACCATGCAATCTATCGGCAACAAGATTTTACCCGGTTGAGATTCTGCTTCTCTTAAAATATCTTTCGCAATTTCAAGAGCGTCCTTATCAAATAAGGAAGCGCCAATCTCATATCCCTTTGCCCGGAAAAATGTATAGGACATCCCGCCGCCGATGATAAGTGTATCTACTTTTTTTAGAAGGTTGCGAATGACTCGTATTTTATCCTTGACCTTCATGCCGCCAAGTATGGCGACAAATGGACGCTCTGGATTGTCCAAAGCGTCGCCTAAATATTTCAATTCCTTTTGAATTAAAAAACCAGCGGCAAATGGAGGATTCATAAAACGAGTGATTCCCTCTGTCGAGGCATGGGCGCGATGAGATGTCCCAAAAGCATCATCAACATATAAATCCGCCAGAGCCGACAAAGCTTTGGCAAATTCAGGGTCGTTTTTTTCTTCGCCTTTATGAAAGCGAACGTTTTCGAGCATCAGCACATCGCCTTCTTTCATAGCATCTACCAATTTTGCCACAGCAGGACCGATACAATCCGGCGCCATGACTACCGACCGTCTTATAAGTTCTGAAAGGCGAACACAAACGGGTGCCAGACTTAACTCGGGAACAGGAATCCCTTTCGGTTTTCCAAGATGAGAGGCGAGGATAACCTTTGCGCCTTGATTAATCAAATGCTGAATTGTGGGAATTGCCTCTCGAATGCGCCTATCATCGGAAATAATCCCATTTTTTATGGGGACATTGAAATCCACTCGAACAAAAACACGTTTGCCTTTGACATCAACATTGTTAACAATAATTTTTGACATTCTTTTTCTCCGCTATGATTATTTATATTTGAGAGTTAACACAGATAGCCAATTGAAATTTTCAGTCAAGAGCGGTTTTAATCATATCAAGAATTGCGATCAAGCCGTTCTTTGCTCAAATAGAATTTTCCCTATGCGCTATCATATTCAACAATGTAAGAGCCGTGGATTTTCCTTTGCCGTCGAGTTCAAGAGCTGGTCCAATACAGGAAGGACAACCGTCAGCGCAATGGCAACCTCCTATCATTTCCTGCGCTGCAAAAAATAATTGCTTTTCAATTGAGAAACAACGCCGCGCGATGCCGATGCCGCCGGGGTATTTGTCATAGATGAAAATAGCAGGGCGCTCGCTGTGGGGATCGCGCACCATCGGGACAACGCGAAAATCTCGCGGATCGCACATCACATAAAGCGGAACAACATTTGAAAGCAAATTCGCCAGTGCCCTCAAACCCGAGCCAAGAACCAACCCCTTTGCCTCTAATATATCTTTTAAATCCTCTTTGAATGTGAACCAACAACACTCAGTCTGCATTTCATTGGGAGGCGTATGAACTTCACCATAACCAACATTTTCATGCGTCTCAAATTTAATCTTTTTATATTTGGCGACGATTGTAATGACGCTAACATCCCCGAAAACAATAGACTCCAGAGGCGGAGGTAGATTGATGCATGACACGGCGTCTTCCGTTAAAACACGGACATCCGTTTTGGATTGGGCGTCCGTATAATAATCCACCTCAACTTCGCGGGCATAAGCCGTGCGGCGTTCCCAATCCAGACGGTCAATATAAAACGTCTGGCTTTGATGAATATAAATTGCAGACTCATGAATTAGAAAAGGCGCGGAATCATAATCCACCTCGGCAAGAAGCGCATTATTTTTTGATACATTCAGCACAACAAAATTCTGCGCCGTGGCGCTGCGAAGAGAAATTTCCTCCGCCGGATAAACATCGCTTGTGTAAAACCAGCGGTTGCCGGTGTAGCGCAATATTTTTCCTTCCTCCAAATGTTTCAACAGCGGCTTGATGTCTGTGCCTCCAAATCCAAGATTTGTTTCATCAAGTGGCAACTCAAAACAGGAGCATTTAAGATGGCTTGCCATGATGGCAAGATTATCCGGATTGATAATGCCAGCCTCTGGGGAAGACCCGAAAAAATAATCGGGATGGTTCACAATATATTGATCAAGAGGGGAGGAGGTGGATACTAAAACAACAACCGATGTCTCCGCTTTGCGTCCGGCGCGGCCGCCCTGTTGCCATGTGCTGGAGACCGTGCCCGGATATCCAGCCAGAACGGCGGCATTCAATTGACCGATATCAATCCCCAATTCAAGCGCATTGGTGCTGACCACTCCAAGAATTCGCCCCGTCTTAATGCCTTCTTCTATTTCATGGCGTTCATTGGGCAGATAACCACCGCGATAGCCGCGAATCCTTTCCGGATCCCCTTTAAGTCTGGAAATTTCCCGTTTGAGATATTTGACAAGCACCTCAACACGCAAACGCGAACGCGCAAAAACAATCGTCTGAACTGAATTCATAAGAAAATAAGCGGCGATGCGGCGCGCCTCAAGAATCGAAGAGCGGCGAATACCCAACTCCTCGTTAACGACCGGCGGATTGTAAAAATAAAAAACCTTTTCCCCCCGCGGCGCGCCGCTTTTATCAATGAGCGAAAATTTTTCGCCAACGAGGTTTTCCGTGAGCTCCAACGGATTGGCGATTGTGGCGGAGCAACAGATAAATTGCGGTTTTGATTGATAGAATTGGAATATGCGTTTCAGCCGGCGGAGCAAATTGGCAAAATGGCTGCCGAATACGCCCCGATAATGATGAACCTCATCAATGACGATATAGCGCAAATTCTCGAATAGCTTAATCCATTTCGTGTGATGCGGCAATATACCGGTATGCAGCATATCAGGATTTGTCACAACAATCTGCCCAGAACTGCGGATTGCCTTTCGCGCTGAGGCAGGCGTGTCGCCGTCGAACGTATAAACTTTTATGTTATGTCCGAGAGAACCTGTGATTTCGTGCAATTCTTTATATTGATCCTGCGATAACGCCTTTGTGGGAAATAAATACAAAGACCTCGCTTCGGGATTTTCAAGAATAGATTGAACCACAGGCAGATTGTAACAAAGCGTTTTGCCGGACGCAGTCGGCGTCACAACAACGATATTTTCTCCTCTGCCCAGCGCCTCGATAGCCTTGTTTTGATGGTAGTATAGTTTCTCGATCCCTCTTTTTTTTAAAACGCTTGCAAGTTCGGCGGAAAGGCTTTCTGGGAAATCAGCAAAAATTGGAGGATGGCCCGGAATAACTTTTTTATATGTAATGTTAGACTTAAAATAATTTTTATGCTCAAAGGCATCAAGGATTTCGGAAACTGCGGATTTCATTTCTTGCAATTCTCTTTTGATGCGGCATCATTAAAAAACACCATTGAAAGGGCAGCCATCTGCCAAAGATAACGCCCGGTCTCTTTTACATAGATATTATCCACAAGACTAAAAATAGCAAACGCAACGGAAATTGCGATGAAATAGGCAAATAAAGCGCTGCCCCATTCTGAATGAGTTTGGCTTACAAAAAAAGTTATTTTCAAAAAATACAGATATAAAGCCAACGTGATTAAAAAACCGAAAACTCCTCGTTGGGTTAGAATTTCGAGATACGTATTATGTGTATCGCAATAAGGTTCAGACCCTTCAACCGGATTCAATTCATATACCTTGCGAAAGATATACTTCCCGTATCCCGCGCCGAAAATGGGGCGCTTTTTGATGGTGTTGGTTGCGCTTTGCCACGTCCCCTTGCGCAAACCAAATGAGCCCGACCAATCCTTGACCTCTTGAAAATCAGATGCCCTGCTCCGCAATGATGGCGATACGGAAAATATAAGAACGCCGCCAATCAAAATGATAAGTATGAGAGAAAGCAGCTCTTTCCATCTGAGAGTAATCAGGCAAGCAATGAACGCCGCAAGTGGAACGCATATCCATCCCCCGCGCGTTTTTGTTAACAACGTCGCCAAAAGGCTTAGAATGAGGAGAATATAAACAGATGTTGTTTCCCACTTCTTCTCACGCGGAATCAGCAAAACGAGAAAAGGCACAAGGTAAACATAAAAATAAGCAAGACGAGTATAACTTTCCGAAAAAGAAACAAGACGATTATCTTTTGAGGCAAGATATCCAAAAAAATAAGGGAATAGCCCGATTGTGTTCATGATGACTCCTGAGAGCATAAAACCCCATAAAACTCCGTTCCTTTTTTGAACCGCGCTTGCCATCGGAACAAGAATAATGCTAAAAACAATCAGCTGTTTCAGTAATTCGCTCCGAATTCCATCAAGGCTTTCCTTTATGTCCACGGATATAAAAGTGGAAATCAGAATAGAAAAAATATAAATACCCAGTAAAATCAAAAAAGTTTTAGAGGGCAACTTAAACTGTTTTGTGTATATCGAGATGCCGATGATGACAAGGCTGATAATCAAAAGCCCATCATAAAATCCGTGCAGACTTTTAAAAGGTTGAAGCAGCATAATCATGAAGAGAAGCCCAACCTGAAATCTGCCCCACAACGTATTTCCTATATCAGCATTTGTTTTATTAAAAAAAGCCATTCTATTGTTTCCATTTAATTAAAAAACAAAAAAATGGATAGGATATGCAGAATTAAATTACAAACAGTTTTTGATAATATAAGACGAATTTTATTTGGAATCATTCGACAACGTCGCTATGATGAAAACAATTGACTCGGATAAATAACCTCAATAAACGATTGTTCGTTGATATGAATAAAGCATAAATTAAACACCACAAAAAACACATAGCATGGATTTCTTTTTAATTAAATCATCGGATGAACTCAAGGCGCTCATAGAAAAAATCGAGCTGGCGCCCCGCCTGGCGCTTGATACCGAAGCCGACAGTCTTCACACTTATTATGAAAAAATATGCCTCATCCAACTCTCCTGCGACGGCGCTCATTATATCATTGACCCCCTTGCCGGATATAATCTGGAAGAATTCCTGAAAATCCTTTCAGAAAAAAAACTAATATTCCACTCCGCAGATTACGATTTGCGTATGATGCGCTCGACATTTGGATTTGAGCCTAAAGGGAAAATCTTTGATACATTGCTTGCTGCGCAAATACTGGGCTACAAACATTTCAGCCTGTCTGCGCTTGTGGAGCGCTTTTTCAAAGTGACCCTTGACAAGGTCAAACGAAAATCAAACTGGGCGAGACGTCCGCTTTCTATTCAGCAACTTCAATATGCCAGCGAGGACACCCGGTTTTTGATGCCGCTTGCCGATATATTATCAGCTGAACTGGAAAGACTTGGACGCTCAGAATGGCATTGGGAATCCTGCGAGCGCGCCGTTGCGGCTGCGGCTTCCGGTCCGGAGGCGCCCGACCTTGATGAAATCTGGCGTATTAAAGGTTCGGGATTGCTGGAACAACGTCAACTGCCCTATCTATATTATTTGTGGCATTGGCGGGAAATAGAGGCGCGCATGGTTGACCGTCCGCCGTTCAAAATCATGGGCAATCAACAGCTTATTCAACTGGTTCATTGGGCGGCAAATAATCCAGGCGCCCCTTTAAGCGCTGGTCCGCGTTTGCCGCGGAATTTTTTCGGCGCTCGGCTGGACGCCCTGAAAGAAGCCATTGCCAAAGCGGCTCAGATGCCGCCATCAGACTGGCCTCAAGTCCGTAGGGGGGAGCGTCCGCCGGTATGGGAACCTGATTGCAGACCTCTTATCAAATCGCTCATGATTGAGCGCCATCGCTCTGCAAGGGCGCTTGGCATAGAACCCTCGTTTCTTGCACCGCGCTCAGCTCTCGTCAATATCGCAAGAAACCGTCCGCAAACGCTTGAAGAGATTATCCAATTCAGCGGCTTGTTGCGTTGGCAGGCGACTATCATTGAGCCCGGAGTCCGCCGATGTTTGCGCCGTTGGGAAAAGAAACAAAAAAAGGATTTTAGTCATATAACCTGTCAGATGACATGACTCTATCGGTAATGAACCCACATACCATTCGATACAGGGCTAACGTGGTATGAACTGCTGCCAAAAATTCCCCAAACACTGCGCCCCGCAGGATTCACACCTTGCGCCCCAGTAAAAAATATATCATCAGCGCCGTCGCCGTTAAAATCACCCGCCGCCATCTGGCTGCCCATCATATCGCCAACCGCCTCGCCGCAACATATCATCAAAATGGAATCGTATGACATAGGGAATTGACCATTTCCCAATCTTGCCGTTGGTGTTCGCCCAATGAATATCCAAGCCATTCCAGAAAGCATAAATGAATTATACCATGCCGGTGGTGCGCTGACAACAAAATCTTCGCCGTTGTGGAGGTCAAAATTTAAAAAAGATATTCGGCTGCCGAATCGGTGATAAGGGAGCTGGGAGTATATTTTTGTGCATTCAATATGAGAGAGATTCAGCATTTTCCGCCCTGTGTTAATGAACATATTGCCGTCATTATGAAGGATATAAATTCTACCCATATCCGGTTCATCAATGTTAGTCCAGCCGGGCGCGCCAATGACAAGGTCTTTCATACCGTCATTATTGTAATCTCCAATAGCAATCGAATGTCCGGCTTGTTCGGCAATTGTTTGAGAATAGATGACAACGGTTCCTGTTGTTACACTCAGGTCAACAGTGCCGGCGGGAAGCGGTTTACACTGGCTGAAATCGCGATTAGCGCCTGCGAAGACATAGACTTTTCCGGCGTGAGATGCATACAAGGAATGGTTCGGCGCGCTGATGCAAAGGTCGGCAATGCCATCGCCCGTAAGATCTCCGGCGGCGAAAGCGGCGCCCAATGAATCATTCGCTCCTTCAAAAATAATAACGGTGTGGGGTTGCGGAAGAGAGTCCGCGCCTTGGCTGAAAAAAGGAATAAAATCTCTTCCGTAGAATATATCAACAATTCCACCTGAACCGCTGTCCGGCGTCCCAATGATTAAATCATCTTTGCCATCATTATCCAAGTCGGCAAAAAAGAGCGTCGCTCCAAAACGATCTCCATTCGCGCGCCCATTGATATAAAAAGAGCGGTGCTCAAGCCTCTCATTCAAAAGACTGATAGTTCCGGCAAGGTCCGTGCGCCCTTTAATGAGATAAACCCTTCCCGAACCGATAGTAGGCAATTCCTCGCTCATGGAAATGGCAATATCATCAATGCCGTCGCCGTCAAAATCGCCCACCGCCACTGCCGTTCCAAATCTCCCATTGGGTACCTCGCCATTAAATTGCGCCCCGCCCAACCTCCCATGCCCGTCATCGAGATTGATTGAGGAAACGGTAGGGTCTGAAAATTGTGTTGAGGTTGTGGTTAAATCAAAAGATGACTCGTGTAATTGGCTGGGTCCATTCCCGAAATTAAGTCCAAAACGAATATAAACAATGCCGGTATCCGCGCGCCCCATGGCAGCCGCTCTTGGCGCGCCAAGAATGATATCCTCATAGCCGTCGCCGTTTACATCGCCCAAGGCGATAGCAGAGATTTTGCCGGGATTGCGGGCATTATCCTTAATAGCATAATCCGGCTGCGTTTGCGAAAAATCTTTGACCTCAAGCCCATGAACGTTGTGGCTGAATAATAAAATACAATATAATATAACCCACATAAAAAGAGATTTTTTCATCTTTTTATCCTGAAATTAATATACAGATAAAGGTTAAACCTTTCACGACATATTCATGACTGGTTTATATTCCTTCATTTTAACAAGTGTCAACTTATGATTTGGCAATACTAAAAAATATATAACCGTCCGAAACCAAAAAAAATAATGTTTTCGACTCTTGACTGCTAAAATCCAGCCTTGTAGGAAACCAACATCAATTAGGTTAATGAGAAAACGAATTTATGTCCGACGAACAACAAAATCTCGCTGAAAAACAGTCTGAATTGGAAACCATTCAACCGACCGAATCGGACGAAAATGAATTGGAGCCGGAAAATGGAGAAGAAAACCTTGATTCAGAAAGGCTGCGCCCAATTCTTGAATGTCTGCTTTTCTCAACAATACAACCCCTTTCCATAAAACAAATCGCCGGCATTGTTGATAATGCCGACGGCAAATCGCTCCGAAAAGCCATGATTGATTTGCAAATCGAATATGAGCAATCCAACAGAGGACTCCAAATAGTCGAAATGGCTGGCGGTTATCAAATGGCAACACGACCGCAATATGCCCCGCATGTCATGAAATTGAATAAAAAAAGACGCAACCCGCTATCGCTGCCCGCTCTGGAAACGCTTGCCATTATCGCATATAAACAACCGATTATCCGCGCCGATATAGAAGCCGTGCGCGGCGTGGATTCCAGCGGCGTTTTGCAAACACTCGCCGACCTTGAACTAATTAAAATAGTTGGACGAAAGGACGTGATAGGGCGTCCGCCAATGTATGGAACGACAGAGGAATTTCTCAAGGTGTTCGGACTTAAACGCATTTCAGATTTGCCTTCAATAAAGGAACTGCGCGAACAGTTTGAAAAAAGCGAAGAATCTCAGCGAAATCAGGGGAAAAAAGAATCCGAAGTGGATGCGGAATAATGGAACGCCTTCAAAAATATCTTGCTTCTTGCGGCATTGCTTCGCGCCGAAAATGCGAGGAGTTAATAGCTTCGGGTTGTATTTGCGTGAACGGCAAAACGGTGACCCAAATGGGAATCAGCGTTGACCCTGAAAAAGACAAGGTTCTGGTCAACGGTCGGCAAGTGTTTCCCGCAGAAAAAATGGTTTATTATGCCCTGAATAAACCTGCGGGATATGTTGTTACAGTATCAGATAGCCATGGAACGCCGACTGTAATGGATTTAATGAAAGATGTAGTTGAAAGAGTTTTTCCGGTGGGACGGCTTGACCTCGATAGCGAAGGACTTCTTATTTTAACGAATGACGGGGAGCTTGCCAATAAGATGATGCACCCCCGCTATCACCTCGAAAAGGAATATATTGTAACCGTCCGGCGCGAAGTGAACGACCACAATCTCCGTTGGCTTCGAAAAGGAATCCTTTTGGATGGAAAACTTACTCAATCAGCAACCGTTGATTTAATTCGCAATGAGCGCCATCATGCGCGCTATCGAGTTATTATAAAGGAAGGACGTAAACGCCAGATACGGGAAATGTTCAAGTCTGTGGGACATCCAGTGCTGGCGTTGAAAAGAGTTGCCGTTGGACCTATTCAACTTGCGAAACTTCCCCTCGGTAAATATCGCTCTCTGACACGGCAAGAGATTCGAATGCTTCGCAGCGCGCTAACACAAGCAAGTGCAGAGAAAAAACCGCAGCAAACAAAAAACGAAAAAAAATCTTATGGAATTGCCAAGAGGTTGAAACATGAACAAAAAAGAGGATATCAGACGCGAGATGCGCAATCTCGACAGGGAGATAGCAAGTCATCTCGACCGCAGAGCAGAACTGGCAAAAGAAATAAGCCGCCTGAATCAGGGCGCCGAGTATAAGGAAGCCGACCTTTCGGAAACACGTTCGTTAATAGATGAAGCCATACAATCAAGCTCCGGTGCGTTTCCACAGGATGGTTTGAACCGTATTTTTACCGAGATTTTGTCCCAATGCAATCAATTGGAACGCCCCTTGACTGTGGCATATCTTGGGCCCGATGGAACATTCACCCATCAGGCGGCATTGACGGCATTTGGTTCCGCAGTCCGATTTGTCCCCCTTGCCACACCGGATGATCTCTTTGATGCCGTTGAGAAAAAACAAGCAGATTTTTCCTGTGTTGCCATTGAAAACTCCACAGGCGGAGTGGTGCATTCCGTGCTTGATAGATTCCTGAATTCCGATGTCAAAATCAACTCGGAACTAATACTTTATGTCCGCCACTGCCTTATTTCTAATATCCCGATGAATAAAATTAAACGGATTTTTTCTCACCCGCAGCCATTTCTTCAGTGCCGCAAATGGCTTCGTTCCAATCTGCCGGAGGCGCAGCTGGTGGAAGTTTCCAGCACTGTGGAGGGCGTGCGCAGGGCAAAGGCGTCGGATGACGGCGCGGCGATTTCCGGCGAGCTTGCCGCAAATCTTAATGGGATGAATATCCTCGCAAAGGATATTCAGGACACGCTTGAGAATTTTACGCGATTTGTTATCATCGGCAGACAGGCGTCCGCGCCAACCGGCGAGGATAAAACATCGCTGATTCTTTCAATCAAACATCGTCCGGGTTCGCTATTTGAAGCGTTGCAGCCTTTTGCATCTCGATTCATCAACATGACAAAGATTGAATCGCGCCCCACACGGCAGCGCCCGTGGGAATATGTGTTTTTTATTGATTTCGATGGGCACGAAAATGATCGGAAAGTTCAAGATTTACTGGATGAATTAAAACGCGCAACGCTTTTTATTAAATCGCTCGGGTCATATCCGCGCGCTCGAAATTATGAAGCATAAAATAATTTTAGGAGGTAGTGAAAATGATTATCGTTCTTAGACCTGATGCCAGCGAAGAACAGTATAAACAGCTTGTGGATAAAATTGAAAGCCAGGGTCTTCGAGTGCATGTTTCAAAAGGAACGGAAAGAACAATTATTGGAGCCATTGGCGATGAGCGCATCCTGCAAAATCTTTCTATTGATGCCATGCCAGGCGTGGAAAACGTCCTGCCGATTTTGAAACCGTACAAACTCGCCAGCCGCGATTTCCACCCCGAAAAATCGAAAATCCAAGTCCGTGATGTGGTAATCGGCGGCGATGAGGTTATTGTGGCGGGAGGACCTTGCTCTGTCGAGACTGGCGACTCGCTTTTAAAAACAGCTATGGCTGTCAAGGCAGCGGGTGGAAAAATGTTGCGCGCCGGCGCATTTAAACCGCGCACATCGCCCTATGACTTCCAAGGTTTAGGGGAAGATGGTTTGAAAATTTTAGATGAGGCGCGCTCCGCGACTGGGCTTCCCTTTATCACAGAAGTGATGGAAACCCGAACAGTAGAACTGGTTTACCAATATGCTGATGTTCTTCAGATTGGAGCGAGAAACACGCAAAATTACAATTTGCTCAAAGAAGTCGGACAAACCGACAAACCGGTTCTCCTAAAACGCGGAATGTCTGTTAGCATCAAAGAATTTATGCTCGCGGCGGAATATATCCTCAGCGAAGGAAATCAAAAAGTCATTTTATGCGAGCGGGGCATTCGCACATTCGAAACCGCCACGCGCAACACGCTTGATATCGCCTCTGTTGCCGTTCTTCATTATGAAACTCATCTGCCCGTATGGATTGACCCCAGCCACGCAGCCGGCAATTGGCGATGGGTGACACCTCTTGCACGTGCGGCAGTTGCCATCGGCGCTGACGGACTTATTGTCGAAGTTCATGTGAAGCCGGAAAATGCGTGGTCAGACGGCGCACAAACCCTGCGACCTGATAAGTTTAGCAATTTGATGGCAGAAATACGCAAAGTGGCTGAGGCCATTGGAAGAACCGTCGCTCCGGGAGAAAGCGCCTGATGCCTGATGGGGTTCACTTTAATCGTCTGGCAATCTTTGGTGTGGGACTTTTAGGCGGTGCAATCGGCAGAAAGTCCAAAGAAATCGGACTCGCGCGGCATGTCATTGGAATTGGACGCGACAGGCAACGTTTGGAAAGCGCCTGCGCTATGGGCGCAATAGATGAGTGGACAACGGATATTCAAAAAGGCGTTACAGATTGCGAGTTGCTGATACTTTGCGTGCCTGTTCAAAAAATTATAGAATACATGCCAATAGTCGCCAAATCGGTTTCTTCCGGAACAATAGTCACCGATGTGGGAAGCACGAAAAAGAGCATTGTTGAGACAGGCAAAAATCTCTTTCATGATAACATCTTTTTTGTCGGCTCCCACCCCATGACAGGTTCTGATAAAAGCGGCTGCCTTCACTCATCAGAAGTTGCCTTTAAAGGCGTAACATGCTTTGTTGCCGTTGCGCCGGAAACAGATTATGCAGCCGCGGCGAAGGTCGCCCTATTTTGGAAAGCGCTCGGAATGATACCCGTTATAATTGACCCAACGCGCCATGATGATTATGTGGCGTTGGTCAGCCACGTTCCGCATCTTGTTTCTGCGGCTTTGGCGAATGCCGTATCAATGTGCCCGGAGGATTTGAATTTTATCCGTCAAATATGCGGAAAAGGATTTCGGGATACCACGCGCCTTGCTATGGGCGACCCGCCCATGTGGGTGGAAATCTTTCTGGAAAATCGGCAAAATATTGTTAACTATTTGGATGGATTTATAAAAATGCTTGCGCGGATTAAAGCCGCCATAAACAACGGCGACAAAGTCGAAATTGAAAACTTTTTTGCCAGCGCAAAATCATTTCGCAAAAAATTTGATTAAACAAATAATTTTTACAAAGCGCCATCAGTAGCGCGCGGGGACAATCCCCATCGAAGATTGCGGCGGAATTTTTCAAAATATCGCGCAGGATAGGGCTCGAAAATTCTAATAGGTTTTTCGGCAAGCGAAACCCGAACGCATTTGCCCGCTTGCGCATTCCACCAATACTGACCATCAACACAAAACAAGGCATCTTCTCGATCCTTGCGGCAAACTTGTTTTATTTCTATGCTCATATTGGAGGGGAGAACGACGGGTCTTGCAGAAATAGTATGCGGAAGGAGCGGAGTTATAATCATAGACCGCAACGTTGGATGAACAATCGGTCCGCCTGCCGATAAATTGTATGCTGTGGAGCCGGTTGCCGATGATATAACTAACCCATCGCACGGAACCTCGCCGATAGACTGTCCATTGACGCTGACCTCAACATGTATGAGCCGTGAGCGCGTGTCTTTAATTATAAGAACATCATTCAATGCTACTTTCGGGGCGTTTATAAATGAGCTGCCATCATTTTCAACATTCAGAAGATAACGTTCAGTGATTTGAATTTTATTTTTTTGAATCAGATTCAAAACCGATGTGATTTCCTTGGGGAGCGCTTGGGCGGTGAATCCCAGACTGCCCAGATTGATAGGCAGGATGGGGATTTGAATAGGATAAAGATTTCTTACGGCATGAAGGAAAAAACCATCCCCGCCCAATGCGCATAAAAAATCGCACTCCTTGAAATCCCCTTGTGTAATTTTGAAATGAGTCTGTCTGCCTAATTTAAGAAGCGGGAAAAGCGAATGCTCCACGAACGCCTGGATATGATTTCTTGCGCACCAGCCGCCAATTTTTTTGACAAGTTCTGGCAGGTCTTTTTTTGCTATATTACCAGTCAGCCCAAGGCTTTTATACATTAACGCTCCAATGATGAAAAATTAAAAAGCGCAAAAAAATTATTCTTTGAATGGCTCTTCAGCGGGCAACGGCTCGGGGATTTCTTTGCCGGATTTTTCAAAAACAAGAGAATTAATCTCATATACAATAATAATCCAAAGACTGCCGCCAAGCATGGTGTAAAAGAAAACATCAAAACTGAACGAGCCCCCCTCATGCGTTATAGGGCGCATAAATTCTTTGAATACTTCGCTTTTTTGATACAAGATAATAACAAGAATGATGGGCAAACCAAAGGCAAAGAAAAAGAAGACAAGGCGCCTGATGATTTTTATCAGCGGAGAAGCCGCGCGGCGAACGGCTTGCTTTTCTTCTTCCTGTTCGGGATATTGTTTTAAAGCGGCATCAATATCCGCAGATGTGGATATGACAGGTTTGATGGGAACGCCCACTATGGCTTTTAGATTATCCATCACAGAAAGATCCGATGGATCATCCATTGCCACAACCA
Organism: candidate division BRC1 bacterium ADurb.Bin183; assembly: GCA_002070185.1. Classification (GTDB taxonomy): domain Bacteria; phylum Sumerlaeota; class Sumerlaeia; order MWCT01; family MWCT01; genus MWCT01. The sequence continues at coordinate 115,361 of MWCT01000005.1, forward strand.
ACGTTCTATTTTCCATTTTAACCGGAACGAGATGGAATTTTTCTGCAAATGATTTGGGAATATAAGTCAGACAAAGAGGATCAATTTGCTTGTTTTCCAGACTGATATAATCATAACCGAGTTTTTTTCGCAGAAAACTCATCTTGACGCCTTCCGTTACGGCGCCCATTTCAACCAGAATTTGCCCGATGAATTTCCCCGATTCCTTTTGGCGTTTGTCGGCTTCTTCCAACTGGGCGTTACTGATTAATCCCTCCCGGAAGAGCATATCCCCCAGATTCTCTGTTCCCCATTTTTCAGCCATTATATATTGTCCCATTCAAATAATTAAAAATGTTTTACTTTACCCCATTCTTGAAAATTAAATTTGTATGATTATTATTTAATTAATTTTATATTCATGGAATCTATTAAAGGCTTTTAAGATTGTCAAATCGAATTTGATTCATTTATCGCTTTTTTCTATTCGTTTGTAAATGTTCCCTTGACAGCGCATAATCAATGTTATCATATTTTTATTGATTAAATGCATGACCATACCATCAATTTTAATCGGAGTTCTTAAACATGCCAAAAAAAATTCTTGCCATTGACGATGAAAATGATGTCCTTCTCATTATTAAAACCGCGCTGCTTGGCGAAGGATATGACGTCATTACAGCTTCTAATGGATATGATGGGCTTGCGTTGGCAGAAGATCAACAGCCTGATTTGATTTTGCTGGATCTGAGAATGCCGGAGATGGATGGGATGGAAGTGCTTCAGCAACTCCGCAATAATGAAAAAACAGAAAACCTTGCGGTCATCATTCTTACAGGCATATCAGACAAGAAAAAAATTCGCGAAGCGCTCGATAAAGGCATAACCTACTATATTGTCAAACCTTTCGAATGCCAAGACCTTATATCAAAAATCAATCTTGCTTTGCAGGACATTGAAACCAACGCATGAAGAAAACCTAATCAAGGCTTCAAGGCTCTGATATAATAAATATCTTCCTCATCTAAAAACAGGGCAATTTCCCATCCATTAAGACTAAGATGTTTTGCCAACTCTTCCGCTGATGGTAACAGGTGTTTTTTTATCATGCTGTCTGAGGCATCGCCATGTATTTTATTGATGAATTCCCTGCCGCATGAATGGGCGATATGCAATACGCCGCCGCGTTTAAGAATTTTTGAAAAATATTCAAGATGAGAATCGGGCGATTCCAGATGAGGCCAAACGTTGAAACAAATAATATGATCCGCACTGTTATGAGGCAGGTTCAGATTTATTACGGTAGAGTTGTAAAAACAAACATAAGGAGGCAGATTAAGTTCCAGACAATGTTGAAACATTTTGGGAGAAATCTCGCAAGCAGTAATCATACCCCCGTATCCAATTTTTTCTGATAATAATGAGGTCAATCTACCGCAACCGCAACCGGGTTCAACAATCTGTTCTTCAGGCTTGATATTGAATAATTCGATAAGCCTTTCAACGCACGCCTGCTCATCAGAATCAAAACCCAAAAACAACCCCTCTTCATAACAGCGATCAAAAAAACGGGACATCGTTTCAGTATTTGTTTCAATACTCACTTGTGTTTGATTAGTTTTCATCTTTATTTATACCCCCGGATGAGTTCTGGCGTTGAGATGAGCTGCCGCATAAATAAAAGCCGATAAAAGCGCAATACACGAGCCAGTCGGAAGATTAAACTGGTAAGAAATAGCAAATCCCCCGGCGGCGCTTGCAACCCCAAATATGGCTGATAGTATGATAACCGAGCGCAGATTTCCGCCAATTTCATACGCCGCCGCAGCAGGACACGTCAAAAGGCTATATAATAAAAGCCCGCCCACAATATTTAAATTAGCCGCGATGATTGCCGCAGCAATCACGAGAAATAATTTGATAATTCTGCCCACATTAATCCCAGAGGCTCGGGCAAGATCTGGGCTGAATAAAATTGACTTTAACTCTTTATGAAAAATCAAACAAACAATCGCAAATATCACAGCCAACAAAATCATGATGAAAAGGTTTTTGATATTCACAAATAAAAGATTGCCCCACATCATGCCGAGCAACGGGCTGACATCATTTTTCATCAAACCCATTCCAAGAAATACGAGCCCCATCATAACAGAAAATAGAATGCTTGTGTGAGTGTCTGAATGAACCTTCATGGCAGGGGAGAAAAATCCCCCAAGAATCCATGCGGAAAGCAGAGAAACGCCAAGGGCGCAGGGGAATATGGGCAAATGAAGTAGATAGCCCGCAACAGAACCTAACATGGCGGCATGAGAAATCGCAATGCCGATGAACGGAATCCGCATCCCGACAATATATGCCCCAAGGCAACCAATGCTGCCGCCTCCAACAACGGCTGCTGCTATAATTATACCGAATATTCCAAACCACTCACTCATCAAAATCGCCCGTTGCTATGCAATGTGTTCTCCCGTTGCGCTCATATATTTCCAAAGGACAATTATAAAGTTTTGAAAGGTATTTAACATTTAAAACCTCTGATGGTTTACCATCCGCAATAATCCTGCCGCTGCCAAGAAGAATAATTCTGGAGCAGCAAGGCGGGATATGACCGGTGATATGAGTGGCAAGAATGACAGTTAGCGAATAACGCCGATAAAGATTTGTTATGAGCTGGACAAGCCGTTCCTGCCAATCCATATCAAGCCCTGCTGTCGGCTCGTCAAGAATCAGAATCTCCGGCTGCTGAGCCAACGCCCGAGCTAATTGAACCTTCTGCCTTTCGCCCCCGGAAAGACTTCGATAAGGACGGCGGGAGAGAGACTGAATACCCATCTGCTCCAAAGATGACTCAATCAATCTCTTTTCTTCCGACTTAGGAAAGCGCTCAGCCTTGTCCATTCCAATCTGAGCCATTTCTACAACCTCATAAACCGTTAAAGGCACAGCCCAGTTGAAATGAACTTGCTGAGGCACAAGCCCGATTCGCCTACGACGCTGATTGATTTGTTTGACCGAAAACTTTTGAGCATCTTCTCCGAATATTTTCAAAAGCCCTTTTGTGGGTTTCCAAGTCAGGCTCATAAGAGACATAAGAGATGATTTGCCCGCACCATTGGGTCCAAGAATGCTCAGGAACTCTCCCTGCCGAATAGATAGGTTGATGTTTTCAAGCAGAGCCCTTTCGCCAATATTTAATCCAACGTCATGGAATTCCAACAAAGTCATTTTTTGCTCGTTAGATTCGAAAGCAAATTATTCAGATTGTTGCGTATAAGCGAATAAAAATCGTTTTCTGTGGGAGCCATCGAAGGAAAGTTGCTAAAAACCACCAAAGGCACGCCAAGCCGCGAAGCAATTGCCGAGCCCATTTGCCCGCCTTCCTGAAGATTCGATACGACGAACTGAACATCAGCATTAGATTCTTTATTCAGAAGAGATTGCAAGGCGGGCGGAGAGACGGAATCAGCGCCGGAGTATTCCGCCATAACATCAAGCCCGAGCCATCTGCAAAAAAATGATTGATGACCCGATGAGATTACTTTCGCTCCCTTAAGCCCCGAATCATTTATTTTAAATTCGCATTCATTTGTAAGGTCGTTTATTTTTTTTTGAATGTTGGCAAAGTTGTCATCAAATGTTGCCTTCTTGTCGGGAAATGCGGCGCACAAACCTTCATAGGTCTTCTGAACAATCTGATAATAACTGTCAGGAATGCAAAGCCCTTCAGGGGCAGGAATGGGTTGAATGACAAATGACTTTGGCGCAATAGCTCGAATCTTCTCATCAATGCCTTTTTGAAAATCAAAGCGAAGAAACAAAACCGAATTCTTTATTTCTTTGATGATCCCAGGAGCAATATCAAAGTGCCCCGGGCATAACCCCGGCGGAACCAGCCGCGCTATTGCTATCTCATCGCCGCAGATATCGCGCGCCGCGCATTCCAGATAAGAGGTCGTTACAGCAATAACCGGACTTTTATTATTGTTTTGAAATGAACAGGATACTATAAGCAGTAAAATAGAAAGATGCGTTAAAATAAATTTTACAGTTTTTTTCATCATCATTTCACGGCGAACAATGCCCTGTGTTGAGTCGGACTATAATCCCAGCGCTGACAGTGCCGTTTGTGGGATCATACCAATGCCTGGATGGGACAGGGTGATGCGCCAGTCCCGCATCCCAAAAACCAATATCCCCCCGCGGTCCAACGCTCCATAATCCCCATTTTACCGGAGATTTTCCCATATCGCAATAAACAACATCATCCGGAGGGTCTGAATCTTTGGGAAAATTGCTCGGAACCCAAATTCCAAGAATTGTCTGAACGCCAAAATTGGTGTAGCCCAACCCAGGGGTTATAAATTTGTATTGAAAGCCCGGATTAAAAACATCCTTTGTGCGATTCGAAATATAAGCAACAGGAGTTGTAATTTCCATGGGGCACATGTAATAATCCCCCACGCTATCCATAGCGCCAGCGCAAAAAGACCGAGCTGGCGGATAACGTTTGTAATCCACGCAATAAAGTTCAAGAGCGCCCGCAATTGAGCGAAGGTCTGCCTTGACTCGCGATGCTTTGGAGCGCGTCTGTGCCTCAAGGAAATTGGGGACAGCAATAGCCGCAAGAATGGCGATAATTGCCACTACAATTAAAAGCTCAACCAGCGTGAACGCATCATTTTTTGTATTCATTCCAATCCATAACATCGGTCATAACTTGAATATCAGAATACTTTTTCACCCAAATGCGATAAGAATCCGTATAGGGCGCAGCCAAATCTTCTTGATCAAATATGCCGGTCACCTCAAAATTGCCAGTAGGAGCGGTATAGGAATCGAAATCACCCATTGCAGAAAGCCGCATAGTCAAAGTGGAGCCGTCATCGTCTGCAAGGATAAGGTCTTTATCATTGCCCCAAGTTCCGGAAATTATATGGACGCGATTTAATTTCACCCATTGAGCCTGATATTTTTCGCCGCCTCCCGCGCGCGTCTGGTCAAAATAATTACAATCAGAAAGGTTATTAATAATTTGGGGCGCCGGCATGCCGACTCCCGATGCAATTTTTGTCACAGTAAAAACAACGGAGGGGTCGGGCGAGTGGCGCTCGTTGATGTTCACCTTGCCGCGGGTGTTCATAAGAAAACCCTCAATACGAACGCGGTCTCCCGCATTAATATCGAGAGGATAACGGGGCCAGGGAGTGTTACGATAAAAAGTTCCCGCCCACGCCGCGATGCCGCCCTTATCCGGCGATTCCGCTTGCACATATATTTGCCAAGATGATGCTGTATTCAAATATTCTGCCGTGTTATTCAAAGCAATACCCTCAATAACAACCCGATTGCCCGGGTCCGACACCGAAGCGCCGACTTTGGGATGTGTCCCGAGCCCTGTCGCATCAACTGCTTGCAAATCCCAAATATTTTCCGCAAGCGCACCCGTAGCAATCATTGCCGCGATCAGCAGAACCGCCGTTTGAATAATCCGCATTTTTCCCTCCTCAATTAGTATTACGAAATAAAAAACCGTGTTACGAATAAAGATTGCTGCGCAGGAGCGTCAAGTGAAATATTGCTATTTTTCATTTGCCTTGTTTGGCTGGAAACTGGGACAATCCAGTTATTCTATCATGAGGCGGGAAAAACAATGAGCGAACTTGAAAGATTCAGCATATCAATGGATGGGCGTCTTTTAAAAAAATTTGATGAACGAAATGAAAAAATGGGATATGGAAACCGCTCTGAGGCAATTCGAGATTTGATCCGCGATTGCCTGATTAAAACAAAACAGTGGGCTAAGGATAACGTCCGTGTTGCGGCAACAGTCACGCTTATTTACGACCATCATACAAGCGAATTGACCGAGCAATTGAACGACATACAGCATCACCACAAAGGAATTGTCGTTGCCGGAATGCATGTCCATCTTGATTATGATAATTGCATGGAAGTGGTCGTCCTGAGAGGCAGAGGCAAAGAGGTTAAAGAACTGGCGCATCAGCTGATAGCCCACAAAGGCGTCAAACATGGCAAGGTTGTCCTGACAACCGAAGGCAAAGATTTGTGGTAATCTTATTATTTAATATATTTCGCAAGAGGCGAAATGATAAAGTATATGAGCGCCCCAAGCAAAAACGTGGCAGGCAATGTTGTTATCCAAGCAAGCGCTATCTCTCCAACCTTATTCCATCGCACAGCCTTTGAACGCACCGCCGTCCCCACACCCATTACCGTTGTAGAAATAACATGAATCGTTGAGACCGGACCGCCGACCAGCGAGTTTCCAAGGATAATGATAGTTGATGCCAACTGAGCATTAAACCCGTGTTCAATTTTAAGGCGAAAAATTCCCCTGCCGACTGTTTTCATGATGCGCCTACCGCCCGTCAACGCCCCAAGCATGATAGCAGCAGCGCACACAAATTTCACATAGAATGGTATATGAAGGTTTGTTTCCGGGCTGATAGATAACAACACAAGAGCCATTAACCCCATGGATTTCTGAACGTCATTCGACCCGTGGCTGAATGCCAGCGCGCTTGAAGAAAAAATCTGCGCTCTCTTCAAAAAATGATTAGTGCGGGGAGTTCCGCCCCTTAAAAGAAAACGAACAAAAATTGTGGTAGTGAACCCGGCTATAAATCCAAGAATAGGGGAAAGTATCATCGCAGCCATCACGCCGGAAAAACCCTTCAGATGAAATACGTTGCCGCCGCCCATCCCCCACGCGATAAAACCTAACTGGCGCGTTGCAGCCAGTGCCGAACCGACCAACCCCCCAATCAAGGCATGTGATGAACTGGAAGGCAGAGCAAAATGCCAGGTAATCAAATTCCAAGATATTGCCGCCAAAACTGATGCAAGGACAATAACTACAATTTGTCCCGAACCAAATTCCGCAATAATCCGCTCCGTTTTTATGATGGACATCACCGCGCCCGCCACCATTGTGCCGCCCAGCAACGGTCCCACAAATTCAAAAAATGCGACAAGAAGCAGCGCTTTCCGAAAATCCAAAGCCCCTGATGATACCATCGTGACAATTACATTGCTGATATTATGTATCCCGTTTGTGAACGCACATAATAAAATCGCAAGAAATGTGATAATGATGATAATAAGAGTCAATGACATGAAAAATAATCCTGTTTAAATCATCGCTTCGCGAAGGACGTGCGCCGCTTCCTCCGGTTGGGTCGGATTGATGTAAAATCCCGAACCCCACTCAAAACCGGCTATCTTTGTCAAACGCGGCATAATTTCAATATGCCAGTGGAAGTCTTCGTCAATGGTGGTTTGCTTGTATCTCGGAGAAAGGCTGAAAGGTCGAGTATGTAGCACATAATTAAAAGGCGGCGATTCAAGAGCGCGGGATAACCCCATCAGGACGCGATGCAAAAGCGCCCCAAGATCCTTCAAACTATTCTCCTCTGTGCAAGTGAAACAGGAACTATGGTCTTTGGGGATAATCCATGTTTCAAAAGGAAAACGCGATGCGTAAGGCGCCCATGCCACGTAATACTCGGTTTCGGCAAAAATTCGTTTCCCCTTATCCAGCTCTTCTGAAATGATGTCGCAAAAAAGGCAGCGCTCTTTGAGCTCATAATACTTCTTACAATTCACAAGCTCCACTTTCACATTCATCGGAATGACGGGCATGGCAATAAGCTGGGCATGCGGATGAGCTAATTGAGCGCCCGCCTCACCGCCGACGTTTTTGAATATAAGACCGTATCGCAGGCGTATGTCGTTTTTCAAATCCTGCAAACGGATTTTATAGGCAGAAAGAACCCGAAACATTTGCTCGCCGTCTTCAAGCTCATATTGCGGCAAATGTTCGGGCGTCTCGACAATAATCTCATGAGCGCCAATCCCCGCTATATGGTCAAACAAGCCTTCTCCGCGCCGGTCGGGGCTGCCCTCAATCCGCAATAAAGGAAATTTATTTGGAATGACGCGCACGCTCCATGAACCGTCCGGATTTGCCCATCGCCAAATTTCATTCGGCGTCATTGCCTCATGACCCGGGCAAAACGGGCATGTCTTTAATTGGTTCTCGTGAAATGTTTGGATTTCTCCTTCCGGTCTTTTGAGCAGGTAATCCCGCGTAATAATAACCCATCGTCCGGAAACCGGATCTTTGCGCAAGTCATTCATACGCCCTCCATCAGGAGTGTAATCAATAAAATTGATTCATAAACCCCGCAATATGGCGCGTCAAGAGGGGAAAAAAGAATGGCGCAGGGAAATACAAATCTCCCTGCGCCTTTTAGATATATTCGTAACAGAAATTATTGAGTCGCGGGCGCTGTCATTTTATTAAGTTTTTTTACAAGACGGGATTCAAGACGGGCGGCTTTTCTCTTATGGATAATGCCTTTTTCCGCTGTCTTATTAATAACGCGGATAGCTGATTTGACGTTGGTTTTTGCCTCGTCGGTTTTCTTTCCCTCAAGAGCCGTTCTCGCCTTTTTTATCTCCTGGCGAAGGGCAGACTTGGCAGCCTTGTTTCTCAGATTATGCTTTTTAGACTGGCGCATACTTTTCGCCTGAGCTTGTTTGTTCGGCACGTTTTAATCCTCCAACTAAAAAAATAATTAACGCTTGCGCTTCTTTAGGAACAAATAACAAAAGCGTGATTTTAGTAATAACTCCGCCATATACCGTCAAGAGCAATTTCAATTATTTATACGCTATTTCCAAAGGATTCGCGCCCATCTTCAAACTGGACTTTATCAATGACCCCCATGACCAGTTCGCGAATGGGCGCATCAGGGATGTTAAATACTGTGGACGCAAGTCCCGGCGCCGCTCCGAGTATGACAATATCCCCATCCCCAGCGCCTACGTAATCAATCGCCATGGTGGGCAGACCGGTAGGTTTGCCATACAAATCAAGTTTCTGAGCAAGCAGCAGCTTGCGCTCTCGATACGCTGGAATTTTTTCCGTTGAAATAATTTTGCCGATGATTTTTGCGATATGCATATCACGCCTTGCTTACATAATCCACAATCCCGACTATTGCGGCGTCAACCGGCATCTTGCGTCCTTCAGGTCCCGTCGGCACGGCATCCCCGCTTGAAACATAATAAACAATCTCGCCCTCCCCGCGGGAAGAACTCGAATCAGTTGCCACAAGAGCGCTGCCTTTTGGGTTCAAATCTTGGTCCAAAGGCTGTATGACACACAATTTACATCCCTGCAACGCAGGGTCTTTTTGGGTGGCTACTATGCATCCTATTACGCGCGCCAAATCCACAACATTCCCTCATAAATATTTTTTAAGAACTCTTGAATTTCTCGTAAACCCTTTTTCCCTGAACATCCACATTATCCACGACCGCGATTATTGCCGCATCAACAGGTTTGTTTTTTGTCCTGTCTGTGATCCTTGCAGAACTTCCTTGAACCACTATCGCCATTTCATTCATTCCGCATCCAATGGCGTCAACCGCTATCACGTAAGAAGGAGTGAGTTTCATATCCACATCCACACACTGAACGACAAGCAATTTAAACCCAGTTAAGCCGCTATCCTTTTGAGTTGAGACAACCGTTCCAACAATCCTGCCCATCAACATTTCGCTTAACCCCGTATTATGGCATTTCAATCTATAACAAGTTAAACTAAAAGCCCTGCTATAATGTAAATCAATCAAAAAAAACTTTTTTTCCAGAGCGCTTCGGAATTTCTGATAGAGTGTGATTGACTTTACCTTTTCTGTGATGCCACCTTTATACCAATCTTGATTTGTAAATTGAAAAAATAATCAAAAAAAATAATGCCGCAGATTGCCGTCATAATAGTCAGTTGGAATTGCAAAGAAGAACTTTTCAGATGCTTTGATTCGATTAATAGAAAAAAGAATCCGGATATAAAAATATTTGTTGTAGATAACGCATCAGAGGATGGCACAAAAACTGAATGCCCCAACAAATACCCCCATGTTCGATTTCTTGGTCAGCAGCAAAACTTGGGATTTGCCAAAGCAAACAATATCGCGTGGAACGCCGATAATGCTGAATTTTCGATTATCCTAAATCCCGACACAGTTGTTCTGGATGACGCAATCGAAACGTTGGCAGGATTCATGACCGCACACCCCGATTGCGGGTTGGCAGCGCCTTTGCTGCTCAATGAAAAAAACGAAATCGTCGAATCCACATTCAAATTCCCTTCCCTTTGGAACTATTGGACGGAACATTCCATATTGGTCGTTTTGTTAGAAAAACTGGGATTGCAAAAAAACAAACCATTGTCCGTTGAACAAACGATGCAGCCGGCAAGAGAAATCGAATGGGCAACCGGCGCCGCATTCATAATACGCCGCGACGCTCTAGAGGAGCAGCCGCTTTTCGATGAACAATTTTTCATGTATTCCGAAGATGCCGATTTATGCAAACGACTTGCTAAAAAAGGTTGGAAAAGATTTTTAGTCCCCTCCGCCAAAGTCATACATAGCCACAGAGCCAGCAGCAGCAAGGCGCGCGCCCGTACCATCTTTCATCTTTTCAATAGTTTGTTCCTTTATTTCAAAAAACATAAAGGCGGCATATCGCAATTTTTCTTGCGTCTCAGCATATCAATGGATATGTTCGCTCGCATAATAATTATATATTTGTTTTGTGATACAAAAAATTCGAAAAACGGCGAACGATTAAAAGGTTATAAAAACGTGTTAAAGGCATTGAATCCATTTTTTGCGAAACCCATTAAGAAAGAAATTTGATTTATGCGCATCGGAGTCAACACTTTTCAACTACATCAAAAGATAACCGGCGCAGGACGCTTTTCCAAAAACATGCTCCAAGAACTGGCGCGTCTTGATAATGATAACGAATATGTTATTTTTCTCCGAAAAGATAATGCCGGGTATTATAGCATAAAAAAAGAAAACTTCACCAACGTTGTGGTGACACAGGTCTCAAACCGCATTAAATTAAAAAGAATATGGTCGGAACATTTCCTGCTGCCCAAACTGGCAAGGGAATATAATGTGGATGCCTTCTGGTCTCCCAGCGATATCGCCCCCGCTCGATTGTCCTGCATCTCCTTGGTCACCATACATGACCTGAAACGATTTGTCATGCCAAAGGAATTTCCTTTTTTGGAACGGCATTATTACCAAAGGTTTCTCAAAAAAACAGCCAATGCGGCAAATCTGATATTTACAGGCTCCGAATCATCTGGGCGCGACATCATGACATATCTTGGAATCCCACCTGATCGAATAATTGTGGCGTATAACGGACTCGACCCCATTATTTATGAGGAGGAGGGAGTCCCGCTCGATACGCTCAAACGCCTTCACGGCATTCGCGGCAAATACATCCTTTTTGTGGGACAAATGATAAAAAACAAAAACGTGCCGCGTATGATCCGCGCCTTTAATCGCTGCAAGGAGGCAGCCGAATATGAATTCGTCCTGCTGGGACAAGCGGGCGCCGGAATGCATGAAATCGAGCAGACTATCAAACGCGAATCTTACAATTCCAATTTGCGCGAACGAATCCATCATATCAAATGGGCAGCCACAGAGCATCTTATCTCTTTATATAAATACGCATCAGCGCTCTTTTATGCCTCCCTTTACGAAGGATTTGGTTTTCCGCTTGTCGAGGCGATGGCTTTGGGGGTGCCCATCATCACATCCGATTGCTCCTCCATGCCGGAAGTTGCCGGAGACGCCGCTTTGCTTGTTGACCCTATGGATGAAGAGGCAATGAGCGAAGCGCTTTCAAAAATTATAACCGATGAAGACTTGCAAAAGTCCCTTGTTTCGAAAGGACGCGAAAGAGTTAAACAATTCTCATGGGAAAAAACGGCAAAGAAATACCTTGCCGTATTTGACCGCCTAAAACAAAATTCATGAAATTTTCTCAACTAACATTATTTCCTTTGGGCATGATAAAGGGATTTCGCTCGCGATTCAATAAAGCGCATTTTAGAGCACAGTATCCCACATTTTTGCTGCTTGAAATAACGGAGCGATGCAATTGCCGCTGCCGCATGTGCCGCATCTGGGAAAATAAAGAACGAAAAGAACTTGATATCAACGATTTCGAACGGCTTTTCCGCGATCCTTTGTGGCGAAACCTGCGCATTCTGAGCCTGACGGGCGGGGAACCTTTTCTGAGACATGACCTGATAGACATTATTCTTCTTGCCGCAAGACACCTGCCTCGCCTTGAAAGAATATCCTTCCCTTCCAATGGAATACTAACTAAACATATTATGGATACCGTAAAAGCAATCCTATCTTCTCTGCCCGCACATATTGATTTTAAAATTGGGATTTCAATAGACGGAGTTGAAGATGTCCATGACCAGATGCGGGGGGTGCCGGGCGCTTATGAAAAAGCCACAGAAACCGTGCGGCAATTGAAATCCTTAAACGCGCCCAATTTCAGCGTCGGCATTCTTTCTCTCATCACAAAAGAGACTATCCCGAACCTTCGAAATGCTCATGAAATTTTCAAATCGCTGACATCTGAAATCACATACACAATCGCCACCCAATCGCCCTTTTTCGGCAACCTCGAAACAGACATCAAACCATTTACTTCGGAAGAAAAAAACGCCTTGATTCATTTTATAAATAAAACGCTTATCCCCGAATTTCCTGAAAAATCTTATCTCTATGATAAATATAAAGAACATATTTTAAAAGATAAAAGAACCTATCCATGTCTTGCGGGGTATCTTTCCGCTTATGTTGATGTTAGAGGAAATCTATTGCCCTGCCATTATGTCGGAGACGATTTTATCATAACCAACATCTTTGACTCATCAGATACTCTGGAAAAAGCATGGTTTTCCAAAAACGCCAAAGCCGTCCGGATGCGTATGGAAGAACACCCTTATTGCGACAATTGTTCAAATAATTGCGACTCGCGCAATCTGATTTATGAAGACTTCTGGGATTTTTTCTTTTATCTTTTGAGCCATCCCGCAATCCCTTTGGCGGCTTTCAAAAAAATCTTAAAATCAAAAAGAAAATAAAAACACCCCCATTAGAATTGACAACGCTTCCTCTTAGTTTATAGGGAATAATGTAATTTGTTAAGGAGAACGCACATGCCTAAATTATTAATTCTTTACTATTCCAGAACAGGAAATACAGAAAGCTTGGCAAAAGAACTTGCGGAAGGAGCCAAAAAGGTTGAAGGGCTTGAGGTGACAGTTAAAAAAGTCCAAGATGCCACGCCGGAAGAAGCCATAGAATATGATGGGATTGCATTAGGATCGCCGGTTTATTATGGAACCATGAGCGCCGAATGCAAAAAATTTATTGATGACAGCGTCAAATTCCACGGCAAATTCAAAGGCAAAGTGGGGGCGGCATTCGCAAGCAGCGCCAATCTTGCCGGAGGCAACGAGACAACGATTATGGATATTCTCAAATGCTGGCTCATTCATGGTATGATTATTATTGGAGACCATAAAGGCGACCACTACGGAAGCGTTGCCATCGGTTCCCCAGACGCCCGCACAATTGCCAATGCCCGCAGACAAGGACAAATAATCGGAGAACTCATAACCACGCTTGCGGAGAAATAAAATTGACGGGAAAAATATCCATTCGCAGCGTGACTGCCGGACCGCTTGCCGTTAACTGCTATCTTGTCTTTAATGAAAATATTAAACATGCTCTGGTTATTGACCCCGGCGGCGACGGGCCTGTTATCCTTCGTATGGCAAAACGCTACGAAGTAAAAATTAGTATGATAATCAACACACACGGTCATTGCGATCACATTGGAGCCAATAGTTTTATCAGGGATAAAACAGGCGCAAAAATCGGTATTCACAAATTAGATGAACCCTTATTAAACAACACCCTTCTTAATGGCGCGCAACGCATGTGTTTGGCATGTCCGCCGCATACAGCGGATTTTACTTTTGAAGACGGAGACCATCTTCAGGTTGGCGGGGTCACTTTAAAAATTATCCATACGCCCGGGCACACAAACGGCTGCTGTTGCTTTTTTATCGAGGGAAACGATAGCGACCCGCCGATCCTTTTTTCTGGCGATACCTTGTTTGCCGGAGGCATTGGGAGAACAGATTACTACGGGGGCGACGAAGCCGCCATATATAGAAGTTTGAAAAGGCTTATCGAGGAAATCCCGCCGTCAACAATGGTTTATCCGGGGCATGGACCCGCATGCAATTTCGGCGATGAATCTGAAAGGAATCCTTTTTTATTAAACCTAATTAAATGACTTGATTCTATTCATGCTCAATTCTGTAATTCGGCGCATCCTTGACTATTGTAATATCATGAGGATGGCTTTCTTTATATCCAGCCATAGTGACGCGCATGAATTTTGCCTTGCGTCTTAAATCTTCGATGGTGCGACAACCATTATATCCAAGACTGTTGCGCAAACCGCCAATAAACTGTTTCATGACATCAAGGACATCTCCCGCGTATGGAACCATTCCCTCAACCCCCTCTGGAACGAGCTTCTCCGGAGGGACATCCGCCTGAGCGTAACGCTCCCTACTGCCTAAGCGCTCCTTCATGGCTTCAAGCGAACCCATTCCCCGATAGGATACATACCGCCGCCCTTTGTATAAAATCTTTTCTCCGGGGGATTGCTCCGTCCCCGCCAGAGCGCCGCCCATCATCACCGATGAAGCGCCGGCTGCCAGCGATTTAGGCACATCTCCGGTGTATCGAATACCCCCGTCTGCGATGACAGGAACTTCTTCTTTTGCTGCGCAAGAGCATTGATAAACGGCTGTAATTTGTGGAACGCCGACGCCCGCGACAACTCGTGTTGTGCAAATTGACCCCGGACCCACTCCAACTTTTATAGCATCGGCTCCTGCCTTGATTAAATCGTGGACAGCATCAGGATTGGCAACATTCCCGGCAATGACGTCCACATCCGGATATTTTGTCTTAATCCATTGAATGATTTCAATAACACCTTTCGAATGACCATGCGCAGTATCCACAACAATTGCATCGCAAATGGATTCCATAAGACATTCGATTCGCTCATAATCCTTCGGTCCGACAGCCGCGCCGCAGCGAAGCCTGTGTTCTTCATCAGTATTATAATCCGGATGAGTTGACTGCAAAATTTCACAAACGTCATTATAACAATACATCCCTTGAAAAACGCCGTCATCGTCAATTATGGGTAAAATGCTGATTCGGTTATCTCGAAGTATTTTATATGCCTCTTCAATGGTTGTCCCAGACCGCGCCGTTACAGGATTTTTAATCATGATATCGCCGAGCCGAGCATCCATGTTATCGCAATATTTCAATTCCCTGCTGGTAATAATTCCAAGGAGCCGGCGGTTGTCGTCAATAATGGGGAAACTTGAAAACTTGAACTTCTTTTCCATTTTTATATCATGAAGCTCTTGAACGGTTTGGTTCGAAGACATTGTGCGCGCCTTGCGAAGAAAACCGTTCAAATAATATTTGACCCGTTTGACTTGTGTGCGCTGGTCGTAAGGGGAGAGGTTTTTATGAATGATTCCTATGCCCCCCATGAGCGCCATCGCAATAGCCATCTCAGACTCGGTAACCGTGTCCATAGCTGCGGAGATGAAAGGAATATTCATGTTAATATTGCGTGTCAGACGAGTGGCAAGATTGGTTTCAGAAGGCAAAAAATTTGAGTATTGCGTCACAAGAGTGACATCGTCAAAAGTCAGACCCGTGTGGGGAAATTGTTTCATGAATTCATCAATATTAGAATTTATCATGCTTTATTCCTTTGTGTTAGAGAAGTATTAGATTCGTTTTTTGAAAGTCTCGCAAAGGCAAGTCAATACTAATTATACGAGAAGTTTTCCATTGTGCTTTCTTCCTGCGGAATGCTTTTACCGCAAATATTCAAAAGAACAGAGTTCTTAATAAAATCACAATGATGTATCGCCGCCTGTTTGGAATCACAATGAATTGCCGTTTCATTTTTTATAAAAGATGAACCCTCAATATTAATCGCGGCTGAAGGCGAAACATATATCCCCATTGCGCATTTTTTGATAGTTATATTATTCCCATTTAGCGATGAACCAAACACCGCAATCGCAGTTTTCGCGTTTTCAAATTGCACAAATGAAAGATTGGCGGCTGCATTATTGTTGCGTTGAAACTTTATCCCGCCCCAATCTTT
The DNA here is from genome assembly GCA_002070185.1 of candidate division BRC1 bacterium ADurb.Bin183. GTDB lineage: Bacteria > Sumerlaeota > Sumerlaeia > MWCT01 > MWCT01 > MWCT01. The sequence continues at coordinate 131,493 of MWCT01000005.1, forward strand.
TTTACCCTCCATAATAATAGGATAATCCTCCTCTCCGTTTGCCGCAAGATTTCCATAAACAACAATGCCGCCTTCCTTTTCGAAAACCAACTTTGCTCCCGGCTCGATTGTCAATGCGGCGCCTTCATTAATAATCAACGGTTTAGAAATGATATAAGGACTCGAATACGCATAAAAAATTGTATCCCTTGCTATCCTTTCTGTCTCAACCCTTATCGGAGATTGGGGAGGGACTTGAAAAACAAAGTCTGGACTGAAAAGACTTTGATTGCCCAGCTCATCAACGACGGTTGCGCGATAGTGAATGACTTCTCCCGCTGAGAAATCATCATCTTCGAATTTTGCCTCATTCGATTGACCAATTTCCACAAAGCCATTTGCCAGGTTCGTGGATTTGTATAAAACAAAATGATCAAAATCCAAATCTTCGGAATTATTCAAGAAGATATATAAACGCTTAGGCGTTGTTCGAATAGAAAGAATTGCCGGCGGCGAAGGAGCAACGGCATCAATGATGAAAGGATGTTTGACGCCAAGCCTTTCATCCTGAAGTTTCCCTTTCCCCACACGCATCTTGATTAGAGTGTATCGCGCTTTGTCTCCCCGTTGAATCACATATCTTCCCTTATAATATCCCGGTCTCTCTTCCGTCATGGGCAACCCGCGATGAAGCGCCCCAATGTCAAAGGATGCCTGCATACGAGGTTCGGCTTCAACGTTGACTATAATTTGATCTCCCGTTTTCAAATTTGCGGAAGGCATCTCAATGCTGAAATTTTTGATGTAACAAGGGCGCCCGGGTTGGGAAAATGAAATATTGGGAATATTCTCGACCATCTTATTGCCAAGACGCTCATAAGTTTCGATTTTCTCAATCCGACGCATGTGCCAGATGGTTTGAATAATAGAAGTCAACAATCCGAGTATTGAATCTGCGGGAGCGATGGTTCGATTAAACGCCTCGATTGAATCGGAAAAGATAACACTTTCCTTTCGAGCATCATAAATATCAATCGTGACCGCAACCTTTTGGTGAGCATATAAAACCGCGTAAAATTTTGAAACCTCGTCAACCGAGCCATAAACAAGAGCATCCGCCCCAAGCCTTTTTGCGACGATTTCTGGAGGAATGTCTAACGGATTTTTATCCGTTTCCTGCGATAGAGCGCCGAGGGTCTCATCAATAAAACTAATCTCCAAATCCTGATAGTTCATGCTTGCAAAGGCGTTAAAAAAAGCATTTCGCGCAATTTCGGAAGATTCAAGATTATCTGTTTTATTAACAAAAGGAAGGACGGCAAATTTGACAGGCGGATTCTCAGCGAAAGCGTTTTGGTCAATTCTTGGATTTGAATTAAACGTGAAAAGGCAACCTGGGGAAAACAAAAGAATAAAAAAAGCCGCAAAAAATATAACAACTTTTTTAACCCCGCAAACATTTCTCGATATGTAAGCCGCCAATGTTTCCATCCTGTAGATAACATCGTTATATAGTTTCAGGTGTATTTCCATCACAGCACTCAAAATCAATTCAAGCCAAATTTTGCAAAAAAGCTTGCGCTGAGCTCGCTTAATGAATAAGTGTCCAATTCGATTTGTAATCATTCATTAGGAGAAATATATGAGAGCTGCTGTTATTGGGATGGGGTATGTGGGGCTCCCTCTTGCTGTTGAGTTGGCGCGCGCAGGTATTGAAGTCGTTGGCATAGATGTAATGAAGGAAAAAGTAGATATTTTAAATGAAGGCAAATCTTATATCGGAGATGTGGAGTCTGAAACAGTTGCGCAGCTAGTTCGAGAAAAAAAACTCTCCGCCACAACGGATTTCTCCGTGTTGAAAAACACCGATGTCGTGTGTATATGCGTTCCCACACCTTTGCGAAAAACCAAAGACCCTGATATTTCTTACATCCTTGCGGCGGTTGAGGAAGTTGCCAAATATATCCATAAAGGACAATTGATTATTCTTGAAAGCACCACTTATCCCGGGACAACCGATGAATGCGTTCTTCCGCGATTGGAACAAAGCGGGTTAAAAGTTGGAAAGGATTTCTTCCTTGTTTTTTCACCGGAACGCGTTGATCCGGGCAATCCAATATACAAAACTAAAAACACGCCCAAAATTGTGGGCGGTATAACACCCGCATGCACCAAACACGCCGTAGATTTTTACGGCAAGGCATTCGATAAAGTCATGCCGGTCTCCTCGTCAAAATGCGCGGAAATGGCAAAACTGTTGGAAAATACTTTTAGAAGCGTCAATATTGGCATGGTGAACGAGATAGCGCTGATGTGCAACAAACTCGGATTGGATGTCTGGGAAGTCATAGACGCCGCTGCAACAAAACCCTTCGGCTTTATGCCTTTCTATCCCGGTCCCGGTCTTGGCGGACATTGCATCCCTATAGACCCTCATTACCTTTCATGGAAACTCAAGGCGTTAAACTATTATGCAAAGTTTATTGAAATCGCCGGAGAGATTAACTCCAAGATGCCGGAGTTTGTCATGGATAAACTGACTCTTGCGTTGAACAACTTAGGCAAACCAATTAAAGGGTCAAAAATTCTGATTCTCGGCGTGGCTTATAAAAAAGATGTCAGCGACCTCCGCGAGTCCCCCGCCCTTGATGTGATGAACCTTCTTATTAAAAGAGGCGCAAAAGTATCCTATAACGACCCATACATCCCTGAAATCCAAGAAGGCGGGCACCATTTGAAAAGCGTCAAACTGTCGCCCCAAACTATATCCGCCGCTGACTGCGTGATTATCATTACAAATCATACATGCTTCGATTATAAAAAAATTTGCGATTCTGCATCGCTGGTTTTTGACACGCGCAACGCCACGCGGAATGTGAAAACAAAAACTAAAATAATTAAAATTTAATCATAACCGGCTTGTGGATTTTTTGATGACGAAATACATCCTCCGACGTTTGATATATTCGCTCACCCTCCTCGTCGGAGTTATGCTGATTCTTTTCATTCTGTATCATGTTTTGGGTGGTTCAGACAAAGTTGTCCTGCGGATGCTTGGCAAACAAGCCACGCAAGAAGATATTGATAATTTGCGCCGCCAATATGGATTTGATAAAAGCTATTTTTCCCAACTCCTTGAGATGGGACGCCAGTGCCTCGTCTTTGATTTTGGACGCTCCATCACCACACGACAAAAAATCAGCTCCATGATTGCCGAAGGAGCCATACCTTCTTTGACCCTTATGGCTCCCGCCTTTTTTGTCACAGTCATTCTTTCAATAACCGTGTCGCTTTTATGCGCATATAAAAGAGACGGCTATTTTGATCGAATGATGGTGATTGTTTCAGTTGCCGGAATGAGCATATCCATCATGGCGTATATTATTCTTGGACAATATCTTTTTGCGTATAAATGGAAATTATTCCCTATAATGGGATATGAGCCCGGATTAAATGCAGCGCGATATATTGTATTGCCCGTTATTATTTATACAGCTGTTTCTTTGGGCAGCAATGTCCGGCTTTTCCGAACATTTATTCTCAATGAAATAAATCAGGATTATGTTCGAACCGCGCGAGCCAAAGGAGTAAGCGTCCCCAGGCTTCTTTTTAAACATGTGCTAAAAAATGCCATGATTCCCATAATAACTCAAGTTGTTATTGAAATCCCTTTTCTCATTATGGGCTCGCTTTTACTGGAAAATTTTTTCAGCATCCCCGGATTGGGCAGCATGAGCATTGACGCCCTTGCCAACTGGGATCTTCCCGTTTTGCGCGCCGTTACATTTCTCGGTTCTTTGATGTTTATTCTCGGCAACCTTTTGTCTGATATTTTATATGCGTTTGTTGACCCAAGAATCAGGCTTGAGTGAAGACGATGGATGATTTTTTCAATCGGCAAAAAATTGAAATGCCAACCCAACAAATATCCGGAAGTTTGAGCGCCGTTGCCATTCGCCATCTGAGGCGCAATAAAATTGCCATGATATCATTTGGAATAATAACGCTTTATTGCGCAATTGCCATTGGAGCGCAATTTGGATGGTTGGCGCCCGGTTATAATGATAAACACACAAAAGAGCGCATTCTGGAAACCGGCGCTCGAAGGAGTATGTTAAGAGAATACGAACCGCCATCGAGGGAATTCTGGTTTGGCACCGATATTTTCGGACGCGATGTTTTCCAGATGGCAGTTTATGGCGTACGCACCGCTCTTATGATTGGGCTCATTACATCGTTAATCGCAATCCCGATCGGGCTTCTAATGGGAGTCATCGCCGGATATTTCGGCGGCATCGTAGATGAAATTATAGTCTGGTTTTACTCGGCAGTGTCTTCTATTCCCGATCTTTTACTGCTTCTTTCTTTGAGTTTATTATTTGGACGGGGATTAAAAGGCGTGTATCTTGCCATCGGATTAACATCATGGGTTTCTTTGTGCCGATTGACACGGGCAGAAGTAGCTAAACTGAAAAACATCGAATATGTTCAAGCCGCGCGCGCATTGGGCGCAAGTCATCTCCGAATAATTATCAGGCATATTATCCCGAATTTATTCCATCTCGTAATAATTAATTTCACGTTAAGATTTTGCTATGCGATTAAAGCCGAAGTTATCCTAAGCTATCTTGGCATTGGCGTCGAATTTGGGCAGCCCAGCTGGGGAAATATGATTCAGGGCGCAAACCTTGAATTGCAACGAGGGGTATGGTGGTCATTCGCCGCCGCCACAGCGGCAATGTTTTTTATTGTCCTGGCATTCAACCTTTTTGGCGACGCCCTTCGGGATGCGCTTGACCCCCGGCTGATAAATAAAACGGGCAGCCGTTAATCCTTGCCGATAATACTCGGAATCATAAAATAGGGAAGATAAAGCGCCACAACAATTGAACCGATAATCACACCCAGAAAAACAATCAGCAAAGGCTCCATGATGGAAGTCAAGGCGTTCACCATATCATTAACTTCGCGCTCATAAGCCTCTGCAACCTTTGTAAGCATGTGGTCAATAGCGCCGGTTTCCTCGCCAACGGCAACCATGTGAATAACCAGCGGCGGGAATACTTTTGATTCCGCCAGCGGCTCATGTATCGTTTCGCCGTCCTTAACGCTGGAATAAACCTTTTCCATGGCGCGCGTGATGACTTCATTACCCGATGTGTCGCGAACGATATCAAGGGCTTGCAGGATAGGGACGCCGGCGTTGATCAATGTGGATAAAGTGTCCGCAAAGCGCGAAATGGCAACCTTTGTAACCAACTCCCCGATTCCGGGTATTTTCATTTTGAGCTTATCAATGACAAGCTTGCCGTTGCGATATTTGTTTATCTTATTGTAAAGAAGGAATATGATGATGATTCCCAACACAACCCATGGTCCATGATGTATGAGAATATTACTGGCATGAACCAATGCCATTGTCGGCGCTGGAAGTTTTGCGCCCAGCTGAGCAAAAATTTCAGCGAATCGAGGTATAATAAAAATCAAGATAAAACCGACGATTAAATTCGCCATAACCATAACCACAACAGGATACATCATGGCGGAACGAACCTTGCTCTTCAAGGCTTGACGTTTTTCAAGGAACTCGGCAATCTTATTCAAAACACTTTCAAGAACACCGCCGATTTCGCCAGCGCGCACCATATTGACATAAAGGTTGTCAAAAACCTTTTTATGCTTTCCCATAGCGTCTGATAACGAGGCGCCTGATTCGATATCCTTTGCCATCTCGCCAATCTTTTGCTTGAACATTACCGATTCCTGCTGTTCCTGAAGGATGAAAAGCGAACGGAGGATGGGGAGACCAGCGTCAATCAGCGTGGCAAGCTGGCGGGTGAAAGTCACAACATGTTTGAATTTAACCCGGTGAAAGATATTTCGCAATACTGGCAAGGACATGAGGTCAACTTCGGATGCCTTTTTCTTATGAGGCACAACCTTTAATGGGTAATACCCCATGCCATGCAATTTCTCGATGATAACGTCCTCGCTTGACGCATCAATAATACCCTTGACCTGTTTCCCTCCCTTATCCAGAGCCTCATAAAGATATTGAGCCATTTCGAAGCACCTCTTTATATTATTCAATTATCATTTCTTTTGCGGCGCAGCCTCTTCCCCCGACCACTCGGTAACAACAGGTTCAGGCGCCTGCTCAGGCATCGCCTCATATACCGGTTCAGAAACCTGTTGCGGGGCTGATTCAGGCGCAGAGGGGGTGAGCGTTTCTTGCTGCTCCTTAGCCTTCATCTCTTCAAGCGTCATACCTTTCTTGGATGCCTCAACCCGTTCCAGAGTCTCGCGAATCACTCGCTCCATTTCCTCCGCAATCTGTTCTTTGCTCTCCTGTGGTGTTTGACGTGCAACTTCGTCAAAGGTTGTCATGCCCAAGCAAATTTTTAACCAACCATCTTGCCTCATCGTGCTCATACCCTGATGAAGTGCCATGGCTTGAATCTCGTCTGTTGACGCCCTGCGGAGGATTAAATCGCGAATCTCTTCTGTAATTTCAAGAAGTTCAAAAATTCCCATACGCCCTTTGTAACCGGTGTATGAACAATCATCGCAACCGATGCCCTTGAAAAACTCCACATCGGCAACTTCTTCGGGTAAAACGCCAAAATCCTCCAACTCCTGAGCTGAAGGCATATAGGGACGTTTACAGTTTGGACAGATTGTGCGCACAAGGCGCTGTCCAACAACGGCTTCCAATGTGGAAGTGATGAGGAACGGTTCCACACCCATATCCACAAGACGAGTGATTGTTCCCGCGGCGCTGTTTGTGTGAAGTGTGGAGAACACCAAGTGACCTGTAAGAGACGCCTGAATGGCTGTTTGAGCAGTTTCAAGGTCGCGGATTTCGCCCACAAGAATGATGTCAGGGTCCTGACGCAGTATTGAACGAAGACAGGCGGCAAACGTTAAACCAACTTTGGCATTAACATTAATCTGTATAATGCCCGGAACCTCATATTCCACAGGGTCTTCGGTTGTGATTATTTTATCTTCTGGATTGTTGATTTCGTTCAAAGCGGAGTAAAGGGTTGTGGTTTTGCCGCAACCTGTTGGACCTGTGCAAAGAACAATCCCGTTCGGCTTGTGAATAATCTTTAGAAAACGCTCCATAACCTCTTTGGTCATACCAATCTGAGATACGCCCAGCATCATCATGGATTTATCGAGAATACGCATAACGATACTCTCTCCATGAACCGTGGGGACTGTGGAGATACGAAGGTCAACCTCGCGTCCCTGTATAGTCAGACGAATACGTCCGTCCTGGGGGAGACGCGTTTCTGATATATTCAGGTTTGCCATAACTTTTAAGCGGGAGCAAAGACCTAATTGCAAACTCTTTGGGGGAGAGGGAATTTCGCGAAGAACACCGTCAACGCGGTATCTGATGCGGAGCATTCCACCGAACGGTTCAACGTGAAGGTCGCTGGCGCGGTCTTTTATAGCCTGGATTAAAAGCAAGTTGACCAGCTTGATAACGGGCGGTTCATTGGCAATTCTCTCCAAATCGCTCAAATCCATTTCACCGGCGGACACCAATTCAATCGTGCCTGAATCCTCTTTTTCAAACTCTTCAACCATTTTCTCAATGGTCTCATCGCCCATGCCGTAATAAAGATCAATGTTGTCCATGATATCGTCTTCGCCGGCGACAACAGGCGTGATATTTTTTTCAAGCAGCAACCGCAAATCATCTACAATGGTGATATTCAGCGGGTCGGAAATGGCAAGAAGGAGACTTCCATCAGGTTCAAACCGAAGAGGGAATACTTTATATGTTCTGGCAAGCTGGGCAGGTATCAATTTTAAAATCTCAGGACCGCCAACTTTGTAATCATTGAGATGAACATAAGGAAGACCCGCCTGTTCAGAAAGGATTTGGAGCATGTCGCCGGAAACGGTTGTAAATTCACGTGATGAGGCTGGTCTGATCTGTTGAACCGCAGCGCCGAGTTCTCCATGATCCATGATATTTCTGGGAAGGGTTTTTTCCTGCTGTGCGGATTCCTTTTTGATAAGGTCTTGCATCTCTAAGGAATAATCCTTATCAACAAAATCACTCTGTGTAATTTCCATTATTATTTCCCCTCTTGTTAAGTTCAAGAGCAACAAAATTCATCTGTTTATAAATGCGGGAAAAATTGGCACATTCCCGCTTTTCATCCTTTAATAAAAAGACATTAACCCCTGAGGTGATTTATACGCAATGAAAAAATATCATTTTGCCATAAAATATTAAAACAAAATACCTTGACGGATAACCGATATGCCCTTTACTTCATTGCTCTGAATTTGATTTCGATAAACGTTATTAAAAAATTAATTTTTTTTACTGGGAGATTTTTATGCCCATTCCGATAGTTCAAACCCGCAATCTAACAAAAATCTACGTCCGAGATGTGATTGGCACAGAGTTCGGACGCCTCAAAATACGTTTGAAAAACCGCAAAGTTGCCGCTTTGAAGTCACTGGATCTTGACGTCAACGAAGGAGAGATTTTTGGTTTGCTCGGTCCCAATGGTGCTGGTAAGACGACCGCAATCAAAGTCCTTATGGGACTCATATTCGCCACAGAAGGTACGGCAACCCTTATGGGCAAACCCCTCGGCGATAAGTCCGTCAAGGCGTCCATTGGATTTCTACCCGAAAATCCTTACTTCTACGATTACCTAAAAGGGTATGAGTTCCTAAATTATTATGGACAACTTTATGGCATGTCCGCAGCAGCCCGCCGCAAAAAAATCCCTGAACTGCTAGAATTGGTCGGGCTATCTCATGCCGAGGATCTTCCGCTCAAAGGTTATTCTAAAGGCATGTTGCAAAGAGCGGGCTTAGCGCAGGCGCTTTTAAATGATCCCAAAATTGTGTTTTTGGATGAACCCCAATCGGGTCTTGACCCTTTCGGACGCAAAGAGATTCGAGACCTGATTCTTTCCTTGAAGGAAAAGGGGGCAACTGTATTTTTCTCCTCTCATATCCTTGCCGATGCGGAAGTTATCTGTGACCGTGTTGCCATATTATCCAAAGGGCGCCTCATGAATGTTGGCGCAATGGATGAAATCCTTTCAGCGCGCATCAAGGCTTATGAAATTGAAGCCATGAACCTGTCCGAAGATATGGTATCGGAACTTGAAAAAATGAGCGAGAGGTTTATCCGTCGAACAAAAACGGTTCTGTTCGTTGTCGAAAAGGAGGAAATCGCCCTTGCTATTGTGAAAAAGATTATCGCATCGCCGGGGCATCTGGTATCTTACACGCCGCGCAGGGAAACCTTGGAGGAGTTTTTTATTCGAAATATAGAACCACAAAACGTGTGAAAAGGAGCTGCAAGTAATCATGTCGAAGATTTGGGCTATAGCCTTCAACACATTCAAAGAAGCGGTGCGCAACCGAATCCTCTATATATTGCTTGTTTTTGCGCTCTTAATTATGGCAAGCTCAGGCATCGTTGGCGAACTGACAATAAGCGCTCGCGAACGCATCATTACCGACCTTGGAATTACCAGCATCAATTTCTTTGGATTATTGATTGCCATCTTTGTGGGTATTGGGCTGGTCTATAATGAATTGGATAAAAAAACCATATATACCATCGTCACAAAACCAATCGACCGGCACCAATTCCTTATCGGAAAATACCTCGGGCTTTTGCTGACAATCTATATCAACATTCTTATTATGGTGTTCTTCTTTCTTGCCGTTATTTATTATCAGGGATATATGGATTTTGACGTCATGTCCAAAGCCCTATGGGTGGAGCAAGCTAACGGAGAATGGGCATCCCCGACCGTTATCAGCTATTTTATGTATTATGCTAAAGCGATAGTTTTTTCGTTAGCAAAGGCATTTGGAACTTTGACTCTTTTATATCATTCTCCATTAACCCAAGGAATCCTTCTCGTCGTTTTTTATGGATGCCTCGAACTGGCAATCATTACCGGGTTTGCGATTCTTTACTCCTCATTTTCCACCCCGACTTTAAGCGCCATGCTCACAGTCCTGACTTTTATTATAGGACGTTTGAATGCCGACATCATCGTTTTTGCGGATAGAATGAAGGAAAAGGGATTTGAGACATCAACCCAGAAAATGAAGTATATCTTCGCTTGGGTTGCCGCCCACGTAACGCCCAATTTATGGCTATTCAATAGACGAACAAGCCTTGCCGTTGATAATGTTGAAATTCGCCTTGAAGCGTACCCTGTGTTATATGGGATTTTGTATTCTGCGGCAATTTTATATCTTGCCGTTCATATTTTTCGCAAACGCAATTTCAAATAAAGCGAATAAAAAATGGAAAGCGCCCATTTGGAAAATAATATAACGCACAAAAAAAACGCCGCCAAAAACGTATTGGATTATACTTGGCGCATATTGCTGTTTTTTCTTATTTTTATCCCTGCCGTATTTATTCAAAACAAACAGTTGAATATTATTAGAAAAAAACCGCGCATCTATCGCCAAAGCCTTTATCTGCCATCCGGTAAAAATATTCGACTTATTTCCATCGGGTATGACCGATTTATGGCTGATTTTATATGGCTCCGCGCCATTCAAGCATTTGGCGGACACTGGGAATCGGATAGAAATTATCAATCCATATACCACCTTTTCGATGTCATCACAGACCTTGACCCAGGTTTTATAGAGGCTTACACCTTCGGAAATCTTGTCATGGGCGATGAGGGCGGTCATCAAAGACTCGGTCTTGAGCTAATCAATAAAGGTATTATCAAAAACCCAACCAATTACCTACTACCTTACTGGGGCGGATATGCCGCCTTTTGGCAGATGGATGACCCTGTTCTGGCTAAATACTATTATACGCGAGCGCTCAAAGCGCGCGATGTCCCGAATTTCGTCTCGCGTATCTTGACCTATATGGAACTCAAATCCGGAAGATATCAAGTTGCTTTTGAAAAATACCTCCGTGATTGGCTTGAGGGAATTGACAATCAGGATGATATTGTTATTGGAATCGCATCCGAGCGCATCCTTGATGTTATTGATGAATGGCAGCGTTATATCATCACCCAAGCGGCAAAAAAATATGTCGTTGAAACCGGGAAAAACCCATCAGATATTGCAGATCTTGCAAAGGCGGGCGTCATAGAGCCATATACCATGATTGACACTCAAATCTTGCTTGCAAAAATCCGACAATACAGCGCGCAACCGGGAAAGATGATGAATCATTACCAAGAAATTCTTGATGCCTGCATTCGGGAAAACGCGACCTCCCTGCCCAAACATCCGAGAGGGTTATGGTATTTTTTCAACCCATCGCTTAATCCGGAAAATACGGGATATGTTGTTGACATGGTTCGTTATCTGGAATCAATGCAAAACCTTCTCAGCGCTGTTCGGAAAAGGATTTGGACTTTTTACAAAGAAAAAGGTCGCCATCCGTATGACCTCTCAGAAATTTATAAAGACTCATTTAAAATTCCCGAACCATTCGGCGGCAAGTGGATTTATTCGCCATATGACGGCGCATTTTATAGCTCTGTTATGCCTGCATATTAAACATGCCTTCGATTAATTTTATATTGCAAACGATTTTAATTTCTCTTTCCGGTGTTATAGCGCCAGGTCCTGTGACTGCTGTAACTTTGGGGAAGGGGAGCCGTTCGCCTCATGCGGGCGCAATCATTTCGCTGGGGCATGGACTTGTTGAATTCCCGCTCATGATAGTTTTATTCTTCGGTTTTGGCGCTATATTCAAACTGGCTTATGTTGAAACCGCCATAGCATTCATCGGAGGCATTCTGCTTTTGTTCATGGGAATAGGAATGCTGAAAGATATGAAAACACCCGAAGTTGCGGCAAAGCCGGACAAACACTCTCCTTTGACCGCCGGCATTCTTTTAACCGCCGGCAATCCTTATTTCCTTTTATGGTGGGCAACGGTTGGTGTGGCATTCATCATGCAATCAACGGAATCTGGTTTATACGGTTTTCTTGTTTTTGCCATTGCGCATTGGTTGTGCGATTTTGTTTGGTTATATTTTCTATCAGCCTTATCATATAAAGGCGGACGTTTTTTTGGCAGAAGATTTCAACAAATAGTTTTTGGCGTCTGCGGCGTGATGCTTCTTTTTTTTGGAGGAAAATTCCTTTTTAATGCGGCGATTAAGATTATATGAACAAGAAAATCGTTATACTTTCCGGCCCGAGTTGCGTTGGAAAAGGACCGCTGCGAGCGGCTCTTCGCCAGTATCATCCCGAAATTGCCTTTGCAGAACCGATTAATTGCCATAGCAGGCGCCCGCGGTTGAAAAAGGCAAGCGGAAATCTTGAAACACACGGCATTGATTATTATTTTCTCCCGCGCGCAATGTTTTATCAGCTTGACCCGCAACGTTTTTTGACAATCGAAATTCGCTCAGAATATCAAGCGGTGGATTTGGCGCAGATAGAAAACCTCTTGACTCAAAACAACATCATTTTAATCGAGGCTTATCCGTCCGCCGCGTTCAAATTAAAACAATGGGCATTAGAAAAGTGGACTCCGGAAAAAGTCAAAGTTGTTATGGTTTTCCTTTCTCCTGTACCAATGGAAGAAGCAACATCAGAACATAAGATTTATGAACTCATGTATGCGAAACTGATTCGCCGAGGTGAAGACGCACCTGAAAAAATCGCCGAACGCGCGCGTTCAGCATTTCAGGAAATCCAACATGCCCATTTATACGACCATATCATATTCAACCCAATAGGGGAGGATGATATCACTGGATGGGGAGATCCCCTATCAGCAGATGCAAAAAATACGCTTGAACAATTTATCAAAATACTCAAAAATGATTAAAAAACGTTCCATTTTGCCCTTGCATTGAATTTGACATGTGATTAGGAACAAACAGATTTTTTACATGACAATAAACGGTTGAGGTAAGTTTATGAACATTGTCGTCTGCATCAAGCAGGTGCCCGATACCACAGAGGTGCGTATCAACCCCGAAACGGGAACCCTTATTCGCGATGGCGTGCCCAGCATCATCAATCCCTTTGATATGTATGCCATTGAAGAAGGGCTGCGATTGAAAGAGCGTTTTGGCGGAAAAGTAACTGTGCTCACGATGGGACCGCCTCAGGCAAAGGAAGCGCTCCGAGAAACAATTTCGCTTGGCGCGGATGAGGCGGCTCTTCTTTCCGACCGCGCCTTTGCCGGCTCAGACACATTGGCAACATCCTATTCTCTCTCTCGCGCCATTTCAAAACTGGGCGATGTTGATATTATCCTTTGCGGCAAACAGGCAAGCGATGGCGACACGGCTCAGGTTGGTCCCGGAATTGCTGAATGCCTTAATATACCTTTTGTTGCCTTTGTAAAAAAAATTGAAAAGATTGAAAATGGAAACGCTCGAGTCGAGCGGATGATGGAATATGGATATGACATTATCGAATTGCCGTTGCCATGCGTCCTCACAGTTGTTAAAGAGATTAACGAACCGCGGCTTCCCTCCCTCAAAGGCAAAATGCGCGCGCGAAAATATGAGCCGATTCTTTTGAAGGCGGAGGATTTGGATGTTAAAGTGGAACGGCTGGGATTGACCGGCTCGCCTACGCAGGTTATTAAAGTGTTCACTCCCGAATTGCGCAGGGAAGGGGAAATGCTGGATGGCAAAGATCCCGATGACATTGCCTTGAAGTTAAAAGTCAAATTGAAGGAGGCTGGATTTGCTATATGATAATCTACGTTGATCAGGAACAATGCACCGGTTGTCAGATTTGCCTGCCCTCCTGTCCTTTTGGGGCGATTGAATTGCAGGGCGATAAGGCGTTTATCATAGAAGAAAAATGCACCCTCTGCGGCGCATGCGTGGATGCCTGTCCCATGCAGGCAATAGTTCGAACAAAAGAAACAATTGTTGAACAAAAAATAATTGATATCGCCTCATATCGCGGCGTTTGGATATTCGCAGAACAGCGGCTAGGCAAAATCCAAAACGTAACATTTGAATTGCTGGGCGCTGGTCGCATCCTTGCCAATGAACGCAAACAGGAACTATGCGCGGTGCTTTTAGGACATAATATCCGCGAGCAAGCTAAAGAGCTCCTTTTTTACGGCGCCGATAAAGTTTATGTGATTGACGACCCCATCCTTGAAAATTTTCAGGACGACCCATATTCAGAATGCGTTCAACATCTTGTCCGCGCATACAAACCTGAAATACTTCTCTGCGGCGCAACAAATATCGGACGCTCCTTCATTCCGCAGGTCGCGGTAAAATTGGAAACGGGTCTGACCGCTGATTGCACCGGTTTTGCAATTGATTCGGAAAAAGGAAACCTCCTCCAAACACGCCCCGCTTTTGGCGGCAACATCTTTGCCACTATTGCCACGATGCGCCATCGTCCGCAAATGGCAACAGTCCGACATAAAGTGATGAAACCTGCGGAACGGCTCGCTGCGCCGCATGGTGAAATCATCGAGGTCTCCATACCTGAAAAAGCAAAACAAGTCCGCACCAGATTTATCCAGCGTGTGGAAGAACTTGAAGAAACCGTCAACCTTGCAGAAGCGGATATTATTGTTTCCGGCGGACGCGGGCTTGGCGATCCCAAAAATTTTGACTTCATACGTGCGCTCGCAAAGGCTCTGGGCGGCGCGGTCGGCTCTTCCCGCGCGGCGGTTGATGCCGGTTGGATTTCCTATTCTCATCAGGTCGGACAAACAGGCAAAACCGTCTGCCCAAAACTATACATCGCCGTGGGAATATCAGGAGCAGTCCAGCATCTTGTTGGCATGAGATCTTCAGATACGATTGTTGCCATTAATAAAGACCCGGAAGCGCCCATCTTCAAAGTTGCCACATACGGCATTGTTGGCGACTTTAAAGAAATTGTGCCGGCTATGATTAAGCATTTCTCATCTTGACGCCTTTTTTCAAAAAAATATATACCCTCAAAATATTTTATTGAATAAGGCGCTTAGTTAATGAAAAGCAAAAAACCGCCCCGCATACTCATTCCCATTACGCTGGTTATTGTTGCGCTCCTCGGATTGCTCCTGCTTGCCACAAACGATGTTAGCCTCTTTGTTAAAATTCTATATAGCCCTTACTCATTCCTTGTTCTTTTTCTTATGCTCGTTGAGTATCTTTTTTTAAAAGGGATGGACCGCTCAAAAGTTTATAAATTGGAAAATAAACGCCTGAAATTGAAACGTCAAAAGGATATCGCCTTGATGAAAAAAATCGAAACACAAATCAGTGCTCTTGCAACATCTATAAACGATGAGACAAAACCTCAAGAAATTCAAAAGCGTCTCGATGCTGTATTAAAAAATCTGAAAAACCCCTAAATATATCTTGCCCCGTGAGTGCAAATAAAATGCTGCCAACAAACTCAGTCGGTCTCGTCGAAACGAAAACATATTCACCGCAAGAACCATTCCATCTTGAATGCGGGCGCACGCTCAAAAATGTTTGCGTCGCTTACGAAACTTATGGAACTTTAAACGCAGAGCGCAACAACGCCATCCTGGTTATTCATGCCCTCACGGGCGACGCCCATGCCGCCGGATTTCATTCACCCGGCGATAAAAAAACAGGATGGTGGGACTCCATGATAGGTCCCGGCAAGGCTTTTGATACAACGCATTATTTTGTCATCTGTTCAAATAATCTCGGCGGGTGTATGGGCACAACAGGACCCGGCTCAATTAACCCGGATACCGGCAAACCGTATGGCATGGACTTTCCCCCTTTTACGATGACAGATATAGTTAATCTTCAAAAAAAACTCGTTGATTATCTCGGCATAACAAAACTGGTCACCGTCGTTGGCGGTTCTATGGGCGGAATGCAAGTTCTTGAATGGAGCATCCAATATCCCGGAATGCTCCAGTCCGCAATTGTCATCGCCTCAACAGCGTATCTTGGAGCGCAGGCGCTTGCATTTGATGTTGTGGGGCGCAATGCAATATTATCCGACCCGGAATGGGCGGGCGGCAATTATTATGGCGGCGAAGGTCCCACAAACGGGCTTGCCATTGCTCGAATGCTCGGACACATTACCTACCTTTCGATGGAGTCCATGAATAAAAAATTTGGACGCCTGCGCAATAAAAACGCCCGACCGGACGACCAATTTACCAATCAATTTGAGGTGGGTTCCTATTTAAGTTATCAAGGGCAAAAATTCATCGCCCGATTTGACGCTAATTCTTATTTATATATCACGAACGCGATGGACAACTTTGATTTGCCCGAACGGTATGGAACGCTTTCAAAGGCTTTTCGCAATGCCCATAACGTCAAATTCCTCGTCACATCAATCTCCTCTGACTGGCTTTTCCCATCGTTCCAATCTCAGGAAATCGTACAGGCATTGCGCGCCAATGATTGTGATGTCACATATTTTGAGATTCAATCACACTACGGTCATGACGCATTTCTTATAGAAACGGAAACCATGACTAAACTTATTTCTGCCTTCCTTTGGAGAATATCGGGGAAAACGACGGCAGTTGCCGAAGATAAAACCATTGAACAACTTCCAAAAGACCTTTTAATCCGACCCGATTATCGCGTTATCTACAATAAAATTAAAAAAGAATCCAAAGTGCTTGACCTTGGATGCGGCGATGGACGGCTGCTGCGCCTTCTGATGGAATTCAAACAAGTGCGCGGATTCGGAGTGGAGATTAATCCCGAACTTGTTATACGATGCGTGGAAATGGGCATCCCAGTTGTTCAAGCGGATATTGACAAAGGTCTTTCCGAATATGCCGATAAAACCTTTGATTATGTGATTTTGAATCAGACGCTTCAAACCACTCATAACCCGGAAGGGGTTATGAAACAAATGCTCCGCATCGGTCGCCGCGTTATTATCGGCTTTCCCAATTTCGGCAATTGGAAAATCCGACTCAAGATGCTTTTCAATGGCGCCATGCCTATCTCCGCCGCTCTACCCGACAAATGGTATGAAACACCCAATATCCACCTTTTCACTATGGCGGATTTCAGCAACATCTGCTCAAATCTGGGCGTCAGAATTCTCGATCGCTATTATCTGAAAAAGAAAAAAATATACAAAGGCGGCATTTTCCCCAATCTGTTTTCGGAAATTTGTATCTTTGAACTGGAAGGTTTTTAAGGCGGTGGGATTATGATTGCAGAAGATAAATGGGTCGCGCTCCTTTTACCTCGCGAGATTCAAAATCTCTCCGATGAAGAATTGATTGATGGCATTAAGACCCTGAAAAATCAATGGGGCAAAAGATGCCAAATTCTGGCTCACCATTACCAACGCCAGTCAATTGTTGACATGGCTGACTTTGTCGGGGATTCCCTTGAATTGGCGCATAAGACCAACGCCCTGCCCGAAACAGAATATATCGTTTTTTGCGGCGTGCAATTCATGGCAGAAATGGCAGCCGCATTATGCCGCTCAGACCAAAAAGTTATCACCCCCGCGCCCAACGCCCTCTGCCCTATGGCAAACATGGCAGATATGGCGCAGGTTTCCCGCGTTTGGGAGGCGATTGGACAACTGACGGATATCAAAAAGGCAATCCCTATTACCTATGTTAATTCCTTATCTGAGATAAAAGCCTTTTGCGGGGAAAACGGCGGACTTTGCTGCACATCATCCAACGCAAAAAACGTTGTGAAGTGGGCGCTTGAAAATGGAGAACGCATCCTTTTCCTCCCTGATGAAAACCTCGGCGTCAACACATGCCAAGCTTTGGGAATTCCCAAAGAAAACATAGTAATCTGGGACCCAACGCTTTCTGATGGAGGATGCAGCCAAGATGAGTTAAAAAAAGCAACTGCCATTCTCTGGAGAGGCTACTGCCACGTTCACACACACTTCACACTGCAACAGGTTAAACTGGCGCGGGAAAATTATCCCGGATGTTTGATTGTTGTCCACCCGGAATGCAACAGGGAAGTTGTTGAAGCCGCAGACGAATCCGGCTCCACATCCTTCATCATCAAATATGCGGCGGAAGCGCCATCCGGCTCTACCATAATTATCGGAACAGAGTTAAATCTTGTCAAACGGCTTGCCGCTATGCACAAAGATAAAACCATAGCGCCGCTTTCCGCATCAGTTTGTCCTGATATGGAGCGCGTAACCTTGCGAAGTCTTTATTGGTCTTTGCTGAATCTTGGAAAAGTCAATCTTGTATCTCTGGACGAACCGATTGCGCGTTCAGCGCGCCTTGCCTTGGAACGCATGCTGAAAATATAACATATACATTTCCTGCGCTCAAAAAAAAAGGCGGATATTTCTATCCGCCCTGTTTAAGTTGAGTATTGTTTTGCTTATTCGTATAGTGCCCATCTGGACTGAGCAGCAAGAGGAACGCCGCCCGGGAGTGTTTTGGTTGTCTCGGATGTAAAAGAATTCGGTCCAGGCGGGGAATAGATGTAAAGCAATTCAGAACTATTGTTGACGAGATAAACATTTCCCGCCGCATCAAAGCAGATACCTCTGTTATTTGTTCCTACCGGAGTAAAATTGACAGTCGTGATTTGGGCGGCAAGATCCCCAACGGGCAGCGGGTCTAAGGGGAATACCTTGAAGCCGAGGCTGTTGATTGCGACGGCAACGCGGTTATTGGCTTCATCAATATCAAAGCCGCCCATATTGTATATCAGCTCTTCGGAAGCATCATTTGTTCCGTCCATGATGGAATCCCATAGCATTGTTTTCCCATCAGGAGATATCTTCATTAAACAAGGACTATCCTTTACTGCTCTATAATTTGAAACATACCAGTTCCCCGCGCTGTCTCTTTTAACGCCGCCATTAGTGTCGTTGATAAACATTCCTATATTAGCATCATATTTGGGATGTGATGCAAAATCTCTCTCATCAATCTGAATTTCAGCTGGCGATGTCCATGGGAATGGTCCATTGCCGATGGCAAGTTTGAATATGTTGCGAAGTCCTGGATCGGCAGAAGCGCCGGGAGCGGGCAAGTCTTCATCATAGGTGTATAACACGGTGTTTTCGCCAGTTCCTTCAACCCACACGCCCGCAATGCTGCCGTGAATTCCCTTCGCAACGCCAGCAGAGTCTAATGTTTCGTCAAGCAATTGAATGAATGAGCCGGAGAGGTCGGGTTCGGCTCTCCAAACACCGCAAAATGCATCTGACCAGCCGCAGATATAAACGCGGTCATCAGGCGCCACAAAAACATGATAAGGGCTATTAGCAGCCGTTCCCCAAGCAACCCCGCCCATGCGAGGGGTATCGCCAAGCCCCAGCGGGTCCGAGCCATCAGGATAAAGGGCAAATATCCCTTTGTTAGTCACAAATCTGCCTGACGTCGTTGTCGCGTTGCCAGTGTTTTCACCGGTATAAATCATGCCGAAATACGGGCTTAATTTGTTTTTATTTACGGATACTCCGGCGCGGGGATTATAAAGAAGGAATAAACGGCTATCATCGCTGATTTTCGTCCACTCGGCAAACCCCGGAGTGTTCGATGCTGTAATTTTGAACCCGTAAGTTTCACCGCTGACAGAACCGGCGCCGAGCCATTCAACGATGTTCAATCCTTTTGCAGTTGTTCCATTGAATGTATCAATGACTGTTGTGGCGGGCAGAGGCCCAAAGACTTCTATTTGAACCGATGTTGCGTCTTCATTCAAACGATATGAAATTTTCCTGCCGTCGCTGGTGTCAACATTAATATCAAAAACAAAAACGTTTGCGAATAACGGCGCGGAAGAAATGGCAAGAAACAAAACAAGACATAATAACTTTTTCATAATAATCATTCCTTTCTTTTAATTGTTTTGGGATTTGGATGGCTCAACTTAAAGACAACAAATAAAAAAATGAGATTGTTCGTTTCATACCTCCTTTCAAAAATTTTTTAATTTTGGCAACTCCATCATCACGTTAATATGTAGCAGATTTCTAATGTATAAAGACCCCATTTGTCAAGGTATATTTTGTAAAAATTTTTATAAATCAATATAATGTAATTTCAAACGAATATAATACAAAAAGGGCGAGGCTTTTGCCCCGCCATCTTGAATGAAATCTTTTGAGATTTATTCGTAGAGTTTCCAAATTTTGTCGGCAGAAAGAGGAACAGGTGTCGGCGTCGGAATGGGTCCAACGTAATCTGCGCCGCCTGACAGCGGAGCGCCAAGCGAATTAGCCCCATAATAATCATCGTTGAAAACATCGAAAAATGAATCGTTTCTGTAATCGGCAGCGTCTACAAATTGCGGATCGCTTTCCACTATGTTGGAGGTAATGAAAGGTCCTGTGCCTGTTGTTGCTGGAATTAAAAGCGATTGCGGTCCAGCAGTTACTATGCCGGAATATGCAATGTTCATTACTCCACTTCCATTATGAACAATCACATTTGAGGCTTTTGCAGAACCATTGCCTGCAATAATTGTGTCGGTGATATTAATATCGGCGGTATACCCCGCCACATCATTTATTGCTGCTGCGCCGTTATTAGCAATCGTCACATTTTCTATTGACACAGTGCCTGTCCCTGTAAGTTCACCGATAACAATTCCTCTATCTGAATTGCCGGCGATAATTGAATTTTTGACGATAGTATTGACGGTTCCGCCATTTTGAATTTCAATACCCCACGCCCCAACTGGCGCGGTTGTATGATTTTCACCGAGGTTGTTAATGACGTTGCATCCATCAATTAATCTGGGGTTCGCGGCGTTTGTTGGCGCTGCAGCAAACCAGATTCCCGCAAACCCTTTGTTTCCCAAAACAACGACCCTTTTGTTTGGCGCGTTTATTTGAAAATCCCCAGTCGCTTGTATTCCCAAACGATTGCAATAGGAGAAAACGCATCCATCGAGTATCCTAAAAACATTCCCAGCGCCGGAAAGGACAAGGCCGTCGTTAGCTACTACTCCTCCAGCGGCTCCTTGTATGTGAGAAACAACAACATCTTTTAACGTTGCAGAAAAACCATCGCCGGCTGGAGTTGTAGTGCCGCCAATAAAGATACCATCATCTCCGAACATGATGGCGCCTGTCAAATCAACCGCCTCTAAACCGGTTGTTGTTATCGGCGCATCGCTGCCGTTGTTTGCCGTTACAAGGACATTTTCCAAAGTCAAATTGACGTTTTGACCGTGTGACCTGATGCCATCATCTTGGGGGGTGTTTGTTTTTGAGGGAATGATAATCAAATTTTTTAAAACAACAACATTTGCTGTTCCCGTCGGTATTAATATGAGGAGACCATCGTTGGCATCGCCCCCTGTATTTGTTTGAATTGCAAGAACCGGTCTGTTTGCATCAGTGCCTTCGATGGTCACAGGGACGTTAATAGTAATCATTTCATCATATACACTTGAATCTGTAATATTGATAACGTTCGGAACGGTTGGCGCAGGGTCTGTCGCAAAATAATCAATGGCTGCCTGAACGGTGTTATAATCCGGTGTCCCGCTTTTGCTGACTGTTACAGTTTGAGCCAAACCAAAACTTACAAGACTAACCAACATAGCGATTAACATAATTTTTTTCATATTCATTACCTCCATTAATAATACTCAAAATACATCAAATAAAAGCCCCGGGAAAAACCATTTCAAACCAGTTATTTTTATGTATCACCCCCTTTTTTCTAACTTCTTTTATATTCATACAAATTCTGCTCTATTGAAGTCAACGAGAAAAAGCAAATTCGCTGAAATATTTTAACATGCTGGATTAAAAAAATTGTGTATCATTACGGGATAATTATTTATTTCTCGGGCGTTTTCATTTAAAACGGACAGGGGAGAGTGTTGAATTTGTAAAGTTGCTCAAATTGGTTGTGTTACGTTTTAAAACAATCCGCGTTTTTTTCTGAAATCCTTTTCAGATTTTATCAAACCTTCGAGATTTTTACGTATTTTCTTAATATCAGAACTACCATACTTATTCTTAAAAACAAATTCTGAATCGGGCATGTAAATGTGGACTTCCCAATTATTTTGATTGGGGACAAAAAGAGAAAGAAATAACGCATAGGATTCAATCTGGATTTTATATAATTGTTTCATCTGTTGCTCATTATGGTTTTTGTATCCAGTCTTGAAATCAATTACCATCCAGTTGCCGCTTGCATCTTTGACGCAGGCATCCACGCGCCCAACAAGAAGGTCATGACCGAATGCAATCTGAAAGGGAAGTTCTGAATGCCGCTCTTTATACGTTGCAAAATTTTTGATATATTCATGCTTTTCCATTTTTGACCAGAAGGTTTGAATCTCTGAGGACAAAGATTCTCTTTCTTTTTGAGCCAAAGATTTTTCATTATCCAAAAAAGTTTTGATAATCGCCTTGGCGTCCGATTTGTTTTTGAACGGAAATTTTTCCAGCAAGGCGTGAATGATTGTCCCCCTCAGCATATTGAGTTTGGGGGTGTCATGGCTTCCGTTTTCATGGGCTTTGCCGCTTGATAAATCGAGGGCATCTTCGGGCAATCCTATAATATATTTGAGATAATACCCCTCAGGGGCGCGGGCAAAAGCCATAAGTTTTGAAATATCGTAAACTCTTCTCAGCTCTGGAATGGAAAGGGGAGCGGCGGTTTTGGGCTTTTCATCTTGACGAACAGGGGTAGTTACCGTCGCAGCCCTATGTTTTTGTGAGCCAATATTATTCTGCGAGATAATCGGTATGACCCTTTTTCGTCCATTGATGCAATATTTGATTTTTCCTTCTTTTTGTTTTGCATCCATAGGTCCAAAGACTTCTTCAAGCATTTTTAATCGAGAGTTAAAATTCTTTTTTGGTTTAGTTATTCCAAGTATGAGCAATTTTTCCGCACGAGTGGCGCCGACATAAAAAATGCGCTTTTCCTCATTTATGTCTTTTTGTTTTTGTTTTTGGCTGATTTTTGTGTATGCATCGCTTTCCGTAGATTTTTTATCCTTAACCTTTAAAACAATTCCATCTTCTTCGTCAATCAAGCATGGGCTTGTTTTGTCATTGAATTTTTGCGAAATTCTCGGCAGAATGACCACTTGGAATTCAAGCCCTTTGGCTTTATGGATGGTCATGATTTTAACGGCATCAACGTCTTCGACCAAGATAGGCGCCTCCGCCTCATGCTCCGCGAGCTCCTTTTGGGTTTCAATCTGTTCCGAAAAATCCACAAGAGATTGAAAACCAGAGTCATCAAAATCTCGAGCCAGCGTGATGAACTTCTCGACATTTTCCATCTTGCGTTGCGATTCAATTCCGGAAGAAAGATATTCCCAACCTTTTGTTTCAGTCAAAAAATCTTTCAATATTTGCGATAACGGGATGCGTTGCGCCAGAGAATGATAACGGTAAAGCATGTTCGCAACGTCTTTAAGATTTTTATTCTTGTTAGCAGCGATGTTTATTTTATCCCAGAATGACTCTGCCTTGAAACCGGATATCCAATACAGTAAATTATCCTTATCTTCCAAATGAATGTATGGCGAACGTAAAAGACCGAATAATGCGATGTCATTATCGGGGGAAATCAAGAACTTGATGAAATTGCACAAGTCCATAATCTCCTGACGATCGTAAAACCCTTTGCCTCCTGTGGTGATAAAAGGAATGTGATAATGTATCAACGCCTCCTCGATTTCTTTAAGGTAAGTGGAAGACCTCATGAGAATGGCTATATCTTTTGGGGCAAAATGCGGCGAGCTGCCTTCATCAAGCAATTGCAGGATGCGTTTTGCCATGAGTTCTGATTCCTGATCTAATGAAGAGGTTTCGATACTCTCCTCTGCGGTATAAATGATTTCAACGCCGCCCTCTTCTTTTTTCTTATCAGCCAAAAGCGGATCAAATCTAACATTGCTGCAATCATCTTCGGGTGCATTGCTGTAATCCTTTTCGGGCGCATTGTTGCAATTTTTTTCGGGTGCCATGATTTTTTCAAAAACAAAATTGACAAAATCAATGACGGCGGGAACGGAGCGATAATTAACAGGAAGCTGCATCGCCCCCAGTTTTTCATCCGTGCTGGCGTTGATTGCGCGTCCCTGAAATTTAAGATTCAGATTATTCTTTCCCTCCGCCCGATTCTTTTTTATAATTGATTCGGTCGCATCATTAAAGAGTCGAACATCAGCGCGCCGAAATCCATAAATGGATTGCTTCGGATCCCCAACGAGAAAAAGGCATCCGCTTTTGCGGTCCCCCGTCAACAATTCGATTAATTTCCACTGCAACGGGTCCGTATCCTGAAATTCATCCACCAGAATGTATCTGAACCGATCCTGCAGCTTTTGCCTTACAGATTTATTTTCACCAACAAGATTGGTTGCCTTGATTAGAAGATCCGTAAAATCGAGCGAAATACCAAAACGTTTGCGCGAGTCATATTCTTTCAACGCCTCAAGATATAAACGCGACAAAGAAGAAATATAACTTTTAGGACCCTTCAAATTTTTTATATGCGGTTCTGCTTTATCGCGGTCTTTGATGAGAAAGGAAAGGAAATTTTTTATAGCATCTTTGTCGAAGTATTGAACCAGTTGTTTTAAATCGTCTGCCAAATAAGACGCAGGATTTTTTGAAGTTATGACAAGAAAATCTTCCAAAGCCTCATCAAGGAGAGCCGTCGCCTCAGATTCATCAAGGATGGCAAAATTCGAATCAACGCGAGCCTCCATAGGAAACTCTCGTAAGATTTTGGAGCAAAACCCATGAATAGTCCCAATCCATGCCTTGGAGAGATTTTCCCCAAAGTCTTTATAACGCATGCGCTGTGATGAATGTTCCTTAGAGGCGATAATCTGACGAAAAAATTTATCAACACGTTCCCGTAACTCAGCCGCCGATTTTTCCGTGAAGGTGATGGCAACCACATTATCAAGACTCAGAGCAGGATTTGCGTTGAATAATTCGCAATATCGCGAAACAAGGACGCGGGTCTTGCCGGAACCGGCGCCCGCTGAAACAATAATATCGCGCTGAAGGTCGAGCGCCTTTTTTTGATAATCGTTTAATTCAATTACATAACTCATGGATTAATCCATACCCTAAATATCCCGAAGGTCAATCTTATTTTTGCACCGACAAAACAATTATTAATAGCTTGACTAAACCGATTAGTGGTAGGCATAAGTTGCTATTAAATTGTTGAGGGAAGAATCTGGAAAGGAGCCCCAAAATATCTTTAGCGATGAAGCCTATTATTAGATCAAGAAAAACCGCCGCCATACGAAAGAAGTTCAAACTCTCCCTGAATGCTGAGGATGTGCAAACAAGTTTGGCGGAGGTTCAAAAAAATATCAAGGCGTCATGCGCCAAATCCGGGCTGCCATATTCAGACGTCCGCATTGTTGTCATCACGCGCGGTAAATCCATCCCCGAAGTCAGGGAACTAGTCAAAGGCGGCTGCCGTAATTTCGGCGAAAATCGAGTCCAAGAAGGATTGCAGAAAAAAACATTTTTTAGCGCCGACATTCAATGGCACTTGGTCGGTCATCTTCAATCCGTAAAAACACGGACAGCCGTTCAATCATTCTCGCTCATCCACACTGTGGACAGCCTGCGGATCGGCTATGATTTGCAAGAATCCTGCGAAGAAGTCGGACGGGATGTTAACGTTCTCATTCAAGTTAATACAACAGATTCGGACGCCCAGTTTGGAATTCTGCCCTCTGAAACCCTGCCGTTAATCAAGGAATTTACCAAGTTCCCCATGATTCATATACGCGGGTTGATGCTCGAAACCCCGACGGCGGATACCCCGGAAATGGCGCGCCCATGGTTCAAACGTCTGCGCGAATTAAGCGAAAAGGTGCGCAACGCCGGCATCCAAGGCGTGGAAATGAAATGGCTTTCTATGGGAGATTCCACAAATTATACCATTGCGGTGGAAGAAGGCGCCAATATCATTCGTCTCACCCGCCCCTTTTATGAAGATGAATAATATTCAATATTTGCTGCCTGCTCCAAAATTTTTTTCTTGATTTGATAAGCAAGCGGGGCAGGATATCAATCAATTTTTGTCAGAGGCAAAATAATGGATATAAATTTGAAATGTGCGGATTGCAAGAAATCATACGATCCTTATATTGTTCGATACTCTTGCGAATGCGGCGGCACGCTGGATGTTGAGCATGACCTCGAATCCCTGCGCAAATTGGATTTGAAAAAGATTTTCGAAGAACGCTGGCGTTCGCGCCAAAAACCTTATGACTCCGGCGTTTGGCGATATAAGGAATTAATTTTTCCTGTGCCGGATGAATTTATCGTTTCCAAGCCCGAAGGGAATACAAATCTTTATGATGCGGGCAAAGCCGGCAAATACGCCGGTTTGAAAAATTTCCTCTTAAAGCACGAAGGCGAAAACCCCACTTGCTCTTTTAAAGATCGCGGAATGACATGCGGTATGACTGCCGCCCGCCGTATGGGCGCAAAAATTGTCGCCTGCGCCTCCACTGGCAACACATCAGCCTCTATGGCAGCCTACGCCGCCACAGCCGGCATGCTCAGCATCATCTTCATTCCTGAAGGCAAGATTGCTTATGGCAAACTGACGCAGGCGCTTGCCTATGGCGGGAAGACATTGCAAATTCGCGGCGATTTTGATGACGCCATGACGCTGGTTCAGGAAGTTTGCGGCAAACTGAATATTTATTTGCTCAATTCTATTAACCCATATCGGATTGAAGGTCAAAAAGCGATTGGGTTTGAAATACTCCAACAACTGAATTGGGAAGTCCCAGACTGGTTTATTCTCCCCGGTGGAAATCTTGGAAATAACACCGCGCTTTCGAAAGGGTTGATTGAATTATATGAGCTTGGCATTATCGCAAAAAAACCGCGCATTGCGGTCATACAGGCATCGGGAGCTAACCCGCTGTTTTTAATGTGGAAAAACAAAACGCCTTATAAACGAGTCCCTCATGCCGATACTATTGCCACCGCGATCAAAATCGGTAACCCAGTCTCATGGAAAAAATCCTATCGCGGGATTGAATGGTCTAACGGTGTTGTGGAGCAGGTGACGGATCAGGAAATCATGGACGCCAAGGCATGGGTGGACGCCGCCGGCATCGGCGCAGAGCCAGCCTCCTGCGCCACTGTGGCTGGGGCAAAAAAACTCGTGGAGGCGGGCGTCATCAATCCCGATGAAAAAGTTGTGGGAATATTGACCGGGCATCTTCTTAAAGACCCGGACGCCACATCTAATTATCACAAATCATCCCTTGGCGATATAGGAATCGCGTCGCGTTTTGCCAATGCCCCCGTGCAAATTGAGCCCACCTTAGAAGCCGTCAGGCGGCAAATTGGGACTTTGTTATAGAAAGGATTTTATATGCTTGATATTCAGCTCATACGCAGCAACCCTGATGATGTAAAAAAACGCCTCCGCGCCAAACGCGTGGATGAATCGCTGGTGGATGGCATTCTCAATCTCGATAAACGCAGACGTGAGATACAGTCAAAAAGCGATGAGATGAAAAAAACGCGCAACGAGCGATCTAAGGAAATCGGTAATTTGGTTAAACAAGGGCAAGACGCCTCAGCCCTTAAAGAGGAGACGCGCCTTTTAGGAGAGCGCATCAAAGACCTCGATGTTGATTTAAAAAACATTGAAGAGGAGCAGCATCAACTTCTTTTGACGATTCCCAATATGCCGCATGAGAGCGTTCCCGTAGGGGAGAGCGAAGAATCCAATGCAGTTGTCGGGGAATGGGGGGAAAAACCGAATTTCCATTTTGAGCCAAAGCCTCATTGGGAAATCGGAGAAAAATTGGATATACTCGATTTGCCCCGCGCCACAAAAATTGCCGGCAGCGGTTTTCCCCTTTTGAAAGGCAGCCTTGCGCGGCTTGAACGCACTCTTATCTCATGGATGCTTGACTTGCATTCGCGCGAACATGGTTATGTGGAAACGGCGCCGCCGTATCTTGTCAATCGCAAGTCAATGACCGGCACGGGGCAACTGCCCAAGATGGAAGAGGACATGTATCTGTGTCAGGTGGATGACTTGTTTCTGATACCAACCGCAGAAGTGCCGGTGACAAATATCCATGCGGACGAGATATTAAACGGGGCGCAGCTGCCGGTTTATTACGTTGCATATACGCCCTGTTTTCGACGAGAGGCGGGCTCGCACGGCAAGGAGACGCGAGGTCTGACCCGCGTGCATCAATTCAGCAAAGTTGAACTGGTTAAACTCGTCAAACCAGAAACCTCATATAACGAACTTGAGACGCTGTTAAAAAACGCAGAGGAAGTTTTGCGGCGCCTTGGACTGCATTATCGCGTTGTTGCCTTGTGTAGCGGCGACCTTTCCTTTTCCGCCGCCAAATGCTATGACATCGAGGTTTGGGCGCCCGGTATGCAGAAATATCTTGAAGTCTCTTCGTGCAGTAATTTTGAGGATTTTCAAGCGCGCAGAGCCGGTCTCAAATTCCGCCGCGAAGCAGGCGCCAAACCTGAGTTTGTGCACACTTTAAATGGCTCCGGAGTGGCACTTCCGCGGCTCATGATCGCCCTTTTGGAAACTTATCAGCAGCCGGATGGAACGGTTAAAATACCGGATGCAATTCGCGGCATTTTTGGAGCGGATGTCCTGAAAAATTAAAAAGGGGTTCAAAGATTTATTTCTTGCCCAACATGAGCATCTGAAACTGGTCGCCGCCGTATATTTTCAATTCCACAGAAGGCTCGCAAATTTTGAGCTCGTCCATAAAAAAATGGAACCACTCAACGCCTTTCATTTCTTCCGTTCCAAGGTTGTAAATAGTATTGCCTAATATCTCGCGGCATTTTTCCTCATGAACCCGAAGCCGAGATGATTCCGCTTGGATGATTTCATCCTTTGCCGCCAACCCTTCTTCTTTTGCCTGCAAAAATAACTCATCCAAAGCGGGTCCTTCCAGACCTTCGCGAACTCCCCAAACGGAAAAGGTGAAAGACTCCGATGTCCATGCATACCATTGCTCGCCCAGATCAACCCTGCTATTGAATTCTTCCTTTATCTGCATAGCGGCATCGCCAACAACTAAAAAAGCATCATAATCTGTGGTCAAAAAAGGATAGTCGCTCGTGATGGGTTTTGAGGAGAGCACTTCCACAGGCTGCATACTCCAGCGGATATTGAACAAGGCGCGCAAAAGAGCGATGGAAATAATAGAACGACGATCCACAAGCACGGTTTTGATATCGGCGGGCGCCGTTTTGGAAAACATGATAGAGTTATACGACGCTCCGCGGCAGGTGACGGATATATTAGGGAGAATACTGATTTGAGGATTCCGAAGAACGGTCAGCATCGGAATGAGCGCAACATCAAGCTCGCCCTTGACTAAAAGATTGGAGAGCTCTCTTGGAGTTCTATCATTGATTTCCAACCCAGGCTCAATCTCTTTGAGTTTCGCGGTCAATGGGAGCGCGCTGAGACAGTTTTGAACACCCACCCTTAAAATGGGATTGTCAGTCATGGAGCCTCCCTTTCACTTGTGAATCCTTGTTATTGAGGTTTGGCAATGGAGAAATCCTCCAGTTTTGGGGGATCGCCTTTTTTCCCGCCGGCGATCCATTTTTTTCGCGCCTCAAGATACAAACGCTTTTGTTCTAGCTCAGAAAGCCGCGCTGTCAATGGATTTGTGCTTTTAGAGGCTGAAGAAATTCCGTTTGGAGCGCCATTTGGAGCGTCTGTTCCCGGTTCTTTTTCCATTGCTTGCGCTGCCATATATGGAGCAAATATTTTTTCCATGGCAAATCGGACCTTTGGCTCGCGTTCCATCTCAATCGCCTGACGGATGCGGCTCTTCATGACGTCTCTATCCGCTCTTAATTTGTTGATGATATCTTCAATTTTTCTTTTGAGCTGTGGAGGCGCTGAGTTCCATTCTAAAATGAGGTTATGTAAAAACTCATGAAGAAGAAAAGGCGGCATGGGCGGGGTGTTATATTCCACAAGAGCGGAAACGGCTGCCGAGGCGATTAACGGGTCGCTATCCTTCATCTGCGTTATGACAGGTTTGATGGCTTCCGGAGATTTGGCGCGCCCCAACAACTGCAATGCCGCAATTTTTTTCAGGCGCTTTTTATCCGCACCCGTAAAAAAATAATATTTTGTCAAAGCGCGAATGGCATCATCAACATCATAAGCGGCGGGGACATCGGAAGGGACAACTGGCGCGCAGATATTTTCGCCTTTTTCCTTTGATTCCTTTTCGATTCGGGAATGGGCTTTGAATATCATTTCGGCTGTTTCTTTGCCCGGCATATTATAATGCCCCGTCTGAATTTTTTCATAGATATCCCAAAGAATGCAATCAGCTCTTTCGCCGCCAATCTTGTTCATGGCATACACAAGAGTTGCCGCAATTTTATCCTTGCCCAAAACCTGCCGCGTTTCAGTTGAGGCGTCCCAATAATGCTCCTGTTCATATTTTTGAAGATTTGCATCCTCTGTCAGCAAGGCGGCTGAAAGCATTTTTTCCATAAGCGGGAGGGCGCGTTCATCGCCGATGCGCGACATGATTTCGCCAATGGCAAGATACGCGCCGGAATAATGAATCATATAGCGACCGGCAACCTCGATAATTTCAGGTAAAAAATCAGAGCCAAAACGGCAAATATGCTCCACCAGCTTTTCGCGTCTGCCAAGAAACGTCCGGGCGCTTTCACCGCCCGCCTGCGGACCTTTTGCAAATTCCGCGTCAGTTTCTTTCAACCAAAGCCCCTCGACAAGGCGCTGAACAGCCCAAGCCCGAAAGGCGCGGTTGATATCGTTTAACTGCGTTAAATAAAAATTTTCCGCGCAAATGATATTAAGACGCGCGTCTTTGTTGCCGAGGATTTCAATCACTTCTCGAATCAACCCATTGCGTTGCTCAGGGGAAAGAATTTTATTTCTGGAAATTCGGGCAAGCGCCATCAGTATCTGCGCAATCTCAGCTCGATGCCGCGGTTCAATCGAACTTACTCGCATAGCGGCTTTTAATATTGCCAAAAGAACTTCTTTTGCCTTTGAACCGCTCATTGCGCCTAGCGCAGAAATAATCACGGGGCGCATGGGAATAAGATTTTTATCCTTCATGGATTCGATGAGAAACTCGATGGAACTATCAGCCTTGAATCCGCCGAGGATTTCTATGGCATATTGTTCATATCGGTCGCCCTTGTGGGCTTTGGCAAAACCGATTATCTCATTCACCAGATTCTCATTTTCCCCCAATTCGGTCAAGATGGCAATGGATGTCCTTTTTTGAAGCGGGGTCATGGAGTTGAAAAGACGCGATTCCACGCCCGCCGCTGCGCCGGTTGTTGAAACCTCGCGCGGACATAATTCAACCAACAGGCAGACAATATCCTCCCAAATATGCTCGTGTGGAGGAATGTAATAACATCGGATAATAGAATAAATTAAAGACCTGAGATTGGCAAGGTCTTCCTCTGTCGGCTCGCCGATGGAAGTGGTTAGAGGAAGATGCTTTTTTATCTCCGCTATGGTTGTCGAAAGCACACGATTCCATTGAATACTGCGGCGATCCAACTGGGTTTTATACATCATAGCAAATCGGTCTTTGGTTGTTTTGTCAATATGCGCGAGAACATCTTCCGAAAGATCCCATTTAGTGGCAAGCTCGCGAATCTTGCGGATTGTTTTGGCAACTTCATCCTGTCGGTTCTCAATCGCGCCGAAGATGTTTCCAAGAATGGAGGCAACACGCATTTTGCCCTCGGGAAGATTCTCTTGGGAAAAAAGTTCAGCGCATAAGAAAAGGGCTTTATCAAGCAAGCCGGTGCGCACCGCTTCATAAATCTCTCGTCCAATCCGTTCCATATAAAGGTCTGCGAGCTTCTTTTTCCATTCGTGTGTCAGCAATATATGAGGTTCAATGAGCGGTTTGAAAGTCAGGATGGCTGCCTCGGGCATAAAGGTCAGAACAGAGTCGAAAAATAATTCAACAGATTTTACGGCAAAACGATTATAGGCAACGAGCGCCGCTTTGCCTAAGGCATCGCCGGCTTCTGCCTGTGATATAGTCTCAATAGAAAGCGATTTTTGAGCCGATGCCAACGCCGGCTCAATTCTTCCGGTTAAGAGGCAATTTGCCAATTGCTGGATGAATTCGTCCAAAAAAAACCTCGGCAACTACAAAAATTGAGTGTGAATAACTTTTAGTTGCATTATCATAATATAATATAATACAAACATCCATAATAGACTGCAAAGTAAAGAAATTTTTTTAGAAAGGAGGGTGATAATATGCCGGAGAAAAGCAATTGCCTCTTCTGCCGGATTGCTCAAAAAGATATCCCAGCCGCTCTTATTTATGAATCCGACGATATTGTGGCATTCAAAGACATCAACCCTCAGGCGCCGACGCATATTCTTATTATTCCGCGCAAACATATCGCCACGATGAATGATATTTTGCCGGAGGATGCGGCGCTGATAGGCAGAATGACCCTTGTTGCAAAAGAGCTTGCCGCTCAGGAAGGAATTGCACAAAAAGGATATCGTCTGGTTTTCAATTGTAATCAAGATGCTGGGCAGGCTGTATTTCACATTCATCTTCATTTATTAGGCGGGCGAGCCTTCGCTTGGCCCCCCGGTTAAAAAAGTTGAAAACAATAAAAAAAGTATTGACGCGGGTTAAGCGGATAGGCTAATTGAAACGTTTCAATTGATGCATGATGTGTTATTAAAAATTTTTTTTAAGGAGGTGAATTTCTATGAACAAAAAAGGGTTTACACTAATTGAGCTCCTCATTGTCGTGGCTATCATCGCCATCTTGGCGGCTATCGCCGTCCCCAACTTCCTCGAGGCGCAGGTGCGCTCCAAAGTCAGCCGGGTCAAGGCTGATATGCGTTCACTGGCGACCGGCGTTGAATCTTATATGACGGATCATAACAAATTATTTCGCACGACTCGTTATGTTGGCGAAACTCGCACTTATATCTGGTCTATCATGACCACGCCCGTTGCTTATATGACTTCGATTCCTACCGATCCCTTCAACGTCGTGGACTTGAATGTTGGAGATCGCGTCATTATTATTTGGGGACCCGATTACATTGACCCATATGCTGCACGTTCCGCCACATTTTTCTCGCCCTATAACGAATATTCTGATGGAACAAACATGAAGCGCACCGGGTTCTGGGTCCTTTTCAGTTTGGGTCCAGATAAAAAATACGACGTTCTTGACCCCGTTTTTCCTTCACCTATGTATCCCTATGACCCGACCAACGGAACAATCAGCAAGGGAGATATTGTTCGATTTAAGCAATAGGCGAAATAATTATTCTGAGTGTTTTAATTCTTAACCGGTCTTTCGACCGGTTTTTTATTTTATCAGCGCAATCATCTCTTTCACAGCCCGCTCAATGCCAACAAAAACGGCGTGAGCAATAATGCTGTGACCAATGTTTAATTCCTCCATCCCAGCGATGCGCGCAACAGGTTGGACATTGCGATAATTCAACCCATGCCCGGCATTTACGCGCAATCCCAGATCCTGAGCGATATGAGCGCCGCGAACAAGAATTTCCAATTCCCGCTTTTGCTCCTCTTCCTCAACCGCATTGCAATAACAACCGGTATGAAGCTCGATGAATTCAGCGCCGGTCTCCGCAGCGGCGGCTATTTGATTTTCATCCGCGTCAATAAAAAGGCTGACTCTGATGCCGGAATCCTGAAGGGATTCCGTGACAGACTGTATTTTTGCAAGATTGCCCGCAACATCCAATCCGCCCTCTGTTGTTATTTCCTCGCGTTTTTCAGGCACAAGGGTAACTTGGTGGGGACGATATTTGACAGCGACGGGCAACATGGCGTCGGCGGCTGCCATTTCGAGATTGACCCGCGTTTTTGCCAACTGCATCAGCAGCTCAAGATCTCGCTCTTTTGCGTGGCGCCTATCCTCTCGGATGTGCAGCGTGATTCCTGATGCTCCAGCAAGTTCGCAAAGGAGAGCGGCTGTCACAGGGTCGGGCTCTGTAATTTTACGCGCCTCTCTCAACGTTGCCACATGGTCAATATTAACGCAAAGTATTGTCATGGTTTGATTCCTCCTCTTATCGGCGTTGCGGTTGGATTGACGTTGGATGGCTTTTCGCCGCCCGGCTTGGGTTCTTCGATGGGAATGAATTTCAGGCTGATAACCTCCGGTTGCCATGATGTGATACTCGCCTTATCCTTGATGGCGGGCGGTATTTTTTCAGACCATTTAGCGTCAATGGCGATATCGCCGCTATAATTGGGCGTTTCCTCCAAGGTCTGTCTCGGTATAATAATGAATGAGTCCGCGTTCATTTGATCCAACATGCTTTTAGGTCCTTCAACAGTGATGCTGGCTTTTGTGGGAGAATACTCCGCTTTGAGATTTTTATAAAATGTTTTAATCACAATCGGCACATCGGGAAATGTTTTTTTAAGTTCCTTTTCTCCAATGACCACATGAACCTGCGCAGTTAGTTTATCAAATTTTTCAATTCGCGAATTTTCGTCGCGTACATAAAATAAACCTTCTGGAAGCGGAACGGTAACGTTTTCAAAAAAACTGGCTACTTTACCTTCGACATTGACCGGCTCTGTCAACAACTCAATAAAGCCGTCTTTTTCTTTTTTAACCTTGCTGACGCTGCCCGGCAAACCGATAAGATATACCTCGGCAGGTTTGGGTCGCAAAACATCGTCAAGAAGTCGAAAATCTGGATGGGGTTCGCCGATTTTTGGAACTCTGATTCTTGCCTTCTCCGCCCTAAGCTGAGCGTTGACATTCACAATATCCTGCCCAAGAACCAGCGGGCGGACAGCCTCCGGCAACCGCCCCATATTCACATTGCGCAAATTGATATTCACGGTAGTCTGTTTAGGCAAATCAAGACCAGCAAAGTTTTCATCAATGCCCTTAATCTCGATAAATATCGCATCGGGCGTGATAAGGTATGAGTATGATTTGGGATATTGGAGCGAGACATTAACCTTTGGCGGGATAACGGATACGGTCATATAATCCGGTGTGCCGGATGTTTTGACAACTGCGGCGACGGTTTGCATTTCAAAATCATTTTGTTTGGCAACAAGCCAGACAGCCATCGCAATGAAAAACGATGTCACAAATAAAATTATTTCAGATGTGATTCTTGGTTGTTTCATGGGAATTAATCCTTATTCAACTCTCTTAAGCGCTTTCCTTTTCTTCGGATTTAAGATTGAGGAGCGTGGTCAGCTGCTCCCGCAATTTCTCGGAATTTTGCCCTCTGGTGAGATTCCCGCCGAACGCCAGAGAAATAGTTCCAGTTTCCTCGGAAACTACAATCACGACCGCGTCGGTTTCTTCAGAAAGCCCCAATGCCGCTCTATGGCGCGTCCCAAGATCGCGGCTCAAATCCAGACTGTCTGTGAGAGGCAGAATGCACCCCGCCGCCTCAATGCGCCCGTTTCGGATAATCATCGCGCCGTCATGCAGGGGAGTGAGATGGGTAAATATGGTGCGAATAAGTTCTTCCGTTATTGACGCATCCAACGTTGTTCCCGTGCCCGCATAAACTCGCAACGGATTGCGGCGCTCGATGGCGATTAATGCCCCCACTCTGCGTGTGGACAATGCCTCCGCCGCTTTGATAAGCTCCTCGATATACTCGCCGCTCTGTTTGAAGATGGCGCGGAAAAGACGCATCTGCCCAAGCTCGGTAAGGGCTTTTTTGAAATCGTTCTGAAACACTATAAGAAAAATGAGAACGATAATTATCCAGAAATTCCCGAATATAAAAGCAACGCCGGTGAGGTTGAGCGTCTTGGCGACGATATATCCTCCAAAGGAGATAATAATAAGCGAAATCCAGCCGCGCAACGCAACTGATGAACGAGTCCCTTTCAAAAGGGATAAAATAAAATAAAAAAGCAAGGTCATCACAATGATATCCAACATATCTATCAGGTTGATGACCCTGATGAGCCCCCAAAGCTGTTGCATGATTTAAAACCCGTAAAAAAGTTTTAATTAATATTATTCAAATCAAAACAAAATAACAATATTGAAAGCATTCTTATTATTCAATGACTTTTTATCACCAACGAATGTTAGATATCTGATAAGGTTTTTGGATGATAATTCAATAAACACAAATGTATAGTCATTTAATACTCTATGAGACTTTTTTAAAATAATTATATTGACACAGGGCAGCTCTATGACATATTTAAAACGTATCAATTCATTGGGAAAGGGGGAATTATTTTAATAAAAAATTGTGTTTCTTTATTGCCTTTGGCAATTTAATTGACACTAATGTTTTAGGAGGGATACCATGAAAAAGTTTTTTCTTTTAACGGTAATTTTATTATTTGCTCTTTCTAATGCTATCGGCATTGACTATCAATATTATGGAACCATCAATTTAAAAACGCCGAATATTAGCGTAGGAGGTGTTGCTTTAAAGTCTGATGGAAATCTTTATTTTGTGCATTTCGGCGGCAACGCATCTGACGTCGTCTACGTTGAAAATGCCATCCCAGGATGCCTGACTGATGCTTATACATCAACTGTAATATCAACAGAATTTCTCGCCACCGGGCGCGGTCTGAATGACATAGACCTTGACTCTGCTGGGAATATTTACATCTCAGGCACTGGCGCGGCTGCTGCTGATAGCGTATTAAAAAAATTCAGCGCCGCACCGGCTCATGCTGAAATATGGTCTTCAAATGATGTTCGCCATAATGGTATTGAGGTTTTAACCGATGATATTCTTATCATCGGTGAAGCTTTTAATAAAATCGGATTCAAAAAAACATCTGATGGCACGGCGCAGGGAACCGCTTCCATTACCGGTGGCGACAACTACGGTCGTTCTGTCACATTTAATTCCTCGAACAATGACATTTACATGGGACGAAATGGTGACTACAAACTTGACGCGCTGAAAATCTTCAGCGGCGGTTCTCCGACAAATCTTGCAGCGTATGCGCTTGCATTGGATCATCTACTTCCCACTCTGGGAAATAGCACACAATATGCTTCTGCCATGCAAGCCACCGATTACGATTGGAACAACAACGAACTATTAGCGGCTGATGCCTTTGATCAAGCCGTTCCTCCCAATGACACCAATCAGGGGCTTCGTATTTATTCCATAGCAGGCAGCGGGGCATCCACTGTATTCACAGAAATTCAATACTTTGACGGAAGCACAATTCCAGGGCGTCCGGGTCAATACGCCAATGTGTATAGCATTTCTTACAACAGGATTGGTGGAAGGGATTACATTGCCATTGCCGGAAGCTTTGGAACGGCGCCTAATTTAACTAGTGTTATTGATATCCTTGTTCGCCCGCATGCTGCGGTTGCTGATTGGAATCTGTATTAATTATTGAACATACCTGATAATTAAAAAGTCCCGAAGAAAAAACTTCGGGACTTTTTTTTGTTTTGCCTATTTATATTTCCCCGCCCGGTCGGCGCTTGATGAATTTGCCATAGCCTTCTTTGCCGATGAATTTGCCTTCACGCACGATAGGCTTTCCGCGGCAGATAGTGATATCTGGAAAACCCGCCATCTCCATTCCCTGATAAGGCGACCAATCGCAATTAGTCTGCAAATCCTTGTAATCAACGAAGCGCGTTTTACGCGGATCAACGATGATGATGTCCGCATCCGAGCCGATGGCAAGCGTCCCTTTCTGCGGATAAAGCCCCATCAGTTTCGCCGGGTTGGCGCTGATAAGCGATACGAAATAATTTAAATCGAATCTTTTTTGCAAAACGCCATAGGTATAAACAGATGGCAGAAGCGTCTCCACGCCCGGCAACCCGTATGGAATCTTGCTGAAATTTCCCTTCCACATTGCCTTTTGCTGCGTATTAAATGTGCAGGTGTCGGTTGAGACGATGGAAAGGTCTTGCTCAACCAACCCGCGCCAGAGCCGCTCCTGATCCGCCTTCTTCTTGATTTGCGGACATGTGGCATAAAGATGTCCCCGCTCTTTATCTTTAAAGACCTCATCGGTTAGAAGCAGATATTGCGGACAAGTCTCGGCATAAACATTAACCCCGCTATGCCGTCCCTGATGCAAAATCTCCGCCGCCTCGCCCGTGGACATATGGACGATATATAACCGACCGCCGGTTGCGCCCGCCCAAGTGATCGCCCGCTGCACAGCCTCCGCCTCGATAAAATTAGGACGCGAAAGGACATGACCCCATGCGCCCAGCTCCGCCGCTTGCCCCAGATACCGCCGAATTAAAACGTTCATGACCTTGTCGCTTTCCGCATGAACGCAAATACGCGAACCATTTTCCGCTGTCGCCTCAAGCGCTCCGAAAAGCGCCGCATCGTCCGATTGCCAACCCTCCGATTCGTATATCATGAACATCTTGAATGTCGGAATGCCAAAGGCGATGACCTCCTCCATCTCATTTTTGATAGAGTCATTCCATTTGGTGATGATGCCATGAAGGGAGTAATCCACGCAGACGCGCCCATCCGCTTCCTTCATGCGATTGCGGATTCCCGCCATCAAACCATTCTCTTTGTCTTGCATGGCATAATCAATCACAGTGGTCACACCTCCGCAGGCGGCTGCGCGGGTGCCAGTCACAAAATCATCCGCGCTGACAGTTCCGCAGAAGGGGAGTTGCAAATGAACGTGGACGTCTATCCCGCCGGGCATGACGTATTTTCCTTGCGCATTGATTTCCTCGCATGGACTTTCGCCGCAGGCGATACATTCGCCGATGGAGGCGATATGCTCCCCCTGTATCGCAATATCGGCGTGGAACATATCCGTCGGGGTAACAAGCGTCCCATTTCTTATAATTAAATCATATTTCATAAAGAGCCTCCCGTTGGGATTAATAACAATGAATATAAATTTAGAAGCGCTTCCATGTCAACTTCTCATATCCTCGAGTTTCTCTTTATATCCCTGAACAATGCGGAAATAAAACGTACGAATCGCCCGCAAATATGGCAAGTAATAGACGTCGGCGAATTACATGGGATGAGATTATCGTCCGATGTAACGATATTCGAGGATGGGGGAATCTGGGACAATGCCCTTGAGGGTTTGTTTGACCTCGCCTCGTATAAGTTCCATTAAAGTAAGAGGGCGTTTCTTTTTGTAAATCGAAGGCTTGCCTTTGATATTTGCCATCTGAGCGGCGCGCATGACCGCATCTTGCATGTTGCCGAGTTTATCTACCAAGCCGTAATTTTTAGCCTGTCTGCCCGTAAAAATACGCCCATCAGCCAGATGATATAAATAACTTTTTACAGAATCGCTGGTTGCTTCATTGTTGCTTTCCGGTTGAATAGGGAACGATTTGGATGCCTTTTTGATTTGCTGCCTGCGGGCTTCAAGAATATCTTCCAAAAACTGTTCGTAAACATCGTTAATTACATCCTGAAGAAGCGCTTTTTCAGCCTCTGTCATGGGACGAGTTGGGGAACCGATGTCTTTATATTCGCCGGTCTTAACAGCGTCAAAACGTATGCCGATTTTTTTAACCAGCTCCTCCCAGTTGGCGTGGTTGATAATAACGCCGATGC
Source organism: candidate division BRC1 bacterium ADurb.Bin183 (assembly GCA_002070185.1). Lineage (GTDB taxonomy): Bacteria > Sumerlaeota > Sumerlaeia > MWCT01 > MWCT01 > MWCT01. The sequence goes on from MWCT01000005.1 coordinate 170,965, forward strand.
TGCCGGTGAGAGTTCCCGGATCCGCCCAGATTTCATCAGCGCCCAGCGCGATGTAATAACCGCCGGATGCGGCGACATTCCCCATCGAGGCAATAACAGGCTTTCCAGAGCGCCGGGCTTTTTTAAGCTCCGCCAACATCTCTTGGCTTGCCGCCACCGCGCCGCCGGGCGATTCAATGCGGACGACAATCGCTTTCACTGTCGGATTTTCCGCATAGGAGCGCAGTTCATCCATTTCATAGCGAACGTCAATAATCATCCCTGAAATGTCAAGAACCGCCACTCTGCCCTTCGCGCCTGCCACGGCGCCAATCACGCCAAGCAGAGCAACAATGAAAAAGAAGAATCCGCCAATAAGAAATATCGCTAACAAGATCAGGAACCTGCGCCGTTTTTTTGGCGGCGGCGGCGTCCCATATTGTGAATGGGGCGGCTGATACGGAGGCGGTGTGTTGGGATATTCTTCCATAATATCAAAAAGCCGCAAAATGGATTTGCTCAGAACATTAGATTTTTTATGAGAGCGCCAAAGAGCTTATTGAATTTTATCTTTCAAGTCTTTCAGCAATTCTCCAACATTGAACCCGCCCTTGACGTCGGATTTGAGGTATTCTTTCATTATCTGCTTTTCCTCGTCCTTGATGACGTCCTTGCGGCTGAGGCTGATGCGGCGGCCGCCGCCGGCGATGTTGAGAATCTTGCATGTGATTTTCTGCCCCTCTTTAAGAACATGGGCGGGATTCTCAACGCGTTCTGTTGATATTTCAGAAACATGGAGCAGCCCTTCGATGCCTTCCGCCAATTCTACAAAGGCGCCAAATGAGGCGACGCGAACGATCGTTCCCTCAACAATGCTTCCAATCTTGTGCGATTCAAAGAAAAGTTCCATTGGACTCTTCATGAGTTGCTTGATGCCAAGGGCGATGCGGCGTCCTTCGCGGTTGGTGCTCAGCACCATCGCTTCAACCTCCTGCCCATCCTTCAGATAAAGCGAAGGCTTGCCCGGCTTTTTATCCCATGTCATGTTGGAGATGTGAATCAACCCCTCAACATTATCGTCTAATTTGACGAATGCGCCAAAATCAGTAAGCGATGTGACTGTCCCCTTGACCTTTGAACCGGGGGCAAATTTGCCCTCAACCTTGACCCACGGGTCTTCGGTAATCTGCTTAAGACCGAGAGCCAAACGGCGATTCTCTTTATCGAAATCAAGAACAACAGCCTTGACCAGATCTCCTTCCTTCATGAAGGCTTCCGCCTTTTGAGGACCTTTCTCCCAGCTCAGGTTAGAGACATGGATCATGCCCGTCAGCCCTTCTTCAATCTGCACAAACGCGCCAAAGTTGGTGAGGGATGACACACGTCCGGTCACAATGGAATTGATGGGGAATTTTTCATCCACCTTGTCCCACGGATTCATGCGAGCCTGTTTGCGGCTCAATGTAATCTTGCCTGATTCTTTATCAATATTGGTAATTTTGACTTTGACCTCATGATCCTCTTTAAGAAACATGGCGGGATGCGCTGTCCGCTCAAAGGAAACCTCTTCGCGGGGGATGAATCCGTCCATGGGACCAAGGTCTGCAAAGGCGCCGAAATCATGAACGCTTTTAATCCGAACTGTGATTGTGTCGCCAAGTTTAAGACTGTCTAAAAGCGTCTTTTTTCTCTTATCCAGATTTTCCTCGATGAGTTGGCGGCGGGATAGAACGGCGCGATTGCGCTCTTTATTATAATCCAAAACATAAGCCTCGATTTCTTTGCCGATCCACGCATTCAAGTCCGTAACGCGCGAACGGTCTATCTGGGAGGCGGGCATAAAGCAGGGGATGCCGATATCAACAATCAGCCCGCCTTTAACCACATCAATGACTTTGCCATAAACAGGGGTTTTGGTTTCAACGGCATGACGCAGCCGTTCCACAGCGACGCGTTTCATGGCTCTGCGATGCGAAAGAATTACCTGATCGGTATTCTCATCGCGCCCCTCAATCATAACTTCAACAATATCGCCGGGCGATACGGTGACTTCGCCACTGCGAGTGGTGAATTCGGCTATATCTATAATGCCCTCCATCTTATCGCCGATATTCACAAGGACGCAATCGGAGCGAACATCAAGGACGGGAACTTCCATCACATCCCCGACCTCCGCTTCTTCCGAGCGTGGCATATATTCGTCAATCATTTGCATAAAAGCGTCGTCAATTTCAGGAATGCGCGGCTCTTCCTCAGCGGCGGGAACAGGCTCTTCCATTGCAGGTTCCAGCGCCTCCGATAAAGCGGCTGGCGTTTGCTCCTGCCTCGGCGTTTCCTTTTTGTTTTTATTCATGCGGAAGATCTGGCTCCCGTTAATAGGGGAGAGCTCGTTTTCAACTTCCGCCTCCAGATTCTTTTTTTCCGTATCCACTTTTTTGGTCTCTTCGGGCATTGTCCTTAGCCTCTCTCAGATGTGCAAAATGGGGGAAATTTACTTCCCTGAAATAATTTTTAACTGCTCAATTTTCTCGTGAAAAAGAACAGATGTAGATTCGTAATAAGTCTTTTTTGGCAATGCAACACCTTTTTGTGATATTTTGAAAGGTTCTCCAATCCGCACCGTAATCTTAACCGGACGAGGTATTTTTTTGCCTTTGGGCAGGGCATGAAAGCTCCCGTCTATGTAAACGGGAAGAATGGAAAGATTATCAATATTCGTCGCCATCATTATAGCGCCGTGTTTAATTTCCTGCAGATTCCCATCAATGGTCCGAGTCCCCTCGGGAAATAATAAAAGCGACTCTCCAGAAACCAGCAAACGGCGGGCATCCTCAATCGCTTTGCGGTCGGCTCCCCCTCTGCGGACCGGATGTGTGCCAAGCCGTGTTATCAACCAAGATAAAATAGGCACATGAAATAATTCCTCTTTCGCTAAAAAGTGAATCCGACGCGGCATGGAAACAGCAACGAGCGGCGGGTCAAGAAACGATGCATGATTGGATATTATTAGAAGTCCGCCTTCCCGCGGGACATTTTCCATGCCAATACGCCGAACACGAAATAAGATTTTGCATATTATCAGCGTAAGTTTAAGAATTATATCATAAAGGGTTTTATTCATGGCGCTAACAGCAATTAAGGCAGGGAAAAGTCCTCAAAAAAGTAAGTATCAATTCAATGACCTGTTCCTCAATAAGATAGGTCGTATCAATAACGATGGAGTCTGCGGCGATTCGCAATGGACCCCAAGAGCGGGAGCGGTCGCGGTCATCGCGCTTTTTGATGGCTTCCCTTGTCTCATTGAAGTCCACATTTTTTCCCGCTGCATGGAGTTGATGGACTCGACGCTGTGTTCGTTCATCAAGGGAGGCGTCAAGATAAAATTTCCAGAATGCATCAGGGAATACAACCGTGCCAATGTCCCTGCCTTCCATGACGGAAGGACCCTGCAAACCCAAATCCCGCTGCAGTGAAACAAGACGCTCGCGAACGCCGGCAGTCTCCGAAACAGGTGATGTGTTTTTGCTAACCTCCGGGTCTCGAATGGCAACGGTCACATCCTCTCCGTTAAGAAAAACAGTTAGAATATCCCCATTATAGACGAGGCGGATTTCGCATTCCTTTGTAAGATTTGTCAGCGCATCCGCGTCGCATAAATCAAGATTTCGCCTCATAGCGGCAAGGGTGACTGCTCGATACATGGCGCCGGTGTCAACATGTCTCCAGCCAAGACGCTGGGCAATTTGACGAGCCACCGCGCTCTTGCCCACGCCAACAGGTCCATCTAATGTTATGATATTATAAAGCATTCTTAAAAAAGTCCAAAGGGAAATAAATTTTGCAGGGCCGCTCTTTTCTCAACCATTCGTGAGAAAGGGGTTAATCTTTGCGCCGTGACGAATCAAGCTATTTTCTTGAAAAATTGGATTGTATGCTTGGAGAATTCTTTTCAATGAGATGAAATAAATAAATGAAAAAACGGATAAAATGTAATATTATTTAACATCAGGGACGCAGGATAACCAATGCGATTGATAAGGTATCAATATGAAAAAAATGTCTCTTGAAGACCAAGAGTATCTCAAATGGCTGACTCGAATCGAAAGCCGGGCTATCATTCCGCTCAAATGGGCAATATTTTTCATCAGCCTTTTTGTTTGGTTTTGGAGCACGCAATTCACTCTGCCAGCGGTGGAAATATTTATAATATTTCTCCTTTATGCCATGTTCAATGTAGCGCAGAGTTATTTTTTTCTGGCTAACCGCGTCACAATCCAACAGGTTCGCTCGTTTTGTTATCTCTCCTATTTAATTGATATCGCTTTTATCACCATTTTGATTTATCTTGATGCGACTCGCTATTATGGCAGAAACGTCCAATCAGATTTTTATATCCTTTATTTTCTCATGATTTTAAGAGGGTTCGCGCTTTTTCGCCGTTCTCGACAGGCGATCTTGATGAGCATATTGATTTCCGGTCTTTTCATTCTTTCTATCTGGTTCAGGGAGACATCCTTTGATTTCATACGGCAGCGGGATTTTGCCTTGAAGTTCGCCCTTATATGGATGGTCAGCCTGATGTCGTGGTTTATTGTGGAGATGATTAACAGCCAGAAAATGGAATTGTTGCGCATACGCGAGAGCATGCTTCGCTCCGAGCAGTTTGCCTCGCTGGGGCAAATGGCGGCGGGCGTGGCTCATGAAATCAATAACCCCATCAGCATCATCTCCGCCTATGCGGATTACCTCATGCGCAATACCTCAAAAGATGACCCACGGCATGAAGATTACGAAACAATGCACAAAGAGGCGCAACGTTGCGCGAAAATTGTCTCGCAACTTTTGAATTTTGCCAACCCCAACGCCAGACAAATAATACGTCAGGACTTGGCAAAGATGAATGAAGAGGTTCTGGGGTTTGTCTTCCATGATAAAAAGGATTCCACAGTTCAGATTGAAAAGGATATTGAGGATAATCTGCCTGAAATTTTGTGCGACCCAATCCAAATCAAACAGGCGCTTTTGAATATCTACATTAACGCGCGGCAGGCTATGGAAAAAGCCGAGGAAAAAAAGATTCATGTCCAATTGCGGCGGCTGCATTCTAATCAGGAAATGCTCAATTTGATAATTAGAGATAGCGGTTCGGGCATTAAGAAAACCGATATAGGTTTGATTTTTGAGCCGTTTTATACAACGCGCAAAGATGGAACCGGACTGGGGCTGTCCATTACGCGCCGAATAATCGAAGGGCACAGCGGCAAAATTGAAATTCGCAATGCCGTTCCCTGCGGCGCGGAAGTGGATATCGCCTTGCCCATTCATACAGACGGCGCGTGATTAATGCGCATGTTCTCTCTTGACCGATGCCAGCCTCTCCTTTAGCGTCTATCTCCATGATTAATGAGAAATTATTTATACATCTGCCGCCTAAAATCGCAAAACAATTGGAACTGGCATCGGACAAAGATGAATGGAATTATTATGAGATTCTCAACCTCGCGCCCGATTCAAATAACTACGATATTGAACGCGCGCTGAATCGCGCGCTGGATTTGTTGAGCAGGCTGAAATATAATCCGCATTTTAAAGATGACGCCTCAAGAGTGTCTCAAATGTTGGAAACTATTGCCAAAGTCCTGCGCGAACCTCTTGCCCGTTCTGAATATGATGCTCAACTGAATCAGCACACGGCTCGATTGCTTGAGAAAAAAAATAAAGCGTTCCGCCAACTTATCGAAGCAACCGCTCAATATGAAAAAATATCAACATCTGAAAAAGATATTCTGCTTCAATATGCAAGTAAAAGGGACGTGCCAAAAGGCGAGGCGCAGTCAATCATAGATTCTATTCCCATTACAGAAGATACGACTCGATCAATGATTGCCTTGCCCCCGATTCTTACAGCAACACTGCCGCGTTATCTTGAAGAAGAGGCTTTTCAGTTATCGTTAAAAAAATTGCTCCCGCAATTTAACTCCATCAATGAATTCCGATGCGGCAACTGCGGCTTGAAGCGCCCTGCCGCGCACATTGCCTGCGAATGCGGCTCTTTATTGCGCGGAAAAGTCTTTTGCCTCCAATGCAAAACTCTTTATTCTCCCATGATGGAAAAATGCCCCGATTGCGGCAATGAGTCAAATCTGATGGTGTCGCTTTTGCCGGAGGATGTTTCTCTTGTTCGAAAAAGGATTGAGATATTGATGAGTCAGGACAAATGCATCGCTGCAAGCACGGCATGCAAAGACCTTCTTTTTGTCAAGCCCGCAGAAGAGTTCGCGAAAAAATATATTCAGCAGATAGAAAAGCGCATGAAGAGCGCCAGCAATAATAAAAATGTCCCAGAAACAAATCCCCAGCCAATCCATAAAATCTTTTATGTTGTTGGCGCTGTCATGAGCGTCCTGACATTTGTGTGGCTGATGTATAAATTGTTTGTGAATACAAACGCGTTTATTATAGTCGGCTACTTTTGTTTGGCGCTGGCTATCGTCAGCGGAATAATTGGTTGGATGCTGCATATCCTTGCGGCAAAAAGGCAAATCAAAAATGAACACAGCAAGCCAAAGCATTCAAAAACATCTGAATAAATAAGGCTGAGAAAATTGTCGGCAATGCCATTTTTGAAGATTTATGCAGTATGGTTTCTCCTATCTGTTATTGTATGTCCCATTATTTTGAAAATGCGAATACGCCTATTTGGGGCGTGGCTGGCGGCGCGCGCGATTTCCCCTTTCTTTTTTGCCTTGATTCTCATGCATATATTAAGATGGAGCGGCGTCGCGTGGGGCGGGTATTTATTCTGGTTAGCCGTGTCCGTTTCTGGAATGCTTGCCTTGCCTTCTTATAAAAAATATAAAAAACCTCGCGTAAAAGAATGGAGGGCTGTTGCCGAGCTTGAAATCTTTTTGCTGTTATTAGCGGTTCTATTATTTTTCATTTTTGCCGTCAACTATGGCGGCGGCGCTGCAGGGGAGAGACCGCTTGATCTGGGACTTGTGACAAGCCTTTGGTGCGCTCCAAAATTTCCGCCCCATGATTTCTGGTTTTCTGGACACACTCTGAATACCTATTATCTTGGCTCATGGACTTATGCAGCCTTAGGGCGCGGCGCAGGCGCATTGCCGCATGAATCCTATTTCGGCGGACTGATAATTCTTTGGATGCAAGTAATCTGCGCGGCTTTGCTTGCTGCAAGGCTCTTCGGTTTTAGAGGGCGCATGAACCGTTTTTTCCCAATCATGATTTTGATGATAGGACACGCGGGAGTCATTTATAATTGGTTTAACGGAGTTTCGCCGATTAGCCGCAATGCGCTAATAAGGCTGACAAGGATTATTCCTTACACAATTAATGAAAACCCTGCTGTGGCTTTTTGGGTTTCCGAGCTTCATGCCCATGTTATGGCGCTGCCGCTAATGCTGCTTTGGATTATGAGCCTTGTTCTTGCCCTCCGAAAAAAAAGTTATTTGCTTGCGGCAATGAGCGGAACGATTGGGGCGATGCTCTGCATGACGGATATGTGGCTTGCTATCCCGTCTTTGATTTGCGGATTTTCCATTCTTGCTGTGCAAAAGCGTCCTGAAATTATTTTCGCCATCAAAGCATTCCCGCTCAAAGTTGCAGCAGCTCTGCTTGTATCTTCGGCATTCCTAATTGATTACAAAAGTTATCCCTTAAGATTTCTTCAAGTTAAAAACCCCATGACAACCATATCTCAAATGTTAGCCCTTTTTGGTGTTATGCTGCCTTTTCTGGCAATAATTGTTTATGAAAACAAAAAAAGAATTGATGAGCGCAGATTGGGTTTCAGCATGATTGCGGCGGGAATCTTGCTGATTATATTTTGCGAATTTATCTATCTGGATAATCAATTTCCTCCACCGGGAGAAAGGCAAAATACCGTTTTTCGTTTTCATTATGCCGCGTGGATATTTCTTGCGATAGGCATCTGCGCAGCCTTTCCGCGAAAATTCAAAAAACACATTTTATCCCTGACCGTAAAATTTTTAATCCTTCTCTTTTTTATTGGCGGAAATATCATCCCTGCTCTGGCAAATCTTTGTTATTTGATGAAAGAACAACCGACTTCGATTGATATGCGAAAAGGATTGGACAGAGGATCTTCCGGAAAAATCGAGGCGGCTGAATGGCTTTTTTCTCATACATCCGCCGGCGCTGTGATTGTTGAGAGCGCCGGTGCGCCCTATAAACGCTTTGCAACCATCTCATCCATGTCCGGCAGAATGGCGGTTCTTGGCGAAGCTGATAAGGTTTCCAATCACGCCATTCCCGCCGCCATGATTCGAGAACGGCTTGACGACGTTTACAGAATTTATCTTGATAAACCCGAATCAGATGCGGTGTTGAAAAAATATGGAGTCAAATATATTGTTCTTGGTTTATCCGAAATTCAAGCATTTCCCGGTTGTCAAAATGAGCGGCTCATCCAAAAATATGAAACGGTTTTTCAGGCGGGCGAAACAAAAATACTTCAAACAAGGGCGGACAAGAATTGAGATATAAAATCCCTTATACCCACCGATGGCTTCTCCTGTTTTCAATGCTCGTATTCATTGGGCTTGGCTCATTGAAACTGGGCGCAACAAGCCTGTGGCTGGATGAAATTATGTCTTTGGATTTTTGCGATGGCAGCTGGCGGGAGATGTATTTCGGTTTGCGAAATGATGTGCATGCGCCGTTTTTTTATATTATGTTGCGCCTTTTTATCAAACTTCTTGGAATCAGCGAGTGGACGGGGCGCCTGCCGGCATTGATGGCTGGGGCGGCGACCCTGCCGGCTTTATATTTCCTGACGATAGAATTAAATCCTAAAAAACCGGCGACTCTCGCAATACTCATCCTCGCCTGTTCGCCCATGTTTCTTGAATTTTCGAGAGAAGTTCACCCCTATTCGCTCAGCGCATTTTTTTCTGTTTGCTCGTGGCTCTTTTTCCTGCGCCTTATCAAACACCCCAAAAAAAGTTCAGCTGTATGTTACGCCTTATCAACCGGTTTTCTTCTTCTGACGTTTTATCTCGGAATCATTGTTGTCATCGCGCAATTTCTTTTTTTGCTGTTTTTCCGATTTTCCAATCGAAAAAAAAGACTCATTTTTTACGCGTGGATTGGCGGGGCGTGTGTCTTTTCAATCTGGTTGCCCATATTCATCGCTCAGGCAACCGAAAATAAAATCAGCCCTGTTGTAGGAGGGTATTTCGTCGGAGGCATTAGAGCGCGTGATTTTATCCGCCTCATAACCGACATCTTTTGGGGAACCGGCGCGCGCGAATTGAATTATATGTTGTTGGCGTCAGGCGTGTTCATTGTTCTTTTTTTTCCTCTAATTTTGTTGATGGGGCAAAAGCATATTTCCGGCTCTTCCCGTTATATCCCTTTTTGGATATTCTGGATGCCGATTTTAATATTTACCCTTTTATCGTTTGTAAAACCATTGTATCTTTCGCGCTATTGCACCATGCTTGTCCCCTTTGCCGCGCTGCTTTTGGGTTCAGCGTTAGAAGCAATACACCATAAAGCCAAGTGGGCGGTTTTAATTTTGATAATTGCCGCGTCTCTTTTTAGCTACAATATTTATCTCAAAAATCTTCCTCGCGAGGACTGGCGCGGCGTGGGGCAATATTTGATTTCCCAAATGAAATCGGAAGACGTTGTTGTGGCAGACAACATGACAGCCGCATCCTGTGCGGTTTATTATTTCAAAATTCTTCAGCGTCTCGAATACAATAAAAATGTTTTTCCTTTTGTATTATTCTATAATAATACCAACGGGAAATATTTGTTTTCTGACAGAACGCTATGGTATATTAAACGCCCAAAACCCGAATGTGAAAAACAACTGCAAATTATACGTAAGGAAAATATTTTTCTCAAACAAATTAACTTTAAAAGCGGTTTTACACTTTATTCATTTGCCGGAGGCAAATAATCAGAAAAGAACCCAGTCATTGACAAGCGTGGTTGCTGTGCCGAAAAGGTAGGCGCGAATAGAATTCAGGCGCACTTCCCGCAAACCGTTTCTGATTCCAACTTCAACCCGCCCGCCAATAGCTTCTTTTGTTTCAACTAAAAAATCGGCGACATTTGAATCGCCCGGACCTGTCCCGATTTTAATGCCGTGAACGGCTGGAGTCTCGCCATTAGACATCCATGAGATGTAATACCGTTCCCCGCTTGAAATCTTATGCGGTAATCGGGCAATGGCACCCGAAGTTTGGCGAAGATTCTTTTTTGATATAGCGTCTCGAATATAAATGTGCTTTAAACTTTCAGACTTGTTACCATCACTCTGAACGCTTGCATCGTTTTCGAAAGATACAACAAGTTCAACGCCGCCGGCGCGAATATAGAACTCGCCTTTATCGCCATCCACGTTGGAAAACTCCACTCCGCAGGCGATGTGGAAGTTGGGCGGAAGCGATCGCGATGGCAATGTTATCAATGCGGCTTGAGCGATATTTTTTTCGGCGTCTATTTTCAGGATGCAGTGTTTGTTCTTTAATTCCGCAGTGCCTGTTGTGTTCTTCACATCCCATGTGAGCTCGTGAATCAGGTCGTCGTCAAAATCATCCTTCCAAAGGAGGGCACAAAAACCCGATGGCGCTCCTGAAATCATGATAAAAAGCGCAACAAGAAAAATTGTAAATACTCGAAGAAAACTCATCAGGAATTTCGCCATTTTATTGATATAGTTCAATAACAAATTTCTCACAATCCTGTTTTGGAAAATCAAGCCAAAACCGGAACAACGCATGTTTACCTTGATCCTTCAAAATAGTGAAAAAAATAAATGTGTCCGTTAGAAGATGAAAAATAGGAGGAGGCGGGAGAAATCTGGGCATGGTTTGGCTCCGCTGTTTTTGTGATTAATTTTTTTCAACTTTTAAAATCTGCCTCCTGTTTTGATTTTTTTCCGTCCCTTTCAACATCTCAGAATGTTGTCCCAGTAAGTGCGAAAAAGTTTTTGGATGGCATCCGGAATCCCCAGAATGGCTATCACGGTTGTGCGGGCATGGCTTATCACACGCGCCGGCAGCGTGAACAAAAGCCTCCGTATTCGCCACAGGCGCATACGCAGCGGTGTCGCGCGCTTGCGCGGTTGTCCGTCCTTGCGCATCGTCTCCCCGCGTCCGCTCCGGCGCCCGCCCAACAAATCCACAGCACGTCCCAAGACCTCCGCCAAAGACGCCACTGCGTAAAATCCCGCATTCCGCGCATACTCCTGGCACGGCGGATGATGCAACCCCAAATCCTCAAGCGGCTCTTTGTAATAATCCTCCATCCCCATCTTGCGGCTATATAGATACCAAACCGCCGCCGGATAACTCATTTTTCGATTCATGAGATGCCGCACGTCCGAAGGCTCCAGATCCGTTAACACGCCCGAATAATGATAGAGGAACGTCCCCGACTCCATCCACCGACGCCCGATCAGCGTCCGCGCCTTCTTCCATCCCGCGCATTGTATCTGACACACGCATATCCCGCTTTTTTCAATCTTGCGAAACATATCGGCGCCCTTGCTTTCCCACACTATCTCCGGCAGAGCCTGCAAAACCTTTTGTGTCTCCACCAGCTTATTCGCCCCGATCACATAATGCAGACCGCATCTCTCAACATCTTCGAGCGTTGGACCATCGCCATGAAGCGAGTCCAAAAACAAAAGCGCCTTCTTGTTCAGACGAGTCGGCTTTAAAACCTCTTGTACAACGTCGGGTAACAACGAACGCAACACGGTGTTTTCCCCTTCCCCCTCGCGAGCCAGACGCTGCGCCGAGAGAACCGAACCCACATGGAGCGTGACCCACAACAATCCCTTGCCTTTATCCGGGATGTGCTTCGTCCCCTCGCGATGCGGACTGCCCTCTAAAAGAGAGCCGTCGCCCCACACCGGCACAAAGCCATCCATCAGGAGTTCCCGCCGCGGCGCTTTTGTCAAAACGCACCGCGCCATACGCAACAGCGCAGCATTCAGATTATGTTGAATCTCTTTGCTCCCCAACGCCTCAAGAGAGCGCCAGAATGTCGCCTCCTCCGGCGCCTCAGAAAGACCCGCAATCGCCCGCGCCGCCTCATCCCGGCGAATATCCTCCGTCGCATAAGTACCGCGAGAACCCGTCAACAATCCCATCACACACGACTTGATAATCGTCAGCCAGTCATAATGTCCGCGCCGTTTTGGCAGATTTTTTTCCAGATGCGACCACAAACCCAGACGACCTGCCAGCCGCTCTGCCAACGCCAGACCGCCGAAAGCCGTTGCTTTTGCATCCTCAAAATTTATCTTGATCGCCCGCCCCTGCTTTGATTGCTTCTTATTCACCATCGGAGATCCTTTCTTTAAGTGGTTTGTTGATTTAACTCCTTAATAGAACAGGGTCTCCGGTGGGCTCTACTATTTTCATCAATAAATTTCAACAATTTTGAAGGATTAAGTGTTTTCTATCATTCCGGGTTAAATATCCGACAGGCTGCAAGAAATCCCTTGCAGCCCCAAATGCGCAATGTTTTATAAATCGTGTCTTTTTGAATACGCGAAAAGAAAGGAAATTTTCGTGGAAAAGCGAATTTATCTGACAACTCCTATTTATTACATCAATGCGCGTCCCCACATTGGTCACGCCTATACAACCATTGTTTGCGATGTTGTGCGCAGATTTTACAAACTGCTGGGATATGAAACTTATTTTCTCACTGGCACGGATGAGCATGGCGATAAAATTATGCGCGCCGCCAAAGAGGCGGGGAAGCCGCCTCAGGTATATGCCGATGAAATCAGTTCTCTTTTCCGCAATCTCTGGCCAACGCTCAACATCTGCCCTGATGATTTCATCCGCACGACAGAAGAGCGGCACAAAAATGTAGTGCGGGAAATTTTACAGACCATTTATGACAAGGGAGAAATTTACCACGCTCGATATGGAGGTTTTTACTGCACGGGATGCGAGCGCTTTTACACCGATAAGGAACTTGTGGATGGCAAGTGTCCCGACCATCTTGCCGAACCGGAGTGGATTGAGGAGGAAAATTATTTTTTTAAGATGAGCGCCCATCAGGAATGGCTAATTAAATATTTGGAAGAGAATCCGGATTTTGTCAGACCTGAACGATATCGCAATGAGGTTATTTCTTTCTTGAAAGAACCGCTAAAGGATTTGTGTATCAGCCGTCCCAAGTCGCGGCTGCCTTGGGGTATTCCGCTTCCCTTTGATGAAAATTATGTCACGTATGTTTGGTTCGACGCCCTTGTGAACTATATAAGCGCGCTTGGTTATCCCGATGGGGATAAGTTTCAAAAGTTTTGGCATGTGGTTAATCATTTTACGGCAAAAGATATTTTAAAACCCCACGCTATTTATTGGCCTTGTATGTTGCGCGCCGCTGGAATTCAGCCTTATCTCCACCTGAATGTCCACGGCTACTGGGTTATGGAAAAACAAAAAATTTCCAAATCGTTAGGCAATGTGGTTGAGCCGCTGAGTCTGTCAAAAACCTACGGCGTTGATGCCTTTAGGTATTTTTTATTGCGGGGCATGACCTTTGGGCTTGATTCGGATTTCAGCGAAGAGAGCATCCGCCTTCGTTTCAATAGCGATCTTGCCAATGACTTTGGCAATCTTGCCAGCCGCGTGGTTGCCATGATTCAGAAATTCTGCGGCGGCGTTATTCCAGAATCCGAAACATTGCAAGCGGAGGATATCGCCGTTCAAAAAGCATTAGATGATGTCAAGGCTTCAATCAATGAATTGCTGGATGAACTTAAATTCAACGAGTTGCTGGAAAAAATCATGACGGTCTGCAGGTCAGTCAATAAATATATCAACGACATGGCGCCTTGGGATCTTGCGGCGAAGAAGAATACATCTCGCTTGAAGACGGTGTTGAATATGGCGGCAAAAACGGCATGCGGTTGCGCCCAGCTGCTCCTGCCAGTCATGCCCGTCAAAGCAGCCGAAGCTTTGCAAGCCTTCGGCATAACCAATATCAAAGATGATACCATTGAATCTGGATTTGCTGCGGGAAATAAAACAGCCTCCGCCGTCAATTTATTTCCCCGCGCCGTGATAGAAAAAAAAGAGGCGCCAGCGCCCAAACCGTCCGCTCCTGAACAGGAGTCTTCTTATATCGAATATGATGATTTTGCCAAAATTCAATTGAAAGTCGCCAAAGTCCTCAATGCGGAGCGCGTTTCCAATGCGGACAAACTTCTCAGAATTGATATTGAGGTCGGCTCGGAAAGAAGGCAGATTGTTGCGGGGATTGCAAAGGATTACCAACCTGAAGAAATTATCGGCAAGTCTATCATTATTGTGGCAAATCTGCGCCCCCGCAAACTGCGCGGGCTCGAATCGAACGGTATGCTCCTTGCCGCCCATGGTGAAAAGGGGCTTGCTCTGGTTACTGTTGACCGCCCCATTGAATCCGGCGGTTCAGTATCCTGACCATTTTTAAATTGGAATAAAAGGTTACGAATCCATGTTTATTACCGCAAATATGAAAATTGGCATGAAGGAAATCTGGTCGCATAAACTGCGCTCTTTCCTGACCATGCTTGGCGTCATCTTCGGCGTTGCGGCGGTTGTTTCCATGGTTGCCATTGCGGAGGGCGCCAAAGAGGAATCGCTCCGGCAGATTCGCCTGTTGGGCACAAATAACATCCGAATCCGCAAACTGGAACTAAAAGGCATAGAAAAAACCAAAGCGCTCCGAAAGGCGCCCGATGGCTTGACTCGCGCGGATGCTGCCGCCTGTCAGGAGATTCTGTCGGATGTCACAAATACTGCTGTGACTCGTTCCATTAACGCGCGTCTTTTATACAAAAACGAGGTTCCTCCTTCATCAGTTATAGGCGTTACCCCCGGCTACCTTGATGTTGTCGGTCATTCAGTTCAAGAGGGGCGGTTCATCAGCGAAATGGATATCAAAGAAGCCAAGCAGGTTTGCGCGATAGGGCATGAAATCAAAAACCGTCTTTTTGCTTTGGAAGATCCCCTTGGGAAACAGATACGGCTTGAAGGGCAAATTTTCACAGTAATCGGCGTCATGGAGAAAAAAAGTTCCGACGGAGGCATTGGCTCGCTTAAACTGGGCAATCTAAACCAGAACATCTACCTCCCCATTTCAACTTCATTCCAGCGTTTCGGCATGGATGAGCGTTCAGAACAGCTGGATGAAATATCGCTCAAAATCAGAGAGGGCGCCGATTTGCAGGAGATTGCCCATGTTGTGAAGCGCATACTCCTTCGCCGCCATAATGATGTTGAAGATTTTGAGATTGTCATACCGGAAGAGCTCATGCGCCAGAGCCAAAAAACGCAGCGGATATTTGCCATCGTTCTGACCGCCATTGCCGGCATCTCGCTTATCGTTGGCGGCATCGGTATTATGAATATCATGCTGGCAACAGTGACCCAGAGAACGCGGGAAATTGGAATCAGGCGCGCCATCGGGGCAACTCAGCGCCATATCCTTTTTCAATTTATTATTGAGTCGCTGACTTTAAGCCTTGTGGGGGGATTCATTGGCATATTTGCGGGCGTGGGTATGGCGAAGGCTATTGCCATTTATGCGGAATGGAAAACGCCGATTTCCATAATTTCAATCATTGTATCCTTCAGCGTAGCGGCAATCACAGGGCTTATCTTTGGGCTTTACCCCTCCACAAAAGCGGCAAAACTTGACCCCATCGAAGCGCTTAGATATGAATAAGCACCATTTATCTTATCTGGTTAGACGTTTTTATGGATAGGACAGCGGGATCAAGCGGATGAGCCCTCGCCATATTAGGCGGTTGTCAACATTTTCTGACATTCTTTTTTTCAGGCAAAAAAAATAAATTACTATCATTTTTAACTTGACCGACACACGGCCGAGCGATTAAGGAACTAATTTAATTGATGTTACATAAGTTTCAAGGCGCCAAATATTTTTTCGCGGGGAGGAGCTGTAGTCTATACTCCCTCCCGAAAGGATGGGACTATGCCTAAAGTTGAAAATAGAATAACTAAAAAATCCGGATTGCAAAAACTCATTAATCTGGGCAAAGAAAGAGGGCATATCAGCTACGATGAACTTAATGATGCGCTTCCCGATGATGTGTCTTCTGAGGAAATGGAAGACGTTCTTTCTGTGCTTGAGGGTATGAATATTGATGTATTTGATAACGATGAAGAGGTAGGCGGACAAGGGGGGCAAGAAGAAGCAATCATCGCCCGCAAAGAATCGGCAGTTGTTGATGAGGAAAAAACCCCTATCTTTCGAGAATCTGCTGCGGAAGGCAACGAAGAAGAGGAGGAACGTTATGACCGCACCGAGAGCGAAGAATACGTTCCAACCGGTTCAGATACAGCCAGAATTGACGACCCCGTTCGCCTTTATCTTATGGAAATGGGCAAGGTTCCTCTTCTCACCCGCGAAGAGGAAGTTTTACTGGCAAAAAGAATTGAAAAAGGGCGGCATGAAATTACAGAAGCCATATCCCGCGCAAGCGCAACCGCAGGCGAATTGCAAAAATTAAAAAACCGCATCGAGACCGGTTCTTTTAATTTGAACGATATACTTCGCGCTAATGTTGATGAGAGCGATCCGGAAGAACGCAGCCGCATGGCAAAATTCGTTCTTGAAAACATCAACACGATTCTGGGGTATTACGATGAGATATTGAGGAAGCGCGACCGTGCCGAAGACCCGACGCTTTCTCCTCAGGAAAGAGATAAAATTCTTACAGACATTGAAAAGCTGCGTTCTTTGATTTATCAAAAATTTCTCAAATTGGATTTGAACTTTGGCATTATTTCCGGTTGCGCCAACAAAATCCGATTGATATATGACAAATTGGATGAAGCCAACCGCGAAATCCGCGACATCATTCTGAAAACCATGCTTTCCGAAGAAGACCTCCGCCGCATTGTCAAAAGGACTAAGAAAGGCAGCGCTCAGGCAAAAAGCCTCGAAAAGAAATATGGTCATAATCTTGAAGAATTCATCCTCATGGACAAAAGAGTTCGAAACGCCCAACGCCTCATCAAGCGTCTTGAAAAAGAGGCGGGGAATACTTATGAGGAATTACGCGAGATCACCGATGCGGTGAACAAAGGCGAGAAAGAGGCGCATGAGGCAAAGATGAAGGTCGTGGAAGCTAATTTGCGTCTTGTTGTTTCCATCGCAAAAAAATACACTAATCGCGGTTTGCAATTCTTGGATCTTATTCAGGAAGGCAATATCGGTCTTATGCGCGCTGTGGATAAATTTGAATATCAGCGCGGTTATAAGTTTTCCACTTATGCCACGTGGTGGATTCGACAGGCAATAACCCGCGCTATTGCAGATCAAGCTCGCACTATCCGCATCCCCGTCCACATGATTGAAACAATTAACAAACTTTCTCGCGTGTCACGTTATCTTGTTCAGGAGCTGGGGCGCGAGCCGACCCCTGATGAGATTGCCGAGAAGATGGGGCTTCCTGTGGATAAAATCCGCCGTGTTTTCAAAATCGCTCAGCAGCCAATCTCTCTGGAAACGCCTATCGGCGAAGATGGCGATAGTCATTTTGGCGACTTCATCGAAGATCAGGAGGCGCCCTCCCCTGTCACCGCCACTTCATACCGTCTTATGCAGGAGCAGATAGAAAAGGTTTTAAAAACGCTTACCGAGCGCGAGGAAAAGGTTTTGCGGCTCAGATTTGGTTTGGGAAGCAATGACTTCCCGCGCACCCTTGAAGAGGTTGGAACCATATTCAATGTTACTCGCGAGCGCGTTCGCCAGATTGAGACTAAGGCGTTGAATAAATTGCGCCACCCGACGCGCCGCCGTCAGTTGATTGAGTTTATGGAATAAGGCGGGAGGCATTTCCCGCCTTTCTTTTTTCGTTTAGGGATTTTTTAGGGCAAGGACTTTTTCCACTTCTAAGGAAAACTTTTCCGCATCCGCCACTTCTATTTCCGCTCCGCCATACATCGCTTTTTCAAAAACGCTTGTCAAATCTTCGACCATATTTTTTTTGTTGAGAAATGACGGCGTAATAAAATCTGCGTATTCACGCGGCGTTTGAAATGAAGGACGCTCCCGTCCGTTCTTTGCCATTTCCTCGCAAAAGCGGTTGTAATCATAGATGATGCTGTCTCGCGGCGAAGAGGGACGCCTCCGCTTGGGATGGAGTATTTTTTCATCCACGAAATTCCTGACTCGTTTCATGAATCCTTTGAGTTCAATGACAGGCGGGAGGTTTTTGGCTCTATATTTTTTGTTGAGCCAATTTAATAAAGCGAGCGTGAACATTAAAATAAGCGCGGTGAGCGCCGCTGCCAAAACCATCTTCGTTGAGATATCAGGTCTCACATGGATTTCGCGTCTTGATGAAAGGGCAAATCCAATTGATTTACCTCTGGATGCTTGCGGTCGAATCGGAGGCAGCGCATGAAATAATATAATTCCCGCAAGAAAAGGCGGCAAAATATAGCGTCCGCCGATTTTCAGGAATTCCCCCATTGGCAGATTGCGCGCTGAATTATATTTTTTTGAACGGAAATAAAAAAAGTCAAAACACATGGAGCCGGCAATTAATAAAAGCGCTCCCAGAATCCAAATGTGCGGGAGGTTCGGCTGTTTCAATATTAAAAGGATGAGAATAAAAAAATTAACCGCATAAATGCGATTGAGCGATACCTCCTTGAACATGGTGAGCAGTATAAATAAATTTAGCGAAAGAAAGGAAAGCGTTGCCGAGGGGCTCCTGATAACAAATAATGGCATGAAAAAAAACAGAAGATGTATCAGGAAATAAGCAAACTTTTCATTGTAATTGAATTGTGAAAAATAATCTGTAAAAAGGTCTCTGAACTGATAGGCAAAAAGCGCCGCTCCGCTGAACAAAATCGCCAGAAGCGGGGTATAGATTAGCGGGCTGAATGATGCAAATCGCTCGGCAATGGAAGGGTCCCATGCCATGGCTCCCGCGCCAATCCAGACGCATTGTATCACAATCAATGGATATAGTATGCCCCCGTATTGCAACCGGAATCCCTTTTCGCTTTGTGTTTCAATGTTTTTGACATGCATCATAGCGGAACCTGCAATTTCGTCGGGACGTCATCTCCCTTAGACAGGAGGAATAAACCGCATCCTTCAACTGAAAGAATTTCCTTAAGCTCCGCAAGCGGAATTGCGCGTTTGCGATGCGCCTCCTGATCCTTCCAGAATTTAATGAATGTCCGGTCATCTATCAGAATCGCGATTATTTTGATTCGGCGCTCCATCATCGAGCGCAATACGGGCGAAAGGTTCGACGGTTGTATATCGGTTGCCGATGCAATCAACACTGCGGTTGAGCCTTTTCTTAGCTGGGGCGCGATGTTATTCAGGTCTTCATGAAACGGATTTTCACTCTGCGGACGCAGAAGAGTCAGACGGTCAAGAATTGTTATGAGGTGTTGTGTTCCTCCTCCGACGGAGACATGCTCAAGTTTGCCCCCTAACGAAAATAATTGAACCAGATGTCCTTTCTCAATGGAGACCTGCGCGACAGCCGCCGCTGATTTGATGATATATTCCACGCTTGTAATATCTCCGACGCCTGACAAGGCAAGACGGCGCATATCCAAAATCAGCGAGACTTCGGTTGTAATTTCCTCGCGGAATTCTTTGACCAAAAAACGTTCATGCCTTGCTGAGGATGGCCAATGAATGCGGCGGGGATTATCGCCCTCGTGGTATTCCCGCAGGCTTGTGAATTCTTCGCTATGACCGGGCAATAAAAGAGTTTCAACGCCGACCTGAATCAGGGTTCCGTCGCCAAGAACCTCGAAAAAGCCAAGTTCCGGCGCCTTTGGGTAAATAAGCAGATTTGTAAATACAGGCAATTCCACTTTCCTTTGATGAATGCCTAAAGGATCGCTCATGTTTACCTCTATCGGCCCGAGCACATAAAACCCGCGTCGGCGCGTGCATACCGCAGAGTATTCCAATTCGATGCTTGAGCGGTTGTCGAGTTTTGTGGGAACAAGGGCATGAATCCACCAAGAATCGCTGACGGGGAAAATATCAGTAATTTCCGGCATGTAGAGCGGAATGGTTGATTCTTGCGACAATCGAATAGATATCCGCATTTGTGTTTCTTCAAAAGTTCTTGGGTAGTGAATCCGTTCACCCTTTAAGCAACGCGCGATTTTTTCTGATGAGCGCCTTGCGCAAAGATAGAGAATAAACAGCCCAAATCCGAGCGCAATCAATAAACGATTTCCGTTGGCATATCCGAGAGAAATACTGAAGAAGAAATAAAAAAGGATTATATTTTTTTTGGTTAATATTCTGAATTCGGGATTCATGTTTCGTCTAACGATATTAATGTTTTATCTAACCCGCGCAATGGGCACGGGGATTTTTTGAAGAATATCCGATATGACTTCATCGGGCGTCAATCCGCCGAGACGCGCCTGCGGTTTGAGGATTAGACGATGCCGCAGGACTGGCTTTGCCAGTTCTTTGATAACATCCGGCAGGACAAAATCCGCGCCGTTGATGAATGCCATTGCTTGGGACATCCGATATAATGAGATAGAGGCTCGCGGGCTGCCTCCCAGAATCAACGACTCATGCGCGCGCGTCGCCTCAACAAGAGACACAATATATTCTCTTATGGATTCATCCACATAAATATCCCGAACAATGTTGTGAGCATGTAATATATCCTCCATTTTACAAACGCTGTTGATGGTCTCGATGGGGTGTTGTTTTTTTTGCGCATCAAGGATGTCCATCTCAATAAAATGCTTTGGGTAACCGATTGAAAGACGAATCATAAAACGGTCGAGTTGCGCCTCGGGCAGATGATACACGCCTTGTTGTTCGATTGGGTTTTGCGTGGCAATAACAAAAAAGGGGCTGGGCATAAATCGAGGAATCCCGTCGGATGTCACTTGGCGTTCTTCCATACACTCAAGCAGGGCGGATTGTGTGCGAGGCGTGGCGCGATTCAATTCATCCGCCAGTAGGATATTTGCAAAGACGGGTCCCTCGCGAAATTCAAACTCTTTTGTTTTTTGATTGTATATGGAAACGCCAGTGACATCCGTAGGCAATAAATCCGGTGTGAATTGAATGCGTTTGAACTCCCCTCCTATCGAAAGGGCAAGACTGCGCGCAAGGTAGGTTTTCCCAACTCCGGGCACGTCTTCTATAAGAATGTGTCCGCCAGCAAGCAAAGTGGCGACGACATGGCGTATTTCTTCGGTCTTCCCAAAGATGACCTTTTCCATATTGGAAATGAGTTGTTCGATGATTTTTTTACTCATCTCGTTTCCTTTTTTGGAATATAAATATAATAGGGGATTCCATCAATTCCGGAACGCATAAAGGCGTTCCACGATGCCTGTTGCAATGAATCGCCGCTTTCAACATACTCCATATAATTGGCTCGGATTGCCGCTCTCATTTCATCTGTGTATTGCCAGAGGAATCCCTCTTGCAGCATATTTTGACCTGTTATAATCAAAGAAAACTTTTGATTTTCCAAATCATTCACAAATTGACTCTGGTCCCATTTGCCTTCCCTTGCCAGTTCAGACATGATGAATGGTTGAAATATCACATTTTTTTTTGCGAGAAGAAGAAAGATTGGCTGTTCGCATAATATCGGGTTTGGATGTTCTGAGACAATTTTCATCAGCATTTCGCTTTTTGCATAGGCTGTCTTTCCCGGGTTCGGGCGGCTAAACAATATCCGCTGTATTCTGAATAACCAGAGGGAATGCAGGTTGATGAACAGCGCCGCAATCAATATCAGCGCGATGCTCAATCTTTGTTTTATCCCCGTTCGAAATCCTTCAATTGCTTTTGAAAGGGCGGAGCCGAAGAATATCCCAAAAGCCGCGTGCGTTTCAAGAATATAATTTCCAGCCGCTCCTATCTTCCCAATCGTCAAAAAAGATAGCGCGCCAATCAGCGCATAGAGATTAAACAAATCCGGGGCGCCGCCTTTTTTTTTATTTTTGATACTCTCATATGTTATTGACGCTGCAAGGATGAAAAGGGTTGCCATGTAAAAGAAATAAAACCTTAAGACATGGCGAAACCAGACATAGACCTGCCACCAGTCAAATCGGTTGGCATTATATATCACGGTATGCTTGAAATATTCACCCCGCGTAATGACTGCAAGGAGGGCAAACACCAGCAAAACGCCACCCCATAACGCGCCTGAAAATTTCAATCCGATTTTGCGGTTTTGGATGATAAGATAAAGGCACGCCGCGATTGGCGCAAAAATCTGTATCTGTTTTGTGTAAATCGAAAAAAGAAATAAAACAGCCGCAAAGGTCATCCGCCTTTTATTTGTTTCGCCTTTTTTATCAAGCAGGACAAATAAACCTGCAAGGCTGAAGAATATCGAAGGCAAATCAACGCGTGCGTAACCTATCCATTCGTAAAATTCATAGGTATTGATGAGAAGCAAAGGGGCAAGAAGGGATGGCAATAATAAACTGTGTTTTTTATAAACGGCACAAAACATCAGGATGATTATTCCCAATGCTGTAATCGCGCAAATCAACCTGCCCCAAAATAGCGACGGTTTGAAAACTGAAAACATAAGCGCATTAACAAATGGATATATCGGCGGATAATTGCCCACAAGATAGGGATAATTATCATGATTGGGATACATGCTTACCCCTTGTGCCAGCTGCCACGCCTCGACAGCCAGATAGCCTTCCGCATAATCAAGTCCATAGGGGTATTGAAGGCAGCGCCACGCCCTTTCCAGCGGAAAGAAAGCAAGCGTCAGCATAATAAAAACGGCAACAATAAAAACCCAGAAATAAAAACTTTGATTGAAAGACACGGCGATTAACTCCGATGCGTTCGGAGAAATTCAATTCTTCGGCGGACGGCTTCATAAACTCTGCCGGCGTCAAGTTTGTCCATGCATCGCGGAAGATTGCGGCATGTTTTGAGATAACAGGGGGCGCAGGGGAAATTGACGACTATCTTTTCTCCCCTGCCATACACATCAACTTCTTGAGCGCAAGTGGGACCGAAAAAGATTATCGTCTGTTTTTTTAGAGCCAAGGCTATGTGCGCCGCCAGACTGTCTGAACTGACCACCACATCGCATAATGAGATGATCCCCAGAAATATCTCAAGGGGGTTATCGCAACCTGTATCAATAAGAATATCGCCGCATTGCTCCATGATGGATTTATTGAATTCGCATTCGCGCGCGCCGCCAAGGAGCAATAAGTCGCAATCGCCATCTTTTGCCATCATTCGGCAGAAATCAACAAAACCCTGCGCCGTCCATTTTTTGGTTTCAAAGGCTCCGCCGCAACCTGTATTGATGCCGACGCAGATGCGTTTTTTCAGATTATTTTTTTTTGCAAAATTCGCTGCGAATTCCGCGGCGGCGGTGGAAATTTCAATGATGTAATCCTCGCCGTTGAATGGTAGTTCCGCCATTTTAAAAATCGTTTGCTGGTAGGTTTCTTCGTTCAACTTGTATTTTAATTCATCATGCAAACCCAATTGTAGCGAGTATAGGCTTGATTGATTGGCAATGCCAAGCGTGCCCGCCTCGGAGAATTTGAAACCTCTTTTGTCTTTTGCCCGAACGGACTCAAAAAGGGCAAGCGCGCGGTCTTCTTTTTCAAAATTCAAGGCAAGCTCGAACGTGGATTGAGAAACAATTAAAATCCCTTCGGCATCCATGATGCAAAGCTTATCAATGAGCGGATTGCCTTTGAGCAGCGGCAGCGCTGCGGCATCGGTCATCCATGTAATATGGCTTTGAGGATAAATCTTTTTAAGTCCTGCTAAAATTGGCGTTGTTCGAAGCACATCTCCCAGAGCCGCCAGTTTGATGATGAGAATTCTCAATCCCCGCGTTTGGTATTGAGGGCATCCATCGCAAAATTCCGAAATGCCGCATGGTTTATATCCAGTATAATGGCGGCAATCGAAACGAATTTTATTTTTTGGGAGTCGGTTTGTTATTTCTCTGATTCTTTTTTCTTTCATGTGGCTTGAAGTATCCGTGTGAGTTTCATATACGCCCTTAACAATTCGGCAACGCTCCAGGCTTGCGCAAAGCAACCGCGCGGCGCATGCGGCGGTTCGGCGTCGAATATTTCCGAAACGCTGCCCAAACACGCCGTTTCAAGATGTTGGAGGAGCGGCTGAATAATCTCCATCCCTTCTTCCGCCGATGTGCGATTTGCGCCTTTCACATGGAGCAGCGCATCAATATAAGCGCCTATCAGCCATGGCCAGACTGTGCCTTGATGGTAAGCCATATCGCGGGAAAAAAGATTTCCCTGATATCGCTTTTTGTAATCCGGATGACCGGGAGCAAGCGAGCGCAATCCATAAGGAGTCAGAAGAAATCGTTCGAGCGTTGCCAGAACCGATTCGGCTTTTGAGCCGTTGATTACCGGATGAGGCAGACTTAAGGCAAAAACCTGATTGGGTCGAATGGAGGGGTCGGCGCCGTTGCTTCCAAGCGTGTCATATAAATATCCGCCATCTTCGAACCAGAAATTTTCTTCAAAAGATTGCTTAACTTTTTCAGCATGAAGACCGTAAGCAGCAAAGGCATCTTCATCATCAAGCAGGTCGGAAAAAATTGCAGCCACGCGCAAGGCATGATACCAGAGGGCGTTTATTTCAACGTTTTTGCCTATGCGCGGAGTAATGACCTTGCCATCCACTTTGGCATCCATCCATGTTAACTGCCACCCTTCTTCGCCGCCGCTAATGAGGCTGTCTGAATCCTGCCCAATGCCGAATGGGGCGCCTTTTATATAATGCTGGATGATGTCTTTGATGACTTCCATAAAAGGCGTCCGGATTGCATCCAAATCTTTGGTTGCCTGATAGTATTCATAAACGGCATGGATAAACCAAAGACTTGCATCAATGGTATTGTATAGAGGCGCCGCTTCCCCATCCGGGAATGTGTTGGGAATCAAGCCGTCTTTGTAATGGCTCAAAAAGGAAAGGAGAAGAGTTCGGGCTTCTTCAAAACGTCCTGATTCCAGAAACAATCCCCGAAAAGAAATCATGGCATCGCGTCCCCAGTCAGTGAACCAAGGATATCCGGCGATGACAGAAATGCCATTACCGCGCTTAACAATAAATGAATCCGCAGCGCGCAGCAATCGAACGATATTGATATCTGTTTCATTTTTAGGATGAATTTCCCGCGCCTTCATTTCAAATATCTGAGCGCGGCGGAGCTGTTCGCGGTCCAGACTCAACGCGGGCGGCGGAGTTTCTTCATTCGTGGTAGCAATAATCCACGCCGGTTCATCTTTTTTTATGATAAAAGAAAACTTGCATAAACGCAGGAGAAAATCATCCGGCTCGTAACCAAGTTCCTCTTCAAGCGGATAATGAAACCGCGCCCAAGTATATTCAGGTTTTTCGATTGATTTCGCATTATGGAAAAAGTTCAGACTCGGAGCATTTGCGGTTGGACGGAACCGAAACCTCCCATTTTCTGTTTCATCAACGGTCATATCCAAGCTTAAACCATTTGGATTGACTTTGTGAATGTCGCGATAGGTGACAAAGGGTGTTACGTGTATTTCCACCGGTTCGTCGCCGGAGATTATCCGATAACGAACTACAATTGTATTTTCCCCCTGAATCATGAACAGCCTTTTTTCAATTTCTACATCGCCGATGGAATAGGTGAAGATTGGGAAAGGGTCGAGTCGGAAATTCATCAGAAACCGCTGTCCGGTCATTTCCGTATCAAGCGTATGTAGATTGGTATCAAGCGGGAATGAACTTCCTTCATAGATAAGGGCTTCGTCATATTTCGCAAGCAAAAGACGGCGATTGGTGGGGGGCGTCAGGGCGATATTGAGCAGACCATGATACTTGCGGGTGTTGCATCCGGTGATTGTTGAGCATGCAAAACCGCCAAGCCCGTTGGTAAGGAGCCATTCGAGTTCCATCGCCATGCCGGCATCTTGGCAGATTTCAGCATCAATATCAATAATTGGGTTCATCGCATTTTACACCATAATTGAATTAGCATAAGAGTATTTCATTTTTAGTACATCCACTTCAAGGAATTTCTTGAGAAGATGCGAAAACATATTTTTATCATTGCAGTTGAATAGTTCAATTATTAAAAATTTAACATTTAATCCAATTTGATTTGGATTCTTGCGAGAAATTTATAATAATTTTATCAAAGTGACGGAATCTTTCAATGAAAGCGATGACTATGTGGAATGAAAAATATGAAACGATGCCCCGCGAAGAACTGCATGCCCTGCAATTGATTCGCCTTAAAAAGGTTGTTCGGCTGTCTTATGATAATAATATCCATTATCGCAATAAGATGGATGCCGCCGGAATTAATCCCGAAGACATCCGTTCTCTTGACGACCTTACAAATCTGCCTTTTATGACAAAGGATGATTTTCGCGCAACATATCCTTTGGGCATGCTCTGTGTGGATAAGAAGCAACTTCGCGAAATGCATATGAGTTCGGGCTCCACAGGCGTTCCGGTTGTCATGGCATACACAGATGATGATATTGCTCAGTGGGCGGAGTGCATGGCACGCTGTTATTACATGGCTGGGATAAATCAAGGGGACGTCATACAAATCACGCCCTCCTTTGGTTTGTTTAATGGCGGATTCGGATTTTATCATGGCGCGCGCATGGCGGGTCTTTTTATCATACCGACTGGCGCGGGCAATACTCCCCGCCAGATTCGCCTTATGAAAGATTTTAATGTCCGCGCCTTAATGGGTGTTGTTTCATACGGTATCCGCATCATGGAAATTTTGGAGGAGCAAAAAACTGATTTACCTGATTTGAAGATTGGGATTTTTGGCGCTGAAACTTTTTCAAATTCCATGCGCAAAAAGATTGAGGGCGGGCTGGGGATTGAGACTTTTGATATCTATGGCATGACTGAAACCGGCGGTGTCGGCACAACCGGCATGGATTGTCCAGCACATGAAGGCATCCATGTCTGGGAAGATCAATACATAACCGAAGTGGTTGATTCTCAAACAGGCAAGCCGCTTCCGGATGGTTCAACGGGCGAGGTTGTTCTGACATCGCTGACACGGAGCGCCATTCCGGTTATTCGTTTCCGCACGCGGGACATCTCATGGATTCAATCGCGCGAAAAATGTATCTGCGGTCGGACGCACATTCGCATCGGGCGCATCACCGGGCGTCTTGATGATATGCTCATCATCAAGGGTGTGAACTTTTATCCGAGCCAGATCGAGCAGACGTTGATGTCCATCCCGGGCGTCGGAAACAATTATCAGATTATCATCGAGGAAAAAGACGGCATTAAGGATTTGCGGATAAATGTTGAAGTCGAGCCCGGTGTAACCGGGTTCATGGTGGAAAAACATCTCAAGGAGGCGCTTGGGTTCAGCCCCAAAGGCGATGTGTTCAAATCGGGAGAACTGCCCCGTCAGGAAGGCAAGGCGCAGCGGGTTTTTTACAAGAAAGGCGATTAGAAACTTGTGAAGGTATGAATACCATTATCAATATTCCTTTTAAGGATATAATTTCATCGGATGAGTCATTTAGGATTTCATACGGCGAACCGCTGCAGCGTCTGATTTGCTCAATTCAAATGACAGGCATTCTGCAACCTTTGTGGGCAAAGCCGAGCAATCAAAAATATTCCATTGTGCTTGGCTACAAACGTTTGCATGCGGCGCAACGTTTAAAAATGGTTTTCCTTCCGTGCCGGATTGTTGACGATTCGTTATCGGATGCGGATCTTTTATTGGCGAACATTTATGAAAATCTGGCAACGCGCGAGTTGGCGCCGCTTGAGGCGGCGGGCGCAATGCAAAAATCCGTCAAGATATTCGGCAAAGAAAAGACGATTTCCGAAATCATGCCTGCGCTTGGTTTAAAACCATCGGCATCGCTTCTTCAAAGAATGACTCAGATTCTGGATTTGCCGAATCAGGTTCTCAATTTGATTCATCAAAACGAATTGATGCCCGCCAATGCCCTTGTTTTTCTCGCTCTTGAAACTTCCGAACAACTGGCGTTATGTAACATATTTGAGAATTTGAAACCGGGGGTAAATCTCCAGAGGGAATTATTGGAAAATATCATCGAGTGTTCGCGGCGCGATACCGCGTCAATCTCAGAAATCCTGCAACGCTCCCAATTGAGCGATATTTTATCTGATGATAAAACGCCAACACAGGCTCGCGTCGAGCAATTTCGAGCAGAGCTGAGGCGGTTGCGATATCCCCGTCTCAATAAAGTTGAGGCTCGATTTCAAGACCTTATTGAAACGCTCAGACTGCCTCCGGAAATCAGATTGAGTCCTCCCCCATCGTTCGAGGGCGCAGATTTTCACGCGTGTATCAGATTCAAATCGCCGGATGAACTTCTTACACGGCTTGATAGAATGGCAAATGCTTTTGCATCGCCCGAGATTAAAAAGATGTTTGGGTTGTTGAGATAATAGTCATTAGATAAGACATAAGGTTAACGAATTTATGAAAAAAAACATTTTATATCTCTCTCCGAGCAATCGCTGGTTGGGGGCGCGCATCAGCCTGCATGTCCTCCTAAAAATGCTCGATAAAGACCGTTTCAACCCAATCATTGTCTGTCCATCAAAAGAAGGACCGTTCGCTGAAGTTCTCGAACAGGATGGGTTTCATGTGGAATATCTCCGTCTTTGGAACTGGAGAAAATATAAATACGTTATCCATCGTCTTGTTTCCTGCTGGCGATTGCGCAAACTTATCCAACGTGAAAAAATTGATTTAATCCATTGCAACGAATTTTGGACGGCGCCTTATGCTTATTGGGCATCTTGGGGCATGAATATCCCTCTTATCAGCCACGTCCGTCTCAACATGACGCAAAAGAAAATCCGAGATTATTACCTCGGCAAAATGTCCCGCATCATTTGCGTCTGCAAGGATCTCGTTGAAAAATTTTCCGCATGGCAGGATTACAAGTCCCGTGTAAAGCCTATATATAACGGCGTTGACCTTGATGAGTATAATCCCGAAAAAATCCCCGATGAAATCATACGCGCTCAATTCAATATCCCGTCCGATGCCTTGGTCATTGGTCTTGTCGGACAAATCAGCGAGCGCAAGGGACAGGATCGCCTCATACGCATCGCCCCGCACATCATCGAAAAATTCCCGCATGTCAAATTTATGCTTGTCGGCAGCTCAAGAGAACATGACTATGAAAACAAAATCCATTCGATGATTGATGAATTGAATCTGAGAAATTATTTTATTTTAACCGGAGACATGACCGACATGCCGCACGTTTACAAAGCGCTCGATATCCTCGTCCTCCCCTCTATGATGGAAGGTTTTGGGCGCGTGGTTGTTGAGGCGGAAGCCATGCAAATCCCTGTGGTAGTCTCGGCGGCAGGCGGACTGGTTGAGGTTGTTGATCCCGGTAAAACAGGTTATATATTTTCGCTGGATAATGATCAGGAAATGATAGACTGCCTGCTTCAATTGTGCGCCAATCCTTCCATTCGCCAACAAATGGGAAGAGCCGGGCGTGAGTTTGTGACTGATATGTTTTCTAAGGAATCTATGGTTAAAAAGACAACCGCCCTTTACATGGAAGTTTTGAAATAATGGCAGCCTGGGATAAATTGCGGATTGCTCATATCATATCCGCTCTTGGACGCGGCGGAATGGAGTTTGCTGTGGCGCGCCTTGCTGTCGAGCAGAAAAAGATGGGGCACGATGTATGCGTCATTTGCATCCGCGATAAAGGACCAACGGAGCAGTTTTTGAATGCAGGCGGCGTCCCCGTTCATCTCTGCGCCTTCAAGTCCCGCCTTCATCCTGTCTCGGTTTGGAAACTTCGCCGCCTTCTTCGCAAACTGAATGTGGATGTCGTCCAAACACACAATTACCGACCTAATGTCTCCGGCGTGGTGGCGGCAAAATTGGCAGGCGTTCCCGCTGTTATATCTTCGCTCCGAACCGTCAATCGCTGGGATAATGCGCGCCAATTCTGGATGGATCGCCTGCTTTGTCTCTGGCGCGACGCGGTGGTTTGCGTTTCTGATGAAGTTCGCAAACAGTATCTTGCAAAAATCAAATGGCGTCCTCAAATATTTCACGTTATTTACAACGGCATAGACTCCGCCTTCCTCGCGCCGCGTCCGACATCTGAGCATTTATTAGCTCAATATAACATAAATCGCGATGGGCATATAATCATCACAGTGGCGCGGCTTGTCCCTATCAAAGACCATGCCACGCTTTTGCGCGCTTTCCGGAAAATTCTTGACGTCCAGCCAAATGTCCGCCTTTTGATTCTGGGCGATGGACCGCTCAAAGATGAACTCATGGAACTGGCAAAATCGCTGGGAGTGCACGAGCGCGCCCATTTTGTCGGACATCAGGATAACACCATCGAATGGCTCCGCCTTTCCAACATGTTTATTCTATCAACACACGTCGAGGGTTTTTCATCCGCCATTCTTGAAGCCATGGCATCAGGTTTGCCCGTCATCGCCACAAAGGTCGGCGGAAACATCGAATCCGTTCAAGATGGCGTCACCGGATTTTTAACTCCCCCGCAAGACGCCGATGCCATTGCAGAAAAAGCCATCCTTTTAATGCGCAATCCACAACTCGCCTCATCCTTTGGCATCGCAGGCAGCCGCGTTGTCGCCTCCAAATTCACCATTCAATCCAACGCCCAAAACACGATCGCGCTTTATCGAAAAATTCTCGAAAAGCGCCGCCTTTCATAATATCAGATATTAAGACTTCTTTGCAGCTTGACACGTCCTTGCTTGCTCATAATAAAGTTTTATCATTATAAGCGATATTTATGTAGGCTGAAATAACATGTCCAGCGGATTGACGCGACAGGAGCAGCGGGTTCTTTTCATTTTAATTTTTGCCATTGCCATTGGGTTGGGAATACAGCAATGTAAACAGCGAATGCAAGCCTCTGTGGATGTTATTAGGATAAATGAGCAAAGCGCCTCCGCCTCAAACTCCGCTTCGGTTTCTACCAGCCCATCGCATGAGACGCCGACAGCGCGGCCTTTGATAAATATCAACACCGCATCCAACAAAGATCTCTGCTTGTTGAAAGGCATCGGTCCCGCCAAGGCTTCCGCTATCATCGAGTTTCGCGAGCAACATGGACCATTCCGCACGATTGATGATTTGGACAACGTCTCCGGCATCGGACCTGCCACAATCGAACGCATTCGGAAACAAATTACTGTTGGCGATATTAAACCTTCCGCAACGCCATCTGCTAATGCCGCAACACAGACGCAATCTCTGGCAGTATTTCCAACGCCTGCCGTCGAAAGGGCGCCGGCTCCTTCTCCGAAAAAGATAAACATTAACACCGCCGGATTGAAGGAATTAATGACGCTGCCCGGCGTCGGCGAAAAGCGCGCCCAAAGCATCATCGAATACCGCCAAAGGAATGGCGGATTCAAATCCATCGAAGAAATAATGAACATCAAAGGCGTCAGCATCAGAAATTTTGAATCCATCAAAGACAAAATAACTATTACTAAGCAATAGAGTCGGAATTTGCACCTGTTGGCAATCAATCCGATTACATATCACATAAAATAACCTTGACGCCGCAAACGGGGCAGTCGCCAGCTAACGCTGATGCCGCGCCTGCGGATGATGGGTTGCTGCAATTCGTCCGCCAAAGTTCGCCTGACGAAATTCGCCTGACGATAAACTGTCCTCCTGCTCTTGACTGTTGGTCGCTTCCGATTTGAATACGACGGCACATTGACAAACGCATTGCCGCCATTTCCGATATGGTGGATTGCCGCACGTTCTAAGCCTTGCGGCGTCAGACCTTCCTCGCCCTCAATCCCACGCCCGTCGCGCCGGGCTCCCAACGCGGGGAGTTTTGAGTGGTAGATTGATTATTCTTCGCCATATAGTTTTTTTTGTTGAAAGGTGTTTGTTTTTTTTCAAATGATTCCTTTATCTTAAAGACCAAATAATAAAATTTTTGAAAGGCTTCTGTTATGCCCCGATTAACCGATACGGAAAAGCAGGAAATCATCCGCTTTATTGAGGCGGATAAACCTCTGCCCGATAAATACCGCTTTCTCCTCTTTGACGAAAAACGCGAGGTCGAGCTGGTCTGGAACGGCAAGACTGACGAGGTCTGCAATATTGTCCTGCCCTTTCAGGTGATTGAGCAGGTGGATGAGCCGCGCGCGGAAAAACCGGTGGAGACGATGCAGTTCTTCGGCGAGGCATGGGACAAGTTTTCCACAGATGGCAGGGGATGGCAGATAAAAGGGTGGACGAATAAACTCATCTGGGGCGACAACAAACTCATCCTCTCCAGTTTGAAGAACGGTCCGCTGCGCGAGGAGATAGAGAAACAGGGCGGGCTGAAGCTAATCTACATTGATCCGCCGTTCGACGTGGGAGCAGATTTCTCGATGAATATCGAGATCGGCGGCGACACGTTCACGAAAAAGCCCAATATCCTCGAAGAGATCGCCTACCGCGACACCTGGGGCAAGGGTGCAGATTCCTTCATCGCCATGATTTACGAACGCCTCATCCTCATGCGCGATTTGCTCGCAGAGGATGGTAGTATTTATGTGCATTGTGATTGGAGGGTGAACAGCTACATTCGGCAGGTATTAGATGAAATATTTGGCTCTGAGGGATTCAAGAATACCATTATTTGGCAGAAAATTCGAGTTGTCAAAGCACAGAGCAACAGCTTTGGCAACGTGCATGATTACATTTTCTTCTATGCAAAGACCAAGAATATATTCAGCCAAGTTACACGCGAGCAAGATGTAGAATATGAGAAGAAATTCGACAAGATCGACTCAAAATCTGGCCGCAGATACCAGCTTGTGAGTCTTGTACAAAAAGGGAAGGGGCCAGCGCGCAATTTTGGCAATCGGACGATCGATCCCCCCCCCGGGATGCATTGGATTTGGACACAAGAGCGAATAGATCAAGCACTAAAGGATGAAATTATTGAATTCACATCTACAGGGAATCCCAGAAAAAAGCAGTATCTTGATGAATCTGGCAACAGACTTGTTGACGATTTATGGATAGATCTTTTTCCCGTGAACTCGCAAGCATTGGAAAGCTGCAACTACCCCACCCAAAAGCCCGAAGCCCTTCTCGAGCGCATCATCAAAGCCTCTTCCAACGAAGGCGACCTTATCGCGGATTTCTTCTGCGGTTCGGGGACGCTGGCAGCAGTGGCGGAAAAACTGGGGCGCAAGTGGATAGTGAGCGATCTGGGCAAATTCGCCATTCACACGACGCGGAAGCGGATGATTGGCGTGCAGCGCCAGCTGAAGGCAGACGGAAAAAATTACCGCGCCTTTGAGATTCTGAATCTGGGCAAGTATGAGCGGCAGCATTACATCGGTGTGAACCCGAACCTGCGCGAGGAGGAGCAGCGCAAACAGGTCGAGGAGAAAGAGGCGGCGTTTCTGGATTTGATCCTTCGGGCGTATCGCGCGGAGAAGACGGAGAACTTCGCCTTTATTGAATATTTCATGGTGGACATCGACCATCTGTCTGATAAAGGAATGAATATTAACGAAGTACGCAAACGAATTGAGCAGGATGAAAGGACGCTACTCTGTTTCATTTCTCCCAGCGAGGATGGGTTGAAAGTATTGTTTAAGCTGAAAGAACGTTGTTATGATGCCGGCCTATATTCTCTTTTTTGGAACAAGTTGTGGATGCACGTACCTGTGACGTATGCCGCGCTTGTTTCATTAGCATTGATCCAGGTACATATTATGCGCCCGCTGCCACTTTCGTAGATATGAAAACCTATTTGGATATATCGGACACAACAAGCCTGATGGACATGAAGTCCAGTTTTTCGAGAGAGGAAAAAGAACAAGCCCGTAATCCGAAAATAGGAAGCCCAGAGGATACTGGTCCGGACGCGGACGCGTTGGCGCACATTAAGGAAATACTTCATCCAGGAGGGAAAAAGTCACCGAGAGAAAAAATGCCGGTGTATGTTCCCGAGCGTTTGAATGAAATGATGGATGATTTTCTATATGAAATCATCAATATCCAATATGGAAAGAAGTTGAGATTGAGAATAGGAGTACGAGAGGCTGAGATCAACCTTTTTTATGGCAAGCGCGGTTTCAGTGTTATTCAATCACCACGGTGCGGTACCTCATCCGAATTTAATCAATTGGCGGCAGATTTAATAGAGGCTTTTCTCCATGAAACCACGTAAGAAAGCAGAACTCACCTTTCCAGATAAGATGAGGAAACTGGTACGGGC
>MWCT01000006.1:0-2500 GCA_002070185.1 candidate division BRC1 bacterium ADurb.Bin183
CTCGTGTCGTGAGATGTTGGGTTAAGTCCCGCAACGAGCGCAACCCTTGCCCTTAGTTGCCAGCGCGTTATGGCGGGGACTCTAAGGGGACTGCTCCGGTAACGGAGAGGAAGGTGGGGATGACGTCAAGTCCTCATGGCCCTTATGTCCAGGGCTACACACGTACTACAATGGCCGGAACAACGCGTCGCCAACCCGCGAGGGGGAGCTAATCGCTTAAAACCGGTCCCAGTTCAGATCGCAGTCTGCAACTCGACTGCGTGAAGGCGGAATCGCTAGTAATCGCGGATCAGCATGCCGCGGTGAATACGTTCCCGGGCCTTGTACACACCGCCCGTCACACCACGAAAGTCAGTTGTTCCGGAAGCCGGTGCACCCGTCGATGGAATGGCTGGCAATTGGGGTGAAGTCGTAACAAGGTAGCCGTATCGGAAGGTGCGGCTGGATCACCTCCTTTCTAAGGAGTATGGAGCTGAATCACTCACAGATCCCGCTCCATCATTCCAGGTCGAGCGCACGCCTGACCTTTACCCCCCCCCTCTGTTTGGTTTTCAAAATCAATCATCGGGAACACCCCAAAACAAGGGTGTTTTTTTTGCGGCAACGCGTAGGCTCATTGAAAATGAAAAATGCAAAATAAGTCACCCCAGTGACTGCAGCGATGCAAACAACATGACGAAACAATGGACATTTTTCATTTTGCATTTTGACATCATGGGCCTATAGCTCAGTTGGCTAGAGCGCGTCCCTGATAAGGACGAGGCGGTTGGTTCGACTCCAACTAGGCCCACCAAAAAAAGTGTCAAAAAGCTCTTGACACGAGAAAGCCGAA
The DNA here is from genome assembly GCA_002070185.1 of candidate division BRC1 bacterium ADurb.Bin183. Lineage (GTDB taxonomy): Bacteria > Sumerlaeota > Sumerlaeia > MWCT01 > MWCT01 > MWCT01. Next base: position 833 of record MWCT01000006.1, read on the forward strand.
ACCGATATATTTGTTCCTCTGTTGTTGAACGTGAAGAAAATTGTGTCAAATTTTGTTCTTTGATTCTTGCAAAACTGGATACAAACGGGCTCACAGCCCGACTTGATATCTGGGGCAGTAGTTCAGCTGGGAGAACGCCGCCCTTGCACGGCGGAGGTCGTCGGTTCGAACCCGATCTGCTCCACCATAGACAGGTTGACCGCAACATGCATAACCTTAAAAAGTCAACCAAAACGCTCTTTGACAACTGCATATCCGAGTCATGTCCCATGGGTAATTTAAAAAACTCATGAAGTGCCTTAATAGCTTTTAAGCAAATTTAGTGTGTTAAGCTAATAAGGGCATGCGGCGGATGCCTTGGCGCTGGAAGACGATGAAGGACGTGGTAAGCTGCGATAAGTTCCGGGTAGGTGCAAACAACCGTTAATCCGGAAATCTCCGAATGGGGCAACCCATCCGAGGTAAACCTTGGATGCGCCCTGCTGAATACATAGGCAGGAGCGCGGCAACCGGGGGAAGTGAACCATCTCAGTACCCCGAGGAAGAGAAATCAAACGAGAATCCCTGAGTAGCGGCGAGCGAAACGGGACGAGCCTAAACCGATATGATGTCAAGCCTGTCGGCGTTGTCATATCGGCGTTGTAGGGCGGAATTTGGGAAGGCGGCAGACTTCCCGCCGCGATTTGGTGTTAAGCTGAACGGACCTGGAAAGGCCGGCTATAGAAGGTAACAGCCCTGTAAACGTAATCACCAAATTGCGGTAGTTTCGTTCCTGAGTAGTGCGGGACACGAGTAATCCCGTATGAATCTGGGGGGTCCACCCTCCAAGGCTAAACACTCTCCAGCGACCGATAGCGCAAAAGTACCGTGAGGGAAAGGTGAAAAGTACCCCAATAAGGGGAGTGAAATAGTACCTGAAACCGCATGTCTACAAACAGTCGAAGCACGTGTGTTTTCGCCGTAAGGCGAAACCGTGCGACGGCGTGCCTTTTGCAGAATGAGCCAGCGAGTTGCTCCCGCGTAGCAAGGTTAATCCCCTCAGGGGAGGAGCCGGAGCGAAAGCGAGTCCTAACCGGGCGTTTAGTTTCGCGGGGCAGACCCGAAGCGGGATGATCTATCCTTGGCCAGGGTGAAAGTCGGGTAACACCGACCGGAGGCCCGAACCAGTGTGCCTTAAAAAGCGCTTGGATGAGCTGAGGATGGGGGCGAAAGACCAATCAAATTCCGTGATAGCTGGTTCTCTCCGAAATGTTTATAGGAACAGCCTCAAGCCTATCGTGACGGTGGTAGAGCACTGGATGGAATAGGGGGCCTACAAGCCTACCGACCCCAACCAAACTCCGAATGCCATCACCTAACTGCTTGGGAGTGAGACTACGAGTGCTAAGATCCGTGGTCAAAAGGGAATGAACCCAGATCCACAGCTAAGGTCCCTAAATTGACGCTAAGTGGCGAAGGATGTGGAACCTTTTAGACAACCAGGATGTTGGCTTAGAAGCAGCCATCATTCAAAGAGTGCGTAACAGCTCACTGGTCAAAAGATTCTGCGCCCAAAATCACCGGGGCTCAAGCGTCATACCGAAGCTTGGGGTCACGACTTTAAGTCGGGACGGTAGGAGAGCATTCCATGCGCTGAGAAGGCGGACCGTGAGGACCGCTGGAGCCGAT
>MWCT01000006.1:5000-199268 GCA_002070185.1 candidate division BRC1 bacterium ADurb.Bin183
CGACCGCTTTCCATATCAAGCTATCAAAAAAATGAGGAACCGCTTCGGCTGCTCGCGGATAAAGACGGGCGGATTTATTTGCCAAAAGCAGACCAAGCAAGCGGCGAAAAACGAATATCCCAATTTCAGATGGAGATTGAATTCGATACAACCGGGACAAAAAAAATAAAATTCGGACCCGATTACAGATTTAACTTCTATTATTTTAATCCCATTGACCCCTTTATATTATGGTTCAAAGCCGCGCTTATTGTTGGCTTCATTCTATCGCTTCCTTTCATCTTTTTCGAAATATGGAAATTTGTCACACCGGGGTTAAAAGCCAAAGAAAAAAAAGCGGTTAAACCCATTATTTTTGCAGGCGCTATTTTATTCCCCGTCGGTATGGCATTTGCCTATCTCATGTTGGCGTTTGCGCTGGGGTTCTTTTCTTCCTATAGTTTCCCCGGATTAGAGCCGCGTCTGGGAATCATGCCCTATCTGAACCTTGCCCTGACCATGATGCTGGCATCCGGTTGCGTTTTCGAACTCCCGGTAATTATCGTAGTTTTGAGTTGGATGGGCATCGTCCGCGCCGCATTTCTAAGAAAATACCGACGCCATGCCATCATCTTGCTTTTCATATTTGCCGCTATTATCACGCCGCCGGATGTGTTCACCATGTTTATGGTTGCATTGCCTTTGCTTTTTCTTTATGAAATATCCATAATAATATCGGCGATTATTGAAAAGCGAAAAACACAGGAATCATCATCGCCTAAGGAAGAAGAGTCTTGAATCCTTGTGTGCTCATCATAGATCGCGATCAAAGATCGAACGAACACCTTCGGGGTTTGCTGCACCCGCGCTTTGATGTCATCGTGGCGGCAACCATGAACGAAGCCGACATATTCGTCCGACGAATGAAGTTTGAACTCATTTTAGTGGATTTCGAAATCTTCAAAGAATCGGATGCCGCTCTGAATGCCTCGATAATGCAGCATCAGACAACAGCCCGCATCGGGCTTATTTCCACGCCGGATACAGAGCATTACCTCCCTTTTTTATTGAAATGGCGATGCTTTCACGTCCTTCCCAAACTGCCCTTCTATAACGCCCGCGACGTCCTGCTTTTTGTGGAAAACATCCTCGAACCCTCCAATGCCTTCGGCTTGGCTCGTTACCTTTCCGATGAAGCAGACTGGTCCCGAGAACGCATCGCGAATCGCAGCGACAAGAATCGTATCATCGAGGACGCGGTTAATTATTTTGCCTCTTGCGAATATGAAATCCATGAACTCTACGACGTCCGCCTCATCATCGAGGAAGCGATAAATAACGCCCTATATCACGCCTTCCGCGATGAGCAAGGCGGGGAAAAATACCGCCCGGACACGTTTGAAACTCTGGCAATCGGCGAAGAGATGTGGATGGAATATGGCTCGGATGCCACAACCATCGGATTCAGCGCGACAGATAACCGCGGCGACTTATCGCCCGAAGTCATTATCAACAAATTAGCCAGACAATACAATAAAGAGGGACTTTTTGACGAAAGCGGGCGCGGGCTTTACCTCGCAAGGGTTTTTTCAAGCCAAATTATTTTTAATATTGAAAAGAAAAAACGCACCCAGATTGTTTGCCTGTTCTATGAAAAACGACTGAACATTCCCAAACCATTCAGCATCAATTTCATTGACGCTTGACCTCTGGAAGCGGAAACTCTTTCGCCGACAAGGCAAGCGCATCCGCTCGATTTTTTATCTCGCCTTCCAGCTGGGCTTCTTGAATCCGATTCAGAATTTCCTTAAAAAGCGGGCCCGGTTTGTATCCAGCCGCGATGAGGTCTTCGCCGGTCACGAGAGGGGGCGGGATAATCTCCTTTTGCTCCGCGCGGAATTCTTCAAGTTTATCCCGGCAGAATTCATAATTTTCAAGCCCGCCATGGCTTGCAAGACAATCCGCCCGATGCAGCTCCAAATCCTCCTCTATGTTCGGATGCGACAGAAATCTCCTCAATGTTGAAATACGCATATCCTTGACAGAAAGAAAGTGCATGTGGCGCGCAACAAGGTCTGTGATTTTTTCTCGCTCATCATTGGAAAAACACAACCGTCGGCAAATAGCGTCCGCCATCAACGCGCCGATTTTAGTATGACCGTCAAAACGAATGCGCTCCGCCTTGGTGAATGTCGGAGGTTTCCCGATATCATGTAGCAGACAACCGAATGCAAGCGCGGCGGATGGACTCCGCAATGCGTCAAGGGAAAGCTTCGTATGTTCAAAACAATCCCCCTCCGGATGAAATTCCTCCGGCTGCGGAACGCCTTTGAGGGCTTGAACCTCCGGCAGAATTTCTTTAAGAATGCGCGAGTTTTCCAACATCTCAAGGGCTTTCCCGCGATTCTCTTCAGTAAAAATCCTGATTAACTCATCGCGAACCCGTTCTGCGCTTATCCTTTTAATCAAGCTTGAGCATGACAACATCGCCCGCCATGTCTCATCCTCGATGGGAAAATTAAATCGAATGGAAAAACGAACGGCTCGGAGCAAACGGAGGGCATCCTCGCCAAAGCGATCCTCCGCCTTGCCGATGCAACGCAAAATCCCTTTCTGCAGATCTTCGCGTCCTTTGACAAAATCAAGAAGACGCCCTGAAATCGGATCCCAGAACAAGGCATTGATTGTAAAATCTCTACGCATGGCGTCCTGACGGACGTCCGAAAAATGCACCTCGCTGGGATGGCGATTATCAAGGTAGGCGCCATCCGACCGAAAAGTTGCCACCTCGATTTTTATATCGCCCACCATCGCAACAACAACGCCGAAATGGGCGCCGACCGCTATCGTTTTGGGCAACAACCTCATCACCGTCTGAGGGGATGCGCTTGTGGCGATGTCAATCTCCTGAATCGGCAGGTTCAGCAATTTGTCTCTGACGCAGCCGCCCACCCAAAAAGCGTCATGCCCGGCATTGCGAAGAGTCTGAAGAACTTCGAGCGCCGCTTTTTCAATTTCCGATTGACGGCTGTTGATTCCGGTTTGATTCATGTTTTATTCACGCCTTTTTTTAGGGAAATAAAAACAATGAACCCGCCGCAAATGGGGATACTTCCCTCCGGAGCGGGCTCGTCTGTCCAAACCGCAAGCGGATAATTTTCATAAGGTTCGCTGGAATAAAGATTATAAGAAAGAATGCCGCCTTGCCACATCAAAGATTTGACTTGAACCTCCGGCAATTTCTCCGCCGGATAAAAACCATTTTCGGCGATTGGATATTTTTTGCGATAATCAATAAAACGAAAAGGCGCGGGCGAATTTTCAATATAGATAATTTGGAAATCTGAGTCGTAGTAAAAAACATGCGGGGGATACTGCCCGCCGCCTGATTGCCAATCGGATGGTTTGCGAACATCCGGATGGATAAATTGAACTTCATCCTTGCAGGTCAGCGGGTCTTCAAGGCGAAGACATTGGGCTGGCTCCTGCGGCATGGGATATTTCAAATCCAGCCATGCGGCAACCTCGCCCATTGTCGCAGGCGTCAAACCAATCGGCAGATCCGAAAAAAAGCGGTTGTAATACTCCAATCCCGATTTATTCCATGAATCATGATCCTCCTGATGGATGGTCAGGACTATCATATCATTGTATTCCTTATTTTTCAGCAGCTCGCGCGCAAGGCGGTGATAATAATCATCCTGATGAGCGGCGATAGATGTGCAAAGAATATCGTCCACATCGGTTGAGAACATGACAGCGCCGCTTGCTCCTCCCGGCACATGGATAGTGTTTATCAAATCTCGAAACGTCCATTGAAATATCCACAAAGGGAGCGGCATGCGGCTTGGAATTCTGAAATTTGCCGCATCCGGGCGATAAGGGTTCCAAGGACAGCCGCCGTGAAACATGCTTGTGTCGCATGTGAAGTGGTCGAAACCCACACCCCAAATGGCGTTGATTCCCAGTTCGGCGGCAGCATGTGTGAAATTGGTTCCAACGCTCCCAATAAATTGATCTATGGCGACGGTTGAAACGCGCCGTTGAAAAACCTTTTCGAGGTTTTGAATCCCTTCGCGCATCAAATTTACCGTTTCGTTAAGAGTCTTATCCAGATTGTAATTAACAGGATTGAAATGGCTGTATGAAGATGGCATGAAGGCAAATTCATCGCCATGAAGTTTTAGCCCTTTTTCAAAATAATCAAGATGCGCCTCAGCGACAGGCGGGTCAATAAACCATGTTATTGGCAAGCCGTTTTCATGAAGAATCCGTTCCATATTGCCGACATGGATAAAGGCGTCGCCATGTTTATCCTCCCCGCAACACAAATGATGCGGCAGCCGGTCTTGCAAAGAGGGATCCCACTTTTCGTGTCGGTTGCATGAAAGGGCAGCGATGATAAAAGCCTCCTTCTCAGAGAAGACAACAACAGGTATTGAAAAAATGTTATTTTGATGCAGGGATTTGAAAATCACCCTTCCCCGACCAGTCCGGTTGGCAACGAATGTAGTAACGCCTTTTTCATAATCACATACGGCATGAATATAAGAAGGGCATTCTTTGATTTCCCCAATAGGCAAGCCTCTTCCATGTTTCCATCGGATGGAGCGCCCTGCAATCAAAACAATAAATTGGTCAGGATACATAACCGAAAAATTATCCGTCAGTATTTGTAAACGCTCCCGCCGATATATTCGCGCATGAGCGAGTTGCGGGGGATGCACGAATCATCATCAATAGGCGTGACAGCGTTCAAAAGTTCATAAACGCGTCTTGCGCGAATAAAAGCGTCGTATCGCTTCGGTTGGTCTTTATAGGCGTTGTATATCTGGTCCATATATTTCCACAGATATTTTTTATGAACCGAAAGTTCATAAGGAAGCGAGCCGTTGAAAATATAATTGGCTTGGCTGATAAACGGGACAATATATTGCATCTCAGACTTGCGGACGTAATGCCAATGCCCCACAGTCATTTCGGGCGAATAGCTCCGAGCCCATGAATCGCGCACCATACGGCGAAGCATGCGAAGGTCAGCCCAACGCATAAACTCGCCGTCGGGGGTCTTAATCTGGCAGAGCGCCTCGATATACATTTTATATTTTACATCAACCGGAACGCTGGCAGTTAGCGGTTCATAAAGACCATGAAGACTGTCAATCAAGAGAATCTGATTTGCCTCCATGTGAAAGGGCGTCGTCTTATGCTCGCGTTGTCCAGTCTTAAAATTATAAAAAGGCATCTGAATCTCTTCGCCGCGTATCAACGCCGCAAGGTGTTCATTAATCAGTTCAATATCAAGCGATTCAGGACGTTCAAAATCATAATCCCCGAATTCATCTTTTGGATGCTCTTTGAGATTTTTGTAATAATTATCCAGCCCTATGGTCGTCAGAGATATTTTTTCTTCGGCAAGACGCTCGCCAATTTTGATAGTGGTGGTAGTCTTGCCTGAACTGGAAGGACCGGCAATGATGACGATGCGGATTTTATCTTTTTTCTTTAAAATGGATTGCGCCAGATTATCTATCTCATCGTGATAAACCTTTTCAGCCGCCTCGATGATGATAGGCAGCGTCCCGCGGCGCACATGTTCGTTCAAATGTTCGACAGATTCGCAGCCATAATCAACATTCCATGAAAGGACGTCCCATAAAATCTTATACGGGACAGTCTCCGCCACTTCGCCGGACTTGCGCCCTTCGCGCAGGTGGGCGTGCTCTTTGCGGTAATTGGCGTATGCCCGCGCTGTGGCTTGATGGTCGTTTTGCTCAAGCACTTTAATCACAATATCCTGAATTTCCTCAACGGTAGGTCTTTCGCCCGCCTCAAAGGTTTCATTAAGGACGCGCACCACCTCATCGGAGAGTTCTTTTGCCCGATTGATATCTTCGCCGCCGATGGAGCGAGCCGCGCGAAATATAGCATCTGTCACTCTATCCTGATCAAATTGAACTAAACGTCCGTTGCGTTTGTAGATATAAGTTATATGGCTATCTACCGTCATGGCGGCTCTCCCTTTTAATAATGAACCTTGCGATTTATAATAGGGATAATCAATGCCCCGCATCTCGTTGTAAAGAAAAAAGGGCGTGATCTCAAAGACCACACCCTTTAAATATCCGCAGCCGAATCCTGCTTATGGTTTGGGGAAACTCTGGATGACAACCTTATCCAAATACACGCGCCCAAATTGCGCGATGCGGACTGCCGGAGAGCTGGTTGCCACAATGTCAAAGTCCAGCACGATTGAATTCAGCGGGAAGAAATCTTTGCTGCCGGGATACACATCCTGCGGCGATTCAAAAAAGAGCGGATAATCGCGTCCATCTGCTGTGGGCATCTGGGCGCAATTTTCGTCAACCTGGCGAACAGAGCGAAATGCCATTGTGTCAAAAGCGCCATTGCTGACACGCATGCGAATCATAGGCAGGGAGCTTCTGGCGCTTTCAGATTCACAACGAAGGGTGAATGTGATTTTATAAAGACGATCCGCTTCAAACCGCTGAGTCGCCTTATCAATTTGCAAGCCCCATGCGCCGAAGGTCAGGGGAGTTTTTGAAATGCCGGGCTCGGCTTCAAGCCAAACGCCGGTTGTGCTGACGCCGCTGGTCGCTGCATCAAAAGCAGGAACGCTATAAGGAGCCCAGTTGTCCATGAAATCTTCAACCGAATCATAAATAAATTCGCTAAAAGGCTCCATTGTTGGCGGAGCAAAACGCATAACTTCGATAGAATTGCACCAGACCGCGCCGCTTTGCTCCGGCGTGAAGTCAACAACGTCAAAATAAAGACGAAGATTGCGGCACATCTTATCCTCGGTAGTCGGCTGATAATAATAGGAATTATAGACGCTCCAGTCAGTAGTCAGACTATTATTGCCCTTGTCAATAATAAGGTTGGCGCTGGTCAAAGTTTTGAAATCGCTCCAGCGCATACGAACCTGCGGCACAAACTGCTTGTTGGGCTGATCCGTTTTCAGCTCATATCGGGCAAGATACAGATAATCCTTCTCATATTCCAGCGTAACATTGTATTTAGTTTGCCAACTGCCGAACACATTCGAGGTTGAGTTATCATCAATGCCAATGACGCCCGTATCCGTTAGAACCGGTGATATGATGAAATCGCCAAGTTCATCGTTTATGACAGTTCCGCTCGGCGTTGGGAACGGCTCCCAGCCTTCTGAGTCCGGATCGTCAAAGGGAAACATAACGCCAAAGGGCGGAGGCGCAGACACCTGATCGAAAGCGCCGCGAAGCGAAGTGATTGTGATAGATTTAGATGCAACGCCAAAGCCATCCGAGGCATAAATGATTATGTTGCCGTCGGAAAGCTCCTGCGCCGCCGGATTGTAAGAGTATTCGCTATCTTTTTGAGGGCAGGCTTTGATGTCCCAGATGGAAAGCCATGGATTGCGATTTGCCGTATCCACCGCATTTGTCAGTTCCTTAGCGCCGGGAAATAATGCATCGGCTGGGTCATCCAGTTGAGTAATCCCATTAATTTCATAATTGTCAATTTCGCCGTCCGGTCCATCGGGATCCTCATAGAAAGACCACAAGATAAAAGAAGTCGGAGTATCCATGTCGCAAACATAATAATCAAGATTAATAGCATTTGGAAAACGAAACCAACCGCCCACCGTTTGCCCGCTGATAATCTCTCCTTCATCTTCAATATCCCCAATAATGATAACATCGGGAATATTCCCGATAACCGGTGGAAAAGTTTCCGCCATCGCCGTCAATGCCAGCAGCATTACCGCAAGAACCATTCCCGCTTTGTGCAAACACCTCATAAGTACACCCCTTTCAAAAATCTGTATTTTATTCTAAATACACCCACCCGCATCCTACAAAAAAGATGCGCCAACCCAGAAGATTCAACAGTAAATCTTCTTCACATATCAAACAAAGCCATCACTAAATTCCATATTTTAACCCGTCAAGATAAAAGTCTAAAAAACAACAAAAGTTTTCCTTGATTTGTTTGGCGGGAATAAACAGATGGTATATTTATATTGTTTGCATAGATATATTTAGGAGAATACAAATGCTGTCTTTGAGAACGCTTGCCGAAAAAGATATTCCCCTTCTTACGGAAATATGCCGTTTGGGAATGGAATACGACGTTTGGTATGAAGACCTCCTGAAACAAAAAACGATTCAAGCAAAAGATTATCAGTCCGAACTGGGTTTGGTCGCAGAAATTGACGGCGAGCCGGCTGGTTTTGTGCAGGGGGTTATGGGAAAGCGCCGCGATGAAACATTCGGATGGATTCGCCTCCTTGCCGTTCATCCAAAATTCCGCTGTCAAAGCGTTGGAACAACTCTTTTAAAAGAAATCGAAAAACGCCTTGAGGCTCAGGGCGCGGCAGGCGTCTCTATCATGGACGTCGCGGCAAATTATCAAATGCCCGGCGTTGATTTTCGATACAAGGAAGCCTTTTGTTTTCTCATTAAAAACGGATATGAACGCGGCATCCCGAATCATAATCTCATCTGCGATGTTCGCCCGGATATGGCTGACCCTTTTTTGGCGGATATCGAGCGGCTCAAAGGCGAAGACTTTACCATCCGGCGCGCTCAACAATCAGATTGGGACAGCCTTGTGAAATTCCTAAAAGCCAACTGGCCCGCATGGGTGGACGAAGCCGCTGGCGCGTATGATAATGATCCCATCACCCTCTATATCTGCATCCACAAAGGCGAGGTTGTCGGATTTTCCGGATATGAAGGCAACAACAGAGGCATGGGATGGTTTGGACCTATGGGCGTTGACCCTGTCACCCGCGGGAAAAAAATCGGCGCCTTTATCCTCCTTTTATGCCTGCGCGACCTTGCACTTATGGGGCATCGAAAGGCAATCATCCCTTGGGTTGGTCCGATTCGTTTTTATGATAAAATCTGCCAAGCGAAAATTGAACGCATCTTCTGGACATTCACCAAGCGTTTGAAAAAAGGTTAATGAGGAATAAAAATGGAGTACGAAGAACTTTTTGTTTTGAATGAATTCTCCGAAATTATCAAATACCACAACTCTGTCTTGGATAGGATTAAAAGATTCCGCGAAGGATACCCCTATCTGATTGCGCCTAACGTGTTTGATGTTCTGCAAGCCAACCTAAAAGATAACATCACAATTTTATTTCGCGAAATGCAAGGAATGCAGGACCAGCGCAATAAACAATATGATAAAAAATATGTGTGCAAAAACTGCCAAAAAGTTTATATGGTTAAACTCCCCCGCGGTATTTGTGATGAATGCCGCGGAAAATATGGCGACAAGGTGATGGAGCATATTAATAAACCTGCAAACAACTCAAAATAATGCTATATGCTAAAAAGAAAAGTCCATCGGATTATCCTACTGCTCCTTGACGCCCTTTTTGTGGCGGTGGCTCTTGCCTTGGCGTATCTCATCCGCCGCGATTTTCACATCGAACCGGAATATCGCAGCCAATATCTCACCATTCTCCCGCTGATTCTTCTGGTGCGCCTGACGCTCTTTTTCCTTTTTAAACTTTACAAAGGCATGCTCCGATATGCCAGCATCAATGAACTCATTGCCATCGTCGCCTCATCCACTATCGGCACGCTAATCTTTGTGATAATCAATATTATTCTGGAAAACTTTACGCGGCTTGGTCCTTTCCCGCTTCACCCAACAGGACAAAACGTCCTGCGCGTTCCTTGGGGCATTATCGTAATCGAATGGCTTCTTGTCATGATTATGATAGGCGCAGGACGATTCAGCCGCAGAATAATCCTGACTTTTGGCATGAGTCTGCCCAAAGACGTCCGCCGCGTTTTGATTGTTGGCGCAGACGATATGGGCGAGACGGTGGCGCGCCAGCTGCTCAAAGATTCCTCGCGCGGCTATCGCCCTGTCTGCTTTATTGACGACGACCCCGCCGTGCTGGGCAAATATATCCACCAGATGCCGGTTGTCGGACGTCTTCGCGACCTGCCGGATGCCATCGAGCGCTACCGCATAGACGATGTTATCATGGCGATGCCCCATATCTCGCCAACCAAACTGCGCCAGGTTATCAGCGCTTGCAAAAGCATGCCGGTCACTTTCCACATCGCCCCCAGCATGCATGACCTCATTGAAGGCAAGGTGGAAGTCAGCCAGATTCGCCGCGTGGAGATAGAAGACCTCTTGGGGCGTGAGCCCGTTCGCCTCTTATTGCCGGAAGATAAAAATTACATCAAAGGGGAAAAAGTTCTCGTCACCGGCGCGGGCGGTTCCATAGGTTCGGAACTCTGCCGCCAACTGATGTCCTACAATCCAGAGCGAATACTTTTTCTCGGACGCGGCGAGAACAGCATTTATGAAATCACATCGGAATTGAATTATAACTTCAAGAGCGATAAGATAATTCCTATCATCGCCGATATCGCCGATGAAACGCGGTTGCGCCAAATATTTGAGCATCATCGCCCGACCATTTGCTTTCATGCGGCGGCTCACAAACACGTCCCGCTTATGGAGATGTATCCGCAGGAGGCGGTCAAAAACAACATCTTCGGCACGTTGAATCTCGCCAGATTTGCCGATGAATTCAAAACAAAAATTTTTGTGTTTATCTCAACGGACAAAGCGGTTCACCCAACCAGCATCATGGGCGCGTCCAAACACATGGCAGAAACGATTATATTCACACTCGCAGAGCGCTCCAAAACCTCCTTTCTTGCCGTGCGGTTTGGCAATGTTTTGGGCAGCCGCGGAAGCGTGATTCCCCTTTTTAAAAAACAAATTGAACGAGGCGGTCCCGTCACCGTCACCCATCCAGAAATGACCCGCTATTTCATGACCATACCGGAGGCGGTGAGCCTTGTCCTCCAAACCGGCGCTATGCGAGATATAGGACGGCTTTTTCTTTTGGATATGGGCGAACCTGTGAAGATTGTAGATTTGGCGCGAAACCTTATCACCCTTTCCGGCTTTGAGCCCGGAAAAGATATCGAAATCGTTTTTACAGGGATTCGCCCCGGCGAAAAACTTTCAGAAGAACTGCTATCAGAGGGCGAGGATATAAAGAAAACGGATATGGACAAAATTTTTGTCGCGCAGACAACGGGCAGCGATTGGATTGAACTCCAGCGCGGGATGGATGATTTCCGCCAGCATTGCCTCGAAGGAAATGAAGACGCCATCCGCCGTCTGCTTATGAAATTTGTGCCCTCCTATCGCCCCGAGTCTGCCCATTAAAACCAGCGGAATTAAGAAAAATTTCCCTGTGGCGCATAACGTGAAAACCAACGCAAACCACCAAACACTCAATCGGGCAATCCTATGCATGGCGTTGGGGCTTGCAGGCGCCTTTTTGCTGATAAACCCATTAACCCCCAAAATTTTCACCCGCCAGATTGACAAATTTGAAATGGCTTCCCGCGATTTGCGCATGGCGCTGCGCCCTCCCCGCAAAATGAATGACAATTTAATCGTTATCGGTTTTACAGACCTTGACCATTTTCTCTATGGCGAGGAAATAGACTCCCGAGAGGCGTATCAGATTCTGCTCCAGACGCTCCGCCGGTGGGGCGCGCAAGCCGTTCTTTTTGACATCCTTTTTGAACATCCAAAACCGATGGACTCCATACTCGCCCTTAAATTGCAGGAAATGCCGACATATATCAGTTACAAATTTCTCGGCGAAGCGCCGCCGCTTGAACCTCTGGAAAAGGAATTGACAGGCGGCGCCTCTCAACCATCCATACAAAAACAAACACTCGAAGATGACCGCATGCAGCTGCTGGACGGTATTGACCAAATGGATAATCTTTCGCGGGAACGCGACGGATTGATTATAAATCCCGATGAAAGCAAAGCGGCGGAACTTGATCGCGCCATCCATCTTCAAAAGTTCAAAGTCAATAAATACGCTTTAAACTTTTTTGAAAAACGATGGGGCATGAATAAAAAAAGATTTGACCGCCTGTCGCCTCCCGCCGCCCCCTTTGCCGTATTGCCTTCGCCGCTATTGTTTGTATCAGCCGGCGGCGTTGGCTTTATCAACGTGGTAAAAGAAGGGGAGGAAGTAGTTCGCCGCGCCCCGTTTTTTATAAAACATAAAGACCGCATTTATCCGCATCTCGACCTCGTATTCCTTTGCGATTATTATGGCGTCAATTTCGATGAGTTGAACATCTTGCCAGACCGCATCGAATTTCACCCCAAAAAAAACGCAAGCGCGCCAAAAAAAATCCCGATTGATTCAACAGGCAAAGTGCTCGTCAACTTCAGAGAAGGCGACCCCTTTTTAAAAAGAAACGCCTACCCACTCCACCAAATCCTTCATTATGCAAAATTTGGGGAAAAAGCGCAGAGTCGGATTAAACCGGAAGTCTTCAAAGACGCCATTATCCTTGTGGGGGAATTAAATCCCGGCGGGTCTGATATGGAACCGATTCCCATTGCCGAAGCCTTTCCTATGGTTGGGCTACACGCCGCGATTATAAATATGGTGCTGAATGATGATTATATCCGCGCGGCTGGGAAAAAAGCCGAAGCTGCCATAACTATTGCCTTGGGCATTTTAATGGGACTCCTCTTTTTCCGTCTGGATTATAAAAAGGCGTCGCTCATCGCATTTGTTATCTTGGCATTTTATTCCGCGGTAGCTTATTTTGCCTTCAATGGAAAATCGTTTTTTCTGCCTTATGCTCGCCCCGCGGGAACAATTGTTTTATCATACATTATACTGATATTTTACATCGTCGGCATCAAAGAGCGGGAACGGCGGCGCGTCCGGAATGTCTTTCTGAAATCAGTCTCGCCCAAAATCGGCGAAGAGATTTTGCGTAATTATGACAATGAAGCCATCTGGGGCTCGAAAAAAAATGTTACGATACTCTTTGCCGATATTCGAGGCTTCACATCGCTTTCGGAAGAAATCGGCGCGAAAGAACTGGTGGATTTTTTGGATGTCTATTATGACACGCTATCGCAGATTATATTCCAATACGACGGCGTGGTTAATAAATTCATGGGCGATGCCGTTATGGCAATCTTCGGCGCGCCGCTGGAACTGACGGACGCTGAATTCAAAGCCTTAAGAACAGCGCTGGATATGCAATCGGCTGTGGCAGATTTGAATGCGCTGCCCATTCTTGTGGAAAAATCAAAAAAGATTGCACTGGGAATCGGCATCTGCTCAGGCGATGTTGTCGTGGGCACTGTTGGTCGCAAAAAAATCCGCATCGAATATACTGCGCTGGGGGATACTGTTAATGTGGCGGAGCGATTGGAAAGCAACGCCCCCGCCGGCGACATTTATATCAATGATGCAGCATGCAAAAAAATCGCATCCAGCCAGAACGCATTCCTCAAAGAAAATAATATCAATTTTGAACCGCTCCCGCCTATGATGGTAAAAGGACGGGCTAAACCAGTATCCGCATGGCGGGTTGTCGGCTTAAAAAGTTGATGCAGGAGTGGACGTGGCGGCTGGATGAGTCTCGCCGTTGGTTGAGGATTTTGATGTTGAGGGCTCTTCCCCAGAAGTCGAAATGATGGGATTTTCCTTTTCCATTTTTTCAATCATATTAATGACAGCGTCTGTGACGCCGACTCGGGCGGAGCCATAAAGAACGCTGTCGTTTTTGAGTATTAAATCATATCCGCCTTGTTTGCCAACCTCTCGAATTGCCTCATCAACTCGGGCGAGCGTCGGCTCAAGAAGCCTTCTTTCCGAACGCTTGATGATGCGATTAACCTTGTCCTGTTGCTCCTCAATGGCAATCTTCAAATCGTCAATCTCTTTGCGGCGGCTCTGCTTTTGCTCCTCAGTCAAAATCGTCTTTTGCTGTTCATAAGATTCGCTCAAGATTTTATAGCGATTAAGCTGATCGTTGATGCTTTCCTGCTCTTTTTTGACCTCGTCCTGAACGCTTTCCACTGTGCGGCGGATGAAAGCGGATTCCGTCATTATTCGGTCGAGATCCAAAACCCCGATTTTGAGCGTGCCGCTGGTTTCCTGAGCCCGCCCTGCCAGCGATAAAATACATATAACCGCCAATAAAAAATATCTGCGCATCCTTTTGCTCTCCTTGCGGTGTTTTTTAATGTGTCTTGATTAGAAATTTGCTCCAAGGCGGAAATGGAAAAACTGGGTATCGTCGTGGCGTTTTTTGGCAACAGCCTGTGCAAAGTCAATATACACGCGGACAAATGAGATTTTAAATCGGACGCCGGTGCCCACGCTGGCGCGGGGGCTGGACAATCCCACCCGTTCATCTAACATACCGGCATCTACAAAAACAATACCCTTCAACTCGTCATAAATAGGATAGCGAATTTCGTTTTTAAGCAGGAGCTTTGTCGAACCTCCAAGCGCCATATCATCATCTCCCTTATCCTTTGGACCCGCGCCCCGATACTTAAAGCCGCGCAGGTCATTTGCGCCGCCGAGGAAAAAGCGTTCCGTTATGCCTACCTTGTCCGCATCATACGGCATCAATCCCCCAAAACCGCTTAGGGAGTAAACAAAATCCTTATATATCCCTTTGTAATATGAAAAATCCGAACTGAGTTTGGCGAGAGCGCCATCCGCATAGCCCAATTCCAAACCGGCGCTGCGCGTAAATCCCCGCGTAGGCCACCAAGAATCATCCGTTCGATCCTCCACGATGCGGAGACGTGTTGTTGCAACAGGGTATGAATCAAGCTTGGTAAGAATATCATCACCTTCATCAAAGAAGTTGACATGCTCAACGCGAAACCGCAGGTAAGCCTTCACATATTCAGAAAGCGGTTTGCCCACTTCAAGCGATGTGCCATAAATACGTTCTGCATATTCCCTGCGCACAAAGGTGTCCCGATAAATAGCCCATTCGAGCGATTTATCCGTGTCGCGCCAATAACGATCGAGATAGGCTATATGAAAAGATGTTGATTTTGTGCCAAATAGAACACGCGCGCGCAAGTCGCGGGCGTCGCCGAAAAGGTTGCGTTCGCGCAAAGTTGCCTGAAAATACGCGCCCGGATCCTCGCCGTATCCCACGCCCAAAATAAAGTTGCCCGTTGTTCCCTCTTTCACATTAACCACAGCATCGCGAACGTCCTTTTTCTCGGTCGGCTCGCGAGTGATGGTCACATCCTCAAAAATTTCCAGCCGTTTCAACCGCTCGATTGTGCGCACCTCCTGAAACGTGCGGTAAACCTCGCCCGATTTTAGAGTCACCTCGCGCTCAACCACCTCATCCGTCGGCGGCGGCGATATTTTATCATACATTTTGCCCAGTTTCGTCTCGGAACTGTCGCGGGGAAATCCCTTTCTTCTGACCTTGATTTTGCCGACATAAACACGTTCGTTCTCTTTGATATCCAGAATCAAGTTGATGGCAGGTTCATCCGACAATCGTTTCAAATCAGGCTCCACCTGCATCTGAATGTAGCCCTCGTCTCCATAAAGGCGGCGCAATTTCGCAAGACCTTTTTGATACTTGTCCGCATTATAGAATTTGCCCGATAGGGGAGCAAAGCAACTGCCGATTTCCTGCAATGTGAAAAGAGTCGCGTTGCGCGGCTCAATCTGTCGGACGACATACCGAGGTCCTTCGGTGATGTCTATAACCGGATTAATCCACCCTTTTTCCTCGTTATACTCCGGCTTGCCGCGTTTAACAACAACATCCAAAAAACCCCGAGCGGCGTAGAACTGGCGGAGAATCTCCAAATCGTCGTCAAAGGTCGTCTCATCATAATAATTATTAAAGAATGCCCAAGAGCCCTTATTATCCAGAAGGAAACGCAAACGGAAAGAACTGAAAGATTGATTGCCTTGCAAGATGAGGTCTTTAATTTTGATCTTTTTACCCTCGTCAATAACAATGATGACGAACGCCTTGCCGTCGCCGGGTTGCTCGATGCGCACTTTGGCGCGGGCGTTTTTATACCCGCCGCCGGAATAAAGTTTTTCAATCTCAATACGCGCCTTGATTTCCGTGCTTGATGGGAGAATCTCCCCTCTTTTCAAAGGAAGCCTCGACTCAATCAGGCTCGCCTTCATTGCGCTGTTTCCAATTATCTGAATATCTTCAACGATTGGATTTTCCGTTAGGACGATAGTGATGCGAATACCGCCTTCCATATCCTCTTTATAAAAACGGATATCTTCGGAAAATTTGCCCAGAGCATAGATGGCGCGAAGGTCCTCCTGCCTCATCTCCGGCGAGGAGCGTTCACCGACCTTTGTTCGAATGATTCTATGAATCTCCTCTTCCTTGACCGTCCGAAGACCCTGAATGACTATCTCTTTGACAACGGGTTCCTCCTGCGCAGGCAGGGATGAAATGAAAAGACAAAAAATGAAAAAGAACGAAAAAGTCTTTAAAAAAGATTTTCGAGCAAATAGGAAACGCACGTTTTCCACCTTTTGGCAAAAATTAATATCGTATGACATTAAAAATTTACAGGCGCAATGCAAGAAAAATTAATTGAAAATGCCCAAATTCATCAAAGAGCATTTTATGCTTGCATGGCAGAGAAAAACCAAATGAATATTAATTCAATAATTGAGAGTTCGGATTAAAAGCATAAAACGCGGATTCACATCCTGACATCGTGAGCAAAGTGTTATGAAAAAATCGGAACAAATCAATCCGGTGGATGCGGCGGCGCAGGAGGGCATTGATGCCCTTAAAGCCGGACGTTATGATCTGGCAATCGCCCATTTCAAAAAAGCGATGCAAATCGCCCCCTTTCGCCAAGATATAAAACAAATGCTTGCCGATGCCTTAGATCGCAAGCCTGCTTCCAAGGAACCCGAAACCTCAAAACAACCGGAAATAGCGGTTGACGATATTCCCGAAATTGATGAAATCCAGCCCGCAGAGCAAGACGAGATGATAACGCGTCAACCCCCGCAATCAAGCGGCGTCCGCATCGGGCTCTGGCTTTTAATATTTTCAGTTTTGTGCCTCACCTCCGTTGCGTTTTTCTTTTTCTTTGCCGGCGCGATTCAAAATTTTGTGAGCAATCTGGCGCGTCCGCGCGAGGAAACCCAGATAAGCCCTGCCGACCGCGAAGCTGCCGCCCTCTATAAAGAAGCCGAACTTTTGCAGGACCAGCGCAGATATTCGGAAGCTATTGACGCCATCAAAAAAGCCATTGAAAAAAATCCCACCAATGTCAAACGATTCGAATCTAAAATGGCTGAACTTTATTTCAATGAGGCAGAGGTCTATTATAAAAAAGATGAATACACTAAAGCCGTCGCCAGTTATGAACAGGCAGTCCAGCATAACCCCGATTCCACGGAATATCATTACGGACTCGGCTGGGCAAATTATATTCTGGGCAGAAGAAATCAAAACAGAAAACAGCGCGCTATGACCTATTATGAAAAAGCCATGGACTCGTTCAAAAAAATCTTGGAAAAAAACTCTGAAAATCTTCAGGCAAAAAACGCCCTTGCGCAGGTTTACGCCGCGCGGAACGAGGTGGATAAAGCCGCGGAGATGTATCGCCAAATTATCAGACAGGACCCCGAATCTAACGAAGCGGAACGCGCGCGCCGCTCGCTGAAAAGCATGGGGCTAAAACAATAATTTGAAATCTGGGAGGTGCGGCGATGGCACATCGAAATAATAAACTGGTTATATTTGTTATCTCTTTGATTCTTTTATTTGCCACAATTCAATTACAGGCTCAAAATATTGAAATCTCTTTTTTCACCATGCAACTGCGCCCAACATTTGACGATTATTTCCTGCCTTTATTTGAAGAGTTTGAAAAGGCTCATCCGGGCGTGAAAATCAAATGGCTCGACCACCCCGCCACTAATTATGAAACCAAACTGCTGACCTCCTTCATGGGCGATAACCCGCCGGATGTGGTCAATCTGACCCCTCAAATGCTTCCGAGTTTTGCCAGCCGGTCGGTTCTTTTGCCCCTTGAAGGCGTCGTCCCCAAAGAAATTATCGAAATCTATTACCCCAATGTGGTCAGCGATGCCTGCACATACGGCGGCAAAATATATGCGCTCCCATGGTATTTGGCGGGCGCGGTTGCTATGGTGAATATGAACATCTTCAAAGAGGCAGGTATGACGGAAAAAGATATCCCCGCCACCTATGACGAACTTGTTGATGTGGCAAAAGTCATTCATGAAAAAACGGATAAATTCGCATTTTTTCCCATCTACACGGAAGCGGCATCAATGCACGGAATGCTTTTTGTCCGGGGCATCCCCATTCTTGATGAGACGCAAACAAAAGCCATATTCAACGTGCCCAAGTCTGTTGAGACTTTCAAATTCTGGATAGATTTTTATAAAAACGGACTCACCCCGCGCGAGGCGCTCACCGCCACGCACCGCCGTCCTATCGAATTATACAAAAGCGGCAAACTCGCCATATTCCACAACGGCGCACAATTCTTGAAACTCATCCAATCCGATTCGCCGGAAGTTTATAACAACACCGTTGTCCGCCCCTGCATGTATTGGAAGGATAACGAACTCTATACGATTGATGTCCAAAATCTAACCATCGCCGCAAAATGTAAAAATCCCAAACTGGCTGCGGAATTTGCCGCCTTTGTCACAAACGGTGAAAACCAACTCAAATTCTGCAAAATTGTAACCATTGTCCCCTCCGTTATCAAAGCGGCGGAAGACCCTTTTTTCACAGAAGTTGAAGATACGCCGCTTGGACTCGCCAGAAAATATATCGCCGCACAGATAAAAAAAGGCGTAGTGGTTCGATTCCCGGAAAAAAACTCAGCCAAGCTGATCAAGGCAATGGATGACATCACGGAAAAAGTTGGGCTGGGACAAATAACACCGGAGGAAGGAATCAAACAGGCGGAGGATAAATGGAATGAGATTCTCCGGAAGTAGGCTCCGCCAGATTTTTTTGGCATATCTCTTTCTCCTTCCAACGTTGATTATTCTTAGCGTGTTCCTTTTTTATCCGATGCTCCGCGCCTTTCTTCTTTCCTTATGGGATTATTCGCCGCTTTCCCCAGATAACAAATTTGTCGGGCTCGATAATTTCATCCGCCTTTCAAAAGATGCCGATTTCTGGCGCTCGCTTGGAAACTCCTTCCTTTATCTGATTGTTGTGCCGATTATCATAATTCTTTCGCTGGCGCTGGCGCTGCTTGTCGAACCCAAAATCCCGTTTGTCAACTTTTTCCGAGCCGCTTATTATATGCCGGTTGTTACAATGATGGTCGTCGTCGCCCTTGTCTGGAAAATGATTTTTGATACCGACCACGGTATCCTCAACTCGCTTCTATCTCGAATGAGCCTGATTTCAGAAAACGTCCCATGGCTGACCAGTCCCAAACTTGCGCTCTTCACCGTCATGACGGTAACCATCTGGAAGGGACTGGGATATTACATGGTGATATTCATCGCCGGGCTGCGCTCAATCCCGCACGAGTTGCTCGAAGCGGCAATGATTGACGGCTGCAAATCGCGTCAAACGCTCCTTCATGTTAAAATTCCCATGCTCTGGCCCTCCATAACGCTGGTGGCGATTATCTCCTCCATCAGCGCCCTGCAGGTTTTTGAAGAAATTTATATGATGACGCAGGGGCGCCTTGGCACATCCACGCTGGTGTTTTACATTTATGACTTGGGCGTGAGGGGAGAGCAAGAAATGGGCTACGCCTGCGCTATGGGCGTGGCGCTTTTCTGCATCATTTTCATCTTCACATTTTTTAACGTCCGCTTGATGGGTAAAGCGCACAAAATTTAAGGCGGGAGAATGGAAGAGTTTGAAAATATTTCTTAAATATCTTTTTCTTATCGCCCTTGTCATCGTGTTTGTCGGTCCCTTTTACTGGCTCGTTTCCATTGCGCTGAGGGCGAGCGGCGATATCTATTCGCTTCGGATAATTCCAGAAAATCCCACACTCATGAATTTCGCGGAAACCTGGCAAAAATTTGAACTATGGCGCCCGTTTGTTAACAGCGTCATGGTGGCAGCCGCCGTATTATTTCTTAACATCCTCCTGAGCTCCCTTGCCGCTTATCCGCTGGCGCGGCTGAAATTTCCTGGACGCGACCTGATTTTTTTCCTGCTCCTTTCCACAATGATGATCCCTTTTCAACTATACATGATACCCCTTTTTCTCACATGTCTAAAACTGGGGCTGATGAATTCGCTGGCGGGAATCGTGCTGCCGACATCGGTCGGAGTCTTTGGAATCTACCTTATCAAACAGTATTACCTGACCATTCCGATGGACCTTGAGGAGGCGGCGCGAATTGACGGCGCGGGAGAGTTTTCCATCTGGTGGCGGATTATGTTCCCCCTGACCAAACCCGCCATTGCCACATTATCCATTTTCACCTTTGTGGGCAACTGGAGCAATTTTCTCTGGCCCCTCATTATCATTGACCGCGAGGATAAATACACCCTGCCGATTGCCATCGCCAAACTCTCCGGGGCATTCATTGATAAAACCCAGTATCTGGCGGCGGGCTCGGTGATTGCCATCGCGCCGGTCATTATCATTTATCTTTTTATGCAGCGTTACTTCATCAGCGGCATCAGCGCCGGCGCCGTCAAGGGATAGAAAATATTTTTTGAAAGAAAGAATATTATTATGATTGCTTATTGCGGACTCGATTGCGGAAAGTGCGAAACCTTTATTGCAACGGTAAATGATGATGATAATTTACGGGAAGCCATTGCTAAAAAATGGTCGGAACAATACAGCGCCCCCTTTGCAGCAAAGGATATTAATTGCGTTGGCTGCAAATCTGCAGGAGCGAAAATCTATTATTGCGAGCAATTGTGCGAAATTCGCAAATGCGCCTCCGCTAAAAATATAGCCCATTGCGGCAAATGCGATAAATATCCCTGCTCGATTCTGAAAGAGTTTTTTAAAATGGCTCCCGATGCGCAAAGGGTTTTGGATGCCTTAAAGGCGTAGATATGTTCTATCGGGGTATTTGATAAACCTTCCAAATATCATTTCCGAAAACTTCCTTCCATTCGGGACGTTTGATTTTTTCTGCCAGCGGCGCAGCTTTTGTATTCAGGATAATGAGCATGGAGATTTTATATTTTTTAATGAAATCATCCGCTCCAATATTGTTATAAAAGCCGGCAATCATCCGCTTTTTATCCTCTGCAAAGGGCGTGGCGTATTCCATCGCCCAAACGGATGAATGAGGCGTAAACGCGGGAATCTGGTCGCCCAAACGAATATCGGAGCAAAAAATATTTTCCCGTGTATTGAGACCGTTCAGATAATTGAAAACCTCCATTGATTGTGTTGGAAGGAGCAAAAAATGAGGATGCGGCTCAAATGTGAACAACCTGCGTAGGTAAAGCAGATTATCTGGGAGCATCAAAATAAAAAGCGCCGACATAATCAAAATCAATTTCAGAAAACGCCTCTGGGATATTCGATAAAAAAACGGAAACGCCCCCAGCGCCGAAATGAGAAAAAGAGCCGTAAAAAGATAACCCCTTGCAAAATGCGCCGGCTGGACGCTTCTTTGAAGGGTTAAGATTTTATCATTTTGGATAAGGCATATCACAACAAACAGCCAGATAAAAAGCAGCCGCCCTTCGCGCTTCTGAAAAAAAACTCGGCGAAAATCGCGATTCAAAAATACAAGAGGCGTTGAAAAAAGCAAAAAACCATAAGCGGGAAAATAACAGCGCAAAGGTATCGCGCCGTGCAAATTGATTAGGTGCTGTTCCACAAGGCTGCGGCTGACGGGGAAAAAACGCATGAATATTTTGTAATAGAAAATAAACACACCTAAAATCGAAAACGACAGGACAAATTGCTTCAGATGTTTTTTATCCTTTGAGTATAAATACTCTATGATAAAAAATAACAGCATGATTGCCGATATCTCCAGCCCGACAAAAACACCGCTGCCGCAAGCGAGCAGTTGCCCCGCAAACGCAAGCCTGCTATTCCCGCGAATTGCGCCCAGAACAGCCAAGAAGAAACACAAATGATATATCCCCTCCAACGGGTTAAACACGTTTCGAAATATGTTGAATATCCACCCCGAATAATCGCTTTCCACATCTATGAACGTATCAAGATAACTCGATTCAAACGGCAGAGTTCCGGCAAATCTGCCGACCCCGAATCGAAAAGCGGCAATAAACCACGCCAGCCCCGCCCCAAAAAGGAGCGTCAAAAATAAACCTCGGCTGATGATTTGCCCGTTTCGTTCCGCCATCTCTTTCGGATAAAAATTCTGAAAAACCCTAACGAAAAATTTATACAACAAAAACAAAAAACCAATTCCGAAAACGATGCGAAGAATTTCCCACGCCGCGCGTGTGCTTGTTGTGAGCTTCCAAAACCATGCCAACAGGGTAAAGGGAATCTGAAACATAATAGCGGGATTATCTGAGCCGGGCGGCGCGTAAGGGTATGAATAAAAAATGCCGTTTCCCCGCTCAAAAACCGAGCGGAAAATGGCGGAATATGTGTTTTGATCCGAAATCAAAAAACCTGTATAATAATACCCTTGCGGCGTGTGGTGTCTCCAATATATCTGATACACAAAAGGCAAAAGGATAATGATAAAAATCCCGAGACCAACAATGAAATCTTTTTTTTCAAACGAAAGTTTAATCTTCAATTCATTTGCCCATAAAAATTATGTAATATTGTTTCATGGAGATTTCCGCAAGCGGCATCAAGCTTTTTGAATCATATGAAAGATGAGAAAAATATTATAATTTTTGTATGTTATTTGACATTGACTTGATGATGGTTGGTCATTCTACTATTGGTCTTATATTCGTTGGCAAAAAGCAATAAGACAGACAGTCTCTGAAATTCCTGTTGCTGTCGTTATCTCTTCATGCAGAGGTGTGGATGTGGCTGGCAGAAGTTCAAGAAGCAAAGGCAAAAGCGGCTGGCTGAGTTTTTTTTTCCTGATTCTTTTTCTGGCGGCGTGCGCCTTTTCGGGATACCTGTTTCAGACCAACCAGAAATTGCAAAAGGATATCCAAAAAATGCGCCAAGAAAAAATT
This sequence comes from candidate division BRC1 bacterium ADurb.Bin183, assembly GCA_002070185.1. Lineage (GTDB taxonomy): Bacteria > Sumerlaeota > Sumerlaeia > MWCT01 > MWCT01 > MWCT01. Next base: position 27,965 of record MWCT01000006.1, read on the forward strand.
CAGGCAGAAAAGGATCTGGTTAAAGCCCGCGCTCAATTAAAACAAAAGGAAGATGAACTTGCTGAATTGAAAATTCAGGCGGTCATAAAAAATCCAGGCAATTAAACAAACGCGCAATTCTTTGACGCCGGATTATTTTATGATTAAGATGACGATTATTGTAAGAAATATCTTGCAGCCTCTTTTAGATATCAGCAAGTAGAAAAGCCATATTTATAAGACTGGCTATTTGCCGGTGTCGGATTTTTAAGCGTTATCGAGGAGGCAAACTCCGTTATGACTGATGTTTTCCCGTTCATTGGGACGAGATACAACTCTCGCCTCATCGAAGATATGAACCTTGTGATTAGCCCCTGGTATGAAATGATACCGGCGGAAAAGCAAAAGGAATATCGCGACCGCCATCCCAATAATATTCTTCATCTTATTCCATCTTATGAAAACAACGAAAATGAAGAGGCGGAATATGAAAACCCCTTCTCCCGCACAGCGAGCGTGATTCAGGCATGGCGCCGCGATGGAATTCTTGTTAATGACAATAACAAAAGTTTTTACCTATATGAACAAACCTATGCGCACCCTGTGGCAAAATGCAAGGTGAGACGCGGAGTTTATGCCTTGGTGAATCTGAGCCGCCAAAAACCGAACCACATGATTGTGGAAGGCTCCACGCCCTATCTGGGACGGGCGTTTCACCTCAAAATCCTGCGCGCCACCCGATGCAACTTCAGCCCTATCCCCATGTTCTTTCACGACTCTGAAGGCGAATTTTCAAAAATTTTCGAAGACGTTCAGTCCAGCAAACCTTGGGAAGAGATTCGCGAAACGTCGGGCGACACGCATCGAATGTGGGTCATCAATAAAAAAGAACCCATTGCCAAAATGACCGAATTTTTCCGCAATCGAAAATGTTTCATGGTCGAAGGACACAAACGATTCGAAGTCTCGCTGACCTATCGGGACGAGCAGCGCGAGGTCACCGGCAAACTTGACGGACAGCAACCCTTTGATTATATTCTTGTTTTCCTTACCAGTTTTGAAGAGCAGAACGTGACCACCCTCCCCATTCATCGCGTGCTTTCCTCCGAAATGGGCAGCGGCGTGGACATGAATGAATTCATGGAAGACCTCGCCGTCTATTTCAACATAACACCTATCAAAGTCAGCATGAAAAAACATGACGCCGCAGCGGTAAAAATTCTCTCCGTCATCGCCGATAAAGGGAAAAAGAAACCAACCATTGGAATGGTTTTACCCGATGAGCGCGTCTTTGCGCTTTCCTTGAAAAACGATGTAAATGTCTCTGATTTGTATGATGATGATTCGCCTCTGACGGATGCTGTTAAAAATCTTGATGTCAGCATTTTGAATCACTACATTATCAGACAATGTTGGATTGGAAATCCAGAAATTGAATTGGAGGAGGAAGACCTCCTTTATTTTGAAGATGCCGCCGCGGCGCTCAAACATAGCGTGGAAAATAAATCAGCGGCAACATTCCTACTGAATTCATGTCCGATGAAAAGTCTGACAGAGGTGGTGGCGGGCGGCGGCGAAATACCGCCATTCTCCGTCCGTCTTCACCCCACGATAATCTCCGGACTCATCATCCGCGACATGTCCGTGCGGCACTAAAACCCAAAGCCGGGTTTTTTTATGGACCTTTTTGATTCTATCAACGAAAAGAAAAACAAACAGGATGTCAGAAAAGAACGTCCGCTGGCTGATAGAATGCGCCCCAATGATTTTTCTGAGTTCGTCGGACAATCCAAACTCCTCGGCAAAAATTCGCTTCTACGGCGCCTGATTGAAGAAGACCGCATCTGCTCAATGATTCTCTGGGGTCCCCCCGGCTCCGGCAAAACTACGCTTGCCAATATTATCGCCCGCAAAACCCAGTTTGCCTTTTTCACACTCTCCGCCGTCACATCGGGCATAAAAGAGGTCAAACACATCTTTGAACAGGCGGAACTGAATCAGCAAAGTTACAACCGCAAAACCATACTTTTTATTGATGAAATTCACAGATTTAACAAGGCGCAGCAGGACGCCTTTTTGCCGCACGTAGAAAAAGGAACCATTCTTCTTATCGGCGCAACAACGGAAAATCCATCCTTTTCAATTATTGCGCCCCTTTTATCGCGTTGCAGAGTTTTTGTTCTGACGGCGCTTAATGACGCAGACTTGAAAACCATCCTTGCTAATGCCCTAAAAGATGAAAAACGCGGGCTGGGCGCCTTCGGCATTTCATGCGACGAAGAAGCCATTGCGGTAATCGTTCAACTCTCGGATGGCGATGCGCGGCGCGCCCTTAACCTTTTGGAATTTTGCGCGGGCGTCGTTAAAGATGGCGATAAAAAAATCACCGCCGACGTCGTGAAAGAGCTCGCCCAGCGCACCCATCTGATGTATGATAAAAAAGGCGAAGAGCATTACAATATCATCTCCGCTTTGCATAAAAGCATGCGGGGAAGCGACCCAGACGCCGCCCTTTACTGGCTGGGGCGAATGCTGGCTTCAGGGGAGGATCCCCTTTATGTCGCGCGACGCATGATCCGTTTTGCCAGCGAAGACATCGGCAACGCCGACCCGCAGGCGCTCCAGATTGCGCTTGCCGCTCGCGAGGCTTACGATAAACTGGGCTCGCCGGAAGGCGAACTCGCCCTTGCTCAAGCGGTCGTTTATCTTGCCGCCGCCCCCAAAAGCAATTCGATTTACGTCGCTTACGAACACATGATGAAAACAATCCAAGAAACGGGTTCTCTGCCCGTGCCGCTCGTTATTAGAAACGCCCCCACCCGCCTCATGAAAAATTTGGGATACGGCAAAGATTATTTATACGACCATGATTCAGAGGAACATTTTATACCTCAGGACTATCTGCCGGAGGAATTACTGGGGATAAAATTCTACCAGCCGGGCAAATTCGGCTTTGAAAAAGAGATTCAAAAACGCCTTGATTGGTGGGAAAAAATCAAAAAGAAAGCGGCAAAAAAAACTTTTGATTCTGATGAATAAGGGAGGGAACTATTATGGCTTATCGTTTGAACGACTTGAGATATCAAAGAAAAAAACTGTCGCCCGCACAACTTATCGAACGTTTGAATAATTCCACACTCGACCTGAAATTCTCTGTGGGCATCTGGTATTTCACACCCGCAGGCGGACGCTTTCACGACCGCTATATCCCAGAAGCAAATATCAAAGAGCGGCTGGAGATGGCAGCCGAGATGGCGGAGTACGGCGTGAGCGGCATCGAGGCTCATTACCCCGCCGAGGTCAATTGGGAGAATCTGCCCCTTTATAAAAAACTCGAAAAAGAAACAGGAATTCGACTTGTCGCTGTCCCATTCTCCCATTTTTTTGATAAAGATTTTGAATTTGGCAGCCTTTCAAATCCAAATCGCGCCGTGCGGAAAAAAGCGGTGGATATCGCCGTTGAAGGCATTAAACTCGTCAAAGCCGCAGGCGCCAATGTCGCCATCTCATGGCCCGGGATGGACGGCTATCTCTATTCCCTCGGCACAATATTCCCATACATGTGGGACTGGTTTGAAGGGGGCATGGCAGAGGCTTTGGATGAAGCGCCGGGCGTTCGAGTGGCAATTGAACCGAAACCTTATGAACCCGCTCCCAATAACATTTACCGCACCACAGCGGAAGGCATTCTGGCAGCTCAGCGCATTGAAAAAAGATTGAAAAATCCCATTAATCGAAAACTCCTTGATGCAGGACATTGCCTTGTCGGTTTGAATCCCGAAGTCGGACATGTGCGCATGGGATTTGAAGACTGCGCCGCCGCCTATAGCCTCGTCGGCTTGGAAGGGCGTCTTGCCCACACCCATTGGAACAGCCAACCGCTGGGGAATTATGACCAAGACTTGAACGTGGGCGCGGTCGAATGGAGTCAGGCGGAGGCTCTCCTTTTTGCTCTCAAAGTCATGGGATACAAAGAGTATTTCGGCATAGACATCAATCCAGAAAGAATGCCCGTCCTCAAAGCCGTTGAAATAAACACCACCGTCCTCCGCATCATGAATGAACGCATTAATTCGCTTCCCAATGAAAAAATCATCGAATGTTTCATGCGCCCGCAAGACCGCCGCGGCGATTTGGAACTCATCCTTGCGGGAATGATGAGAAAAAGAGCGTAAGGAAATTTATATGAAAATCTGCCTTTCACAAATCAACACCATCGTTGGGGATATTGAATATAATACGCAACGCATTATTGATGAAATCGAAACAACCCGCAAAGCAGGCGTTGACCTAATCATCTTCTCGGAAATGACAATCGTCGGATATCCGCCCCGCGATTTGTTGCTTCATAATAAATTGATAAATGATAACCTTGCAGCGCTTGAACGCATCGCCGCCCAAACAATAGGAATCGGCGCCATCATCGGCTGCGTTGTGCGCAACCCAGCGCCCGTTGGCAAAGGACTCTTCAACGCCGCCGTTCTTTGCGCCGATGGCGGAATTGTTTCCCGTCATTACAAAACGCTTATCCCAGCCTATGATGTTTTCGATGAGCCGCGTTATTTCGACCCCGCGCCATCCGTTCAAAAAACCGCTTTCAAAGGATTAAATCTCGGTATAACGATTTGCGAAGACATCTGGAATTTCCCGGCTCCAGATGGCAACCGGCGCCTTTACAAAATAGATCCCGTCAAAGAACTTTCAACGCAGGGAATTGATATCCTCATCAACATCTCTGCATCGCCGTTTACGCTCGGCAAACGCCCCATCCGCGAATACGTCATGCGCGAAACAGCTCGCCGATGCGGCGTCCCCGTTGTCCACGTCAACCACATCGGCGGAAACGATAGCATCATCTTTGACGGATGGAGCATCGTCATTCAGCCGGATGGGCAAATCTCCGCCAATACCTGCGACTTTGCTGAAGATAGGGTTATTTACGATACAGAAACAAAAAAAGGGAACATCCGCCCCGCAACGCAAAAAATTCCTGAACGGCTCTTAGAAGCCCTCAAATGCGGACTGAGCGATTACGTCCGTAAATGCGGATTTAAAAAAACAGCACTTGGACTTTCCGGCGGAGTTGATTCCGCCATCGTGGCTGTGATTGCAGTTGAAGCGCTCGGACGCGATCGAGTCGTCGGCGTATCCATGCCCTCGCAATTTACATCGCAAGAAAGCCTCGATGACGCCGCCGCCCTTGCAAAGAATCTGGGAATAGAATACATCACAATCCCAATTGAGAAACCGACAGAATCATTTTTAGAACTCCTCAAACCCCAATTTAAGGGGACGCCTTTCAATGAGGCAGAGGAGAATATTCAGGCGCGTGTGCGCGCAACAATTCTCATGGCGCTCTCCAATAAATTCGGTTGGCTCGTCCTCAGCACGGGAAATAAATCCGAGCTTGCCATGGGCTATTGCACACTCTATGGCGATATGTCCGGAGGACTGGCAGTCATCTCCGATGTGCCCAAAACGCTGATATATGAACTCTGTGAGTGGATTAATCGCGAATCAGAAATCATACCCCGTTCCACCATCGAAAAACCGCCGTCGGCAGAGCTGCGTCCCAACCAGAAGGACACTGATTCTCTGCCGCCTTATGATATACTTGATCCGATTATCCGTGAATATGTCGAAGAGCATCGAAGCGTCGAGGAAATCGCAGCCAGGCTTGGGCATGACCTCAGATTTGTCCAAGGAATTGTGCGCACAATTTCCCGCAATGAATACAAACGCCGGCAGGCTGCCCCCGGATTTAAAGTAACAAGCCGCGCCTTTGGCGAAGGCTGGCGTATGCCCATCGCCGCCTCCTGGGGAAAATAAACTTGTTAAGTAAAGGAATTGATTCAGATGTGCGGTAGAAGGGAAACGATTTAATGGCAAGCGACACGATTCGCGAAATTAAGGGATTTTTCCAACAGCATCTGACCCCAGTTGTCCGATGGATATTTTTTATCAATGTCGGCGTTCTTCTGATGCAATATACCGTGCTGGCGGCTATCGGATGGGATGGAAAATTTTTGTATTATTTCAGCCAGAATCCCTCATTATCTATCCGCAGATTTCAGGTCTGGCGGTTTATCACATATATGTTCCTCCACGGAGACGGCATGCATCTTTTGATGAATATGTTCGCACTTTGGTTTTTTGCGCCAAGACTGGAGATGCTCTGGGGCGGACGCAATTTCTTGAAATTTTATTTTGTCTGCGGAATTGGCGCGGCGATTGTCCATGTCATCTGGGGCTTCATCTTCGGCAAAAATGACATGATGATTGGCGCATCGGGAGCGCTGTATGGCATCCTTCTGGCTTATGCGTTCAACTGGCCTGATGACACCGTTCTCATGAATTTTTTTATTCCTATGAAGGTGAAGTATATGGTTTTGCTTTTTGGTTTTGTCGCCTTCATCAATTCAATTGGGGCGAGGGCATCAGGCAGCAACATATCGCACATCACACATCTGGGCGGCTTGTTGACGGCTTTTCTATATTTGCGAGGGTGGCGATTTTTCAAAAAAACATTTTTTCGACGCTCGCAAAAACGTTTGGTGAAACGCTATTACCGCGACGCAAACGGCAATATCTATACCCAGATAGAAGAAGAATAGTTGAAAAAACAACTCTTAAATTAAATTTAATCTTGCATTTTGTTGAATGAGATGTGTTGTAAGAAAATAATATTTAAATAAAGGAGAACAGCGATGAGAAATCTTATTATTCTTTTATCCCTCGCGCTTACAGTTTCTGCATGTGGGGTTGTCCCATTGAACAAGGAAATTGCTGAAGCGGATATTGACATCCCGCCCATTCCCCGCGAATTCCGCGCCGCTTGGGTCGCCACAGTCGCCAATATTGACTGGCCCTCCAAGCCGGGGCTGCCTGTTGAAGAGCAAAAGGCGGAAGTAATCGCCATTCTCGATAAAGCCGTAGAAATAAATCTTAATGCCATCGTTCTTCAGGTGCGTCCACAATGCGACGCCCTTTATGATTCGAAACTGGAACCCTGGTCTTATTTTCTTACGGGCAAAATGGGTAAGGCGCCCGAGCCATATTATGATCCTCTTGAGTTCTGGGTCGAAGAATCGCACAAACGCGGAATCGAACTTCATACTTGGTTCAACCCCTATCGTGCCAATCACCCATCTATGAAAAGCGAAATCTCTGAAAATTCAATCATCAAAACCCGCCCGGACCTTGTCAAAAAATTGGGCAACCAAGGATATTACTGGATGGACCCCGCAATTAAGGAAGTTCAGGACATCTCAGCGGCTGTTATCGCTGATGTTGTTAAACGTTATGATATTGACGGATTTCATTTTGATGACTACTTCTATCCTTACCGCGATTATAATGATAACAAGGATTTCCCCGATGATGACACATGGGAGGCGTATCAAAAATCCGGCGGCAAACTGTCCCGCGATGATTGGCGCCGAGATGCCGTCAACACCTTCATTAAACGCGTTTATGACGAAACAAAAAAATCAAAGCCGCATGTCAAATTCGGCATCAGTCCCTTCGGTATATGGCGTCCGGGATATCCCCCCGAAGTTGCAATGAACGCATTTGATCAATATAGCGTGTTATATGCGGATGCCAAACTCTGGCTCGAAAAAGGCTGGGTGGATTACTGGACACCGCAGATATATTGGGAAATCTCAAACGAGCGCGTTCCTTATAAACCCATCCTTCGTTGGTGGACAGAGCAGAATAAAGAAAATCGCAACATCTGGGTTGGCAACTACACAAGCAAATATCAGCCGGAGGAAATTATCAATCAAATCAAGGCAACCCGCGATCAGCCCGGCGCCAGCGGCAATGTCCATTTCAGCATGAAGCCCTTGTTGGAAAACCGCAACGACCTTTCCAAAAAACTTAAAGAGCAAGTTTATCAAGAACAGGCGCTTGTGCCCGCATCGCCTTGGCTTTCCAATGACCCCTTCCTTCTTAAACCCGCTTTGGATATTATCAAAGGACGCGATGGCAGCATCGCCCTCGAATACTCGCTGGATTCTCCGTCCCCTGTCTGGCAATGGGTCATCTACAAAAAGATTGACGGCGCTTGGAAATGGACAATTTTGCCGGGCGGCATGAAACGTTGCGTTATTGAACCCGCAGAAGCCGCCAAATTGGAAGCAGTGGGCGTCTCGGCTGTGGATCGCGTCAATCAGGAAAGCAAGCGCATCGCATATTTTATTAATAAATAAAAGATTAACCCTTATTGAAATAAAACAGCTAAAACCGTTTCATCGCCTTTGGGCGTGAACATCTCGCAAGGCATTCGCGGCGCCCATAAAACGCCTTTTTGATCTGCTATGATGACGCAGTGGTCGCGCAGAGGAACGGGGATTTTTTTCTCAATGAACCATTTTTTTAATGGCTTGGTGACTCCGTAAAAGTTGATTCCGTCGCCGCTGCGGCGCGTTCGAAAAGACAGCGGAAAATTAATCCGAGAAACCGGAATCGTAATTGCCTCCATGGGCGCTTCGTTTGCCGAGCACATTGCGACGGACATGTCTTTTGTTTGATACGGGATGTGTTGCCTTTCAACGGTTATTGCCGTTTGCGGGCTTTCGAAAAATGGCAGACCCAACTCTTGGTTTTGAATGGAAATTAAAAAAGGCGCGAGACGTTTGATTATCTCAGATTTTGCTAACGATTGCGGGACGTCGGTTTTGAATCCCATAACCCGTTGAAAATCTTTGTAAAACAAGACGCCGCCCCCAAAGCGCAAAAGCTCGCCGCTTTGCCCTTCGCGAATCATGCGCATCAAAGCCTCGATAGATTTGCGCGAAGGCGGCAGAGAAATCCCCTTAATTCGGCGCATCCACAGCCGCAAAATCTCAGAAATTATAAAATCCGGCAGCGGATTCAAATCATTCAAATCAAACCACTCAATCGCATCTTTCATTTTTAAAAAACTTTGAAACAACAAAGAGGCGTCGTTGATTACATAATCAAATAATTCCCCAAAATGATTAGCAGTCGCAGCGAATTTCTCTGAAACATCCGGCGCAATCTCGCGCTGTAAAAAAGGAAAAACCTGCTGTCGTATCTTATTTCGGAGAATCGTAAGGTCGCTGTTTGTTGAATCCTCGCGCCAAATGAAATCGCGAGATTCGAGATATTCAATAATTGACGAACGCGGAATATTTCTTAACGGGCGAAGCAAAGTGATGCCGCCCCAATCTGCGCGTTCGCGGAAGCCCGCCAGACCGCGCAATCCGCCGCCCCGCAAGAGCCGCATCAAAAACGTTTCGGCAAGGTCATCCCGCTGATGAGCAAGAAGGGCGGCGCTTGCGCCAACCTTGCGCGCGCAGGCGCAGATAGCATTGAGCCGCTCTTGACGCAGGGCATCTTCGGAAACTTTTTCGCCGTACATGAATTGAAGCCGTTTTATATACAATGGAATATTATGGCGCTTACACAAATCCGCCACAAAAGCCTCGTCGCCGTCCGCCTCGTCCCCTCGAATCCCATGATTAACATGGCACACGGCGATACGAAAGCCCATGCGCTTTGAAAGTTCCAATCCCCCATAAAAAAGCCCGATTGAATCCGCCCCCCCAGAAACACAAAAAAGCAGCAGGCTCCCAGCCGCCGTTTCAGGATGCTTCCCCAAAGCAGCTGCCAACATTTCAAGATATGATTGACTTTTTTTCTTCATAGAATAAGGGTTTTATAAATTATTTGTCTATGCTAAGTCAAATACTCCTTATTAAAAATTTTTTATTCGAAAGGATGAAATATGGTTTATCATCAATTTCCAAAAGACTTTTTATGGGGCGCGGCGACGGCATCCGCGCAAATCGAAGGCGCGGCGGATGAAGACGGAAAAAGCGTTTCCGTTTGGGATGAATTCGCAAAACGCCCCGGCGCTACCCGAAATGGGCAGACTCCAAATATCGCCTGCGATCATTATCACCGAATGGAAGAAGACTTAAACCTGATGAAAAATCTTGGATTGCGAGCTTATCGCTTTTCCATTGCCTGGCCCCGCATTATTCCCGAAGGCGTCGGTGCGGTGAATCCAAAAGGGCTGGATTTTTATGCCCGTCTTGTGGATGGACTCCTCGAACGAAACATCGCGCCCTTGATTACACTCTACCACTGGGACTTGCCCCAAGTGCTGGAAGAAAAAGGCGGCTGGCGCAATCGTCAGACTGCCTACGCTTTTCAAGACTACACGGCTGCTGTTGTTAAAAAACTTGGAGACCGCGCAACCCTTTGGGCAACATTTAACGAATCGCCATGTTTTATCAATCTTGGATACCGCACCGGCATACATGCCCCGGGCGCCAAAGAGCCTGAAAAAACCATTCGCCAAATTTACCATCATGTGATGCTGGCTCACGGTCTTGCCATTCAGGCGATCCGCGCAAATGCAAAGAAAAAACCAAGCGCCGGCATCGTCCACTGCCAAAATGTCCCGCAGCCCATTTTTGATTCGCCCGAACATGTGGAGGCGACGCGCAAAAGTTTCTACAAACAAGGCGCGTGGATGCTTGACCCGCTTTTCAAAGGCAAATATCCCGAAGAGGAATGGCGCGAACTCGGCGCAAATGTTCCGGATATCCAAAACGGCGATATGGAAATCATATCCCAACCGATGGATTACATCGGTTATAATATCTACGGAGCCTCCGAATTCATTCACGCAAAAAACGGCAGCGGCATCGCCGAACCCATGTATCCCCGCACAGAAATGGGCTGGGCAATCACACCGGATATCATTTATTGGTATGCTCGTTTCCTCCACGAACTTTATAACCCCCCAATTATCTACCTTACCGAAAACGGTTGCGCCTATCCCGATGACATCAACGACTCAGGGCGTGTGGACGATTACGCACGCATCGAATACATCAGCGCGCATCTCAAATCGGCTCATCGCGCCGTGAAGGAGGGCATTCCCCTCAAAGGCTATTTCGTCTGGACTCTGATGGATAATTTTGAATGGGCGTTTGGATATTATCGGCGATTCGGAATTATATTTACAAACTTTGAAACCCTTCAGCGCATCCCGAAATTGAGCTATGAATGGTATGCCAACGTGATAAAAAATAACGGCTTGTGATTGAATAAACGCCGCAAGTCAATCAGATGAAAAACAAAAAAGCCATACTCGCCATATTATTGCTTGTGCCCGTCCCGAGTATCGGCGTTTTTGCCGCAATGATTCTATTTCCCAATTCTCCAACCGGCGCCGTAATCTTTGCTATCTGCAAACTCTGGTTATTCGCCTTTCCCGCCCTTTGGTTTAAATACGCCGAAAAAGGAAAATTCAGACTGTCCCCGCCCCAAAAAGGCGGACTCTTTATGGGCTTAGTCGCCGGTGTGCTTATCAGCCTTGCGATATTTTTATTTTACATGCTGGCGGGCGCGCGCTTGATTGATAGTTCGTTGATAATTGACAAAATTGAAAACACGGGTCTGGCATCCCCCGCTCGATATATCGGCGCGGCGGCATACTGGATTCTTGTCAATTCTATCCTCGAAGAATACGTTTGGCGCTGGTTTGTGGTCAGACAGTTGCAGACTTTGGTCAGCAAAGTCCCCGCCATTTTATGCTCCGCCCTATTCTTCACGTTGCATCATATTGTCGCCATGCAGATATACCTCAGCCCGCTGGCAGTTTTAGTTTGCTCTGCCGGTATTTTTATCGGAGGCGCCATCTGGTCGCTAATGTATATCCGATACAAATCCATCTTTCCCGGATATCTGAGCCATGCCATTGTGGATTTAACCATTTTTGCAATCGGCGCTTCAATAATTTTTGGCGGATGAATTTTTATTTTCGATTTTAATGTCATTTTAATCTTTCATGCATTAGGGTTGTCTTATAATCAATTTTGAACAAAGGAGAAGAAAAGCATGAAAAGAAACTCAAAGGTATGGGTTGTTTTAGTTTGCGGCATCATCGCCGCATCGCTGGCAATTGCCGCATGGGCGCAGAACGACAAAAAGGTTAAAGAGGAGAAGCAAGAAAAAATAATCGCTCTGGAGAATGCGCCGGCGCCTGTGCAGGCAACCATCATTAAGGAAACCGCCGGAGGAGAGATTAAGGAAATAGAAGAAGAACTGGAAAACGGTAAAATTGTTTATTCCGCCGAATTTGTTAAAGATGGCAAAAAGAAAGAGATTCATGTCGCCGCTGATGGAAGCCTCATGAAGGAAGATGATAACGAGGACGAAGATGACGAGGAGGAATCGGTCCCTTATGAGTCGCTTCCTGCGGCAGTTAAAGCGGCGGTGGAAAAACATTTAGGAGGCGCAGGACCTTTTAAAGCCAAAGTCGAAACCAAAAAAGGAATTAAGGTTTTTGAAATTGAATCCAAAATCAGCGAACAAGACGCCAGCATCGAAGTGACCGAATCGGGCGATCCGCTCGAAATCGAACGCGAAATCCCCGCTCAAAACCTGCCCCCTGCGATTATTGATAAAATCATAAAAAAGTTCCCCGAAGGCAAAATCAAAGAAGCCGAGCAGGTTCAAAAATTCTATTATGAGATTGAAATAACCGAAAACGGCAAAACAAAAGAAATCATTTTTTCCCCTACGGGCGAGATGAAAAAAGAAAAAAATGATAAAAAAGAGGAGAATGACGACGACTGATGCGCCTCCTTCTTGTTGAAGATTTCAAGCCCCTCCAGAAATCCTTGCTCAAAGGCTTGCGGGAAGCGGGATATGCCGTGGATGCCACTGGCGACGGCGAGGAGGGGCTTTGGTATGCTGAATCTAATGATTATGATCTCATCATTTTAGATTTGATGCTCCCCGGTATGGACGGTATGACCATCCTAAAAAAACTCCGCGCAAAAGGGAAAAAGAATCAAATACTCATCCTTACGGCGAGGGACTCCGTCGAGGACAGAGTCAAAGGGTTGGACGCAGGCGCGGATGATTATCTGATTAAACCATTTTCATTTGAAGAACTACTCGCACGTGTCCGCGCCCTCCTGCGCCGCTCTTATCAGGAAAAAAAACCAATCATACGGATCGGCGACCTTGAAATTGATGTCGCCGCAAAAATAGTCAAAAGAGGGGGAAAGGCGATTGATCTTACTTCAAGAGAATACGCCCTCCTCGAATATCTTGCCTTTCGCAAAGGAGAAATCGTCAGCCGTCAGGACATCTGGGAACACGTCTATGATTTTCATACGGAGGCAACCAGCAATGTGGTGGATGTTTTTATTCGGTTCTTGCGGCAGAAGATCGAAAGGGATGACCTGACCCGTTTGATCCATACTCGGCGCGGACTTGGCTATGTTTTATATTATCAGGGAGAGGAGTCGGAAAACAATATCCAGTGAGGAGAATATCCCGTATATATTTGTTTTTTGCCTTAATAGCCCTGTTTTATCTGGGGCTGCCTTCATTTATCCGCCCTCTTTATCCAAGGGATGAAGGGCGATATGCGGAGGTTGCTCGACAAGCCACCGATAATGGATGCTGGCTGATTCCTTATCTTAATGGAATTCCGCATCTCACCAAACCGCCGCTTTACTACGATTTGACAGGTGTTGCCTTTTCTCTGTTGGGTCAGAATCTGTTTTCGGCTCGATTGATTTCCGTCATCTCATTTATGGGATGTCTGCTTTTGACTATCAAATGGGCCGGAAAACAGGGCGGTATCGAAGCGGCGAAGATAACTGCCATTCTTACATTTGCCATGGTTCAGCCCGTTTTGGCGGGACAATTCGGCGATCTGAACATGCTTTTGACCTTTTTTGTGACGGCAGGAATGCTCTTGATATTTGATGGTATGCTTAATCCCGAAAAAAGGTACTCGTGGCACTGGGGCTGGGCGCTGGTCTCTTTGGGATTCCTTGTGAAGGGACCTCCGGCTCTGATTCTTCCCGTCGGAACAATCTCCTTGTTCAGGATTGTACATGGACGATCCGCCAAAATAAATTGGAAGCCTTTGGTTGCCGCTTTTGCCATTTTTATGTTGATCGCTGCGCCTTGGTTTCTCTGGATCCTGGCGAGCATGGAGAAGAACGTGATACCTTTCTGGTGGAAATATTCCTTACAGCGGTCGGCGATTAATAAAGAGAGAAGTTCCGTATTTTACTTTTTTAATTATCTTCCTATTGTTATTTTGGGGACATCGGGCTGGGGGCTCGCTTACTATTGGGGATTAATCAAAAGAATAAAACGCTCCATGCCCCTTTTGATAAATGGGCAATTTTCCAAAGGGTTCATGATATTATTTTCCGGGGCGAACGCATTCGAGTCATTTTTATTATCCTGGATTATCTTTACGCTGGCTTTTTTTTCTTTAATCCGCGCTACGATGTTTTCTTACATCCAGCCCCTGTATCCCGCCGCAGCATTGTTTTTAGGTGTTTTTTACGCAAAAAAATACAAAACATGGTCTGGGTTTTATTTAACGCATCATAAAAGAATTATTGCCTCTCTTTCAATGACATGTGCAATTATTTGGATATTTGCCTGCGTATATTATCTGGCGCGCTTTGCACCCCCATCGAAAAAATTCATAGATAATAGTTATGAACTTAATGCCGTAGGAGATAAAATCGAACCGGCCAAAGGAAGGCAATTTGATTTGATTCAGATTGATGAATTTTCACCATATATCAATTATGTTCTAAAAAAGGATTCCATCCTTGTGGAGACAGAAATTCATAAGGATTTGCCAATACCCCCGGCTTTTAGCGCTTCTTGGAATAGCATTGAAAAAAAGATTCAAAACAATGACCCTCTCCTGATTGTTGCGAAGAGGAAATACTTACAAGAAAAGAAAATAAACAATTATAATAATATTAACATTCTGTTTGAAGGACAGAAATTCACGGTATTGAAGACCCGCTCGCTTCAATTTTAGCCTTCTTGGAGATAATATGTTCGGATCTCATAAATATTCCGGCGGAAAGAGAAGCCTTCGAACAAGGCTTTTAATCAATCTTTCCATATTTATGGCAATAATTTTTTCCGCACTCTGGTTTGTTGTGGCGGCAAGAACTCAAAAAGCCCTTTACTCCGCCCTCGATGAGGCTGTTCTTGCAAGAGCGGAAAGCGTTGCCGCTCTGCTTTCTTACGATCCCGAGAGCGGATTGCTCCGTATGGAGAAAAATGAAAGGCTGATGTATGAATTCCGCGCCGATGAAGATGACGCCTTTTTTCAAATCCGCGACGCATCGAATGGACGGATTTGCTTCCTTGCGCCTTCGATGAAAAGCAAAGAATTCCGTTCGGAGGCGATGAACAAAATCGCCCGCAAAAAAAGCAAAAAGAAGATTTATTGGAACGATGTTTTTGGAAAGGAAAACGTGCGTTGTCTGCGCTGGTTGACATCGCCGCAGAAACGGCAAATTCCCACAGGCGCCCCCATCTTTCTTTTTGGAGAATGCCAAATTGCATCATCCGCTTCTCTTGAAATTATTGTCGGGATAGAGCGGGAGAACGTTGACCGCAATTTTCAACGGATTATGGCATATTCTGCAGGCGCTTTTTCCCTGACATTTATTCTCGTTCTATTTCTAACCAATCTTCTTTTGAGTTATTCCTTGCGTTCGCTTTCGCGCCTTTCAAAGGAACTGAATCAAATTGATAAAATATCATCCGCTATTTCAATTTCAGAGGGCGATGACCGGGAAACCCGGCGCGTGGCATCCGCCATCAATGCCCTGTTGGAACGGCTTGCCCAATCGGTGGAATGGGAGCGGCGGATGACATCCAATGTTGCTCACGAATTGCGCACGCCTCTGGCAGCCCTTCGTTCCACATTGGAGGTGGCTCTCAGCCGCAAGCGCAGCGATGGCGAATATCAAGAAGCGATGCAGGATTCTTTATCCTTAGTTTGCCAAATGCAACGTTTGGTGGAAAACCTGTTGAATCTTGCGCGCCTCGAATCCGAACAATCGCCTATAATTCTCGAGTCGTTGAATCTAACTCAAATGGTCAAAGAGTGCTTGACTGGCTTTCAATTGCAAGCGCAGAGCAAAAATATTTTTATTGATTTACGCACAGAGGATGAGGTGCGCCTTTCAATTGACAAAGACAAATTAAGGGTAATCCTAAATAATATTCTGGATAATGCCGTGGAATATACGCCGAGCGGCGGAAATATCCTTATTCAAACGCGATATAAAACAGAAAATGCCGCCGCTGAAATTCTGGTGGAAAATTCGGGCGACCCGCTTTCTGATGAGGAACTTAATAACATTTTCAAAAGATTTCACAGGCAAGATACATCACGAGCGGCTGGCGTTCATTTTGGCATCGGACTCAACCTTGTTCATTCTTTGTGCGACCTTTTAAACATTCAAATATCTGCCTCCTCCCGACCGGGTGTCGCCTTATCATTATACCTGAACATCCCGCAGATGAATTCGGAGAAAAGCTTATGAAAAGCAAGAATTCCCCAATAATATTGCTGTTGATTCTTGCCGCTTGTTTATGGGCGGCAGCGCCGGCGCTTTGGGATTTATGGGGACCCGATGAGTGCCGTTATGTCCAAGTTTCAAAGGAATTGCTCCAACATGGCAACCCATTTCGCCTGACCGTCAACGGCGAGTTTTATGAAGATAAGCCGCCGCTGCCTTTTATTTTGATGGCTATTCCGCTGGCTTTGAACGGCGGCGCAGTCAACTCCCTCTTCTGCCGATATCCTTCCATAATTATGAGTATTTTAATCCTTATCTTTACATACTATATAGGGAGACGCTTATTCTCGGAGCGTGCAGGATTATGGGCGGCGCTTTGTTTGATGACCGCTCCTCTTTTTTGGCAGGAAGCCCCGTCTGCCCGGTTGGATATGCAATTTTCATTCTGGGTTCTATTTCCCATCTGGATTTATGCCATGCATCCTAAAATGAAATTGGGACAAGCGGCGCTTTTTTGGCTTGGGGTATCATGCGGCGCGCTAACCAAAGGTCCTGTGATATTGATATTCATTCTCGCATTTTTATTGGGCATGCAAAAAAATTCGCCGGAGGAGCGTCCATTTAAAAAAGTATATTTTCTGTGGGGCATCATTTTAACTCTGCTCATCTGCCTTGGGTGGATGTGGGCGGAAAGCCGAGCCTCCTCCATGGAAGCTATTCAGAATCAAGCAAAAACTCAGATTATTAAACGAATCTTTTCGCCCTCGCTTCATAAAAACCCATTCTGGTATTATATATTTAACCTCCCTGTGAGTTTTGCGCCTTGGATTATTCCTGTTGCCGCAGGCGCATTTTCCCTTTTTCGATACCAACAGTTTCGCAAAGAACATCTAAAGAAACTATACCCTCTTGTTATGTGGATTTGTCTGCCGTTGATATTTTTTTCCATTTTAGGAGGAAAGCGCGAGCAATATCTTCTGCCGATATATCCAGCGCTAGCTTTATTTGCCGGTTGGTATATCTCTGAGGTGATTTGGGACAAAATCGTTCGCCTGCCCTTTTTTCATCCTATGAGCGCGGGCATCTTATCGAAAAAGGTTTTTGTGATTGCTTATACGGCGGCGTTGATTGCTTTATGGATTGTGTTTCCGCTCTTGAATCAAAGAAAAAGCCCGCGCCCCTTGTGCCTTCGTCTGGATACACTGGCGCAAGAATACGGATCAAATGTTGGCGTTTTGAAATATGGTTTAAGACAAACGTTTCAGGTTTATGGCAATTACAAGATTATGAAAGTTTTTGAGGAGGAATTAAATATAGGCAAAGAAACGCCCAGCATAATTCTTGTAAAAGATAAAGGCGGGGCGGAGAGCAAACACAAATGGCAGGAATGGGGATATGCCCCTGATTCAAAATTTAAATTGAGCGGCGACACCTTTGAAATTTGGGTGAAAAGGAAATTATAAGATGTCTCGATATACTATTATATTTCGCGGATTTGCGATCCTGATGTTTTCACTTTGGTTGTCTTTGCAAATATACGCGCTGATTGTGCAGCGCAAAGGGGATTCTCCCTTGCCTCCATTATTCGGTAATTTTCCAGCCATCCGAGCGCATCTGGAACGTGACACGGAAGATGGGGATTTTTCATTCGCTGTGGTTGGGGATACCAAAAGCATTGGGACTTTTGAAAAGATTGTAGAGCATTTGCGCCGGACGCCGATTAGTTTCGCGGTTCTTTTGGGCGACTGTTCTTCAGGCGGCTCGGAAGAACACCATAGGTATTTCCGATCCGAATGCGCCGAGGAGTATGCGCTTTCAGTGCCAGTATTCTATGTGGTGGGGAACCATGATGTTAACCCAGTCAAATTCCCGTTCGAACGATTCGAAGAAATGTATGGTCCCAGCATTTTTAAATTTGAATATCGAAAA
Source organism: candidate division BRC1 bacterium ADurb.Bin183 (assembly GCA_002070185.1). Classification (GTDB taxonomy): domain Bacteria; phylum Sumerlaeota; class Sumerlaeia; order MWCT01; family MWCT01; genus MWCT01. Next base: position 46,228 of record MWCT01000006.1, read on the forward strand.
TGTCTGTTTATTGTTTTACGCATCCTTGATGCGCCATACTCGAATAAAGAAAGCATGGATTTTCTTGAAGAGTTAAGCCAAACAGACCTTCGCAAATACAGATATAAATTTGTTTTTATGCACATCCCGCCGCCTGTTTCTCCTTTTATCAAGGCGAGGCAATATAAAGAATCCGCCCAGCTTGAAGCGATGTTTGATAAGATGGGAATTGATTACGTTTTTGCAGGAGATTTCCACGGTTATGCGGAAAGCCGAAAACCAAAGACGACCTACATAATCACAGGCGGCGGCGGCAGCAATCTCAGAAAAGTTCCCGCTAATCAATTCCACCATGCGGTAGTGTGCCGAGTTGCTGAAAATTCGATTGATAAGCGTATTATCTACGTGCCTGAAACTAAATATTTTGAAGATCGCCTCGAAAAATTCGCCATTATTTCATTTTATCCATGGATGCAAAAAAATGTATATCTGTTAATTGCTACTGATGTCCTGTGTATTTTGTGTATTATCGCGTTGATGAAATCGGTAACGATAAAAAAGAAAGAAAATAAATAGCCCTTGAATTAATTATTCTTTTTCAAGGTCGTCGCGTATGAGACGATAATGATCTCGGATGGAGGCAAGACGACCTTGCGCCTCCTTGAGCTTGTCAGTGGTGGATTGCAGCCTTGCAGCAAGATGTTTCGCAAGGCTTAAGCCAATCTCCGGCGCGCAACGCAAAAACTCCTGAAACTGTTCCTCCGCAATTTCCAAAAGAACCGTGCGGCTCAAAGCGCGAATAGTCGCCGTGCGGCGCGCATTTAAAAGCGTGCTCATCTCGCCGATAAATGACCCGGGCATATTAATGACGGCAATCTGCCGACCCGCTTTCAAAATCTCAACCTCGCCTTTGAGCAACATATAAGCGTTGCGAGATTCATCCTCCTCATAAAAAAGAATATCAGAAGGCTCGAGAACCCGCGGTCGGATTAGCGCCGTTTCCTCCTGCAGAATTTTGCGGATCGCCTCGTTTTTGATTTCGGATTCGATGATGGACTTCATCTCTTCCGGCGGGAGAACGGCTTCCGCTTTTGGGCGGATGATGCGAGTGGCGCCCGGTTCAAATTTCCCTTCCAGATACAATTCCAGATCCTGAATAAGCGTGGCGCAATTTAAATACCGCAAAAAAGGCTCGCGTTGGCACATCTTCAAAATAATCGCGCAGACTTCATCCGAAAGACTGGGAAGATAGCGGGCAGGGGAGGGTATGTCGTCTGTAATTTTTTTAGTCAAAAGAAGCGATGTGTTCAGATCCGAATAGGGCGGTTTGCCAACGAGAAGCGTATAAAATGTAATCCCCAACGCATAAATATCCGTCCTGATGTCAATGTTGCTCTCCCCGCGAGCCTGCTCGGGCGAGGAAAAAAGCGGCGTCCCGAGCATCATGCCAGCCATCGTCATAGAAATATCCACCTGCTCCCGGGCAAGACCAAAATCAGTCAACTTTGCCGTCCCATTTTCGGCGATGATGATATTGGACGGCTTGACATCCCGATGAATAATTTTCAGTTTATCGGCGGCTTCAAGGGCGCGCGCAATAGCAAGAATAATCGCGGCAGCCTCTTTTTCGCCAAAACAGCCCTTGCGCTTTTGAATATTGGAAAGCGTTTCCCCTTTGACGAATTCCATGATGGAATAGTAGTAACCTTCATAAGTGCCGTAGCCGTATCCGGCGACAATATTCGGATGACGCAACTTTTTGAGCGTTTCCGCCTCTCTAATCAACCTCCGGACAAATTCGCGGTTTTTGCAATAATGAAGGTGGAACACCTTCAGCGCAACGCGTTCGCCGGTTGCCTCGTTCATAGCCTCAAAAACAACGCCGCTGGCGCCTTTGCCCACTTGCTCAATTATTGTAAAACCCGATATAATATTTCGCCGAAACTGACCGATTTCGGTCAACGGACTCATGGCTTGTAAGGTGTCCCGCTTGTTCATTTTGGAAGGTCTTCCGTGAGGTTGGCATGGTGGGCCCACCAGGACTCGAACCTGGGACCAACCGGTTATGAGCCGGTAGCTCTAACCAACTGAGCTATGGGCCCCCCACAAAAATAAAACCCGAGCGAATGCCTTATCAGCATGTAAAAATCTGAATACGTATCATAGATGAGCGCTTCGCATGTCAAGGATAAATCCCCTATAAAAATTCGTCTTTACTACCAAGCCATCTTGTGAGATATATAATTAATGGTTTGAGTAAAACAAAAAAATGATGCACGAGGTTTTAGATGCGCCACTTGTTAATTATCCTCATAGCGGAGGCGATTGTTATGGCTGGATACGGACAGGCAAAGGAGAATCAAATCTATAATTCTCTTACGCCAGAAGAGGAATATGTTATTCTCCGAAAGGGAACCGAGCGCCCTTTCAGCGGAAAATATTGCAACTTTAAAGAAAGAGGAACTTACATCTGCAAAAGATGCAACACTCCGCTTTACCGCTCAAATGATAAATTCGATTCAGGATGCGGCTGGCCCAGCTTTGATGACGAAATACCGGGCGCGGTCAAGCGCGTTATTGATGCGGATGGGCGCAGAACGGAAATCCTCTGCGCCAAATGCGGCGCGCATCTCGGTCATGTTTTCAAAGGAGAGGGATTCACGCCTAAGAACACAAGACATTGCGTTAATTCCATCTCGCTGGATTTTCTTGCAGAAAATGACCGCCCTGCCACCGAAACAGCCGTTTTTGCCGCAGGATGTTTCTGGGGCGTGGAATACCATTTCCAAAAAGCGCCCGGCGTGATTTCAACGAGCGTAGGTTATACCGGCGGGATAAAACCAAATCCAACATATCAGGATGTCTGCGCCGGCGAAACCGGTCATGCCGAGGCAATCGAGGTGGTTTTTGACCCAGCCAAAACATCCTTCGAAAATCTTGCCAGACTCTTTTTTGAAATCCACGACCCAACGCAAGTTGATCGCCAAGGTCCGGACATCGGCGAGCAATACCGCTCTGCCATCTTTTACAAAAACGAGGAGCAAAAGAAAACTGCGGAACGGCTCATTGAAATGCTCAAACAAAAAGGGCTGCGAGTCGCCACTAAAATCGAACCGGACGCGCCTTTTTGGCGCGCTGAAGATTATCATCAAAAATATTATGAGAAAAAACGCCAGAAACCCTATTGCCATATTTATCAAAAACGATTTTAAGAAAATTCGGCAGGTTCTAAAAACCCTTCAAAGCCTTTAAAACCCTGTCCGGCGTAAATGGCGATTTGCGCATGCGCACGCCAATGGCGTCAAATATGGCGTTAGAAATGGCTGGGATAGGACCGTTGATATTAATTTCCGAAACGCTTTTGGCTCCAAAAGGTCCAGTATTTTCAAAGGTCGGAACGAGAATGGTTTTTATCTCCGGCAGGTCGCGGGCGCTGAATATCTTGTAATAATTAAAATTCGGATTAAGCATCCTGCCGCGCGAGTCAAAAAGATATTCCTCCGTTAGCGCAAATGAAATGCCGTTGAGCAGAGCGCCTTCGCATTGCCCTTCCGCCAAAACAGGATTAATCGCAGTCCCGCAATCCACAGCCGATACATATTTCACAACAGTCACTTTGCCGGTTTCTGTGCAAACCGCCACTTCGGCAAAATGAGCGGCAAATGGCGGAGGCGATTGGTGCGCGATATGCGACGCCATACCCATGATTTGCTTTTGTTCGCGCTCATAAAGCGAATAATGCGCAATGCGCGAAAGGCTGACTTTTTTCCCCGCCGCCGCGGCTTCGCCATTCCGGAGCGTCGTCTCCTCTTTTGAGACATTAAACATCTGCGCCGCAACGGAAAGAATCTCATCCCGCACGTTTTCAGCGGCTTTTTTAACCGCCATGCCGGAAAGATACGTGGTGCTTGATGCATAAGCGCCAACATCAAAAGGCGTCATATCTGTGTCGGATGAATAAACGATTATCTTTCCCAGCGGGACAGTCAAAACCTCTGCGGCGATCTGAGCCAGAACCGTGTCGCTGCCCGTGCCGAGATCCGTCGCGCCGATAAGCAGATTAAAGGAGCCGTCCTCGTTCATCTTAATCGTGGCGGCGCCCATATCAACTTCTGGAATGCCCGAGCCCTGCATAAGACAAACCATACCCACGCCTCTTTTTATGGCGCCCTCTTTCGGTTTGCCGTGCTTTTCCGCCCAGCCGATTTCCTTTGCGCCACGCTCGATGCATTCATCTAACCCGCACGTGGCAAGGCTCTGCTCAACCCCTTCGCGGCCTTCGCCCAACGCCTGAATAATCGGCGATATCTCGCCGACCTGAATATGATTCCGTTTGTAAAACTCAATCGGATCCATCCCGATGGCATGAGCCATCTCATCCATTTGAATCCCGATGGCGGCATAACCTTGTGTGGCGCCGTATCCTCGATACGCCCCGCCCACCGGCAGATTGGTATAAACGCTATCGCCGACAAATCTAACATTCAGGCAATGAAAAAGCGGGAGAGTCTTGCTGCCGGTATTGCAGATTACGGTCAGGGCGTGCGCCCCATAAGCGCCTGTGTTCATGATGACGCCAAGGTCTATGGCGGTGATATCGCCATTCTTTTTGACGCCGGTGCGCAAACGTATAATCTGCGGATGGCGCGTTCGTGCCGAAATAAATTCCTCCTCGCGGGAGTATGCAAGTTTAACAGGACGCCCCGTCTTTAATGTGAACGCTGCCGGTATGCCCTCGATAAGAACCTCCTGCTTGGCTCCGAATCCGCCCCCAATTCGAGGCTTGATAACGCGAACGCGCGAAACCGGAATGCCGAGCGCCTGTGCTATTATCCGCCGCGCATGGAAAGGCACCTGCGTGCTAGTTCGAATAATCAACCGCCCATTTTCATCAAGATAGGTGATAGCCACATGAGGCTCGAGGGGGCAATGCTGCGCATAATGAGTTTCATATTCATAATCCAAGGCAACGTCAGCCTCTGCAAGCCCGCCCTCGACATTCCCTATGTTAAGCTCCACATGCGCCGCCATATTTTTGGACGGGTCATAAGGCGTATGAATAACCTGCTGCGCCTCTTTTTCGTCATGAATGACAGGCGCTCCCGGCTTCATGGCATCGCGGGCATCAAGAATGGCGGGCAGAATCTCATACTCAACCTTTATCAAAGAGAGCGCCTTTTCGGCGATTTCCGGCGATTCCGCCGCCACAGCGCAAACTCGGTCGCCCACAAACCGCACCTTGTTATCAAGCAGAAAAGAATCGTATGGGGATGGCTCCGGCGCGCCTTGCCCTGCTGTCGTGTGCACAATGCGCGGCAGGTCTTCCCACGTCAAAACACCGTGAACACCCCGCAAGGATTTGGCTTTTTGTGTGTCAATTTTAATAATACGGGCGTGCGCATGCGGACTGTAAAGAATCCTGGCATGGAGCAAATCGCGGAAATCCATATCAGCCGTAAAAGCCGCGCGTCCCGTTGCAAGGCTCGCGCCGTCCACTTTCCATTCGCTCTTGCCGACTGTGGAAAACTCTTTCATCGCGTTTTGCCTATGGCTTCGGCGGCTTTTTGAACCGCCTTGATTATTTTCACATACCCCGTGCAGCGGCAAAGATTGCCATCAAGCGCTTTTTTAATATCGTCCTCCGCCGGATGCGGATTTTCATTCAAAAGCCCCTTTGCGGAAAGAAGCATGCCCGGCGTGCAATACCCGCACTGAATCGCGCCCTCATCCAAAAACGCCTTTTGCAGCGGATGAAGATTTTCTGTCGAACCCAGACTTTCCGCCGTCTCAATCCTGCGCCCCTCGCATCTTGCGGCAAAGATAAGGCAGGAATTGACCGGCGAGCCATCAAGCAGAACCACACACGCGCCGCAGTTGCCTTTGCGGCAACCCTCCTTAACGCTGAAAAATCCCTCGCGCCGCAAAACATCAATCAGGCGCTCCGCCGGTTTGATTTCAACCTGCCGCTCTTGATTATTGATATTCAAATTTACAATCATGTTCAAGCCTTCGATTTTGCCTTTGCGCGCTCAACCGCCATTTGGATACAGCGACGAATCAGAGCCGGCGCCGCTTGCTTTTTATACCCATCTAAAACGCGCATATCCTTCAGATAATTAACCATATCCGCGCCCGCGCCGGCGGCAAGGGCGATATTATCCTCCGTCAGAACTTCCCCTTTCAGCGCCTCCTCCGCCGCCGTCAGACGAATCGGAAGCGGCGTTGCCGCGCCCAAAGCGATGCGTGTTTCATGACATTTATTGCGAGCGATAGAAACATAAACCGCAATATTGAGAAGGGCGAAATCCGTCTCAGTTTTTGAAAATTTAAGAAAAGCCGCTGCAGAGGACGGTTTCTGGCGGGGGAGGATAATCTCCTTGAGAATAGCCTCTTCTCCCATTTGACGCCGAGGCTGGGATTTAAAGAATTCATCCGCCTTGAAAATTCGGCGCCTCCCGCCAATTGTCACAAATTGGGCATCCAGAGCCAGAAATAAAACCGGCAAACTCGACCAGATGAAAACCTGAACCGCATTGCCGCCGACGGTGATGAGATTTCTCAAAGGAGTTGTGGCGATGGTCAGAACCGATTCGCCGATAACGCCTCCGCAATATTTTTTCAGGAGAGGATTTTTCAAGAGCGTTCCCAATGGGGCAGCTGCGCCGATATGGATGCCGTCTCCCGCGTTTGTAATATAATCAAGCCCCGCCTTTGAAAGGTCAATAATACCCCTAATATACTTTGGCGCGCTGAATGTAAATCCCGTGCCGCCGCCTATGAGAACATAACCGCCGTTGCCTGCCTTAAGATGCCTTCGAGCGGCATCCAATGAGGCGGGCAAAAAATATTTCTCAACAGATGATATTAAATTATCCATAATTATTATGGGCGACCATTGGCTCTGCGAGAGATTTTGTCAATCATTTTCAAATAAGATTTCAGGGAGCAACTTGTTTTAGCGCCTCATCTATTTCAACAGGTTGTAAAACGCCGTCTTTGCGGATTTTCTCCACACCGGACACATCATAAAAAATCCACACAGGCACGCGAAACACGCCATGCTGCTGGGCAATCTGCGGAAATTGCGACGTTTCCACCATCGCAAAAACAACCTTGCCAGAATGAGAGTCGAGATTTAAGCCCGATAAAACCCGATCCTGCTCTTGACATTTCTTCGCCTTAGCGGAGCAAAAATAAATCGCCAGCGGTTTGCTTTGCTGTGTCACCAAATATTGCGCCTGATTATAAGGCAAAAATCCCGCTCGGCTGCTTACCGTCTCTTTTGCCTGTGTCATATAACTTAAAGTGCTGCCCGTTTTTTGTTGAGCCGATTGATCCATCGTTACAGCCGCATCTGTTTTATCATCCTCTTTTTGCCCCGATGCCAGCTTTACATAATAGACGTTATTATCAAAAACGAAATCATCGCGTTTGATTCTTCCGCCCGGAATATAAACAATCCCCCGCCTGTAATCTGTTGCCAGACAAATGTATAACCTCGCCTTGATATTTGACGGCTGACATGTCCAATTCGATATCCCTTCTTTAGTCACATTGGCAAACCAGATGTCATTGCTCACTAATAACGTTCCATACCGCGCGCAAAATGAAAGAAGAAAAGGACCCGATACTGTGGATGATGTGCAAAAGAACCCCTTAGGAAGCGAGTTGGGCGATTGCATCCATGCCCCTAACTTGCCGGATGGCAAAATTGGCGCAAAATAAACCGCTCTTTGAGGTGTTATGTTATCAGTGGGGGAACTATCTATATTAATCAAACCTCCCCACACCCAAACCCGTCCGCCGGCGACGCCGGCATTGTGATACCAAAGCGGAGTCGGCAGCGGATTTTCCTCCTCCCATGAGATAATGGAGCCGTCCCCGCCAACCTTTGCCGCCCAAACTTTGTCGGATACACTATTACTCTCAAGTCCCCCGAGAAGGTGGATGTAGCCCTGCGTAGCGACTGCCGGCGCGCATTGAACGCCATTGCCCGGAAAAGGAAAAGATTCCCGCCATGGCTCCAATTCACCGGTTGGCAAAGGACGCGTCCAGTAGATTGTGTTGGTTCTTTTTTCTAAAGAGCCATGCTTGCCTGCAACCACATAGACAATATCATTAAGCACCAGCGTGGAATTATCAATATAACTCCGGTCCGTAGGGAGCGGGGTTGTATTCTTCCATTCGCCGAGCGTGCCATCAGGATTAATCTTTGCCATCTCCACAGAATTCGAATACCCCATTCCATCAACGTTGCCGCTGATTACGTAAAGATAATCCCCAAGCACAACTGCCCCTGCCATCTGCCTTCCCGCTCTAAGAGGCGTTGTGGTTTTAAACTGGATTTCCTGTCCGCAGGTAATTTGCATAACACCCAGAAAAAAAATTAAAAAAACTATGAGTTTTTTATGCATAAGATCCTCCACTTCAAAACGTCATATACCATCTTTGCCATTATCTACGTAAACCGCCTCATCCCTGTCAATCTTTTTCTCCCCCTTTGGGTCAGCTATTAAAAACCTATTAAATATCGTAGATGAGTTTTTACGGTCGGGTGTGCATAATCAAATCCCCAGCGCTCTGTATGCCGTTGGTTGGGTCGTAGGGCGGTTCCAATGGCATCAGCCCCTTTCCATCCTTGACGCGACTGGAATCGCAGTTGGGTCCAAAGCTGAAAATTCGCGCCGGTGTTTCATCCGTGACGCTGAGGGGCGCGTTCCTGTCATCATGAAAGGGGTCGGGAGGAAGGTCGTTCGGAAATTGTTTGAGAATGCCCTCTTTTGTTGCGGCGAGTTTTCCTTTGGGCGGAAATGGGTATTTACGCTCGCGCGGAATTTCGATAAAAATGTCCCCCGCGCTGGTGGTCCCATTAGTCGGGTCGTATGCGATAGCAGCTTTTTCATCCTTTTTATCAGGACCGATGCTGTAAACTGTAAATGGCTCTTTCTCGGCAATGAATTTAAGCGGTTGGTTGCCAAATGGATCTTGCGGCAGACCCTCTTTCATAAGCGGCGCAAACTCCGCCGCCTCTTTGGGGAATTGCCCATTTGTGAGAAAACGATATCTTGCCGCCGCCGCCATGAGGAGCAACAACGATTTCGCCTCGATGGTTGCCCAGCTCATTTCCTCCCAAATGAAAGATGATTTCACTTCTTCTGGCATATAATCCCAGTCGGGCATCTGGCGTTTTAATGAAATTTGAATGGGCGTTTCGTCGTCTATATCTTTCAATTTCCTGAACATGTCATAAAATTCTTTTATTTCATCAGGCGATGAACAGGCATTCAGAAGATAAATCTGCAAACCATTGCATGATATGCTCTTGATAGCTATACTGATTAAATTAGTTATCATAGTAGTTGTCATATCTGTTTTGTTGTAGAGAAACTGCGATAAAAGATAGGTTAGGCGAAGCAGATGCAACGCCCTTGCGTTCTCGCCCTCAAGCATGGCAAAAATCGCTTTGACGCCGAGAATTTTGCTGATCACCGGATAGATTAAATAATTTTGAAAAATATTGTCCCCAATAGTTAGTGGGTAAATTTTTTGGATGCATCCTTTGCATGAGGCGGCTTTTTCAAGGATGTTTTCAAACGGTTCCTTGTTTGTGTTATCACCAATCTCGATGATGTAGTCCCATGCGTTTTGCCCTTCCGATGAAAGGCGGTGAAAAGCAAGGCACTGCTCGATATTCTCGGGGATCTGCTTGATAAAAGGATTGGGAGATTTTTGTAAATCGCTCTTCCAAAGGTTATTGGCATACTCCGCTTTCTCCCATTTTTCGTTGATAATCAAGGCATTAAGAAAGATGGCGCGCGCCCAAAAATCCCGAGACGCCGCCTTCCATATATCTTCGGCAAGGGCAAGGTACGAACGGGCTGTTTTCTTTGACTCACCCAATTGCTTGTAATATTCAATAACGCGTTTGTCCTCGACTCGATGCAGCGCCGATGGGACAATTTTTTTCAGCGGATACATAAACCTGATTAATTTGTTGGTGGGAATGTCGTCAAGGCTTTGGGATATTTGCGCCAAATCCCAATCGCCCTTGATGGACTGCGATGGCGTGAAAAAAAGCGCGGTTTTTGTGATCGGCGCGTGGATACCCGAAATTATTTTTAATTCGAAAATCAGAATAAATCCGTCGGATCTGGTGATTATTTTTGCCGGCTTTCCATATCGGTTTTCTCCATAAATAAAATCGCTTTTGAATGAAAACACGGTTGGATTAATTTCAAGCAGCGACATGACCCCATCGGCGAGATAAACGCCCTCAATTGATGCGGCGCTCCCCGCCGCGGCGAGCATCAAAAACATCCAAATCATCCACAAACATGATTTCATTTCGCAGTCTCCTTTAATAAAGTGCGAGTGTTTTTAACCTGCCAATATGGATATAACGATGCATTCGCGCAGTTTTCGTTCAGAACGTTGAAAAATCCGACAACCCCATAAGAGCGCATAGAAGAATGGGATATTTCAATCAGCGGTTCATATCATGGAACCAGAAATTCCGCCGCTTTGGGAATGACCTCAAAAACGATGTCTTGCGCCGGCTCGGTCGGAATCGGCTCGCCGTCCAGTTGCATAAAAAGACTGCCTGCGCTTCGAACAATGAGCCGCTCAGCCACGCCTCTGAAAAGCAGACGCTCATTCCCCATTCCACAATTTTTATTGAATAACATTTTACAAACGCCGGAAAGATAATGCCGCGCTTTATTCTTTTTGAAAATCAACATTTCCATCTCGCCATCGTCCGCCTTGCTTGCAAAAAGGCGAAAGCCGGCGTAAATGGGCAGATTGCTGAAAAGGAGCGAATATCCTTTTATTAATTCACCCGAAGGAAACAGCTCCGCCTCAATCGGCGCAATCTCATCAAGGCGCGCCAACCGACGCAGTCCCTGCATCACAAAAGCCGCATGTTTCCATCGAACCTTCGACCTCGTTTCAATTGTATGCACAACTGAGGCATCCAGCCCCACGCTCCCAAAACAAGTGAAATAGCGATTTGCCGCCCGACCGATATCCATTTTGAGCGTTTTTCCCGCCAGCGCCACGCGGCAGGCTGCGGCTGGATTGGCGGGAATATTCAACGAACGCGCCAGCGCGCTCACCGTTCCCAGCGGAATTACGCCATATCTAAATCCCTTACCAATAGACAGATTAAAAAGATGGTGGATTGTGCCGTCGCCCCCGCCCATTAAAAGGGTGTCAAAGCCATCCCTTTGACCATCCGCAATTGCTGATATGGATTCATCTTTTGAATGAAATCGAATTATTCTATAATCATTGCCGGAAGCCGAAAAAATCGCCTCAATCGAACGGAGGACTTCATCCGGGCAATGGTTCCGATCCACAGCATTTAATAACGCAAGAATTTTCAAAATGCAAAACCCCGTCAACAACCATTAAAGATGGCAAAGAAATTATATTTGAATTCAAACCATGTCAAGCAAGGGTGGCATTGCATAAAAAATAACTTTGCGATTGATTGCGGTCTGATAACCGGCGGGGAGATAAAAATAACGGCAATGCAATGTTTTCATATATGCCGCGCTTATGGCGTCCCTAAAGATGTGGAATCGCACAAAAACCAAATGCTATCCTTGGTTGTTTTATATAAACCGTCAACTGAGTTCCATATATAAATGTTATCGCGGTCATCCCAGATTGTCAGCGAATCTGCGCCGCCGCTGGCAATGCGCACAACATCATCCATAATGGTTTTTGTTGCCGCATTGGGGTTAAATGGCGACCAGACCTTTAAATCGCCGTCTTGTTCCAGATAAGCCACATAGCGTCCGCAAACCGCCGTCTGATACGTATCGTCCTCGTTGACAAAATACTTTACGTCGTTGCACCATACATGAAGACTATATTCTCTGCGAAAAGCATTTTCTGTTTCAATTAAAGCGGCTATTTGGTCATTATATGCGCCGGAATAAAAATCATCTTTTAACAGCTTCACAATATAGCCATTGATATCGGCATACGCTTTCTCATCCTTTGTGCCCCATAAACCGTTGATGATATAGTCGGATGGCTGCGGTTCATCAACGCGGAACACATACGCTTTTGTGATAACAAACGTGAAATCGGGGTCTGCCGGCGCATCAAAATATATCATATCCATAGAAAGATAATAATTCGTATCGGCGGTAAGAATGTTGTTGTCAAATTTCAAGGTCATAGTCCCTTTGCCGCCAAAACTCTTAAGCATGCGCCCATCCAATTGATATACGGCAGCATCCATAAAATCCGTTCTATTCACACGCAACCGAAACGTCGGAATGCGGTGCCCGCTCTTTACCGCGCTATACATATAATCAACATAACAAGTCACGCTGTTCAGATCGCTGGCGCCGCTTGGTTTTTTGATGGGAAATGACGGGCTTTGCCAAAAGCCGTATGTATTCGATGGGTGAGCCATATTGGGGCGCATCTCCAATTGATTAGAAGCGTTCTTGTTAAAACGGGGCGGGGCAAAAACACTTGTCACATTTTCCGTCCAAGCGTTCAACGGCAAATCAGTAACATACGTGGTCTGTTCATAGGCAAGTTGAGCGTCTTGTAAAGATTTGACACCCTTGATTGGCTCCGGCTTTGCCCCTTCCGATTCCTCATCTAACGCTCGGACATCCACCGTGATGAACAACCCTGAACCAAATCCGCTTGGCACAGCCTTGAAAGGTTTTTCCTCATCGGCAAAAGCAAAAGAACAGCAACAAACAACAAACACCATCACCGCAACAACAATCAACTTTTTCATCTTTGTCCGCCTTTTATCTAAGAATTTCTATTGGGAATTTGAGAACGTTTAAAGGGTTTATGATCCTCGATACGTCCAACTCGTCCAATGTGAATATACTCGCGGAGAACCTTGCCCCCGCTGTCGCTGAAAAATTCTGTGGCATATCCCACGCCGTTTGACTGGGATGAAAAATATTTCAACCCTGTGATTTTGTTCGAATCATCCCGCTGCCATTCGATAAATATAACCGAATGCCCCGAACCGTTATTGCGCGAGATGTCCATAAAATCGCCCGTCTTTGCCTCCTCCCAGTTATCAATTGCTTGACCCAGACCATAATACACAATTGCCTCGCGAGGGCTATCCCCCCTCCCGACAACAAACCAAATAAGCATCATATTGAAAAGATCCTCCCAAGACATCCCATTAAAGTCATCCGGGTTGATGCCTTTTTGTTTGTTCCTAATTTGCATAGCACGAAAAAAAATCTCAAAAGTCAGACCGCAGCAATTGCTGCATCGCGTTTGATTGGGATGACCGCGGGCAATAATTTTACCGCGATAAACCAGATCCTCTGTCACGCCGTTATAAATGTCATATTCATTCTTTTCCCAACGATAGGGATAAGAACCATCCGTCGGATACGCGCCAATCACATGAAGAACATAAGGGTTGAGCGCGCCGTCTTCGTCTTCCTGAATCTTGGTGTTTTTTGCCAGATAGCGAGCAACAGGGGAGTGTGGAGCGGCGCAGCCGATTAACAGCAAAGCAACGCCGCAAATCAATCCCTTGATGAATAACCGAACATGATTTGAAATTCGAATACTACTCATTGAGAATTAGCCAGACAAGATCCGCTACATCAACAATACCATCTCCATTAAGATCCCCAAATAGGGCTCCGCGCTTTTGAGAATCGAGTCAATAATTTCGTCGTGTATGACGGCGTCGGCGTTAGCGCGGTAGTAGCATTAAGAACACCCGCCTCATCTGGAGAAAACTCGTTATCAGAGCCGTCCAAATCCCCGTATTTCCACGGACCGCCGGTCATTCTGAATCGGAAGCAATAATAAAACCCCGCAATCAACACACCACGAAAAGACTTTATCAACGTTCCGCAAAAATTTTATTTATATAAAATGAATTCTACCAAATTTGATTTTTTGCATGTCAAGCGTCTTGTTGTATAAGCCAGCCGCTGAACAGAGCCATGTCATTGCCTAATATATATTTTTGAGTTAAAGGATGCTTCGGATAAACCTAATATATCTTGTGGCGTCGCAGTAACTGCCCTTGCCTTGCTTCTATCAAACGCGGCGCCGTCATTTCTTAAACGAACTCAAAATTTTTCATCAAAAAAAATAAAACGGTATTGAATCGAGAATACAAAAAATATTTGTGGAATTATTTAAATTAACGATGCGAGCCCATTCAGGCGCATCAAATTTTTTTCAAGAACGTCCTTCAAAACAGGACTATATGTGAATATCTCATCAAAGGCGCGATGAAAAAAATAATAATCATCAACAAAAGAAAAGGCAGTATTAACATCCTCAACACATACCGCATCGCTCTTTTTTCCCCATGCCAATCCCGCCGCATACATTCTGGCAATGGCGCAATAAAAAATCAGATAACCATAGCAAAGGCGCATCCCCATTTCTTTGCGAAGACTTCCTTTTTGTATATGATTCCTAACCCATGCCTCTGTCGCCTCAGAAAAAACATTTTCCCCGTTTTGACTTTTTAGATTTTCCAAAGCCAAATAGGGAAACGCCTTTTCCAGCGGCGCCATTTTGATTTTCCCCGCCTTAAACAAGTGGCGCAAATATTGAGTTATAACGAAAACCACTCCCCCCAGATTTGAACGATGTTTGTGCGGTTGATTGCGGGCGGCGATTATTAATCCTGTCAACATGCGGCATAGCCCCTCGCTCTTTTTTGCCTTTGCCGCAATCCGCAGCGGCGTGCCATATTGGTTATCCTTCATCAATTTAAAAAAAGCCGCCATAACCTCATCGCGCGGAACTTTGGCATTAATCTCGTCTGAAAAAAGCGAATTTCGTAGCAGCTCCAGCCAGACTGCGCCCGCAATGAATCTATCTTTCAAAGACGCCCTCTCGCATTTCAGAAGTTCAAGAAGCGCGGCTTCTATCGAATCTGCCTCTTCTATCGAAAGCGGCATCCCGCAATCTAATATAATAGGTTCCTCAGACATATTTTACATTATCCGCAATTACTCCATGTTTGAGTCAAGAATGATTGTTGACTCATGCCCGCTCAAAAAACTATCAACTATTTATAAATGAAAAGAAAGGAGGTATCTTCAGATGGAAGAAAAACAGGATGCAAAAGAATTAAGCCGACGAGAATTTTTGCGTCTGGGAATTGAATCTGCCGCGGGGGTTTGCGCCTTCTCCCTGTTTTATCATCTGGGCGTATCTCCGCTAAATGCCGCTCAAACCCCGGCGCCCACGCCGACGAGTCCATCCGCCGATATGTTCAATACCGACGCCCGCTGGTGGGAAACCGCCGGAAGGGACAATATTGTTCGATGCGCCTTATGTCCCCATAATTGCACCGTCCCTGACGGCGCGCGCGGATTGTGCGGTGTGCGCGAAAACAGGGGAGGGAAATATAAAGCGCTTGTATATGGCAGACCAGTGATACAAGCCATTCACATTGACCCAATCGAAAAAAAGCCGCTCTTTCATTATTTGCCCGCCGCAAAGGCGCTTTCCTTCGGCACGGCAGGTTGCAACTTTATATGCAAATTCTGCCAGAATTGGGATCTGGCTCAGTCTAAACCGGAGGCGTTTAAATCGGAATACATATCCCCGAAAGAAATGGTCGCTCTCGCAAAAGAAAAACAAACGCCTGTGATCGCCTGCACCTATAATGAACCAACCATATTCGCGGAATATGTTTATGATGTGGCTGTGGAAGGCAATAAAGAAGGCATTAAAACAGTGATGATTTCAAATGGATTTATCAATGAAAAACCCCTGCGCGAACTTTGCAAGGTGCTTTCTTCCATAAAAATTGATTTCAAGGCGTTTACAGAAAAATTTTATAAGGAAACCTGCGGCGGCGAAATGGCGCCTGTCATGAACACCTTAAAAGTACTCAAAGAAACAGGCATCTGGTTTGAAATGGTAACACTAATTATCCCCACATTAAATGATGATGAAAAAGAAAACAAAGAGATGTGCCAGTGGATTATCAAAAATGTAGGTCCGGATGTGCCCATCCATTTTTCCCAGTTCCATCCCATGTTCAAACTCATGAACCTGCCCCGCACTCCGCTTGAGACTCTTGAAAAATGCCACACCTTCGCCAAAGAGGCGGGCATTCATTATGTTTATCTTGGCAACGTCTGGAATCATAAATACGAAAACACTTTCTGTCCAGTTTGCGGCAAACTGCTTATCAGACGGCAGGGATATTTTACAAAAATCGAAGGACTCAAAGAAAACATGTGCTCCGAATGCGGCGAGAAAATTGCCGGCGTCTGGGGTTAATCACGGCAAACTCAAATTGTAGCCTCTCATCTAAAAATAAATACATCATATTGTATAATCGGTTAAAATTAATTATAATTTGCTTGACTTGCAAAAAGCAAAATCATTATTTTCTAGCCTTGATAAATTGAAAACAGGAGGTCGAAAAATGAAATCAAGGTCATTCATTGCAGGTCTATGTTTGTGCCTCGTCTTCCTTATCTCCCTACCCATCATGGCGCAAAATGCCGTTGTAGAACTCTGGTTCAGCACATCAGAGGAAAATCTTATGGAAAAATCAAAAGGCAAAGGCGCGTCTTTTACGCATGGCGATGTCCTTGCCTGTCCGTTATATCCGACATTCGGACCCACCCGCGTTGCCTGCTACAATCTGGACCTTCTCAACAAATTCAATTATAATAAAGAAATTGAAAACTTCGGACTTGATGCCCTCGACGTTCTTGAATGGAACAGATTCCCTCGAGAAAAATTCCCGCACCTTGTCGCCTTCTCCACAGAAATACATCTTAATAAAAATTTGAAGGATCCATCCGATGGCGACCTTCTCTTCAATGACGGCTCCTTTATCACCAATAGGCAGTTAATAGAAACATGGCTTATGTGCGCTTACCCAGATAACTCATTTGAAGAACTTGACCTCAACGGCTTTCGGGATTTTGGACTGGATGCCGTTGACGTGATCCCGCTTTCTAAATGCCCCCTCCAAAAAGGATATTTTGGCGAAAATGCCGCTAATGGATTTGGCAAACTTTTTGCAGTATCCTTTTCCACAGAACGCGATATTGTAACCTATAAAGGACAAATCCTCGCAACAGCAGGCGATTGCCTTACTGCCGACCCTTCCTGCTCTTCATTTCTTGCGCCGTTCATTATCAAAAATGCCAAAATCACCATTAAACATCAAAAAAACCAGCAGGAGCCATTTGATGCCGGGCTGGACGGACTCTTTCGCCTTTCTGCAAACCCCGATGAATCTCCCTACTTTGAAGAAACCGATTCAAATTGTCTGCTTACCCAATTCTTCAAAGATACCGGCATCCTGAACTCTATCGAACAGAAGAAGCCCGCCAGTGATGAAAAAGCGCCGCCCGATTTAGAACCTCTTGACGATGGCGCCGCCAATGGAGACCTTCTTCTTGATAATCCCGCAAAAATCATCCTAACCAACGAGATGATCACTCAAGACCTCTTTGCGCCGAACCCCTGGCCCGGCGATCGCGGTTTGGATGCCATTGATATTACAATCATGACGCTTGAAGGACCCACTCCCACTCCCAAGCCGACCCGCACTCCCAAACCAACCCCAACGCCAACCATGACGCCCAAACCTACTCATACCCCGAGACCAACCCCAACACCCAGGCCGACACGCACCCCGAGACCGACCTCAACACCCAAACCGACACTCACCCCGATGCCAACCATGACGCCCAAACCAACCTTCACCCCGGTTCCTACCCCAACGCCAACGATGACGCCTAAACCGACCCCGACCCCCATTCCAACCACAACGCCATCACCCACTCCTCCGCCCATTATCGGTCCGCTTTGGAATTTTGACCTCCACAACTTCACCAATAGCCCTGTCAACGATATGGAGATGATACTCTTCGATGTCAATCCCAAAGACATTAAGGAATTTTACATAGGCGGATGGGGACCTCCCTTTGATAAACTCATAGGCACATGGCTGGAATGGAAATCAAAATACCCGCTTATGCCGGGAGAATATTCACACTTTGGCATCTCCGTTGATCCCATCGCTCAGCCGGACATCATGGAAGTCACTTGGACGCGCGATGGAAGACCTGTGAATATTAACTATATGCCAATTCATCAATGGGTGGCAGACCGCGATTTGGTAATTCACATCATAATTAATCCGTATTACGGCACCCCCCGCCTCATTCAGCGCTCATGGGCGGTTGCCCCCTTCTCGCTTCCGCTTGATGACATGCACCGCAATAATCCCGCCCTGAATAAACTGCCGTGGGAATGGGAAAAACCATTCATTCTTGAACCGGGAGGAAAAAGCCCGGAGTTGATTATTCCCAACGAAACAAACGACCCCATCTTTGTCCGTTATGATGTCATGGACTCGGTCGTCGGACCCATCGCCGATGAAACGATTCATGGCGCTTTCATTAACCAGATTATCTTCGGAGCGGGAGCGGCGCCGATCCTTGAGACGCTCAACAACTTTGACCTCTTGAACAACACAAAATACCCAGTCAATGACCTCCATATTTTCCTCCGTAAAACCGAACCACAAAATATCCGCAACTTCTACACTGGAGGCTGGGGCAAACCTTATGTTATGCGCAAAGCCATTAAACTATTATGGAAAGGCAAGGAAATCCTGCCCTGTAATTACGTCCATTTTGGACTTCGCATAGCCGCAGGAGTTATCCAGCCGACCGTGCGCATGATTATTTGGACATACAACGGACAACCGGTTGGAAGCATCCCCTTCCCATGGATGAAATGGGATGCCTCGCGCCCCGGTGTTGTCAAGAGTGTTATCACAGCTCCAGCCAATCCAGAAATCGTTACTGTGGATAGACGCATCGCACAAGGACCCTTCGTCCCGCTCAAACTGCTCGATAAGGATAGCGAACCGATTCAGGCGATGACATGGGCGCACCTCCGCGGCGACCCCGTCCGTGTGGGACGCCCCGGACCCATCCTCATGGATCCCTTCTTTGACATTTTCTTCGACATTGCGCCCAATCCGAGAGGCGTTACCGGCGGTCCCTATTTCGCATCCCTGATTCTCGATTACACCGTGCGCCGTTCGCCGGATAAGGAAACCACCCCTTCGCTCAGAATGATTTCCGAGTTCGATTACAAATCAGGCAGCACGCTATTCAACTTTGATGTCTGGAATGAAAGCGACAGCCCGATTAATGACTTGGAACTATTTCTTGACGGCGCAACAACTACAAGCATTCTTTATGCAGCTGGCGATTGGGGCAAGATTGAAGATCTGATAGATGGCGTGGTTGTTTCCTATGACCGCTCCGCCAGATGGGAGCCCGCCAAGCCCGCCGATTTCAATCTCGCATTAAAAGGGCGCGCCAAGCCGATGCTTGTTCAGTCCGTCCTGACCCTCGATGGTAAAGAAGTTGCTCCCATCTCAATCCCATGGAACATGATGTCGGCTTCCTTGCCTCGTCAGTTCTCAAGCATTCTGCGCTTGCCCGACTCATGCAGCGAACCGGTGGTTGTTAAAAGAGAATATGCATTCGCTAAAACCCCGTTCCTCATCGAGGAGCTCAATTCCCTCAATCCGTCAATCGAAATGCTTTCTTGGGAAAAGGTCGAAGAGGATCCCATTAAAATTCACCCGCATATTCCCAGCGACCCGCTTCAATTGAACATCCCCACGAGCGCCAAAGCCGTTCTTTTGCGTTACAGCGTGTGGAATTTTGACGGTAAACACATCGCAAATATTTTGACACAGGCAGTTTTGGCGGATGATATCGGCGCCCATTTATTCGTCAGCGAACAGCATACCAACATCCAGATTGGCGCCGTTCCGACTCTTGCTAACGGCTTGATACTGGCTTTTAAGGAAATCTCCTGCTCCGATGTGCTTGCGGCGCCCCAGCCTTTTTGGTTCACCGGCGGTCTGATCCGCCCCGCGTCATACATCGTCTGGGCAAACCCAAGAGGCATCTTGCCGCCCGGCGAATCCGCTCACTTCGGACTCATCCTTGCGCCTCAACACGACGGCAATACCGTATTTGCAAGGTCTCTTAAAACAACCTTTGCCGGAACTCCCATCAACGAGCAACCCATCCCCTGGCCCCGATTCAATATGTGGGACGAACTGGAACAGGCGATTATCCACAACGCGCCCATTTGCTTGGATGAAATCTGGGTTTCCGCCCGTTTTGGAAGAGCCGATGTATTTCTGCCCATTGAAAACCTCAAACCCAACGACCCGTTATTTGAAGTGATAAACTTCATAACCCTCGAGGGCGAGCCGGAAGTTGAAGCTGATATCCCCGTTTCGGGCAACAATAGTTCGGCGTTTATTCAGTATGATGTCAATCGCATCGGAGGCGACAAGCCCGTTGTTATCTTCACTAACGAATATGCGACAACGCCGACAATTAACATCCCGCCGCAGTTATCCTTCATACTCCCCGCCAACGAAGAAGAGATAACATCCGGCACTTACACCATCAAATGGATAGACAGCGACCCCGATGACGATGCCGAGATTAGCCTCTACTTTGACGAAGACGACACCGGCTTCGACGGCACGCCGATTGTGACAGGGCTGAGCGAGGATGACGAAGAAAACCAATATGAGTGGGATACGGCGCGTCTGGCAGAAGGGATTTATTACATCTATGGAATCATCAATGACGGCGTGAACCCGCCCGTGATGGTTTATGCCAAAGGCTCCATTAAAATCACCCGTGTTTCTGACGAAGACATCGCGGACCACATCCTTAACAGACGCGTCTTGGCGCCCGAGCGCCTCAAACTTGCAGACCTCAACAACGACGGGAAGATAGATGTTGCCGACCTTATCTGCACTTTCGTGAAGAGAAAATAGGGTAATAGACACTCAACCTCTGGGCGCAGATTCAAAAATCTGCGCCCTTTTTTTATTGATGAAATTGTTGAAATAAGTGTTGACTTCATAGGCGGAAATGCTGAAAGGATTTTCGTTTTATTATACAAAGTCCGCCTAATAAATTAAAAATCGGAGGCGTATTTTGGAAATTTTAAAAAAATACATCCGTGATATCCCTGATTTCCCCAAAAAAGGGGTCATCTTCAAAGACATCACAACATTGCTCAAAGATAAAAAAATGTTCACAAAAGTCATCAGCGCCCTCGCCAAAAAATACAAACCGATGGGCATCGAAAAAGTCGTAGCAGTTGAAGCGCGCGGTTTCATCTTCGGCGCAGCGCTCGCCCATGCGCTCAAAGCAGGATTCGTCCCCGTGCGTAAAGAAAAAAAACTTCCCCACAAAACAATCAAAGAAACATACAAACTGGAATACGGCACAGACGTTGTTGAAATTCACGCCGACGCTTTGGAAAAAGGCGAAAAGGTTATCGTGATTGACGACCTTCTTGCCACTGGCGGCACCCTTTGCGCCGCATGCCAACTGGTGAAAAAACTCAAAGCGGACATCGTTGAGGTTGTAACCATCATTGAACTCTCTTACTTAGGCGGCAGGAAAAAACTTAAAAAATATAACTACAATTCATTGGTTGTTTATTGAGCGATATTTCACAGGATAAAAAGAAAGTCCGTCTGGCGGTTAAAAGACAGATTAGCATTCTTTCAGATAGCTATTTGAAAAACGCGGATAATAAAATTCGGGAGAACCTGTTAGCCCTTAAGGAATTCCAGAAATCGAAAACTGTCATGACGTACCTCTCCATCAAAGGAGAGGTCGAAACTCTGGAATTCGCCAGAGAGGTTCTCAAGCGGAAGAAAAGACTTGTTGTCCCAAAAGTGCAGACACATCCCAAAACTCTTCTCGCTTGCGAAATAAATACCCTTGAGGAGGGGCTCAGCCCAAGCCGCTATGGCATCCTTGAACCTGTTAATGCGCTCATCCGGCAGGTTGACCCTTATGAGATTGAGCTCCATGTCATCCCCGGCTTGGCGTTTGATAAAAAAGGTCATCGGCTGGGGCGCGGCGGCGGTTATTACGACCGATTTTTATCCGATATCTCGCCGAATGCAATGACAGTCGGCGTTTGTTACGAATGCCAGTTTTTAGAATCCGTACCCTGCGATTCAAAAGACGTGCCGGTCCGCTGCGTTGTGACAGAAAGGGGAGTAGTTTATCCGGCAGAGGGTGAATAAGGCTTTAATATTATTAATGATATATTTTCAGGAGGGTCATTATGAAGGTTCTCGTCTTGAACAGCGGCAGCTCATCAGTCAAATTCCAGTTCTATGATACAAGTCTGGAAGCCATCAAAGGCGGCAGCGAAAAACAACTCGCAAAAGGAATTGTCGAAAAAATTGGAGAAAAAACATCCATTCGGAAAATTGAATGCAACGGCAAGCCGCCCTACAAAAAAGAAGACCCCATCGCAGATCATACGCAAGCCATCCGAACAATCATTGATATGCTTTCCGATTCCGAATATGGCATCATCAAAGATAAAACGGAGATTGACGCCGTGGGGCATCGCGTCGTTCATGGCGGAGAAACCTTCACCCACTCCTGCCTGATTGATGAGAAAGTCTATGATAAAATCAAGGAGTGTATCCCGCTGGCGCCTCTCCACAACCCCCACAATATAAAAGGGTACGAAATCTCAAGAGATCTCCTCGGCAAAACCCCGCACGTGGCAGTCTTTGACACAGCGTTCCACCAAACCATGGCTCCCTCTGCATTCATCTACGCCCTGCCCTATGATTATTATGAAAAAAAGCGCATCCGCCGTTATGGATTTCACGGCACCTCCCACCGTTTTGTCGCCCGACGAGTGGGAAGACTCTTCAACCTTGCCAAAGATGCCTTTAATGTCATAACCGCACATCTGGGCAATGGAGCCAGCATCGCCGCCGTTGCAAAAGGCAAAGTCGTGGACACCTCCATGGGCTTCACCCCGTTGGAGGGTCTGGTCATGGGAACCCGCTGCGGCGATATTGACCCGGCAATTTTAATGTATCTTCAAGAAAATGACGGCGTCAACGTGGCGGGACTCAATAAAGTATTAAATAAACAAAGCGGTCTCATCGGCATCTCCGGCATCTCCAACGACATGCGCGAACTTGAAAAAGCCGCCGCTGAAAACAACGCCCGCGCCAAACTTGCAATTGACATCTTTTGCTACCGCATCAGAAAATACATCGGCGCATATGCAGTGGCAATGGGCGGAGTTGACTTTATCGTTTTCACGGCAGGTATTGGCGAAAACTCCCACATTATCCGCGGCGAAGCATCCAAAGGGCTCGAGGCTATCGGCGCAAAAGTTGATGAGGCAAAAAATAAATCTCTGAACGGCAAAGAAGGCGTTTTCTCCACAGAAGATTCAAAAGTCAAACTCTGCGTCATTCCGACCAACGAGGAAATCCTAATCGCGCACGACACCGTAGAAGCTGTTTCGGGATTGCTATAAAATATATTTTTGTCCAAATTAAAGAGGCTTGGGCGCGCAGCTCAAGCCTTTTTTTCATTTTGCTTCAGTATTTCATAGTTTGCTCTTGATGCGGATGCGCTGTTGAGAATATAAAAGATTTCATAATGTTTCTATAAATGTTTTTTTTTTCGGAGAAATGATATGTTAAGCACATATACGGCAAAATTCACTCGAATCGAATCGGGATGTATGGGACAGCTCGTGGAATGGCCTGAGGTGATCACCGAGGGCGGCGATCTCGATGAATGCCGCGAGATGCTTCACGACACCCTTAATGAAATGATTCTGGCATATAACCAGCAATGCAAGGAAATCTCTGTTGGGAACGCCTTATTCCAACAAATCGCTGTGGAAGTCTAAGGATGTCCGTCAACTGTCGCGAACTTGTCAAATACCTCGAAGATAATGGTTTCCATCTCGCTCTAATGGGACAAGTCATTTATTGAATATACTACAATAAATTTTTAATAGGAGTCAAACATAGTGAACTACTGGCAAATTGCAACCGGATCAGATGGACGGGATTATTCAAAAGAATTCCTCAGA
Source organism: candidate division BRC1 bacterium ADurb.Bin183 (assembly GCA_002070185.1). GTDB lineage: Bacteria > Sumerlaeota > Sumerlaeia > MWCT01 > MWCT01 > MWCT01. The sequence continues at coordinate 70,156 of MWCT01000006.1, forward strand.
TTTGGTATGGCGTTTGTTGGCAATGGCGGTAAAGAGGGCGCCAGAATGAAGAATGAAGTTCAGCTCGGAGATATTATTTTGGTAAGACATGGTTTGAGTAAAGTTGTTGCAGTTGGTAAAGTAGTTAAGCGAGAAGAAAAATTCAAGGGAAATGATGATAAAGATTGGCTAAAAGATTTTGATGGATGGGACCTGAGCGCATATTGCTATGTAGACTGGCATATCCCCCAAAATCCAGATGATAAGGTCGATGGATTATCTCCTGGAACGATAAAAAAAGTTGATCAAAAGAATCTCAGAGATTTTATGGAGGATATAATTCAAAAATATCCTTCCGTTGCAAAGTTTGAGCCTGAGCCGGCTCAGACTAAAGAAGTGAATGATGAAGAGATTCTGGACTTCCTTATTTGTGAGGGATTACGTCCCGGTACCGCTGAAGAGTTAACTGTTACTCTTAATCGGATTCGTTTGCTAGCCAATTACTATAGAAAACACCAAGAGTGGGAAGATGTCCGCGAGCATGAAACGCGAACCTTTCTAATTGTACCATTGTTGCTCGCTTTGGGATGGGCAGAACAGCAAATCAAAGTTGAACTATCTATTGATAAACGTAGGAGGGTTGATCTGGCATGTTTCTCTTCGCCCTATTGTAGAAAGAATGAACAATGCGTCCTTCTTATCGAGAGTAAAGGCTTCAGTCAGGGGCTGACCTATGCTCCTGATCAGGCGAGTGAATACGCAAAAAACTTTCCAAACTGCAAAGTCGTGTTAGTCTCGAATGGTTATTGCTACAAAGCATTTGGTCTTAAGAAGGGAGAGCAATTCCCTTCCAATCCATCTGCTTATTTGAATCTACTTTGTCCACGAGACAGGTATCCTATAGATCCAGACCATGTCAAGGGATGCTGTGAAACCCTCAAGATGCTTTTGCCGACATACAAGGGATAATTGTAAAAGTTCAGAGATTGGGGATGTCGGTTATGATTTTGCTTCACCCCAAATATGTTGTTGATGAAAATGGGCAAAAAAGCGAAGTGCTTCTGCCCGTTGCTGAATGGGAACGGCTCATGAATGAAATGGATGAAATCTATGACATTCGCGCTTATGATGTCGCGAAATCAGCTCCCTAGTGAACCATCCCTTTTTAACAGGATCTCCGAGAAATTCATGATGGGCGTCAGTATTGGTCTATAATGTCAAAATAATCCGCTCTGCCCAGATGCTGCTTGCCACGATCAATCATGAAGACCAGAAGCGCATAATTTCTGCCATCCGATTTTTCTTGCCGGTGGTATGGAGTCTTTTCATAATATTTTCTGATTTGATCGTAATGGAAAGATTCCACTTCGCGCGAGGTTTGTCATGACTACACAGGTTGAAGCAATTTATGAACATGGATCTCTCCGTCTGCTTGAAGACGTCGGATTGGACGAAGGTGAACATGTGAAGGTATCCGTCGTCTCTGAAACGGTATCGGGAAATGGGGAATCGCCTAATTCAATATTCGACAAAATAAACGCACTTGCTGTCGTCCAATCCGATGATCATTTTTCCGGAGAACAACATGACGATATTCTTTATGGGAAAAGAGAATCGTCGTGATATTTATTGATACAAGCGCATGGTATGCTCGCCTTTTTCCCTCAGATCCCAATCATGAGCTCGCTTGCAGATGGTCGGAACAAAATAAAGAGCCTTTCATTACAACAGATTATGTGATTGACGAGACACAGACCTTGCTTAAAGGCAGGGGGACAAGTTAGATGCGCGTTTGCGCTGGGGAATGCCCTGTTCAATGGCGGTCTTTCTCAAATACATTATCTTAGCCAGGATGAGGTCATTGAGGCATGGCGACAATTACGTGAGTTTCAGGATAAGGATTGGAGTTTTACAAACATATCGAGTAAAGTCGTTATGGATAAATTATCCATCCGCAAGGCTTTTGCCTTTGATCATCATTTCCGTCAATTCGGTTCAATTGAAGTCTTACCATGAAATAATTCCACAAATCAATTTCACGGCTTCTTCCTAATCACATCTTCAGGCTCAGGTGTTGTGAGCGTGTCGTAGAATTTGACGAAATCGTCACGCTCGGCGGACTTGCGGAAGGCAATCGCGACGCGGGGATGCTCGTTCAACATGCCCGTGATCATGTAGGGGATGATATACCCCCACTCGATTTTCTCGCGCAGCGGCAGATAATGCTTTTGAATCAGTTCAAGCACCGGACGCAGACTGAATTTCGGGGTCTGCAAAAAACTCAGGAATAACTCAATGCAGCAGTTTCCGGGTCTTCGCCCGATGCCATACACGGAACCGTCGAGATAATTCGCCCCGTCAATGATGGCTTGAATAGTGTTTCCGTATGCCAGCTGACGGTTATTGTGTGTGTGAATTCCAATCATCTTCCCCGGCAGCGCCTGCAAATATTTTTTAACCAGAAACGTGACGTCCTCGCAATACATCGCCTCGTAAGAATCAACCACTTTCAATATAATCGAGTCCCGCTTCGCACAAAGCTCGGTAAGTCTCCCGGACAAACTCGTCGGTGAATTGCCATTGATTGATAAGCCCGCCGTCTCTGATTGAACAGTCGAGAACTTTGATTTCTGGTCTGAACATTATTAAATCTCCATATTCCCCGCATGTGATGGTATTGGAAAGCGAAGCCTGTCGGCGCTTCCGCAATCCTTATAAACAGAGAGATATACAGATTATCGACACAACCCAATCAACGAGAATGTTTATGAAAAACCGCGCGAATTGCATTCTATTAAAGATTAAGATTATATTGCCTCATTTTATCGTATAAAGTGGAGCGGCTGATACCGAGCAATTCGGCGGCTTTGAGCTTATTGCCGTTAGCATAATCGAGTGTTTTGACAATATGGCGGCGCTCCATCTCAGAAAGCGTCAGGGGAGACTCCTCCGCTTTGGCGTCATCCGACATTTTAACCGTCCCAATGCGTAATTCCGCGGGCAGATGTTCCGGAAGAATCTCCTCCCCCCGCGCGAAAACGAGCGCCCGTTCGACCACGTTGTGAAGCTCCCGCACGTTGCCGTGCCATGGATATTTGAGAAATAGTCCAAGGACCTCTTTGGAAAATCGCGAAGCGCGCGAGGCGGTTTTGGCGCGCAACGATTTCAAAAAATATTCTGCAAGAATGGGGATGTCTTCTGGACGCTCCCGCAACGGCGGGATGTCAATTTCCACAACCTTCAACCGGTAATATAGATCCTCTCGAAACGTCCCGTTCTGAATCTCCCGCGATAAATCCTTGTTGGTTGCTGCGATGATACGCACATCCACTTTGAGCGTGGTCGTGCCGCCTATGCGCTGAATCTCGCCCTCCTGCAACGCGCGCAGAATCTTCGCCTGAGCAGCCGGCGAAATATCGCCAATCTCATCAAGAAAAAGCGTCCCGCCGTCCGCCAGTTCAAATTTTCCCGGCTTTCGGGACACCGCACCTGTGAAAGCTCCCCGCTCATATCCAAAAAGCTCGCTCTCAATCAAAGTCTCGGGCAGCGATGCGCAGTTCAGGCAGATAAGGGGATTGTCCCTCCGGCGGCTGTAAGCATGAATGGCGCGCGCAATCAGCTCCTTTCCCGTTCCGCTTTCGCCCCGTATCAGAACGTTCGAATCCGCCTCAGCCATTCGGTTTAAAACATCCATAATCTCCAGCATCTTCGGGTTTCGGCAGACAATTACAAGATTGTCGTTAATCACCCGTTCCAGCTGGGTTGTTTTCTCCTTCAGACGGCGTTGCTGGCGCAGGCGCTCCACAATCGGCGCCATCTGCAAAGCCGCTGTGGAAACAAAATCCAAATCCGTTTTTGTGAAAGGACGCCTGCTTGCGGGAGAGTCCGCATAAATCATGCCGAATAATTCCTTATCCAGCATAATCGGAGCGGCAAGCGCCGCAGGTTTGTCATCAATCGTAAACAAATAAGATTCCTTGTCATCGCGAATAGAATCCAGAACCTCCTGAGATATCGGATATTGGCGGGCAATCTCTTTAGAGTCCAAAGAAGGCAGAACATAGGCGGCTTGCATCGTAAAATCATTGAGGGCGGAATCAAATGAAAAAAAAGCAATCCGGTCAGCGCCGAGCGACATCAACATTGCCGCGCCGACTTTCCGATGCAAATCCTCAAAATCCAGCGCCCGGTTCATGTCGCTCAAAATCTTATATATCGAACGCAGATGCAGATACGCCTCCTTCAGCGAATCCATCTGATTTTGCACATCGCCGGAAGGGATAATCTGAGTCGGATGACCCAAAGGAATTGCGCCTATCTTCGCCCGTTTCTCTTTCGTGATTTGCTCAGATAAAACAGGCATATCAGAAGAAACCGGCTCCCCCTCCGAATAAATCAAAAACGTTTCGCCCATCTGAATCTCATCGCCGTCCATCAAAAATTGCCGATTGATGGGCATATTGTTTACGCATGTCCCATTCGAACTCCCCAAATCCACAAGAGCCGTCTGATTATCTTTCAAAAGAATAAACTCGGCATGCAGCCGAGACATGTTCGGGTCATCCACGAAAATATCCACCGCATCCCCGCGCCCGATTGTCGTGCATTTCTTTTTTAAGAGAAAAGTCTTTTCCGCAGCTCCACCGAATTTCAGAGTCAGATATGGCATTAAAGCCTCCCTATTCTTTCCCAACTAATTGCAAAAAACAATCGTCAACCAGAGCGATGATGTAAAGGTAAAAGTCAAAAAAACAAAATTGCATTCCCGTTTTATCATTGTTATGAAATTTTTATTATTTTTATGAATGGGACTTATTTTGAAAAATGACGCTGAATTTTGGGACTGATAATGTTTATTATGTGCCAGAAGGGCAACCTCTGGTTTTTTTTGATATTTATCACATGCGGCGGTTGGATTTTAACCTCGAACGCTGGGAACTCTTTTACAACAAAGCCCATGTTAAATATATCCGCAAAAACGTCGAAGCCGCGCGCGACCTCTGGTTCAAACATCAAAAGAAAAATCCGCGCGCGCCTCAGGCGTTAAAGAAGCTATCCAACTTCCTTGATGAATTGCCCGAACGCATTTACTCCGTTTCTCAACCCTTTGATATCAAAGCCGCTGTTTCCCCGGCGGAAATATCCCTCTGGGTGCGATGCTCCGATGCCCCGCAGGAATCCTTTTTTGAGGAGGATTACAAAGAGCAGGCAACAACTCAGGAATTAGGGCGCGCCACCCTGCCCGTTATCGGCGCATTTATTTTTTCTTCCATCGGCGATTACGAACTCAATATCCATGATCAGGTGGAAAAACATGGCTTTTTTCTTGAGATACCGGAAGATGGGCTCGTCTCGTCGCCCCTTTCGCCGGAGGCGATTCTCCCGCTCGAAACAGGTTTCTTCGGCGCTAACGGTTCAAGCGGAGATGGAATGATTATCAACCTTAACCACGAGTCAAAAATCAGCGATGAAAACCTTGTGTGCGCGCCCCTTTATCGCATCGGAATCGACTTTTTTGCCACGCTCTTTTTTCATTTGAAGACGCCGGTGAATTATAATGTGATTAAGAGTTTTCCAGAAAAAAAACTCAACTTTGCGCGTTCGGTTCTGGCGGAGCTGGGGTTTAAGCACGTCCTTGATATAAGCGGCAACGCCCTTTATCAACGCGGGAAATCCTCAATTCATCTTTACACAAACGCCGTCGGTAAAGAAACAATAGGCGCAGCCTTTATGCGACCTTTTTATTTTATTGCCAGCCACGAAGGCAGTCTGGCTCCGGCAAAAAGGGCGCAACTCTTAAAAGAAATCCTTCTCATTTTTAAACGGCATAGCAATCAGGGTTGACAATGGCAAAAATCGCAAACACCGCCTCTTTTAACATTCGGCTCTTTGCCACGATAACGCTTATTGTTATAAATATCGGCTTTTTCGCAGGAGTTTATTTTTCAGGCGATGAATCCGCCGCAACCCTCCTTAAAATAGGCGCGCAATCCGGGCTTGAAATCTGGCGCGGAGAATACTGGCGCTTTGTCACAACAATATTTCTTCACATAGACATTGTTCATTTGTTCTTCAATATGTATGCCCTGCTCATTCTGGGACAATTTGTCGAGCCTCTTCTTGGTAGACGCAATTTTATTGCCCTTTATTTCCTATCGGGCATCTCCGGCGGAATCCTCTCCGTATTAATTCATCCGCAATATACCAGCGTCGGAGCCTCGGGGGCTGTTTTTGGATTGGCGGGCGCCGCCCTCGCCGCGCGCATTTTATTTGCACAGCATCTTGCAAATGCTCCAGCGGAGTTTCGACGCACCTCTCATCGCCAAACCATTCTCCTGCTGGGGATTATTCTTTATAATCTTTTAATCGGTTTCATGATGGATTTCATAGATAATGCCGCCCATGTGGGCGGACTCGTAGGCGGATTTATTAGCGGTTATTATTATCTTGTCCGCCGCTGGGGCGATGAACTCCGATTGTCTAAGGCGCGCTTTTTTCATTCGCTTTTCTTGGCGGTTCTTTTAGCCGCGCTTTTTTATTCCTCCCGACCTGTCTATAATTCCCAATGGTGCCTCTTTTACGCCGATAACATGCGTCTCATGGGACGCGATGAAGAGGCTGAGAAATATTACAGGCGCGCGGTTCATATCGCCTCGCGCAAACCAAATCCTTATAAGAAACTTGGAGAATTTCTCCTTTCGCAAAATAAAACTCAGGACGCGCTCGATTTTTTCAAAGCCGCCCTTCTCCTCGGCGGCGAAACGGGAGAACTCAATTACTGGTGCGGCGTCGCACATCTCATCCTCAACCAACCCGAAGAGGCATATCAAAATTACAAAGCATCCCTCAAAGGGAGATATTATACAAGCAGAAAGCTCATTTTATTAGGACATTATTATAGAAAAATCGGCGAGTATGAAAAAGCCCTCGACTCATATTTCAACGCCATCCGAATGGATGCCCTTGATTCCGACCTCTATCAGGCATTGCTTTATTTCTTCACTCGCCCGGGTGAAAAGGTAAATCCAGCGCTCATGGAATTGATTAAATCCAATACAGGTTACGTCCCAGATTTTTTTCAGGCGGCATATTATCTCCATTATTGTCAGTTTGACCGCGCCCTTGAATTATATAAAAAAACACTTGCCCAGTATCCCGAAGCATTCTTCATTCACCACAAAATGGCATGGTGTTGCCTCAATCTGGAAAAATATCAGGAGGCGGACACCTCCGTCAATCAATTCCTTGCGGGGATTCCCGATCTGAATATCCCCGGCATCGCCGCCCAGCGAAATATCGGATTGATGCTCAAAATGCGTATTGCCCAAAAGCAAAAAAACGAAAAGGCTTATCAGGAACTCCGCGATATTATTGAAAAAAATTACCGCGCCGAAATCAAACACGAACGCCTGCCTATTTTCCTGAATAATCTCGCATGGCATTGTGCGGAGGAAAATTACAACCTCGATGAAGCGATACAATTGGCGCGCGAGGCGACCGCCAAATCTCCCCGCGCCTATAATCTGGATACCCTTGCGTGGGCTTGTTTCCGAGCGGGCAAACTGGATGAAGCCCTGAAAACGCAAATCCGAGCCATTGAAAAAGCGGAAAAAGAGGAAGACAGCCGCTGGATTATGTCAGCGGATAACGCCCATTCGCCCAACCTCCAAGCCGATGAAGGTCTGCGCTCTTTCCACTATCACCTTGCCGCCATCTATGCCGCCCTTGACCAAAAAGACAAAGCCTTGGAATTTATTGAAAAAGCGCTGGCAGACGGCGCCGATTTTGAAGATTACGAATCCGCCCTTGCCCTACGCGAAAACTTAGCGGGCAAATGAATCATCGCCGCGATTAAATTATTTTTCGCTTGACGCGAGTATGGCTTTTTCGAGATTTAATTATTCGATTTTTTTACGCAAGCGGGAATAGCTCAGTTGGCAGAGCGTCAGCTTCCCAAGCTGAATGTCGCGGGTTCGAGCCCCGTTTCCCGCTCCATTTTATTTTAGGGCGTTTCCCTCAGGCAGAACTATATCCGATGCCTGAATCTGCCTCCCTGCCTTGTCAATCTTATCCACAACCGCAATCTCTTTGTCGGTGGATGCGTCCAACTCCTTGAATTTTCTCCCAGTGGAAAGCACGCGGGATTCCAAAGAACCGACAGCTTTGTTATAGGATTCAACCGCCTTATCTAAACCCTTGCGCAAATCCTCAAAGTGCCCCGCCATCGAACATAGCCGATCGTATAATTCCCTGCCAAGATTGCAGATTGCCTGAGTATTTTCCGCGAGGCGCTCCTGCTTCCAGCCATAAGCCACTGCCTTCAATAAGGCAATGAGCGTGGTCGGCGTGGCGATGATGATATTTTTGCCGATCCCAAATTCAATGAGCGTGGAATCCTGCTCCAATGCGGCGCTGAACATTGATTCGCCCGGCAGAAACAGCACGACAAATTCAGGCGTGGAATTGAACTGCTGCCAGTATTCCCTCTTCCCCAATTGCTCGAAATGAGTGCGAACCTGCCGCGCATGGTCTTTTAATTTTACAACCTTGTGCGTCTCATCCGTTGCCTGAATGGCTTCCAGATAGGCTTCAAGCGGAACTTTAGAATCAATTACGACGCACTTGTTATTTGGCAGATTGATAATCATATCAGGACGCAGACGCCCCTTCTCAGTGGCAATTGTTTCCTACTCGGTGAAATCGCAGTGTTCCAGCATGCCTGCCATTTCCACAACGCGCCGCAGTTGAATTTCTCCCCACCGACCCCGCACGCTGGGTGTGCGGAGCGCCTTCACAAGATTCGCCGTTTCCGCTTTGAGCTGCGCCTCTGTGCCAATCAACGATTTGACTTGCTCCTGTAAACTCGCATAAGCGCTGATTCTCGATTTCTCAATCTCCTGAAGTTTTGCGTCCACGCCGGAGAGCGATTCCCTGACCGGTTTGACAAGTTCATCAATCGCCTTCTGGCGTTTCTCCAAATCCCCCCGCGCCCCCTCTTGAAATTTTTCCAGCGCGGTTTTTGCCAGATCAAGAAACGATTGATTGTTATTTTTCAGCGCCTCCGCCGAAAGTGCCTTGAAAGCATCCGATAACTTCGCTTGCGCCTCATTCACAAGCGCAATCTTTTCCTGAGATGCTTTGCGTTCCTCCTCCATGCGGGTTTGGAGTTCCGACTTTTGTGTTTTGAGTTCGGAGGCTTCGGCTTGCGCATTCTTCAGAGCCAATTCCATTTCCGGCAGCCTTCCGGCTTTTTCTTCAGCAGCGGAGCGCCGCTCGGATTCCGCCAGCAAATCGCTTCGAAGGCTGTTAATCTCAGTTGTCAATTTCTCCGCCGCCGTCTTCGATTCTTCGATTTGCCTATCTTGCGTTTGCAGACGCTCTTTCATGACTGCTTGGCGGGCATGTAAAAAAAGATAAATCGCCCCGCCGCCCAATCCTGCGCCTATTATGAAACATATCGTTTGCGTGACCATTTTTTATAAATACTTCTCCGTTTGCTCTTTTACTTTTTCGGCGATTTTCTCTTTCGCCTCGTCAAAAATCATCTGCGCAAACTCCATCGTCCAAGTGCGCTCCTCAAATGTCCGCCTCTCTATCTGCGAAAGGAAACGCGATTTGAAATCCTCTATGCGCGTGCCGTAAATATGATATGAATCCGCCAGATGAACATAACGCCCCACGGCAACGGCGCGCCCTGATTTTTCCGCAACCAGTTCTGCAATCTTTTCCTGCAGCGAAACCAAAGCAAACATGTTCATGAACGCCGCCTCATAAGCGTCGTTGGAGCGAAACCGCACATTCATATTCAGCGTCCAGACGTCTTCTTCTCCCGGCATAATTCTGCACCAGATGGATTGCAGGCAGGCAGGGTCATAAATATTAATATCCTCCCAGACCTTCCATGTGACTGCCTGCGCCCGACGCGAAAAAGGTTTCTGAGATAATTTCTCAGCAATGTATGCGATTTGATCTATCGGTTGCGGCTGGCTGGGGACTCTATATGAAAAAAGACGCTCATGGTAGGTGTATTCCCATCGTTTATCTTCCAGATTTTTCGGGTCGCGGATCCAATGATCCTTGATACCTTCCACAACTTCCTGGCGATACTCCTCAAGAAAATCAAGCCCGCCCGGAAAGGCTCGATGGATGCGGGGCTCCGATTGAGGCGCCTCGATGCAGACCATCATCGTGGAATCAAGACTCAACGGGTCATCAGGTTTGTCATACTCTGTATGGATGCGGATACCCTTGCTGTAAAGTTCAAGGAGCGAATTCTCCCACGCGGCGGCAAGGCTTTGCCCGCTTACGAATAAAACAGGTATATTTCCTTTCATCTCTTTCTTTCCCCATGAATGAAATGCAAGATGACGCTTGCAAAGTTTCCCGCCCCCTGTCAATAAATGAAAAAAAATAAACTATATTATTGAATCTGGAATAATAAGGGGTAGATATTTGTATTATCATTTTGGAAAAAGGAGCGTGCGACATGAATAAAAATTTTCGAGACACAATCTCTTTTATGAAAAATCACAAAGCCTTTCCCCTTTTATTGCTTATCATCGTTATGAGCCTTTCCTCCATTGCGGCTGATTTTCGAATCAAGCCCTATGTGCAAAATCCTGCGACGGATGCCATGACCATCATCTGGTTTTCCAATCAGGCGACATCGGGAACCCTTTATTGGAAAAAAATGGGTGAGGACGAGCAGACAACAGTTTCGCAACCCGCCCTTGCTTCCGAATTGGTTTATCAAGCATCCGAGATCAGCGAACTGCCCGGCGGCATTGACCCGGGCCCGCCCTATAAACACCGCATCCGCCTCCGCAACCTGATTCCCGCCACTCAATATTTATATCGCGTCAGTCAGGATGCAAGCGAAACAACCGGCTCATTCAAAACTGCGCCCGTCGGTTTAGTTCCCGTCCGCTTTATCGCCTACTCGGATTCTGAAACCGAGCCGGAGTCAACCAACAATTTTGTCAACTGGCCCGACCCCAGCGGTTCAAACCCCGCAAGAAAATACTATGTGGATCAGACCGTCGGTTATCGTGAAAATCTCAATGTCATTGAATCCCGCAACCCCGATTTCATCGTCATCAGCGGCGACCTTTGCGAAACCGGCGGCGAACAGCGCGACTGGGATGAATTCTGGTGGCACAACCGCCAGACTCGCGCCCTTACCGGAACAGTCCCGATTGTCCCGACGCTCGGCAATCATGAATACTACTATGGCGGGGGAGCTGCCACAGGTTATGGTCAGCCGAATTCCGAAAAGGCGGTCGCAAAATATCGCACCTATTTTGACATGCCTTCCAACAATGCCCCGAACCCTCTCCAAGAAAAAAGATATTACCGCCTTGATTACGGTCCGGTGACTATCATCGTTTTGGATGTTATCAACGGACTGCCTCACCAAACCGCAACCGACTCGAACTGGTATATCGTTGGCGAAGGTGAAGGCGGGGAGGCTCCCGACTTCAACCCGGGCTCGCGCCAATACCAATGGCTGGAAGCGCAGCTTGCGGATGCCCAGCAAAAAAGCCTCTTTACATTCGTTTGTTTCCACAACGTGCCTTATGGCGTCGGACCGCATTCTTATGTGCCTTCGACCACTTATCCTCAATCGGGCACCCCTGTGCGAGTGCTATTGCCCCTCTTTCTACAATACGGGGTGGACGCCATCATAGCCGGGCATGATGAAATCTACGAGCATTCAGTCTATAATGGCACGGAACAACTCCCCGGCGGCACAACTCGCGATTATGCCCTCCATATTTACGACGTTGGTATGGGCGGGGATGGCTTGCGCGCGCCGCAGACTGATATTACAAATCCCTATCAAGTATTTACGGCGCACTACAACTCCTCAGAAATATACAACTCTCAAAACATCCTCATCGAGGGCGGGAAACATTATGGTCATATAGAAGTCAATGTTGTTCCCACATCAGACCCCCAAATCTGGAAGGCAGTCATAAGCCCCGTCTATGTGATGCCCCTTACACAATGGAACGGCGGCAGCCTCGAAGTCATCGGTTTTGAACGCAAAATCTATAATGATACGATTGAAATTATCGCACAAGCAGATGCAACGCCATCACCGACCCCGACCCCGACCCCAACACCTACTTCAACCCCGACCCCGTCTCCAACTCCAACCCCTACTCCTGAGCCAATGATAAAAGAAGTCATCTTCCCTCAATATATTCAAGGCATTAACGGCACCAATAACGACCGCATTCCATTTGCCTATCGGGCAACACTTTTGAACCTGACGCCGAACACTACTTACCGATACTTCAATCAATGCGCGACTTCATCCACATCCCCCACGTCCAATGGATTTGGCAACGTCATTTTCCCTAATGAAAGCGGCGCGTTCACCCGCACATCAGGTCCCAGCCTTGCAACGGCAGGCAATTATGGAACCTTCACAACCGATGGCGCCGGCAGTTATACCGGATGGTTTATCACGGAACCAACGGGCAATGCAGGTTTCACGCCGGGGAATCAGGTCTTCATGCGCATCAATATAAATGACGGAGCCGGCGGAACAGCGGTTGCTGCTCGCCTCACCACAACGCAATATACAACAGTTCTTCAATGGGGAACAAACAACGCCGCAACCGATGGCACTGGCGTCATCGGCGTGACAACCCTTTCCCCCCAAGACATGGTCTTCCTATATGACAATGCCGCTGGTGCGGGGCGTCCCATCGCCGGAACGCTCATAGAAAACGACTCTTTGGAACTTCCCGATAACAATTATGTGGACTTCCACGATACGCAAGTGGATGGCATCAATGGCAGATTCGGAACCATTATCCCCAACATTTTGGCGACTGGCATCCAGAAAATTGAAGGACGCTCGCTTGCAACATCCGCCATAACATCCGAGTTCGTCTCGGCAAGCGGAGTCTGGGCGCCCACCAATGCCAACACAGTCAACCCCAACGGCGGCAAGTCATCCCCCCTGACAATTCAGGCGGGACTTTCCGATGACCCCAATATCGCCGTTTCCACATCCGCCCTTTATATCTCAGCCCCCTCGCCTTCAACAAACGCCACGGCGCAAATCATTATCGCCAACACCGGCGCCAGCGCCGCGCTCAATATCGAAAACGCCGACATCGCAGGCGAGGGAGCATCCGCATTCAACGTTGAGATGCCGCTGCCGACCGCAATCGAGGCAGGCACAACCGCTCCGCTCACCATCGTTTATAATCCGGGCGGCTCCGCTGCGCTCACTACGGCAACCTTGAGGATCGTCAGCAACGATCAGGGCGGCGACATCCCCGAAATTTCCCTCACAGCCAAAGCTGCGCCTGATATGTCGCCCTTTGCCGGACTGCTCATTTCCGAAGTCGCCTCTCAGCCCACCGCCGACGAGTTCGTGGAAATCGTCAACATCTCCGGCGCCCCGATTAATATCGGCGGCGTGGTCATCTCTGACGAGGACAACAACAACACCGAAGGCGCGCTCAAATTCCCCGCGGGAACCACCATCGCCAAAGATGGCATCATCCTCATAGCGTTGAACAACAGCGCCAAAGAACCATCATGGCTCGATACGCTTCCCTCGGAGGTTCCCGTATATTACGAACCTGCCCGCAACGCCTCCGGCTGGACTGCCGCAAACGGCAATGCGTTAATTAAAATGGATGACTTTACCATTGCAGAAGGAGGAACGAGCGGCGATGTCTCGCTTTCCGGAAACGACGGCGTTGCCCTTTATGCCCCCGGCACAATTTTTATCGCAGGCATCGGACCATTTCCTTTCACCGCGACTATTGACGGCATGAATTATTCCAGAGGCGACACCGGTCCCTCTAACCCGATAAACAGCACTGGACAGTTAGACACGCCCGAAACTAAGGCGGGAACGGCGCAACCCGCCGCCGGCAATAGCCTGACCCGCATAAGCGACATGATAAATGTCAATTCGTTTCTTGCATTCACCGAACAAACCGCCTCGCCGGGCACAAGAGCGCTAACGCCAACTCCTACGCCGACCACAACCCCAACCGCCACACCGACTCCTACTCCAACACCCACTTTAACGCCCATACCGACACCCACACAAACGCCTGTTGTGGCTGCGGATTTCTCCGCAACGCCCACAGTGGTTCTCGTCAGACAAGATGTGTTCTTCTTTGATTTATCAATTGGTGAAATTAATGAATGGATATGGGACTTCGGCGATTTACAAGGAAGCAGCGAGCAAAACCCTGTTCACGCCTACGACGCGCCCGGAACATACACCGTGGCGCTCTCAGTTACAGGTCCTTATGGAACAGACATTGAGACTAAGATAGATTATATTATTGTTAAGTATCCCACAAAACAGGAGGTTGTGGATTTCCTCCTCGGCAAATCTTTATTACAAGGTGGAGACTTAAACGGCGATGGCAAGGTAGATATCGCCGATTTGGTCTGGCTGATTCTGGGAAAATAATCAACTTTGGTTTTAACGATTAATTCATGAATTTCCTTTAATCGGAACCGGAAATTTGTATCATCATTTTTCAAAGAAGGAGCATGCCTTATGAAAACTTTTTTGAGAACATCAACACTTTTTACCAAAAGTCGCAAGCCCTTTCCCCTTTTATTGCTTATCATCGCTATGAGCCTTTCCTCCATTGCAGCTGATTTTCGAATCAAGCCCTATGTGCAAAACCCTGCGACGGATGCCATGACCATCATCTGGTTTTCAAATCAGGCGACACCTGGAACCCTTTATTGGAAAAAAATGGGAGATGACGAACAGACAACAGTTTCACAACCCACCCTTGCTACCGAATTGGTTTATCAAGCATCCGAGGTCAGCAAACTGCCCGGCGGTATTGATCCGGGCGCGCCCTATAAACACCGCATCCGCCTCCGCAACCTGATTCCCGCCACTCAATATTTGTATCGTGTCAATCAGGATGCAAGCGAAACAACCGGCTCATTCAAAACCGCGCCCGTCGGTTTAGTTCCCGTCCGCTTTATCGCCTACTCGGATTCTGAAACCGAGCCGGAGTCAACCAACAATTTTGTCAACTGGCCCGACCCCAGCGGTTCAAACCCCGCAAGAAAATACTATGTGGATCAGACCGTCGGTTATCGTGAAAATCTCAATGTCATTGAATCCCGCAACCCCGATTTCATCGTCATCAGCGGCGACCTTTGCGAAACCGGCGGCGAACAGCGCGACTGGGATGAATTCTGGTGGCACAACCGCCAGACTCGCGCCCTTACCGGAACAGTCCCGATTGTCCCGACGCTCGGCAATCATGAATACTACTATGGCGGGGGAGCTGCCACAGGTTATGGTCAGCCGAATTCGGAAAAAGCGGTCGCAAAATATCGCGCCTATTTTGACATGCCTTCCAACAATGCCCCGAATCCCCTCCAAGAAAAAAGATATTACCGCCTTGATTACGGTCCAGTGACCATCATCGTTTTGGATGTTATCAACGGACTGCCTCACAAAACCGCAACCGATTCGAACTGGTATATCGTTGGCGAAGGGGAGGGCGGAGAGGCTCCCGACTTCAACCCGGGCTCGCGCCAATACCAATGGCTGGAAGCGCAGCTTGCGGATGCCCAGCAAAAAAGCCTCTTTACATTCGTTTGTTTCCACAACGTGCCTTATGGCGTCGGACCGCATTCTTATGTGCCTTCGACCACTTATCCTCAATCGGGCACCCCTGTGCGAGTGCTATTGCCCCTCTTTCTACAATACGGGGTGGACGCCATCATAGCCGGGCATGATGAAATCTACGAGCATTCAGTCTATAATGGCACGGAACAACTCCCCGGCGGCACAACTCGCGATTATGCCCTCCATATTTACGACGTTGGTATGGGCGGGGATGGCTTGCGCGCGCCGCAGACTGATATTACAAATCCCTTTCAAGTATTTACGGCGCACTACAACTCCTCAGAAATATACAACCCTCAAAACATCCTCATTGAAGGCGGGAAACATTATGGTCATATAGAAGTCAATGTTGTTCCCACATCAGACCCCCAAACCTGGAAGGCAGTCATAAGCCCCGTCTATGTGATGCCCCTTACGCAATGGAATGGCGGCAATCTCGAAGTCATCGGCTTTGAACGCAAAACTTACAACGATGAGGTCGAAATAATGGCGGTTGTGGAATCAGTACCCAGCGCCAGCGTCCGCTCATGGAAATCCTATTGATAAAAGGCGCTCATCGAAAGTTTGAAACGGGAGATAAAGAGCCATGCAATTCAAAAAACTCGGCAAGCGCGGTCCTATTGTTTCGACTGTGGGTTTTGGCGCATGGGCAATCGGCGGCAGAAACTGGGGTCCCACCGATGATGAAGTCTCGTTGAATGCCCTCCGAGCCGCGATTGATTATGGTGTCACGCTCATAGACACGGCGGATGTTTATGGTTTTGGGCATTCGGAGGAACTGATCGCCCAAGTCCTCAAAGAACGGGGCAAGGGCGATATCATCATCGCCACAAAGGCGGGCAATGATTTTTATTTTGCCTCAAAAACGGATGATAAAGGTTATGGAGCCATCCAGCAAAACTACAAAAAGGATTACATTATCTATGCCGCAGAACAAAGCCTTAAAAGACTCGGCGTCGAAGCCATTGATATCCTGCAGCTTCATAGCGGCGACTGGGATAATCTCAATCGCGACGACCCATGGGAAGCGCTTGCTCTCTTGAAAGAACAGGGCAAAATCATCCACGCCGCATGGAGTATTCAATCATTCAAAGAAACGGAACACGTTCCCATTCTCGACCGGTATCACAAAATCCTGGACACCCTTCAGGTGAGGTATAACCTCCTTGAACGCGAAGCGGAAAAAATCCTTTTCCCCAAAGCGATTGAATACGGCATCGGCATTATCGTGCGCATCCCGCTTCTCTTTGGACTTCTCACAGGCAAATTCAACCGCGATACCCGCTTCGATGGCGATGACCATCGCAAATTCAACCTATCTCCTGAAAAACTCGAACGTTATCTCGCTCAATTGGAGCAACTCAAGCCCTTCTTTGATAATTATCCCGACCAGACCATGACGCAAACCAGCTTGCGATTCTGCATCTCCCATCCCGCATGCCAGACGGTCATCCCCGGCGCAAAAACACCCGCGCAGGTTCGCGATAACTGCGCCGCCTCTGACCTGGGTCCCATACCTATGGCAGATATACCCCCTGTCCCGGAAGTATAATATAAAAGATGCAAGCGATGAAAAAACGTATCTTTCTGACAATATCAATCCTTGTGTTCATGATGACTGCAGCCTTTTGTGTAGATTGCGGAATCAGCCTCCAAGGCATTGAATATAATGTTTCGCCCTCGCCCTACCCATTTGCAAAAACATTCTTTTCCGACGCCCCTCCGACTGGTCCCGCCATGCGCGAGCCGGATATGGTATGGGTGGAAAATACTCTCAGCGCTATGACCCTTGATGAAAAAGTCGGGCAGATGCTCATGCCCGATGCCGGTTCCAACCCCTCGACCAGTATTAATACATATAAAGTCGGCGGATTCATCTTTACCGGAAACAACCGCAAGGCATCCGACTTGATTAGCATCACCAACAAATATCAGGCGCTCTCGCCAATTCCGCTTCTTTATGCCATTGATTCAGAAGCAGGACTCGGCGCCCGCGTCGCCGATGCCACCATATTTCCGCTCATCATGGGAATGGGCGCGACTAATAATCCAGCATTCACAGAAGCTTGCGGAAAAATCACTGCTCGCGAATCCCGCGCGCTGGGCATCCATATCGGTTTCGGTCCTGTTGTGGACGTCAACACAGAGCCGATTAACCCCATCATCTCCACTCGCGCTTACAGCGATGACCCCGGCATGGTCATGCGTCTGACACAAGGCTACATCACCGGCGCCCGCAAGGAAGGATTGCTTTGCACGTTCAAGCATTACCCCGGACATGGAACAACTCAAGGCGACAGCCACAACGGATTATATGGAGTAAATATCCCCTTTGAACAGTTGCGCCGAGTCCATATCAAACCGTATGAAGACCTCGCCGCGCAAAAAGATATTGACCTCGTCATGACCGCCCACGTCTGGTATACAGCCGTTTATCCAGAAAAAGCATGGCCTGCCACGCTCTCGCCTATATTCAATAGAGATATCCTGCGAAATGAAATCAAATACAACGGTCTCCTCATTTCTGATGCTTATACCATGCAAGGGCTCGCCGAGGCTATTCCGGATATTAAAGAACGTGTTGTGGCAGGGGTGGAAGCCGGACTGGATATCATTCTTATGCCCCCCGATATGGCGCGATCTCATACAGGCATTAAAGAAGCCGTTGAATCCGGGCGCATTCCACTTGAGAGAATCGAACAATCCGTCCGCCGCATCCTGATAGCCAAAAGCCGCGTTGGTTTGCCGGAACGAAAAATTGTTGATACCAAATTGTATCCACAAGTGTTGCGCCACCCCGCGCACCAAGCCAAAGTGCGCGAGGTCTGCGAGTGCGCCTTTTCCTGCGGCAAATACGACCTGCCAACAACCCCGCCGTTGGCATCATCCGACCGAATCCTGCTCCTGGATTTAGAGCGGGCAGGAGGATACATCTTTTATATCAAACCCAGCTCCAATTTTATCAACCCCTTCAAAACAGCCTTTCCCCAAGCAGTTGTCATGCGGGTTCCCAGTAACGCATCAACCGTGCATAACTCAATCATTCAAGATGCCGTTAATTATGACAAGATTGTGGTGATTTGTTACGACTGGACAAAAATGGCATCCGAAACGCAGGTTGCCCTCGTCAACGACCTCGCTAAATTATCCGTTCCCGTGATTTATATCAGCTTCGGCGCGCCTTATCATTACATGCAGATTCCCAATGTGGACGCCTTTTATTGCGGCTATTCCAGCGTTGAAGCCATGCAAGAAGTGGCTGTGGAGGTTCTGAGCGGAAAGCGGGAGGCAATTGGCAGAATTCCCGTCTGCGTTCCCGGACTAAAATCCCTTTGCAACTCCGATGGCTGGCTTTTTTACGAAGAAATAAAAAAACAGGATTAATCGCGCGCCTCATACCGGAAGAAAAGGTCAATAACCTCCTGAGGCGTTGCGGCGGTTTTAAGACCCTCGTTGAATCCCGGACGTTTCAAAAGATGGCTCAGGTGGGCGAGCAGGCGCAAATAAAGACTCACCCGCTCCAGCGACGTGCCCATCATAATGACCACCTCAACCGGTTGCCCATCCACCGCATTAAAGTCAATGCCGGGCTGGCGGCGTCCAATGGCAACAACAAAATCATTCACAGCGTTTGTGCGCGCATGAGGGATGGCGATGCCGTCGCCCACTCCAGTTGACGTGTCCTCCTCGCGCTTGAAAATATCCTTCACAAACTGGTTGAAATTCAAAAGATTCGGATGCCCTTTCAGACGCTCAGCCAACTCTTTGATTAAATCCGTTTTATTATCGCTTTTTAGATTAAGAACAATATTTTGGGAAGACAGCTTTTCAGCCATACAAATATTCTTTTCATCGAATGGAATAGACACTGTGGCGCTCCTTCAAAAGATTGAAAAATAGCATTCCAAAAACAATTCGTCAAAGCACTTATTGACTTCCTAAAAAGAAAATTCCCCTCCCCATGTCAAGAATCTTTTCTGGCTATTTTTTAAGCAATTCTTGATAATGCCGGTAAAAATCCGGTGCGTAATAAACCATCAGAGGATTGCGCTCGAAGAGCGTTTTATACGCCTGCGCAGCTTCGGCGTTTTTACCGAGCCCCTCGAGCGAACGTCCCAAATGCTCGTATAACTCCGCCGCTTGAAGCCGCTCCAGCGTCTTGCGCAGATGCCTCTCCGCCTCCTCATGGCGACCTTGCCGCGAAAGAAACTGTCCCAAAGTGCTGCGGCAGTCGTGATTATTCCCCCACCATTCAAGCGACCGCTCCATATATCCCGCGCCTTTCCATGCAAGATTTTCCAGCACAAGCCCCCTTTCAAATGATTGTGTCAGAATTCGCCCGCTCTTGAAATAAGCGTCGCTTACAATCGGTTTGACCGTCTGAAAGCACAGGAATCCAAAAAGCGGAATCAAAAGGAAAGTAAAGATTCGAACGAACGCAGGCTTCATCTCAAAATGAATCATTCCGCCCACCGGCTTTTGAAAGTTTTCTAAAAGCGCAGAAACATGAACCCCCCGCCAATGAAATTCCACAGGGATGTTAATCGCCCCCGACGAATATTTGTTTCGAGATACCATAATAATCGGCAAGGAACAAAGGAAAATAAAAAGCATCTGACTTGCCGGCAGCTCCATCGGATAAGCCATCATCGCCGGCAGAACCGCGCACGTCATCCCGCAAAGCGCGCCCGCCGCCGTCCAGCGATGGATATGCCCGCTCCATTCCAATTTCGACTTCAATACTTTTGCCACAATTAGCAGCAGCGCCAGCAAAATCGCTGGACCCGCAATGCCCAACTCCGCCCACGATTGCAGCGCCTCATTATGCGCCCCATTGGTGTAAAGCCCGATGTATTTTAACCGATTGGGATGATTGAGCAAAAAGGGCGATGCCTGCTGAACATACTGGTATGTGAAATTGCCCGCTCCGCAGCCCAGCCACGGATGCTTGCGCAGAATCTCCAGCGACTGCGCCCAAATAACCAGACGGCTCTCGCCGCCGTAACGCCACCGCTCGGAACCAAACGCCTGTTTGAAGATTGAAGGTTTATGAGGATTAATCGGCAGCGGCGTGATATAGAAAAGCGTTATCAGAATCCACCCCGCAATCAGCGCCCCAATTCGACCTTTATTTCCGCGCCAAAAAGCCCGCGGTTTATATTTTATTAGCAGGATGAGCAAAACAATCAAAGCAAGAATCAACCCCGCGTTGGATTGCACCGACCAACACACTATTAACGCCGCATAATTCGACATCAGCGTGTAGAATGTGAAGAAGCGCCTTGCCCGCCCGCGGTTGTGGAAATGAAGAAGAATATTCATTGGAAAAAGGACGGCAAGATAATCGGCGATGTAGCCGGTGTTGCCCAATCCGGCAGAAATAAAACCTCGCCAGTCAGAAAGCCTCGGCTGGGTGCGCACCAATTCCTTAAAAAAACTCGCGGCAAAATCCTGCCAGAGCGCCCACGTGGCGGTGATGGCGGTGCAACAAGCCAGCGCCCATACAATCATCATTACCCCGCGACGGTTGCCGTATAAAATATCTTGAAGTAGAAGCGAGCATAAAAAAAGCATAACCCAATTCAGGCACCCGCTTCGCCAAAGCGATAAACTCTGCGCCGCAAAACCCGATATCAGATTCAACAGAATATACGCCGCAAAAATGCCGTTGATAGGGGAGAACATAACCCGAAATGAGCGCCGGCGAACCATCCCCGCAATCGTCAACCCCAAAAGGACCAGCGTCCAAAAATGAACCCAGACCGTTTTCGGCAGTGTGAAACTATCGAATGTAAAATAAGTGATAAAAAGGCTCGTCCCAGCCACAAGCAGGATGGCGACAAAAAGCCTTGCCTTGTCATAAAATGCGTCAAATTTTTCGGTTGAGGTTTCCATTATCAACAAATCCTAAAACCAACTAAACACACGCGCATCTTCATGTGCAAATAAAAAACTTGCCGCGGCGATAATTTCAAAAACATTGTTAAAGAAAACCGCCGTATTGCAGGATATGAAATAATCAGAAAACTTGTTTTTTCTTCGGTCGGATAAAATCGAAAGCCTCCATTCGCTTGAGCAACGCGAGACTCTTAAGATATAACTCATGCCGTTTGGATTGCGCCTTTTCAATCCACGCCTTATATGCGGGACTCCCCAAAACCTCCGGTTTCTTTTTCGAAAAATAATCGGCAACGTTTTCCATCGTCACATCATAATCATGCGTTTCGCCCATCGCATCTTGAATATCGCGGAATAAAGCCAGCGATTCCGACGGGATATCTTCCTTCAAAATCGGTTGAAAAATTTCCGCTTTGTAACGCAGCTTTTTCACCGCAATCCGCAGCTTATGAAACTCCTGTTTCATCTCCTCGTTGGGGATTAAAGGGAAAAAAGCAAAACACTTCCACAAAAACTTTTGCATGATGGAACGCGAAATGAAATGAGGAATTTTTCGTCGGGCGGCGGCGCGCATCTCTCGACTGCGCGGAAGCGAAATCTTTTCCATTTCCCCCAGAGCGCTAAGCGCGTTGTCAATGGATGACATATCCGCGCTTTGAATTTTTTTCCTCAACATAGATTCAATCTTGGCGATCTTTTTATTCAGCCGCCTCATGTAAATATCGAAAAGAGGCTCCTCCATCGGAATGCCGGCCGTCAGAATTTCCCGTTGAATGTGCAAATCCCGCAAATTGCCGAACGGCTTCATAATATTGCCCAGCGAATTGTTGAGCGAGCGAATTTTTACCTTGGGGCTGATATCCTTTAGAGCAACCAAAAGCGACCGTAGCCGGCGAATAACCACGCGCAGGTCATGCACATCATCCGGCGCGGAACCCTCCTTCAAACGCGCCGTCAATTGGTTAAACTGCTCGCGATACTTTTTCAACAACGGCAGCATCAATTCCCCCAGCTGTCTTTCTTCCTGTTGAAATAATTCATTCATTTTTTTTAAAGACCTTTGCCCAACATATTCGCATTATCCTGCAAACCATTCTCAATATGAATCAAGTAAAACTTCCGCCGCGCTTTGAGGGCGCCCATCTATTAAAAATGCTTAAAATATCTCAACGGCTCTATTGACACAACATCGCCGCTCTCTTTAATACATTAGAACATTATTACAAAGATGATAGCTTTATGAAACTTTTTGAAACAGGTGAATTGGGATTTCTTGATAGCATCAAGCGATTCGCTAAGAATAACGCCCTTGTTAAATTTGGATTTGGCGATGACGCCGCCATTCTCCATGATAAGTCGGGGAAAAACCATCTCGCGATCACAACGGATCTTCTCGTCGAAGATACCCATTTTTCCTTCAAATTTTGCACACCGCGCGAATTGGGCGTTAAGGCGTATGAAGTCAACGCATCCGATCTCGCGGCGATGGGAGCCATACCCTATGCCGCCTTCCTTTCCATCGGCGTTCGCGGCGATATGGATATGCAGGACATGATTGCATTTTACAAAGGGTTCGAATCGGCGGCGCGCCGCCATGATTGCGTGATCGCTGGCGGCGATACCGTCCGCGCCGAACGCCTCATTGTCTCCGTGATGTTGATTGGCTTGCGCCCCCAAAATGCGCCGCCCATGCTCCGCTCGTCAGCCTCGCCCGGCGAACACGTTTACATCACCGGAGCCCCCGGCGAAAGCGGAATGGGATTGCATCTCCTCATAAACGGTCAAAATAACAGCTCGGATAAACGCCTCCAGCCGCTCATTAAAAAGCATCTGCTGCCCAAAGCGCGCATTCGTGAGGGCATCGCCCTTGCCGACGCTCGCGCAGTCGGCGCCGCCATTGACATCAGCGATGGCGTTTATAACGAGCTTCGACACATCTCCCGCATGAGCAAAGTCCGCCTTGTTATTGAAACAGCAAAACTCCCCGTCTCAGCTGGTTTGAAACGCGAATGCCGGCGATTGGGAATAGACCCACTGGAGATGCTCCTCTTTGGCGGCGAGGATTATGAACTCCTCTTCACGAGCCCGCATCCCCTTTCGCTAATCAAAAAGATTTTTCAAGATGCCGGCAGTAAAACCCATGTCCAAAAAATAGGCGGGGTCGAAAAGGGGCGCGGCGTTATTTTTGTTGATGCGGATGGAAAACGAACCTCCTTCGCAGATAAGACGTTCCGCCATTTTGTTTTTAACGGTGAATAACCCTCATGGCTGATGCGCAAGAAAAAAATTTTACATTCATTGTCGGCGAGGATGAGGCGGGCATGAGGCTTGACCGTTATCTTGCCCAAATTTTGCCCGATTATTCGCGCACATTCATTCAAAAACTGATTAACACCGGCAAGGCGACGATAGGGGAGCGCCACACCAAACAAAGCCATGTCCTCGAAACTAATGAAGTCATCGCCCTCGTAATCCCCCCGCCGGAAACCTCCATCCCGCAACCGGAGCCCATACCTCTTGATATCATCTTTGAGGATGGCTCCCTCATCGCGCTCAACAAACCCTGCGGCATGGTTGTCCATCCCGGTGCCGGCAACCCCTCCGGCACGCTCGTCAATGCCCTGCTTCACCACTGCCGATTCCTTTCGGAAATCGGAGGCATTCAGCGACCGGGCATAGTGCATCGCCTTGATAAAAACACAACCGGACTGCTGGTGGTTGCAAAAACAGATGCCGCCCATCGCAGCCTTGCTGAGCAGATTGCAGACCGCACTCTCAAACGGTTTTATCTTGCGCTGGTTTCAGGAGAATTCGAACACAACGAAGGAAAGGTTGACGCGCCCATCGGACGCGACGAACGGCACAGGGAGCGCATGGCAGTTAATCGGCGGCATGGACGCCCTGCCGTCACTCACTACGAGGTTTTGAAACGCGCTCATGGCTTGACTTTGCTTGGCGTTTCTTTAGAAACCGGCAGGACGCATCAGATTAGAGTTCATCTAAGCCACATCGGACATCCCGTCATTGGCGACCCAGAATATGGAAAGGAAATCAATGCAGTTCTGGCAGCGGTCAGCGATGTTCATCCCCTCCTCCCCGGCAAATTAAAAAAAGTCAAAACCCAGCTCCTTCACGCCGCCAGACTCCAACTCCTCCATCCAGATTCTGGCGAGCCGATGATATTTGAAACTCCTCCTCCGCCCCATTTTCAAGAAATAATCAGCCTCATGTGATGCTTAAAATGAAAAATTTAAAAAAATCCTTTGAAAAGAAAATGGGACGGATTTATGAATAATTATAATTTTGGATAAAAGATATAATTGTTTATTTTTATGCCCCGTAATTGTAAAATTTTTATACCTATCGGATTGGCGCTTCTGGTATTTATGCTGGCGCCGATTTGCGCGCAGGAATCAGCCGCAATTGAAAAAATCATCCAAATTGTCAAAAGCAAAAAATGGGAGCAACTCCCCCAAACCATAGTCTGCCCCAAAGATGGCTCGGTCATGGTGCTGGTTCCGGCGGGCGAGTTCAGAATGGGCATCCCGCCCAATGCGCCCCTTGCCGCAAAATTGAAAGATGCCCATCCCGAACACACTGTGTATCTCGATGCTTTTTACATTGATAAAACAGAAATTACAAATGAGCAATATGAAAAATTCCTCGCCGAAAGAGCGGGCAAAAAACCGCTCTTTGCTGCTGACCAAAGATTCAACGACCCCGCTCAACCGGTTGTTGGGATCACCTATGGAGATGCCGTGTCTTATGCCATCTGGGCAG
Organism: candidate division BRC1 bacterium ADurb.Bin183; assembly: GCA_002070185.1. Taxonomy (GTDB): domain Bacteria; phylum Sumerlaeota; class Sumerlaeia; order MWCT01; family MWCT01; genus MWCT01. The sequence goes on from MWCT01000006.1 coordinate 95,459, forward strand.
GGAAAAGACTCCCCACTGAGGCGGAATGGGAAAAAACCGCACGCGGCACTGACGGACGTCTCTACCCTTGGGGCGCCGCCTTCAATTCCGCCCTTTGCAATTCCTATCATGCGCAGATAAAAAAAACCGTCAAGGCAGCGGCATACCCAGAAGGCGCCAGCCCATTTGGCGCGCTCAATATGGCGGGGAACGTCTCGGAATGGGTCTTTGATATGTATGAGTCCGAATACTACAAAAACAGCCCGCTCAAAAACCCGCAGGGTCCCGCCGGAAATGGAACTGTCAGAGTATCTCGCGGAGGCGATTATACCAGCGACCCTGAATTTGTTTCATCGGTTGCCCGCGCCCCAAGGAAGGCTTATTCCGCCTTTCCCGACCTTGGTTTCCGATGCGCCGTTTCCGTTGCTGAAATCGAAAACTTACTCAACCCCGAATCTGCACCCGGCGCACAGGAGGCGGTCGGCTCCGGCGTTTCCGTTATAAAAAAAGATGGAATCGCCGCAAGCGTTGTCTCCGCGAACACCAGCCCTTCTTTTGCCCAACCCTCCGTCAATCCCGATTTCGCTCCTGTCCGATATTACAAACATCTTGATTTCGATGGAAAAAAAACCATCGGGCGGGATGAAATTCGCAAGTCTGACCGTATCGGCGCCGCCAATTGGAAAGTCTATTTCCAATCCTCCGGTCAAATGACTCAGGCGCAATTTTACAACGAAAAGGACGCGCTCCTGATACACATAGAACCTGAATACGATGAACAGGGACAGGAAAAAACCATTCGCTTGTATAACGAAAAAGGGCAAATGGTTTATCGCTCCGAAAGGACATTCCAAGATGGACGCGCCGTGAAAGGAGTTCTGTATTCCTCATCTGGCGATATATTAGGAGATGAAAAATTTTAATCCGCGCCTCGAGCGCCCTTCATGCGCATGAGGAGTTATAATTAAAAAATTATGCCTAAAATTCGCTTTTACATAAATCCATCCCATCTGAAACTCTTTTCCGTCAGACCCGAATCCAATATTCGCGAACTTTGGGATAAAAGAAACAGCTACCTTGGAGGTTTGACGCTCGAACAATTCCAGCAAAAAAATCCCAACGCCTGCGCCGAGATTTCCGCCGCTTGGAATCTGCTTGCCAATCCATGCGCCAGACCCTATCTCATTCTCGGAGTCCGCAAGGAAATTTCGATTGATGAACTGAAAACAGTCTATGCCAAAATGATTGCAGATTTCCCCCTGCCCTCATATCCGGAATGCAACCGCAGACTTTCAGAAGCCTATGCCATTCTCAGCGACCCTGTCCAGCGCGTCTTTGTGGACTTCTTCACATTCGACGACCCCGTTTGGAACTTATGGTTTCTTGAAAGCGATTCGGAAATCGAAGTTCGCCGCGAAATCGAAAAACAATTCTCCGGCTCCACATTCAAACAAATAATAAACAGCACACTTTTTTGTTTTTATAAAGCCTCCCAAATCGAGGAATCAGGCGGAAATTTCGAAGACGCAGTCTCATACTGGAAAAAAGCCTATCTCGGATGGCAGGGCATCCTGCATGAGGGATTTATCTGGGAGGAATTGCGCAACCATGTTGAACGCGGCGGTATTTACCCCCTTGAGATTGCCCGCCGTTTTGATGATATAGCCATTGAAGATATCAAATCCCGGCTGATTTCATACCTCGTGGAAAACGCCCTCGAACGCTGCAAACTCGCACTGAAGGTCTCCCTCAATACCGCCCTCGAACACCTCCGTTTTCTCAAATACATAAAAATAGAAGACCCGCATCTCCGTTCACAGATAGCCCTGATGTATAATCAGTGCGCCTTTATACTTGCCGGCGAAAGCAGGCTTGTTGAATCCGTCCGCCTCCTTGAAGAGGCGCTTGCCATTGACCCCAATCTGCCTGTGGCAAAAACCAATCTTGACCTCGCTCGAACCGCAACCTCCGGCGTTGGACAGGCTCTTCGTCTTGTTTCCATAAATCAGTGGGACGAAGCCTATGAACTTCTACGAAACAAACTTAACGAAAACCCCGATGATGCAGACGCCAGCGAACTCTTGGTGGAAATCCTCCATAAACAGGCGCACGAAGCCTATCGCATGGGCGATGTGGAGGAAACATTCAGGCGCCTTTCTGAAGCATGCAACCGCAGTGACGCCTACCTTGATGAACTCAAACTCGTCCAGCGCCTCAAACAGGAACAATCCCTTGATGCCGTGCTGCGGCTCATCGAAAGCCAAGATTATGCAAGCGCAGCGAAAATCCTGAAAGAGTATATCACCATCTTTCCCGAACAAACCGTTCCCAAAAAATTATATGTCAGACTGCTTAACCAGATAGCCCTGCAAAAAAATCGCCAACGGCTCTGGCTTGAAGCGCGGGACATCCTTAAAGAAGCCCACTCTATCGAACCGAGCAACGGCGTCATCAGCTCCAATCTAACGCAGCTGGAAAAGGCATCAGAAAATCAACAGACCGCCCTTCTGATTTCACAAGCGATGGAAGCCGTCAATCAAGGCAAACCCCAAGATGCCATCAACCTTATTCAACCCATTTATACAACTGCCGATCTCCCCACGTCCGTGAGGGAAGAATTGCGGCATATCCTTGCTTTTGCCTATCTCGCGCATGGTCATATCATGGCAAAACAGGCGGAGAGCGCCGTCAGCCGCGGCGCAATCAAGGAAGCTCTCGAAGCTGCCCACCTCTCATTCACCATTGCCGATTTTATGGATTCCACCGAAGACTCCCAACAGAATCTCTCCATGCTGGAAGATGCCCTCCCCGAACTGGCGCAAAAAGAATACGACCAAAGCCAGTTTCCCCTCCCGCCTGGCGGACAAACTGATAAATCCGTTCCCAAAAAGCGCAGATTCAAAGCGCGAAAAAGAAAAGGCGTCTCTGGCAGTCCTTTAACTTTTGCCGTTCAGGCTCAGACAGCGCCACGTTTGATTCCCATTTCATTTATTATTATTCTGATAATGGGTTATATTATTGGTGTCATTTTGCTGGGCGCCGGCATGTTGAAAATCATCCTGTTCTCAGCATTGTTGCAGGGCGCCTCCTCTTTGCTGGCTTACTCATCGCAACTACCCCAAAGGCGCATGCCGCTGATTGGGGCATCCGCCGCCTGCCTGATTCTCGCCGCCGCATCGCTGTTTATGATATCTTCTCAACCCAAAGGCAAAAAGCCCGCGCGGCAAACCGCCAGAATAAAACCGGCGCAAACAACACAAACGCCCCCTCAACCAACGATTGCGGAAAAAACTCCGCCGCCCACGCCTTATCCAACAATAACGCCGTTCCCTGTAGCGCCAAAAGGTCCCGGCATGTTCCGCCCCTTTTTCAGCAAGACAAGGCTGGACGCCAAAAAACTGGCATCCATTTACAAACCCGCACCAACGCCCGCCCCAACACCGGCAAAAACACCGCCTCCCGCGCTCACGCCTCCGCCCTCCCGTGTGGGGAAGGTGGTTGAAGTCCGAATCATCATCCAAGATTTTATCAGCATCCGGCAGGAGCCGCGCCCCATTTTTATTTACAGAATCAAAACACCAGAAGGCATGGCATCCCTGCTTATTGACCCTCTTGTTTATATCAAACTCCCAAAGGAAATTTTCGGCGCAAATGATTATGTCAAAGCAAAGGCAAGGATAATACAGGAAGGAACAGCATCGGTTTACGCCCTTGAATCTCCTTCAGATATTCTCAAGGAGTAAAAAGGGCGGTCTTGTCATGAGGATGAATTAAAATGACCAAAGATAACGAAAAAACAATTGAACTCGAAAGCAATCCTGACTGGGAACAAACCTTGAGCGATTTGCAGGAACTTAAAGACTCCGCGCATCTTACCGAAGAGGAAAACGCCATCCTTCTTCAGGAACATGCCAACACCTTTGAGGACGTCCAATTTTCCTTGCTGCCCTCCTATGAAGAAGGCGATGGAGAAAAACTCCAAACGGAGCCCCTCTCTCCGGAAAGCGAATTCCACCTCCTCGAATTCACAATCGCGGAGAATAAGGAAATTTCTCTCAAAAAAGGAATAGAAATCATCAATCCCATCGTCTTTCGATTTGCCGATGAAAAGCAATTCTGGCTTGTGGATCAACCCGATGAGCAGATATACCGTTTCTCCCAATTCAATGGACAAATTTTCATTAACGGCTTTACCGTTCCCCGCGGCAAAGAACAGTTTTGTATCGGCTATCCCGGCAACATTCTCCTCGACCCAAAAGGCTCGATTTACATCCTTGATGTCGTTCAGCAAAGTCTGCATAAATTCTCAAGCCAAGGTGAATACGACGGCAATTTTCAGGACCAAGTAGTCGCCTCCAGCCCCCTCCTCTCGGTTCGAGATTTTGACATCAAACCCTCGAGCAACCTCCTGATTGTCTCGGATTATTTAAGAGGCTCCCTCATGAAGTTCACGCTTGATGGCAGAGAGGCGGGAGAAGAAAAGATTGATCCCTCAATCACGAACGGACGCCTCGCTATGCCCACCGGCGTGGCATTTATGCCCGATATGCGCCATTTTGCCCTCCTTCCTATCAACCAAACTCTTGTCGAATTTTCTCCAGAGGGAAAGATTAACAGTGTCAGCAAAATCCAAAATTCGGAGCCCTGCGTCCAATTCTTCACACACATGGCGGCAGGTCCGGGCGGCTCCCTCTTCCTTGCCGATTTCCATTCCCAGTGCATTTATGTCTATGATGTAAAAGGTAAAAGGCTCGGGCATCTGTGCGTGGGTCCTGATTCAGCAGCCCCTGAAATTCAGATGAGATTCTTTAACATCAGGCACGATGGCAGAATCAACATTCTCGACCCTGTGTCCATGAAAATCCATTGCCTTGAACATATTTCTCAGAATTAATGGCGCGCAATACTCCTCATCCTAAAATCGTATCCATCCCAACGGGAAGCCCAGCCGAACGTTTAGGTTTGCGCCCCGGCGATTGCCTTGTATCCATTAATGATATGCCCATACGCGACAAAATTGATTTCATGTTCTACGCCGCTGAACCCATCCATTCTATTGAATACCTTCGGGCGGGGAAAATCTACAAACGCCAACCCTCGAAACATCTATCGCTTGCTCTTGATTTAGAAGACATGCAACCGCGAGCCTGCGGCAATCAATGTGTTTTCTGCTTTGTCCATCAACTGCCCCGCGGTCTCCGCCGCTCTCTTTATTTCAAAGACGAAGATTACCGGTTTTCATTTCTTTACGGAAACTATATCACCGCAACAAATCTGAAAGAGGAGGATTTTTGCCGCATTGCCCAGCAACGCCTCTCGCCGCTATGCATCTCCATCCATGCCACAAACCCTGCGGTGCGCAATGCCCTTTTGGGCAATCCCCGCGCCCCCGCCATCATGCCCATTCTCCGCAGACTCCAGAAAGATAACATCCAATTTCATGCACAGATTGTCCTCATTCCCGGACTCAATGACGGCGCCGTGTTGGAAGAAACCCTTGCTGACCTTAACTCATTCATATCTCAAAATCCAACCGACAAAGAAAGCGAATACCAACCACCGCTGCTGAGCATTGCCATTGTACCTGTCGGCTTGACCGACCATCGCCGGAGCCTGCCGCCTTTACAAAGAGTCTCGCCTCAATACGCTAAGGCATTTGTCGCTGCGATGGAAAAAAAACAGCGAGCCATGCGCCAAAAATACGGAACGCCTTGCCTCTTCCTGAGCGATGAGTTCTATCTCCTTGCCGGCTTAAAACCGCCCTCTTATAGAGGATGGGAAGAAATCCCCCAACTGGGAAATGGCGTAGGCTTGACAGCCTATTTTTATCGCGGTTTTAACCGGGCAGCGCATCTGCTTCCGCAAAGATTGAAGCGCCCGACGCGCCTCGCCCTTGTCACCGGCCCTTTGGGCGCAATCGTCTTGAAAAAACTGTGCGAACGTTTGAACCAAGTGAAAAACCTCCGTGTAAAAATACTGACCGTCCAGAACACCCTGCTCGGAAAAAATATCACCGTTGCAGGCTTAATGACTGCCGGAGATATCGCAAGAACAATCTTTGCAAATCCGAAATTTGATTTTTACATGCTCCCCTCAGAGTGTTTGAATACGGAAGGATTGACTCTGGATGGCGCCGCGCCGGCTCAAATAGAAAAGAAAACGGGGAAGCGCATCATTGTGGCGCCTCCCCGATGTTTAGACGTTATCGAAATTATCCGCTCTTTAAATGTAAGTTAACCAGCCGAATTTATCCGCCGCCTCGGCATAGATAACACGGAAAAAATAATCCTGAATTGCCTTTGTGATGGGACCCCGCTTGCCGTCGCCAATCACAATCTTATCCACCTGCGTGATAGGCGTGATTTCGGCGGCGGTTCCCGTAAAGAAAAGCTCGTCCGCAATATAAAGCGCCTCCCGCTGGATGATATGCTTTTCAACCCGCAGACCAAGATCCCGCGTTATCTGAAAAACCGCATGGCGCGTGATGCCCGGAAGAATGGAGCAATTTGAAGGCGGAGTATAAATCACACCATTGCGCACCATGAAGATGTTCTCGCCCGAACCCTCCGCCACATAACCGGCAGCATCCAGCGCAATCCCCTCGTCAAACCCGTTCATCAACGCTTCCATCTTTATCAACTGAGAGTTCATATAATTGGCGCACGCCTTTGCCAGCGTGGGAAAGGTATCAGGCAAGGGACGCCGCCATGAAGAAACGCACACGGAAACGCCGTTTTCCAGAGCCTCCACTCCCAGATATTTCCCCCATCGCAAAAGAGCAATCAAACACTGAACCGGACATTTGGTGGGGTTGACGCCCAGCTCCCCGTATCCTCTGAAAATCAAAGGACGCAGATAGCATTCCTCCAGCTTATTCTCCCGTACCGTGTCAATACAGAACTGGCAAAACTCATCCTGCGTGTAACTCGGCGTCATGTGATAAATCTTTGCCGATTCAAACAAACGTCGAATATGTTCCTTCAGACGGAGAAGGGCAGACCCTTTTTTATTCTTGTAACAACGAATGCCCTCAAAGACCCCCGTCCCATAATGAACCACATGCGACATCGCATGAATCTTGCAATCGTCCCAATTCACAAATTTGCCGTCGAACCAGATTTTGTCAGTTGCAACTCCCACCTTGATACTCCTCATGAATTATTAAACGATTCTCCTACTGAATCCAAACCGAGCCATGCAAGGAATATTTTTTTTACCAGCTTCCAATTTTTGAAAGAATCGCCTGTTCTATATTGACTTTGCCGCAATAAAGAAAATATATACTTTAATGTAACATAGTACACAAGGAATTAAAATGCCAAAGATTTCAATCCAATTTTTGGGCGCGGCGCAGACTACCACCGGCTCCATGCACATGCTTCATGTTGACGATAAAAAAATACTCCTTGATTGCGGACTCTTTCAAGGGAGGCGCGAGGAAAGCCGTCAGCGAAACCTTGAATTCCCCTTCGAGCCCGCCGGCGTCTCCTCCTTGATTTTATCCCATGCCCATATAGACCATTGCGGAAACATCCCCAACCTCATAAAAAAAGGCTTTGATGAAACCGTATTCTGCACATCCGCCACCCTCGACCTTTCAGCCGCCCTCCTGCGCGACAGCGCGCACATCCAAGAAAAGGATATTCAATTCCTCAATAAAAAAAGGGCGCAGAAAAGAAAACCGCCTCTTGAACCCCTATACACCATCAAAGACGCGGAAGAATCGCTCTATAATTTCCATAGCGTCTATTACCGCCGACCTTTTCATGTCCTTAATGAATTAACTGTGAATTTTTTGGACGCCGGACACATCCTCGGCTCCGCTCTCACAATCCTCAACTTCCAAAATAGTAAAACGCGAAAAAGAATACTTTTCACAGGCGATCTCGGACGTAAAGATATGCCCATCCTCAAAAACCCAGAAATACCCGAAGGCATAGATACCCTCATCATCGAAAGCACCTATGGAAACCGCATGCATGGCGATATCAAACAATCCGATGAAAAACTTGCCGCCGTCATCAACCGCGTCGTCGCCCGCCGCGGAAAAATCATCGTCCCCGCGTTCTCCGTGGGACGCACACAAGAACTCGTTTATAGCATCAAACGGCTTCTCAATGACGGACGCATTCCCCCAATCCCCGTCTTTGTGGATAGCCCCCTTGCCGTCAACGTCACAGAAATATTCCGCAATCATTATGAATGTTACGATACCCAAACCCGCGACCTCCTCCTGAACGGCAGCGACCCCTTCGGATTCGAAACCCTTACGTATGTCCGCACAGTGGACCAGTCCAAAGCGCTCAACGACAAACAAGAGCCCTGCATCATCATATCGTCTTCCGGTATGTGCGAAGCGGGGCGCATCCTCCATCACCTGAAAAACAATATTGAAAACCCCAATAACCTTATCCTCATCGTGGGGTTTATGGCGACGGAAACGCTCGGACGCAAAATCGTGGAGCGCCAGCCGGAGGTGCGCATCTTCGGCGAACCTTATCCCCTGCGGGCGGAAGTCGCTATTATGAACGAATTCAGCGCCCATGCCGATGCGGCGGGTTTGACCGATTTCACCCGCAAAGTCAAAGAACGCGGTCAACTCAAACGCATCTTCATCGTCCATGGCGAAAAAGAGCAATGCATCGCCCTTGCCGGGCGCCTCAAAGAAGCCGTCGGCATTGATTGCGTCATACCCAAAACAGGAGAACGATATAATCTGTAAATTAAACCCCATCGCTCTTGGGTATTTATTCATGGTAAGAGAGAATAAAAAGCGTTTGACATCGTTTTTTTAGATGGATAGGTATTAACTATAATTTATGAGATTGAGGTAAGAGCCTTATGCCGGAGATGATTGTCAAACTGGGTGATAAGGTCGTTCAAAAATACTTTTTCGATAAAGAAGTCATGAGCATCGGAAGAGCTCGCGATAATGACATCGTTATCGAAAACCTCAGCGTGTCGCGCAACCATGCCCGCGTACGCCAGAGCGAGGGCAAATACATCCTCACCGATTTAAACAGCGCAAACGGCACGTTCGTCAACAACGTGAGGATTAATAAAATCGAACTCCAAGATAACGACACCATCACAATTGGCAAGCACACCATCCAGTTTATGAACAAAAAACTAAGCGATGAGCAGCTCATCACAGACGCCTTTGGTGCGGAACGAACCATGATTGTTGATAGAACCCCCGCAGCGCGGCTCATTATTGACAAAGGCAAACAAAAGGATCAGGAATTCCGAATCGCCAAAGAAGAAACCTATATCGGACGCGCAACGGATAATGAAATCTGCCTTCACGACTGGTTCGTCTCCAAAAAACATGCGCTCATCTTGCGCCAAGGACAAAATTATTTCCTCCGTGACCTGAAAAGCTGGCGCGGCTCTATGCTCAACGGCAAATTCACCCGAGAAGCCCCTCTCAAAGACGGCGACACCCTCCAGTTCGGTTCAACGGTTATGATTTTCAAACTCTCCGCCGGACCCGAAATGCTCCAAATCACCGGACGAGTTCCGGAAGAAATTATAGAAGAGGAGCCTCCTGTTCCCGCATTTGAACCGGAACTCGACATCGAGGAAATTCCTCCATCGGAAAAAATACCCGCTATGGAAAAAGCGCCGATTGAAATGAAAGAACCTGTTGAAATCTCCTCCGAATGGGAAGAAAAAATTCGCGCAGAAGAAGAAGAAGTGGCGCGTATGCAAGCGGCGTGGGAACCCCTTGCTGCCGAAGAGGAAAAAAAGGCGGCAGAAGAAGCAAAAGAGTTGGAAATGAAAAGCGAAGAAACACCCGCACCCGCGCCCGCCGTGGAAGAAAGCGCCCCGCCAAAATCAACAACGGAAGGCATCCAAGAGGATTTCGATATTCAGGCAGAAGGGATAGAAAAGGATAAGCCCGCCGTTGAAGAGGAGCCAGCCGCCCCTTCTGAAGAGATTGCTTTGGATGCGGAAACAAAAGCAAAGCCAGACGAATCTGCCGAACCCGTTGCTGAAGAAAAAGAGGAAAAACCGCATTCCAGATTCGAGCAAGTTGAAATCCCGGCGGATCTGCCGCCGGGCGTTGACCCAAAAGAAGTTGAAATGTGGCTTGTCGCGCTGAAAAATCCAAGCAGGATTATCCGCAAAAACGCCGCAACCTTCCTTAAAAAACTAACCGGGAAAGACTACAAATATGAGTGAATATAAGCGCGTCGGAATATTTTCCGACATCCACGCTAATCTTCACGCCCTTCAGGCAGTACTTAGCGCGTTGGATAATGAAAAAGTGGACAGCATCTTCTGCTGCGGAGATATCGTGGGTTACGGAGCCTTCCCCAATGAATGCTGCGACCTGCTTCGCGAACGCAAATGCCCAGTTATCGCAGGCAATCACGACCATGCCGTCCTCAATATCACAGACACCAGCTATTTCAATGACGTGGCAAAAAATGCCGTCACGTGGACGCGCGGCAAGCTCACGCTGGAAAATGAAGAATACTTGCGATCGCTTCCCCTCACATACAAAGATAACAATATGTTTTTTGTCCACGCATCGCCGGATAACCCGCAGGAATGGAACTACATCCTCACAATGGGCGAGGCGCGGCATAACTTCCGCCACTTCGAAGAAAAATTCTGTTTCATCGGACATTCCCATCAACCCTTTATCATAGTAAATTATCAAGACGAACTCTCCTGCCCGGAAGCCCCGGAGGTGGACATTCTCGAAAACCGCCGTTATCTCATCAACGTCGGAAGCGTCGGGCAGCCGCGCGATCGCAACCCAAACACCTGCTTCCTTATCCTCGATTTTGAAAACAGCAAAATAACCTTAAAGCGCATACCTTATAATATCCGCGCCGCCCAAGATGCCATCATCGCCGCTGGACTCGCGCGGGAACTTGCGGAACGCCTCAGCTACGGTTGGTAATTAATATCAAACCCGATTAAAAGAGGAAAAACATGGATTCAAAAAAGAATATCCGTGAACGCATTGAAACCCTGCGCGCTCAAATTGAACATCACAACTTCCTTTATTATGTCAAAAACGCCCCCGAAATTTCAGACCGCAAGTATGACATGCTCATGCGCGAGATACAAGAGCTGGAAGAACGTTATCCGCAATTCAAATCGCCTTCATCACCCACCCAAAGAATCGGCGAAAAATTAACAGAAGGCTTTGTGCCAGTCGCCCACGAAATCCCAATGCTCAGCATCGCCAATACATATAATGCCGGCGAATTGCGTGAATTTGATGAACGAGCCAGACGCATTCTTGGAATGGACGCATCGGAAAAACTCGATTATGTGGTCGAACTCAAAATTGACGGCGTCTCATGCGCCCTCCTCTATGAAAACGGAGAACTCAAGCGCGCAGCCACTCGCGGCGACGGCTTCCAAGGCGATGACGTCACCGTTAATGTCCGCACAATCAGAAACATCCCGCTGCGTTTGATGACATTTCCCAAGGGCGGCTCAAAAATTGAAATCAGAGGAGAGGTTTATCTCCCGCGCGCCGCATTTGAAAAATTAAATGAAGAACGCCGAAAAAACGATGAACCCCTTTTTGCCAACCCACGCAACGCTGCCGCCGGCTCGCTCAAACTCCTCGACCCCGCTCAAACAGCCGCGCGCCCCCTCTCAACCTTTTTTTACACTGTCGGCGTCGCCGATTTCACACTACCCAAAACCCATTGGGAACTCCTTAACTATCTTGAACAACTCGGACTCTGCGTCAACCCCGAACGCCGCCGATGCCGCGATATGGAAGAAGTTATCGCTTTGGCGAAAGAATGGGAAGCCCGGCGCAATGCGCTTCCGTATGATATTGATGGACTCGTCATTAAAATCAATAACCGCTCCCTTTATGAAAAACTCGGTTCAACCGCTAAAGCGCCCCGTTGGCTTATCGCCTATAAATTCTCCGCCGAACAGGCGGAAACAAAACTACTGGATATCATCTTTCAAGTCGGACGCACAGGCGCCGTCACACCCGTTGCGATTCTCGACCCCGTTTTTCTTGCCGGCTCAACCATATCCCGCGCCAATCTTCACAACGCGGAAGAAATTAAAAGAAAAGATATCCGCATCGGCGACCGAGTTATCATCGAAAAAGGCGGCGATGTTATCCCCAAAATCACAGGCGTAATCGCCTCTTCGCGAACCGGCAAAGAGCGCAAATTTGTTTTCCCAGATAAATGCCCCGCCTGCAACTCAACGCTTGTTCGCGATGAAAAAGAAGTCGCCATCCGATGTCAGAACGCAAGCTGCCCGGGACAATTCACCGAACGCCTCCGCCACTTCGCCTCCCGCGATGCGATGGATATCGAAGGACTTGGCGATTCCCTCGTCCAACAACTCGTGGATAGCGGTCTGGTCAAAGATTTTGCCGACTTATATCAGTTAACCATTCCGCAGGTGGCGGCGCTCGAACGCATGGCGAAAAAATCTGCATCCAATCTTATCAACGGCATCGAAAAAAGCAAAACGCGACCCCTCGCATCCTTTCTCTTTGCCTTGGGCATCCGCTATGTCGGGCTCCAGTCTGCAAAAGTTCTTGCGCGCAGGTTCGGCTCGCTTGCCGGCATCCAAAACGCTTCGCAAGAAGACCTCCAATCAGCCGAAGGCGTCGGCGATGTCATGGCGGAAAGCGTTTACCAGTTCTTCCACAATGAACAAAATATCCACTTGATCCATAAGCTCCTCAAACAAGGCGTCGCACCGCCGGAGGAAAAAAGCCAACCATCCGCGCAGGCGGACGCCTCTTCATTTTTCGCTGGAAAAACATTCGTCCTGACCGGCGCGCTTGCCGCTATGGAACGAAGCGCCGCCCGCGCCGAAATTGAAAAACGCGGCGGGAAAACATCCGAAAGCGTTTCCAAAAAAACCGATTATGTCATCGCTGGAGAAAGCGCCGGCTCCAAACTTGCAAAGGCAAAATCACTCGGAATCGCTATCATTGACGAGCAAACATTCCTCCAACATCTGAGCGAATAAAAAATATTTGTAATTTTATTGTTGACGCGGATTAAATAAGTATAGTAATACTAATTTACCTAATTGTGATGAAAGTATTTTTTGCGTGAAAAAAATATTATCCATTTCTGACGCCGCCGCGCTCGCGCTTCATACAATGGCGCTTCTTGCCTCTCAGCCGGAAAGGGTCTTCCCCGTGTGCGAAATCGCCGCCGCTCTTAACGGCGCCTCCGAAAACCACCTTTCTAAAGTGCTTCAACGGCTCGCAAGAGACGGTTTTGTCCGCTCCGTAAGAGGACCCGCCGGCGGTTTTAAAATCGCGCCCAATCAGCAAAAACAAACACTCCTCAGCATCTTTGAATCCATCGAAGGAACCTTCAAACCCGATGACTGCCTCCTCGGAATTCCAGCATGCGGCAGAGGCAAGTGCATACTCGGAAATCTCCTCCGCTCTATCAATGACCAATTCAAAAATGCGCTTAAATCCGCCCGCCTTTCTGATTTGTCGCCGGCTTTCTCGATTTCAAATATTAATTCAAATAAAAGGGGGAAAAGAAAATGAGTATGTTCTGTTATCAATGCGAGCAGACAGCCTTCGGGACTGGCTGCACCACGCGCGGCGTCTGCGGCAAAACGCCCGAAACCGCAAAAATCCAGGACATTCTGGTGTATGTCACAAAAGGCATTGCTATGTATGCGCATCGCGCCAGACAACTCGGCGCCAAAAACATTGAAATTGACCGCTTCATCACAGAGGCTCTCTTCACGACAATCACCAATGTGAACTTTGACGCTGAACGCATCAGAAAAAGTGTCATTCAAAAAGCGCTGAAACTTCGCTCACAGGCAAAAACACTCTACGAAGAAGCGTGCAAAAAAGCCGGGAAACAACCCGAATCCCTCAACGGTCCCGCCGTTTGGACACCCGCCGATACTATGGAAGAACTTATCGCTCAAGCGGAAAAAATCGCCATCCCGACTCGTATGGAAAATCTAGGCAAGGACATCGCCGGACTTCAAGAACTGCTCACTTATGGGCTTAAAGGCATGGCTGCCTACGCCGACCATGCGCTCATTCTCGGCGAAGAGGATGACGACGTCTATGCCTTCTTCCACGAAGCCCTCGATTTCCTGACAAAACCCAACCCAACTGCGGATGAACTGGTCGCTATGAATATGAAATGCGGCGAAGTTAACCTCAAAACTATGGGACTGCTCGACAAGGCAAACACAAAAGGTTACGGCGACCCCGTTCCCACACCCGTCCGAATTCACCCCAAAAAAGGTAAGGCAATCCTTGTATCCGGGCACGACCTCAAAGACCTTGATGAACTCCTGAAACAGACAGAAGGCAAAGGCATCAACGTTTATACACACGGCGAAATGCTGCCCTGCCACGGTTACCCCGGACTTAAAAAATACCCGCACCTCGTCGGCAATTATGGCGGCCTATGGCAAAAGCAATGGAAAGAATTCGATGAATTCCCCGGCGCCATCCTCATGACAACCAACTGCATTCAAGAGCCGCGCCCCACATACAAAAATCGCATCTTCACATGCGGACTTGTCGGCTGGCCCGGCGTCACCCACATTGCCAACCGCGACTTCACACCCGTTATTGAAGCCGCCCTTAAAGAAAAAGGCTTCGAACAGGACGGACCCGACGACACCATCCTTGTTGGCTTTGGACACAATGCCGTTTTAGGGGTGGCGGATAAAGTTGTCGAAGCCGTCAAGAGCGGCGCTATCCGCCATTTCTTCCTCATCGGCGGGTGCGACGGCGCAAAACCCGGACGCGATTACTATACCAAATTTGCCGAAGCCGTCCCCAAAGACTGCATCATTCTCACACTCGCCTGCGGAAAGTATCGCTTCAACAAACTCAACTTCGGCACCGTCGCGGGCTTGCCGCGCCTGCTTGACATCGGTCAGTGCAACGACGCCTATTCTGCCATCCAAATCGCAATCGCCCTTGCCAAAGCATTCAATACCGATGTCAACAGCCTGCCGCTCTCTTTAATACTTTCATGGTATGAACAAAAGGCAGTGTGCGTTCTCCTGACCCTGCTTTCGCTCGGCATCAAAAACATGCGGCTCGGACCAACAGTTCCCGCATTCGTCACGCCGCCAATTCTGCAAGTTCTGATTGATAAATTCGCCATCAAGACCATCACCACGCCGGAGGAAGACCTGAAAGCGATACTGAACTAAATAATCCCCCCAAAAAAAATAATTACCCGCGGCATCATCATGATACCCGCGGGTATTTTTTTCCCCCCGCCCCACAATTATCAAAAACGTTTATGACATTTTATATATATATTTTTTCTTGATTTAAATTTTCGAATACAGTATCAATTAACTTAAATATTTACAATAAAATTCACCCAAAATCATTTTTTATTAACATCAAAACAAAGGGGAAAAACTTATGGACGACTCTGATCAAGTTCCTTTTTACGATGTCGAATTTGCTGACAATCCAGAACCAAGATGCCCGTGTGTTCTCTTATTGGATACCTCCGGTTCGATGAGAGGTAGAAAGATAGAAGAACTCAATTTAGGGCTTAAAACATTCGAAACAGAATTGCGTTCAGATAACATGGCTGCTAAAAGGGTTGAAATTGCAATAATAACATTTGGTCCTGTTCAAACTGTTCAGGATTTTATTACGGCTGATTCCTTTCAATCCCCCACATTGGTTGCAAAAAAAGATACTCCAATGGGTGAAGCCATTATTAGCGCAATAAATCTTATTGTTGAACGAAAAAAAATCTATAAACAAAATGGCATAGGTTATTATAGACCATGGATATTTCTTATTACCGACGGCGGCCCGACGGATAGTATTACTTCTGCAATTTCCGCAGTGAGACAAGGCGAAGCATCAAAAGCATTTATGTTTTATGCCGTTGGCGTTGAAGATGCAAAGATGGATAAACTCGCTGAAATTTCTGTCCGGCAGCCTCTAAAACTCAAAGAATTATCTTTTAAGGAGATGTTTGTCTGGCTTTCAAATTCTCTTGGAAGCGTTTCGCGGTCTCAGCCCGGTGAGGCAGTTGCGCTTATAAATCCCGCCGCACCTTATGGATGGGCAACTGCAGATTGAGAATGCCATGTGGCGTTATGCAGCAGCAAAATCTACCGGGAAATCCCATATTAAATCAGGGTTGCCTTGTCAGGATTCCTTTTCATGTGCGCTTATAGAAAATAATGTTCTTATTCTTGCTGTGGCTGATGGCGCTGGCTCCGCTCCCATGAGTGATCTTGGAGCAGAAACTTCTGTTCAAACTCTAATACGAGTTATTTCCGATCAAATTAAAACCGGCAATATAAACTATCAAGAAATTATAAAAACCGCGGCGATAGATACACAAAACACCATATATTCAATTGCAAAAGAAAAATCAATTCATTCGCGTGATCTTGCATCAACGCTTCTTGCGGTAATTGTTGGAGATGACGGGGGGGCAGCGCTTCAAATCGGAGATGGATTGATTGCTGTCCGGGAAAACGAAAAATCGTGGTGCTGGGTTTTCTGGCCACAACACGGAGAATTCGTTAACACAACCAGGTTTATTACTGATGATGATGCGATGGATTTTATTCAAATTGATGTTCTGCCGCCAATAATAAACGATATTATATTGTTGTCTGATGGTCTCGAAAACTTAGCTTTAGATATTGCTTCAAAACAAATTTTTGATCCTTTTTTTTCTGGGTTAATTTCGCCGTTACATTTAGCGGACGGTGTGGGAGAAATCTTAGATCTATCTTCAAAATTGGAAGGGTTTCTTAAATCTGAACGAATAACAGCCAGAACAGATGATGATACATCTCTCATTATTGCCACGCGTTATTCTCAGTTAATTAAATGATGGAAAATATCTTTCTCCTTAAATCAAAAAAACCGCTGATTCTTGGAAAAAAAATTGGTCAGGGCGGAGAGGGTAAAGTTTTTGAAATTTGCGACCCATTAGATTGCGTCGCCAAGATTTATGAGACTCCTCCGGATAATATCAAGAAACAAAAATTACTAAGAATGGTGGAGACGGCGACACCATCATTATTAAAAATTGCTGCATGGCCAATTGATTTAATAGTTAATGCAAATAAGCAGGTTCGTGGTTTTGTAATGCCGCGAGTTGTAGCTCGTCATGATATTCATAGATTATATAGCCCCAAAAACCGAATTCAAGTCTTTCCAAATGCTGATTTTCGTTTTCTTGTTCATGTTGGAGCAAATATTTCGCGGGCATTTGCTGTGATTCATGCTCATGGTCACATGGTTGGCGATGTAAATCATGGGAACATACTTATTGGCTCAAATGGAACGGCAATGCTTATTGATTGCGATTCCTTTCAAATAAACGATGGAAATAAAGTTTATACTTGCGATGTTGGCGTGCCGCTTTTCACAGCTCCAGAGCTGCATGGTATTTCATTCCGAGGATTGCGCCGGGAGAAATCACACGATTTGTTTGGGCTTGCAGTTATACTGTTTCACCTTCTATTTATGGGAAGGCACCCATTTGCAGGCCGTTATTTGGGTCATGGTGACATGCCAATTGAAAAAGCAATTTCAGAATATAGATTTGCGTATGGACCTGATCGCAAGATTCACCAAATGGAAAGCCCGCCGGGTTCATTGTCTTTAGAAAAAATGGGACAATCCCTTGCACAAATGTTTATCAGGGCATTTTCCAAAAATAACGCCCTGAACATGCGACCAGATACCACTGAATGGATTTCTTCTCTATCAAATCTTGAAAATAGTTTAAAAATCTGCCCCAATGTTAGTTGGCATAATTTTCCCTGTGAGTGGGCATCCTGCCCTTGGTGCAGTTTTGAAATGGCTAGCGGGAAAAAACTATTTGGCGTAAATCTTTCTTTAATCAAACGTCTCGCTTCATTCGATATCGAATCGTTTTGGAAATTAATTCAAGATATACAGGTACCGCTTTATCCCGCAGCTCTCGATAGGAATCAACCTATTCCCAATAACATCGAAATGCCTATTTTATGTGACGTCCCCCAATTATCTATTTTTAAGGAAAAAATCAGCAGAGGCTTCAAAAATATGGGGATCTGGATGTTTAAGCTTTCGCCGATTATTATAATGTTAATTCTCTTATTTAATAATCCAATAAACGATTTTCTATGTGTGCTCACAAGCGAACTATGTGGGAAATACGTAGAAATTGGTAAAATTGTAAGCATTATTCAAATGTCTGTATTTTATTTTTTTATTGGCGGCCTTTTTTATAAGATATCGTCAGTTATTAAACCAAAAGGGATTTTGGCTGAAAAAATTGAAAAAAGAAAAAAAACAATTGATGAAATCAAACTCTCTTTCAAAATGGCTGAATCAGAGTGGAAAGAATTCATCTCACAGTGGGATAAACTTCTCAAAAATAAAAGATGGACTTTTCAAACCAAATATGATGAATTGGTTTTCGCCAAATTGCAATTTTATGATATTGAAAAAAGATGTGAACAAGAATTGAAAGAAAAAAATTCACAAAAAGAAAATATCCAAAAAACTCGATATCTTGATAAATTCAGAATTGATTGTGGAAAAGTCCCATGCATTGGTTATGTTCGTTCATCTATGCTAGCTTCTTATGGTATTGAGACTGCTGCTGATATAGATCAAAACAAAATAATGTCTATACCGGGCTTTGGTGAAGTGCTTACATATAACCTACTACAATGGCGTGAATCGCATGAGAAAAATTTTCGTTTTAATCCTAATGAACCCATTGATGAACACATCATTGAAACGATTAAACAGAAATATAAAAAACAGCAGGAACCTTTAATAACAAAACTAAAACAAGGGCATGTTGAATTAAAAGAAATAAGACAAAAAATCTTATCCGTTCAAAAAGAGTATGAGTTGCAACGTCAAGTATTATGGACAAATTTAAAGATTGCCAAAATAAGAAAAAAATCGCTTAAAAGAAAATAAATCATCTAAAACAAAACATACATCATAGTGCTGATGGCGCCGGTTTCTATGGCGACTATGAGCACGCCCAATAGCAGTAGCACAATCGCTATCGGCATAATCCACCAAAGCTTGCGCTCTTTCAAAAACTCGAAAAACTCTTTCAATATCTCAACCCGCTCCCGATAGCGGTAAAGGGCGTATATCGCAAATCCAACCGCCGCCAGAAAAATTGCCAGTATGAAAAATTTCGCCATCAGCCCGCCTCAAATTAAATTCTATTTCTTCCGCAGCGCGCCCGCCATCGCCGCCGCCGCTCGAAACCGCGCCTTCAACTGTCCCCAATTCCTCAAACGCGCCAACTCTTTTAATATCCTCGAAGGGCGCAAATAAAACTTGCGCATGGCTCGCCGCTGCGCCGATACCAAATCCTGCGCTGTCAGCGCCTCCGTCCGCAGAACTGCCGAGCCCTCCTCCTCATATTGATTCCAGTCGTCCGTTGCCAGCCAGCCGTTCTTGTGCGCAATGTCGTAAAGCTCTGTGCCGGGGAAGGGAGTCGCCACGTGGAAATTCACATAATCTGGCTCTAATTCCCGAGCAAATCGGATGGATTCCTCGATAGTCTCCGCCGTTTCTCCCGGCAGCCCGATGATGAAATACGCCATAGATAAAAGCCCCGCTTTGCGCGTTAGTCGAATGGCATTGCGCGAATCCTCCAATTTGATCCTCTTCTTCGCCGCGTCCAAAATAGCCTGATTGCCCGATTCTAAGCCATAAGAAACGAGAAGGCATCCCGCCCGTTTCATCTTCTTCAGCATCTCCAAATCCACCGCATCCACGCGGCTATTGCAAATCCAACGGAATTGCAGCCCTTCCTCCAACACCCCATCCAGAAAACGGTTTACCCATCTTTTATCCAGCGTCAAAGAGTCCGTCATAAAAACAACATTGCGGATGCCGAGCGTTCGCTTCATCTCCACAATTTCCGCAATCACATTCTCCGAACTCCGCGCGCGAATCCTGCCGCCCCAAACCTTCCCCGCTCGGCAGAATGTGCATTTCCACGGACATCCCCGCGTTGGAATGATAGTGGCAAAAGGCTCGCCCTCAAAGAACGGCATGTGATATTTTTCATTCGGCAGCAGATGCCGCGCCGGAAAGGGGAGCGAGTCTAAATCGGAAATATAAGGACATTCCGATGCGGCTAAAATTTCTCCATCCCGCCTAATCGCCAGACCCGCTATTCCAACTTGCCCCACATCCCATTTCAGAATCACCTCCCGCAGCGTCGCCTCCGCCTCATTGATGAAAACAAAGTCCGCATCCGAGCGCCTCAGAGATTCCTCTGGCAGAGCGGAAACATGCGTTCCCACAAAGGCATAAACCGCCGGGTGTGCCTTTTTAAGATGCGCCAGAACACAAGCGTCATTCTGAAACGTCGGCGTCGTTGTATGGATTATGATAAGCTCCGGCGCAAAACCGCCGATTATTTTCACCAAATCCTCAACCGTTTCATTCGATGCCATAGCATCAATCAGACGGACGCCGCATCCCTCTTTCAACGCCACAGCCGCAAGATAAGCCAAACCTGTCTGAGGCCAGAGCTCGCCCGCAACGGTTTTGCGACCGCAACGTCCCACCTCTTTCATATATCGCACGCCGCTCATCATCGGCGGATTAAGAAAAAAAATCTTCATAATTCAAAATTCGCTGATTGCGGTTTACTTTCCATGGCTTCGCGCTATCAAATCGGCAAGCATGCCGATGGCAATGATTTGCACGCCGGAAAGACTCAAGACCGAAATTGTGCCATCCATAATTTGTTGAAGATAAAGCCCGCTGTAAATGAGCACCCCCATTGCAAGGAAAAAGAACAAAAAACCCACCGGCAAACATATTTTGAGAGGATTAAAATAAAGAACCGTCCGCAAAATCGTCAGAAAAATATTCTTCGTGTCCCGAATCGGACGAATCTTTGACCTCCCTTTCCTCTTGTGATAATCAATCGGGATATATTTAATCCGCAGGTCGTCGCACAAAAAGGCAAGCGTGATAGTTGTCGTCAGCGAAAAACCACGCGGAAGAAGATGAAAATAAGGCAGGACGTCATCTTTGCGAAACGCGCGCAAACCCGAATTCAAATCCGGAATACGCTGCTCTGCAAGGTAATTGGCAATAGCGCCTAAAACCCATTTGGCAGGTTGGCGTAAAAGAGGAACATGAACCGAATCCCCCGTTCGCGCCCCCACAACCATTTCGCAATCCTCCAAAACCTCAACCAGTTTAGGTATGGCGGACGCGGGATACGTCCCATCAGCATCGCTAATCACAATAACCTCGCCTTTGCTATGACGCAAACCTGTTTTGATGGCAGCCCCGTATCCCATATTTTGCAAGTGAACGTGAAATTGCTCTAACAAACCGACAAGCGGCGGCAAATCAAGCCCATCTGTGGACCCATCATCCACAACAATAATTTCAAATCGGAACGCATCCCCAATAGCAGCTCGAATGTCCCGCAGCGTTGCCTCAATTGTTTCCCGCTCATTAAAAACCGGCAGAATAATTGAGACCGCCGGCGCTTCCTGCTCGCGTGATTTATCCATGTTTTGGCTCGCTAACCGTAAAATATTTCCATTTCATATTCCACGCCGCATCCCATCATCAAGATAAATCATCCAAAACACACCAGCTTGCAGATATATCGTAATCATAAAAAAACCTTTATTAAAAAATATTGACTTCATTTTTGCAATCCAATAGGAAAACATGTCTTTTTTCGAAGGGCATGTTTGAAATTTAACGGGTTTTTTTATTCTACCGCCAGAAAGGGAAACAAATGAAAGTACCGTTTGTTAGGACATTTGACCAGCATGAGTATATCATGAGTAACATCATGAAACGAATCGAAGATATCATCCGCGCGGATTCTTTCATTCTCGGTCCCGTTGTGGAAAAATTCGAGGCAAAATTTGCCCAGATGATGGGCGTCAAACATGCCGTCGGCGTCGCCTCCGGCACAGATGCCATCCTCCTCTCCTTGCGCCTCCTCGACCTTCAGCCGGACGATCAAGTCATCTTTCCCGTTTTTGGCAGAGTCGCAATTCCCATGGCGGTTTTGCGCGTCGGCGCAGCGCCGATTTTTGTGGATGTTGATCCCCTGAGCGGTCTTTTGGACCTTGCCAAACTGGAGGGCGCCATCAATCAAAACACCCGCGTCATCATTGCAACGCATCTTTATGGCAAAGCCCTCAATATGAATGGCTTGATGGAACTTGCCCGCAAGCATAACATCGCTGTTATCGAAGATTGCGCACAGGCGGCGGGCGGTCAATTCCACGGACGCAGCCTCGGCGCATTCGGGATTTCCGGATGCTTCAGCTTCAATCCCCAGTCCAATCTCGGAGGCATTGGCGAGGGCGGCATGGTCATTACCGATGTTGATGAATATGCTGAGCGCCTGCGAAAATTCCGAGATCACGGTCGCCTTGACGAGCGATACTTTGATGAAATTGGATATAACAGCCACATGAACGCCATTCAAGCGGCTGTCTTAAACTTGAAACTTGAAGAACTGGATGAATCCAATGCCGAGCGAATCGAAAACGCACGTTTTTATAACCGCCAGTTTTCCGAATTAAACGCCGTCCTTCCCGAAGCGCCGGATAACAACGCGCATGTTTTCAATACCTACACCATTCAAGTTGCCCAGCGGGACGCTATGGAAATCTATCTCAAAGAAAAAAAGATCGGATGCGGCATTTATTATCCCATCCCGCTTCACCTCCAGCCTTGCTTTGATTACCTTGGTTACAAGGAAGGCGACTTCCCGCAGGCAGAACAACTTGCCAAGCGCGTGATTTCTCTGCCCGTCTTTCCCGGTCTCAAACGGCAGGAAATCAACTACGTCGCCCAGACCGTCAAAGAATTCCTCAACGGATAACGGATAATGGGGAATGAATGATGAAAAAGGCATAAAAGACGGTTCCAAAAAACACCGTCCAATGCCCACTGTCAAAAAACAAACGGATATTTTTTTCATGCAACGCGCGCTTGAACTGGCAGCTCAAGCCCGCGGGCAGACATCCCCCAATCCTATGGTCGGCGCGGTTCTCGTTAAAAATGGCAAAATAATCGCAGAAGCCTGGCATCAAAAAGCCGGCGAAGATCACGCCGAGCGCATCGCCCTTAAAAAAGCAGGCAAATCCGCGCAAGGCGCAACACTTTATGTTTCCCTTGAACCCTGTTGCCATTTTGGCAAAACGCCCCCCTGCGTTGATATCATCAAACAATCCGGCGTCTCTCGCGTTGTGGCTGCCGTCCGCGACCCATTCCCCCAAGTCTCCGGCAAAGGATTTGACGTTTTGAAAGACGCCGGCATTGAAGTCGTTGAAGGCGTGCTTGAAAAAGAAGCCCGACGCCTCAACGAAGTATTCTTCACCGTCCACGAAAAAAAACGCCCCTTTGTCATGCTCAAATGGGCGATGTCCCTTGATGGTAGAACATCCGATGACTGGGGGCATTCGAAATGGATTACATGTGAACAATCCCGAGAGTTTGCCCATCGTCTTCGCTCATGGCATGACGCCATTTTAGTCGGCGTCGGAACTATCATCGCTGATAAACCAAAACTCACCGTGAGACTGCGGGACTTCAATCGAACCCAGCCAGCCTGTATTATACTTGACCCGAAACTTGATACGCCTCCCGACTCCCCTTGTTTCAATGAAGACCATGAGATTTACATTATATCCAGCCCCATCAAAGGTATCGCCTTAAAAAATAAAGCGGAAAAACTCATCCAGAAAAAAGCAAAAATCATTTCGATTGACGCACATAATGAAAAGTTTCATATACCAACTGTTTTAAAAGAATTGCTGCAAGCCGGCATTCAATCCATTTTTGTCGAAGGCGGGCGGTGCGTGGCGGGGAGTTTTTTCGAGGCGGAGGTTGTGGACAAAATTGGCGCATTCATCGCCCCCAAAATCATCGGCGGCTTTGCGCCTACTTCCCCCCTGATTTGCAATCCTTCATGCAATAAAGATTTTCGCCCGCTGCAAGATGTCGCAATAAAAACCATCGGCTCTGATGTTTATATTGAAGCCTATCTGACTTTGTAAAATTTACCGGTTTGGCTATTTCATAAAGGGAGGTTGCAATGAAGAGAATGTTGATGGGCATCGCCGGCGGCACCGGCTCCGGCAAAACCACCGTTGCCAAAGCCATCAGACGCCACATATCCGAAGAAGAAGTCGTGCTCATCAGCCATGACATGTATTACAACGACAACAGCCATCTCTCCATTGAAAAGCGCGAAAAAATCAATTATGATCACCCAGATGCGCTCGATAATGACCTGTTTATCAAACACCTAATAGCATTACGCGATGGATGCGAAATCCAGCGCCCCATCTACAACTTCAGCACACACACGCGCATGGCAGAAACGATTCTTATCAAACCCGCCCATGTCATCATCGTGGAAGGCATCCTTGTTCTGGCTCACCCCGAACTCCGCAAACTCCTTGATATAAAAATATTCGTGGATACCGACCCTGATGTCCGCTTCATACGCCGCCTCACCCGCGATGTCAAAGAACGCGGACGTTCAGTCCAGTCGGTCATTGACCAGTATCTCAATGTCGTCCGCCTCATGCACATGGAATTTGTCGAACCCTCCAAACGCTTTGCCGATATCATTGTGCCAGAAGGCGGATTCAACCAAGTGGCGATTGATATCATCATTACAAAAATACGGAGCATTTTGAATGAAAGCAAAACCAGTTCAAATGGCGGGCGTTAACCCTTCCATCTTTAACCATTACAAAACACTCCGAATTCTTGTCATCGGAGATGTGATGTTAGACCATTATATTCAGGCGGATGTCGAGCGGACTTCTCCCGAAGCGCCGGTGATTATCGCCGCCGTGCAGTCCGAGCGTTATGTGGCGGGCGGCGCGGCAAATGTGGCAGCCAATCTCCGCGCCATGGGAGCCGCCGTTTTAATGGCAGGCTTGACGGGCAAAGATGAAAACGGCGCCCAATTGCGCTCTATCTTGCAGGAAAAAAACATCTCCACCGCCCTCCTTTTTCCAGAAGCAGGACGCCCCACAACGCTTAAAACCCGCATCATGGCGCGCGGACAACAGATTCTCAGAATTGACCGCGAAGTCAAAAACCCCCCATCCCCGAATTTTTTGAAAAAGATTACAGCATTCCTAAACAAAAAATCAAACAGACTGGATGGCGTCATCATCTCCGATTATGCAAAAGGATTGTGTTCAAAGGAGCTACTCCAGCCGATTTTCAAAATCCTTAAACAACGCCGCATCCCCGTTTTGTGCGACCCAAAAGGGAAAGATTTTGCCAAATACCGCGGCGTAAATGTTATTACCCCTAATCTAAGAGAGGCGCAGGATGCTTCAGACATCCCCATCGCCGATAATGCCTCTCTTGAACGCGCGGCAAAATTTATTTTGAAAAAAACAGCCGCAAATAATGTTGTCATTACCCGCGGCGCCGACGGTGTTTCCCTGTTTGGATTAAACCAAAACCCCGTTCACATCTCCGCCCATGCCCGCGAGGTTTATGACGTTACAGGAGCGGGCGATACCTTCATCAGCCATTTTGCCCTTGCGTATTTTTCAGGGATGCCTCCGCACAAGGCGGCGGAATTGGGCAATTACGCCAGCGCCATTACAGTCGGAAAACTCGGCGTCGTTGTGGTCAAACCCGATGAACTCGCCTCATTTATTCGCAGCGAAACATTCGGCTCAAAAAGCAAATCCCTTGATGAAATGGTTGAAATTGTTAAACATCTGAAATCATCCGGAAAAAAAGTCGTCTTTACAAACGGATGCTTTGACCTGATTCATATCGGGCATATAAAATTTTTGCAAGCCGCCCGCGCCCTCGGTGATTGCCTTATCGTCGGTATCAATACCGACGCCTCCGTCAGAAAGGTCAAAGGACCCGGTCGCCCGCTTATTGGCGAAAATGAAAGAGCGGATTTTCTCTCATCTCTGCATTGGGTGGATTATGTGGTTCTCTTTGACGAGGCAACGCCCGAACCCATGCTGCGCGCGCTTATGCCAGATGTTCTGGTCAAGGGCAAAAACCACAAGCCCGATGAAGTGGTTGGCGCTGAAATAGTAAAGGGCAGCGGCGGAACTATCCACCGTCTGCCCCTTTTTTCCAATATCTCAACTTCAGAAATTTTTGATATGATTAAAAACCAGACCCGCAAATAAAACAGGGAACAATCTCATGAGGGAATAACTCGATTATTCCTCAGGTTCCAATCCGGGGGAAGGAGCAGGTCCTTCATCATAAGGCTGCTCTCTAAAGTAATTTGCCCGTTCCTCCTGCGGCAGATTTTCAATATAAGGTCCCGCAAGACCTGTTCCTTCAGTCGGGCGAGCAGTCGGAGCCTGCGGTGCGGCTTGATTGCGAATCTGCGCGCCGGGACGCTGTCCCCGCGGTCCGCCCTTTTCAATTCGTGCGCCCGCAGGAATAAAGCTTCTCATGCCTTCAAGAGATATTTCAACATCCACTTCGCAAATGCCATCCTCTAAATGGCGCGTCTCAACCCTGCGAGCGCCCCTCAAAAAGGCATTAAACCGCGTTTTAATCTCGTCATTCTCCGTTACAAAGTTGCGGACCGTCGTATTGGCAGTCACCTTGACGCCCTTGATATTCTCGCCCAATTGACGCAGGGCGTCAAGATGAGCGGCGCGCTCCGCCATAACCTTGCCCTGAGCCGTGTCCACCATATCTTCCGGCGCAACGCCTGAACCCGTCGCCTTGATTACAAGATGATACCAGGACTCTTCAGGTGCCGGCGTATCTCGGATGATTGGCGGTTCCCCGCCAACAGGATTGGGCACACCGTGTCCCTCCGCCGTGATAACATCGCTATGATAGGCGAAACTTCTATGCAAAGCCCTTTGAAGCGCGGCAACCGGCAACTCCATCCGAACCGTGCAAACACCATCGGGATCCCAACGAGTGTCCACAACTTGAGCCCCTCGTAAAATCGCTTCAACATTAGTGTGGATTTCGTCGTTTTCGGTGACAAAATTCCTGACAGTTGTTCGCGAGTCAAGACGCACACCATAAACTGTTTCAGCAAGGCTGCGCTGAGCATCGCTGATAGCTGCCTTTTTCGCCATCAATTTCGCCTGTTGCGGAGAACTCACAACCGTTTGAGCAGTTGCCATCGCCGCAAAGAGGACGAATATTGCCATCCATACCGCGAATTTTTTGATTTGGGTCGTCATTTTAACCCCCTCCTTTCCGCTTAAAAAACAAATTACCGGACAAGATTGCGAACCTGATTCATGTCAATACGCTTATCCACTTCGCAGGTGCCATCGCTATTATAGCGAGTGTCAATAACCTGTGCGCCGCGAATGACACCCTCAACGCGCGAACGGATATAATCATTTTTTGTCATGAAATCCTCAACTGTTGTATTAGATGTGATATGAACCCCTTTGGCGGCTTCAAGCAGCTGACGATTGGCGTCCGCCTCGGCAGCCCTTTTTGCCATCAAACGAGCCTGACCGAGCGTTTGCACATCGCCCGCCATACCGGAGCCAGTCACATGATACCAGTCCGGTGGCACATTTTTTGAGCAACCGGAAAGAGCAATCACCGCGCCCATCAAAAACAGGGCTAAAACATGAATCTTGCGCATCGCTTCTTATCTCCTTTTTTAAAATCTACTCGATTTAATTGCCAAATTTATGCCATCTTTAAGTGCAATTAAATCAGATTACAAAATTGAAAGCGCCTTAAAAAGCAATAAATTTGTCATTCTATCGGACATCCCAAATGTTGTAATCTCGGACACTTGATGATATGTTAGAAATTTATTTTTTCTTCATTATTACAAGAACCTTGCCCACTAACGTGTTGCCTTCGGCATCCGTCACCTGAAGCGTGATTGCGGCTTCTTCCTTGTCAAGGTCCTTAATCAAAAACGAGAAATTCTCCTTTTCCGCATCAAATATTTCATCTTCCGGAAAGAGAACATACCAATCGCCGGCATTGATGGAATATTGAGCCGAGGCGATTATGGATGACTTATCCTCAACCCCAGCCTTGACCATGATAGAGTTTTTATCCACCGCTTTATAAGAAATCTCCTCCGTCCATTTTGGCGGCGTATTGTCCACAACAAAAACCTCGCTTATCAACTCGGATTCCATAGCGGATGACTTGGGATTGGATGGCAGATCGCTGGCGATCACCTTGATGCGGTAACGACCATCCGGCAGGGCGGCGGTGGACAAATCGAAATTTGATTTATCCAGCTTATCTTCAATCTTTTTCCAGACAGTCTCATCTTCGCCCTTGAATTGAAGCTCAAAACGCATCTGATCTCCTTCCGGGTCATTAACCTTCCATGAAATCTTGACCTTCTGCGGATTGGAATTCGCCTTGGCATCCGTGCTGGCGCCGCTTTCAGAAGGAGCTCCGCCCGGCTTTTGATCCGGTTTCGAACCCTCGGGTTTATCCTTGTTCATCATCATCATTATCATCTGGCGCGGTGAAGGCTGAGCTTTGCCTTCCTTTGCCACCTCAATCTGCTCGATGATAGGGGCGCGGTTTGGAGGAATGTAATAAGCCGTCACCTCCTGAAGAACCGGGTATATCGCCTCATTGCGTCCTGTGAGCAGCAGCTTATATTGAAGGAATCTTGCAACCGGTGAAAGGATGTTGCCTTGTTTATTCTTGAACATTTCCTCTTTCGACCAATCCGACCATGATTTATCCGGTTCATTGGTGTTGCCGGAGCGGGTGGCATATTTGATGGAAGTTCCCGACGGGATATCGGCATCAATCCGAATAAGACCCCACTTGACCGCTGAGCCGGCGTCTTGGGCGGAAGAAATATATTCTCCTTTGGAGCGATCCTTCCAGTTCAAAGAATAAATAACCGCCGTCTCGCCCGTCCCATAATAAAAACCGCCCTCCGCCGATGCCATGGAGAGAATGTATTTTTCGTCGGCTGAAAGCAATGCCGAAAACTTATTCAAGTCATCAACACGGTATAATTTCCCTTTTTCGCCTGCGCCTGCCAAAAGCGTTTTCATCGTAGAATCATAAGCAAGGCAATGAATGGGCGCCTCTGGCGCATCGAGCATGGGCCAGACATAACCTGAAATATCCATTTTGATAATGGTGGATTTTTTCCCGGAAATCATCGGCATCCCCAGTTTCAACTGCGGAGCCGGCTCCGATTCCCCAGAATCGCCGGAATCTTCATCCCCGGAAGGGCTTTCCTTTTTTATCATTTCCATCAACTGCGCGGGCAGGGTTGGCTGGCTAGGGCCGCCCGCTCCGCCTTTGCCGGTATTCAAAGCGGCATAGATGAAACCATCTGCTCCCTCCGCAAGGGCGCGCACCTCGTCCGCCCCGGAGTCATAAAGCACAAAAGCCTTGTCCTTGTCATGAACGCGGTATATCCGCCCCTTATCCTGCGTCGCAAGGAAAAGCCCCGAATCTTTGGGCTGGCTCAGAAACATGATATCCATGATATGCTTTTCGGGCGTCTCAAAATAAATATCGCCGGTGCCCTTTGGTCCAATTCTGAAAACCTTTCCCTCCGAACCTGTGGCGGCAAAAAGATGCCCTTCGGCATTGAACAGCAAGTCCCAGATGTATTCCTGCTTCGTCTCAAAAAAAACCTCCGGTTTGTCCTTCTGGGCAATCTTGTAAATCTTTCCGCCGGGAGATGCGCCCGCATAAAGAACGCCTTTGGAATCCAACGCAAGGGCAAAAGCTGCCACCTCCTCAAGGTCGCAATAGACCTGAGCCTTTTTGCCTTTTTCGCAAATGAAGATTTTTCCCTCGTTGCCTGTTGAGAAAAAGAGCGCGCCATCCGGGCGCGTTATTATTCGCCAGATAAGCCCCTCTTCCGCCTCGGCGAC
Source organism: candidate division BRC1 bacterium ADurb.Bin183 (assembly GCA_002070185.1). Lineage (GTDB taxonomy): Bacteria > Sumerlaeota > Sumerlaeia > MWCT01 > MWCT01 > MWCT01. The sequence goes on from MWCT01000006.1 coordinate 125,285, forward strand.
CTTTTCAGCCGCCGGCGCCGGGAATAACTTCCCTTCGTTGGAAAGGGATGTGCTTTTTAACTCGCCCTTCAAAAAGTCATTGAACGATTTCTCGCGGAACACCTTTGTTGTTGCCGCCCTCGCGCCAAACGTCCCAAGCATGACCATAATCGCAAAGAGTGTTAATCGCTTCAACTTTTGCCTCCTGTTATCAAACGCATTTATTTTGAAATCCAATTATCGCCTTCCCAGATGATCCACCTTCACCCGCAGAGCGGCTCTGCCGTTTATCTGAAATTCTGTCTCCAGCTTCTTCTCTCGTATAAAAGAAAAATTGATAGGAGTGGCTTGATTCGCAACGGCTGCGCTTTGTGTAATCGCCAGAATATTTTGCGGCATACCCGGCATCTCCGCCTCCATCAATTTCAAACCCATCTCCCTCTCCGTCAACAAGGCATAAAGATTATTCTGCGGAAAACCGATATTGAGAATCTTGATCAGTCCTTCAAATGTGAACACATTGCCAATGCCGGGGGAGCGGGCTATCTCCAGCCTTGTGCGCCCGCGTGAATCCACAATCTCAAGATTATACGTGCCGTCCCGAATATTTTCCGGCAGCTCTATCTCAACCGTGCGCGAAAAATGTGGCTGGCGATATGTCGAAAAGAAAACCTTTGCCTGAACCTTCTCACCCGGTTTGTAAACATCCTTGTTCAAACGCGCCGATTCAATCTGCACAACCCTAAATTGATCGCTGATTTCAGCGTCAAATTGTATGCGAGTCACATCAACCTTCTTAAACTGATTGTTCAAAAGAGTTCTCAGATCCAACACAGCCGGCATCGAAATATCATAGGCAAGAAACATGTCTGTGGAAACAAAATCCCAACGTTCAATTTTGGAGCCGTCCGCAAGATTGATAACATAATGGATTTTTGCTGTGGATGCGCCGACCTGTTTATCATTATCCATTATAGAACTGTAAAGCGCCATGTCCAGAATCATCGGACTAATCAGCCGGTTTTCCCACGCCTTGTAATGAAACTTTTTGGTAGAATGAGCCATTTTCAAATTTACATCAATATCAAAACTCGGGGCGTTCATGCCAAATATGCCGCCGATGCCGGGCGTGCGATCCTGCCGAATGCAGCCAACCTCCTTCACCATCGCGCCCATTTTAAAAGAGCGGGCGTAACCCGATACGATAGTAAAGATGCTCCCGCTTCCCATCGGCACGTCTGCATTGCCAAATTCCACGAACGGATGCCCGAACGCAACCAGCTTGTCCCCCTTGCGGTAAGTAACCGTGCCAATTGCAGCCATATTCATCGAACCGCTCATAAACGACAGCGCCAGCGGCGAACCATTCTCAACAGGCGCATCCTTGATTGGCGCGCCCCCGGCTGGCGCCCCGCCCCCCATCACAGCAATAAAATTTGTGTCCCGCAAATGATGATTCAGGCGATTCAACGCCGACGGCGAACAGCCAGAAATAACCAGAGGCGTATTCAGCGGCTCCATCGTAATTGATTCCGGAATCTGATTATTAATATCCTTTAATCCCGGCACAGACCCCGTTTGAATCTTGATGGATTGCGATTTCACAGGAAGAAGACGCAGATTATCATCCGATGATTTAGATTCCCCTTTTTGGGGAAAATCGCCGATGGGCGGAATCTCGTCAGGATGCTCTTTGTCATTAGTCATCTCATAAACTTCCAGCATCTTTTCAATCGGCGTTATGCCCGCAATCGGTTCCATGGAAAATGACCAACCGTAAGAAACCGCGCCAATCATCCTTCCATCAATAAAGACCGGACTGCCGCTCATGCCCGCTATTACGCCCGATTTCAAATAAGGACTGGAAAGTCTTGCCAGAATCAAATCCATTTCCGCAAAGGCATTGTGCATCACACCCAGAATCTCCACGTCAAACCGCTCGACATCCGTTCCTTTGAAAACGGATAACCCATAACCTTTCATTCCCGGTTTGATTTCGCTTATCGGCATTATTTCCTTTGCCGACGCCGCAGAGACATCTTTGGCGGCGTTCGCGCCAGATAGAATAAGCGCCAAAAAAACGAACATCAGGGGGATAAAGCGTATTTTCAATGTTCTCTCCCGAATTTTAAAATAGGTTGAATTCAAAAACATACGTTGATTTTTCAAGTTGTTGGGTTCATGTCAAGGATGATGTGATTTTGAGAATGGTTTTAATCTCAAAAAAATGATTTTTTTTGGATTATTTGAACCGTGAAAGTATGCCTTGATCTGCGATGTATCCGCCCCGGAATGACAGGTGTCGGCGTTTCCGCCCTGCACATGGCAAGGGCGCTTTTGCAATATGGGCGCAGACATGAATTTATCGGGATTTTCCTTGCCGGTTGCGCGCCGGAAGATTTGAAAGAATCCGGCATGAAAATTATCGAGACAAACGCGGATTACCAACGCCACCCTGCCGGCGAGTTTTGGCTTAATTTAACCTTGCCGCGCATCTTAAAAAAAGAATCTGTGGATATATGCCACGGCGCCGCTTTTCTTATCCCATGGCGCAAAACAAGCTTTAAGAAAATCGTTTCCATCCACGACATGATCGCCTTCCGATTCCCGCACACATATTCCAAAACATTTGGCAATTATATAAAATGCGCCACCCGCCTTTCCGCCCGATTCTCAAACCGGATTATCGTCCCCTCCGAAAACACAAAAACCGACCTTGTTAAAATATGTCAAATCCCGCCGGATAAAGTGGACGTCGTGCCCCATTTCGCCGACCCATTTTTTCAACCCATACCACACACCGAACGCGAATCCCATCGCGCCCTGCTCAATCTGCCCCCAAAATATATTCTGAATGTCGGCGCCCTTGAACCCCGCAAAAATCAAACAGTCCTTATCAAGGCTTTTGAAATGATGCGCAGCGAAACCAATCTAACTCATCACCTCCTTCTTGTTGGAGGAAAAGGATATCGCGGCGATGAAATCCTTGATGCAATCTCCCGCTCTCCTCACGCCGCATCCATAAGGCATTTCACACGGGTGGATATCCTGCATCTTTATACTATCTGCGCCCTTGCCGACCTTTTTGTTTTTCCATCCCATTACGAAGGTTTTGGTCTGCCGGCTCTGGAGGCTATGGCTTGCGGAACACCTGTTATAGCCGCCAAAGCGGCGTCCCTCCCGGAAATCGTAGCAGATGCAGGCGTTCTTGTGCCGCCCCATTCGCCGCGCCAGCTTGCCGATGAAATGATTAACGCATTGTCAAATCAAGAAAAACTCGTGAGCCTTTCTGAAAAAGGTTTGGCGCGCGCCAAAGCATTCACGCCAGAGCGAACCGCAGCCGCCCTCCTTGCCATCTATGAAAAAGCCTGCATCAGGTAATGTTTAATTGACACTATTCCAATAATTGATATATACATTTACATGATTAATAATTTAGGAGTCATAATAATGGCAGTTAATACTTCAAACCCTTCTCAAAGCGCGGAAAATCCCGCAACTTATTTTGCCCCGGCAGAGCGCGCAGATCCCGAACAAATCCTTGATGCAAGTCGGATGGTTGAAAACAGCCTGCTCTTCAACGCCATTTTGGAATCGGTGGATGGCTACATCATGATTTTGAATCCCCAGAGGCAGGTTCTTGCCATGAACCGCAAACTCTTGGAAGATATTAATATTCACGATATCAACTGCATTTTAGGCGAGCGCCCCGGCGAAGTCTTGAAATGCATCCACGCGGCGGAAGGTCCCGGCGGATGCGGAACCGGCAAATTTTGCTCCTCATGCGGCGCGGTCATCTCCATCCTTGCCAGCCAGAAAAAAGGAAAACCCGTCACAGATGAATGCCTTGCAACCGTGCAGCATGGCGAAACAGTTGAATCTCTTGAATTCAGAGTCCGCTCCACACCAGTCAAATTGGGCGATAGTGAATTTATAGTACTCGTTTTACATGATATCAGCGGCGACAAACGGCGTCAGGCTTTGGAACGAACTTTCTTCCACGACGTTCTAAACACCGTCGGCGGTTTGATTGGATGGAGCAACCTCCTGCGCGATTTTGAAGGCACAGACCCCAAACAGGCGGCGGAGCGCATCATCTTGCTTTCAAAACGCCTTCAGCAAGAAATCGAAGAGCAGCGCCGCCTCAGCCAAGCTGAAATGGGCACGCTCGAAATCGAAACTGCCACAGGCGCCGTTCAGGAAATTTTTAATAATCTTAAGACTATTTTTGAGGCGCATCCCGTCGCAAAAAATAAAATGCTCGAAGTCGTCAATGCCGATCCCGCTGAAGAAATTACAACAGATATCTCGCTCCTTACGCGCATCATTACCAACATGATAAAAAACGCCTTCGAGGCAATCCAGCCATCGCAAACCGTACGGCTCTGGTTCGCCATGCGCGAAGATGCGCCGACATTTTTTGTCCAAAACCCCGGCAAGATTCCCGATGAGACCGCCATGCGCATCTTTCAGCGCTCTTTCAGCACAAAGTCAAAAACCGGTCGAGGCATCGGCACTTACAGCATGAAACTATTCGGCGAGCGTTATCTCAAAGGTCAAGTCGGTTTTGAAACCAGCGAGGAAAACGGAACAATATTCTATATCTCCCTTCCCGCCAAAACCTGATTTTTTTGCCCCCGAAACAAATTTTTTTGGGAAAAAAACATTGACGATAAACACGTCCGTATCTAAACATTAAACGTTTTTGTCACGCATAGATAAAAATGCAGCATAATTTTTTTGTTTATCCCTTAGGAGGAATCGCCATGAGCGATCCGGATGGCAGTCATAGATGCCAGAAAAATAGCTGGGAACTGATTCCAAGCGATTTGGATAAGCCTGAGCCTCAACACACGGAAATCGCGGCTGGATTTGTGAACCATCAACGCTCCATCCGAGCTTGATCCTCCGGTTCGCCTCCCGCCGCCCACCAACCTAACCGCTGCGGCTCAATCGGAGGTGAACCATGAAAAATCCGCTTCTTGTGCCGGAACTGCGCGAAATTCTCGCAGCGGGCGATTATGACGACTTCAGAGATTTCTGCGAAGACGGACACCCTGCAGTCATTGCTGAACTCATCTCGCCGCTCTCCGCCGAAGACATTTGGAATTTGCTCAAACACCTCAAACCAAACAATCGCGCGGAAATTTTTCGCCACATCGAAGAAGACCAGCAACTGGAAATTGTAGCCAAACTACGCCGCGAAGAGATCGCTTGCCTTTTTTCCGAACTCCCTCCCGATGAACGCGCTGACCTCTTCAAACAGATACCGGAAAAAGTCCGCGAATCATTCCTTCCAGCGCTTGCTCAGGCGGAACGCGAAGATATACGCCGCCTTGCCGCCTATCAGGAAGGCACCGCCGGCGCAGTTATGACATCCGATTACGCCACACTCTCACCTTATATGACCGCCTCGGAGGCAATTGAACACTTGAGGAGCGTGGCGCCGGACAAGGAAACCATTTATTACGCCTACGTGCTGGATGATCGCCGAAAACTGATTGGATTCGTATCACTCAAAGACCTTATTATCGCAAGGCGAGAAGTCAAGGTCGGGGACATTATGCACACCGATACCATCTTTGCCCGCGTCGAAGAAGATCAGGAAGCTGCCGCGCGCAAAATTCAAAAATATGACCTCCTTGCCCTGCCCGTTATCAACGGCGACGGCACCCTTGTCGGAATCATCACACAGGACGACGCCCTTGATATCATGGTTCAAGAGCATACAGAAGATATGGAAAAACTCATGGCTATCGCCGGCAGCCACGAAGCCGGTGTTTATCTCAAAACCCCCGCCTTTGTGCACTTCAAAAACAGGGCTTATTGGATTGTTGGACTTGCCGCCCTCGGATTGGTTTCCGGTTTCATCATACACAGATTTCAAGCCACGCTGATGAACATGCTCATCCTCGCCCTTTACATGCCCATGCTGGCAGACACGGGCGGAAACACCGGCAGCCAGTCAGCCACAGTGGTTGTGCGGGCGTTAGCTTTAAGGGAGATTACGCCAAAAGATGCCATAAAAGTCTTTCTAAAAGAGTTTCAAGTCTCTTTAATGCTGGCGATAGTGCTCGGTTTGCTTTCGTGGGGCAAGGTGCAATTTTTATCGCGCCACGTTGACCTGCCGGCGGGATTTACACTTTGCAAAGTTGGCGTCGCCATTGCTCTGGCGCTGGGAATGCAGGTGGTCAGCGCAACAATAATCGGCGCGCTCCTCCCGCTCGGCGCAGCAAAAATGAAATGGGACCCAGCCATTGTTGCCAGCCCGGCTCTGACCACGATTGTGGACATCACCGGACTTTTAATCTATTTCCATACCGCTAAATTACTTCTGGGAATCTGATTCCATATCAAATGAATCATTTCAATCGTTGCGCGGCATAATAACTTATTTCTTGCCGCTTGACATCTGAGCCGTTTTCAAGAGGTATGATAGGGTAACTTATTTGAAAACAGATTGCCTGTTCATGAGCGCAAAACAAAAAGAATCCAACTCAAGCCATTTTACTAATAAAACCTCAAAAAGAAACCATCATGCCAAGCGGGAATAGGATGCAAACTATCCAAATAAAATGATGTGTTAACGCCGTTTAAAAGACCCTTGAATCATTTTGATATCAAGGTCCAATCGTATCCTTGATAATCCCGAGCGGGTATTCCTTGATGACTGTTTCCTCAATGCGGCGGATGGCTTGAACGGGCGTTAATCCCCAGTTGACAGGGCAGGGCGAGAGTATCTCCACAAGCGAAAACCCGAGTTTTTGATCCTGAACCTCAAAAGCCTTGCGAATATATTTTTTTGTAATGCGGATATTTTGGGGCGAACTGACCGCGCTCCGCGCAAGAAACGCGCTGCCCGGCGTCAGGGCAAGCATCTCCGTTATCTTCAGCGGATGTCCCTCTTGCGTGGCGCTGCGCCCTTTAGGCGTGGTGGTCGTTTTTTGATTGAGAAGCGTGGTCGGCGCCATCTGCCCCCCGGTCATGCCATATGTGCCATTATTGACGAAAATTACAGTGATATTCTCTCCGCGGTTGGCGCAATGAATAATCTCCCCCGTGCCGATGGCGGCAAGGTCCCCGTCGCCCTGATAAGAAAAAACAAGATGGTCGGGATGGACGCGCTTCAAGCCCGTTGCCACAGCAGGCGTCCGTCCGTGCGGCGCTTCCATGCAATCAAAATTAAAATAATGATACGCAAACACGGCGCATCCCACAGGCGCCACAGAGAGCGTTCGCTCCCGCGCCCCCATCTCGTCCAATAATTCCGCAATCAAACGGTGGATAATTCCATGACCACAGCCCGGGCAATAATGAAAAGGAGTGTCAAAAAGACTCTCCGGTTTTGAAAAAACAGTTTTGATTTCCATGATTTTTTAAACCCGCTTCCTGCCGCCGGTTTTCCGGCGCGCAATCTTGCGAACCTCTTCCAAAATCTCCTCCATTGAAAAAACCATCCCGCCCACGCGGTTTTTGAAATATACCGGTGCGGCATCGCCCACAGCTCGCTGCACATCTTCCTTAAATTGACCCATGCTGAGCTCTGCGACCAGAACCGCCTTTGACCGCTCCGCCATTTTGCGAAGCGTGGTTTCAGGAAATGGGAAAAGCGTGATGGGACGAAGCAGCCCAGCCTTGATGCCTTCCGCCCGCGCTGCCTCCACCACCGCTTTGCAGATGCGTCCCGATGTTCCGTATGCGACCAATAGTATATCCGCGCCCCGTGTTTGAAAAGCCTCGGAACGCGTCTCTTTCTTTTTTAATTCCGCATATTTTTTGTAAATGCGCAGATTATTTTCTTCAAGATCACTCTCTTTTAAAAAAAGCGATTTTATAATCAGAGGCGGACGTCCTTTGCAGCCGGTCATCGCCCAGTCTTTCTTGAACGCGCGAGGTTTGTAATTTACTGGAATCTCAACCGCCTCGGACATCTGCCCCAATAAACCGTCCGTCAAAATAAGCGCCGGATTCCGATATTGATCCGCCAACTCAAAAGCAAGCATCGTCAGCTCCAGCATCTCTTGACCCGTATGCGGCGCAAGTGTTATAGTGTGATAGTCCCCATGCCCGCCGCCCTTCACAGATTGAAAATAATCCGATTGAGCCGGTCCAATACCGCCCAGCCCCGGTCCGCCGCGCACTACGTTGACAATCACACACGGCAATTCCATTCCCGCCATGTAGGAAATGCCCTCCTGCATCAGACTGATGCCCGGCGAGGAGGAACTCGTCATGGCGCGCCCTCCCGCAGCCGCCGCCCCCATGACCATGTTAATCGCCGCCAGTTCGCTTTCGCTCTGGATAAAAACCCCGCCGCGGGGAGGCAATTCCCGCGACATGAATTCCGGTATCTCGTTCTGTGGCGTGATTGGATATCCAAAATAATATCGGCAACCGGCAATGATGGCGCCCGTGCCGATCGCCTCGTTGCCCGTGATTAACTTTACTGTTTCTTTCATGAAACTCTTTTTCCCGATAATGGATTATGAGCCATACATAAAACGCAAAGAATTTTCCTAAACACGTTCAGCTCGCAAGACAAGTTAAATATTATAAAATCCGCCCGTTGCATATCTGAAAAGTCTTCTCAACAGGCAAAGCTCCGCGCAGCGTGTCGGCATCCGTGCCGGTGATAAATGTCTGCAGATTCGGATCCAAAAGCGACAAAAAATGGAGACGCCGCTTCTCATCCAATTCGCTCACAATATCATCCAAAAGCAAAATCGGCGTCAGACCAGTATATGCCTTCATCAGATTTATCTCCGCAAGGCGCAGCGCAATCATGGCGGAGCGCTGCTGCCCTTGCGAACCATATATCCGCGCATCCTGCCCGCCGATGGTGATGCGGAAATCATCGCGGTGCGGTCCCGCGTTTGTATTGCCTCTGTACATATCCTCCGAGCGTGAACGCCGCATTATCTCCTTAAAAAGCGCCTCGACAACTTCCCGATTTGCGGACGTTTCATTCTTGCCGAGAAAACTTTCGTATCCCAAATCTAACGATTCGCTCGAATCCGCTATGCCATTGTATATCTGCCCCGCCGCCGCCGCAAGCTCTTTGATGAATTTCCGCCGGAAAAGATATATCTCCGCCGCAGGCGACGCCATCTCCTCATCCCAGACCTCCAGGCTTTCCGCCATATCGGTATCGTCCATGCTCGATTTTAAAAGCGCATTGCGCTGCCGCAGAATCTGCGCATATCGTTGCAAATGGTAAAGGTAATTATGATCCATCTGGCAGCCTTCCATATCAAGAAAGCGCCGCCTTGCCCCCGGCGAGCCCTGCACAATTTCAAGATCCCCAGGCGTGAAAAGAACCGCATTCATCTTACCCCAGAGCAGACCCAGCGAAAAAAGCGTCTTGCCGTTGCACGAAACATTTTTTTGCGTTCGATTCATCGCCACAACAATCTCATATTGCGACTCCGGTCTCTTCACCAAACCGCGAATTATCGCAACCGTGTCTGATGGCGAATCCCACGGCAGCGTTTCCCTATCCTGCCGCGTTCTGAAAGAGCGTCCTGTTATCAGATAATAAATCGCTTCAAGGAGATTCGTTTTTCCTTGTGCGTTTGCGCCCCAGAAAAGATTCACCCCTTTTGCCGACGCCAACTCGGCATGCGCAATATTCCTGAAATCTCTGATAGATAAATGAATAAGATGCATTATATTTTTATCATCTATTTGAATGATAAGTATCAAAAATTTTGGCGGGATCAAAGTCAATCAAAGATATATTCTAAACAATAAAAAAATATTCTTGCTTGCCTGCCCGATTTGGCAGGAATAGAAATATCCATATTCTTTGGGAGCGCAATTTTGAACGACCCTAATTTTTTCTCTCCAGAATTTTTTTACGCCCATCTGGGCATTATCGTTATTTTCGGGTTTTTGTTTGGAAGCTTCCTCAACGTCTGCATCTATCGCATCCCCGCCGGACTCTCCATCGTTTTGCCCGGCTCGCATTGTTATTCCTGCGGCACGCCCATCTCCTGGTATGACAACATCCCGCTCTTGAGTTATCTCATCCTGCGCGGACGCTGCCGCTATTGCAATTCATCTTTCAGCATTCGATATTTTCTCATCGAATTAATGACCGGATTATTCTTTGGACTGACGTTTTATTATTTCCGCTATACCCTTGCCTCTCTGGTATATATTGTCTTTATCTGCCTCCTGATTGTGGCAACATTTACAGACTTTGACCATTGGATTATACCCGATGGCGTCAGCCTCTATGGCGCCCTCTTCGGTCTTGCCGCCGCTGCGCTCGCCGGATTTTATCCGCGCGGTTTTATAGTCTCCAATATCTGGCCCCTATATGGCGCCGCCGCATGGAAGCCGTTTCTGAACGCCCTTTCCGGCGCTGCCGCAGGCGCCCTGTTGCTCTATGCCATTGGCGCCATCGGCACGTTTGCCTTCCAAAAGGAGGCGATGGGATTTGGCGATGTCAAACTCTTCCTCCTTATCGGAAGCATGTTAGGAGTCATCAACTGCATCTACGTCCTGATGATTGCATCATTCATCGGCTCAATTGTGGGCATCCCCATGTTCATTTTGGCAAAGATTTCCGATAGAAAAAAAAAGTCGGCTTCGCCGGATGCGCTGCCGGAATGCTCTCAAGAAAATCCGCGCGAGGAACCTGACCGCGAAGAAATAATTATTCAAAGGCTGCTCTCCGCAAGCAAGGGGAAAGGCGGAAACGCCGCCGCATCCCCCGGGCTTCATCACATCCCCTTCGGTCCTTACATAGCACTCGCCGCGATAATCGTTCTCTTCTGGGGAGAAAAAATCCACAATTACCTGTTCGGGATATACTGAAGACATGCGCGTTCAAATTAAACATTATTTGCCGGTGATAACGCTCATGTTTCTAACTTTTTTTATCTTAGATGTCAACCCCAGCGAGCCATCAAGCGGCACAACCATACTCAAATGGATTCGCCCGGCGCAAAGCGGCTCGCATTTTATCTGCGGGGACGCTGGCGAGCGTTTTATCGCATGGGGATTCAATTATGACCATGACCGCGGCGGGCGATTGCTCGAAGACTACTGGCATAATGAATGGAATACTATTGAGGAAGATTTCCGTGAAATGAAATCCCTCGGCGCTAATGTTATCAGAATTCACCTGCAAACCGCGCAATTTTTGAAATCTCCCAAAGACCCTGACCCGGCATCCCTTTCCCAATTGGCTCGGCTTCTTTGCCTTGCGGAAAAAACGGCAATTTATCTCGATATAACCGGTCTCGGCTGCTATCATAAAAAAAACACGCCCGAATGGTATGATAAATTAAACGAGGCGGAAAGGTGGAATGCGCAGGCGCTGTTCTGGGAATCTGTGGCAAAGATATGCGCCGCAAGCCCCGCCGTTTTCTGCTACGACCTCATGAATGAACCGATTCTCCCCGGTGATGGCGAGACAGCTGATGATTGGCTGGCGGGAGAATTTGGCGGAAAGTATTTTGTCCAGCGCATCGCCCTCGATCTGGCGGGGCGCACGCGCGAAAATGTCGCGGAGACATGGATTGCAAAACTCACCGGCGCCATTCGCAAACACGACAGCAAACACATGATAACAGTTGGCGTCATCCCTTGGGCTTATGTTTTTACAGGCGCAAAACCAATCTTCTATACGCCCGAAACCGCGCCGCACCTCGATTTTGTCAGCGTTCATTTCTACCCCCAAAAAAACGAAACGGCAAAAGCGCTTGACGCCCTGAAAGTTTACGACATCGGAAAACCGATTGTCGTCGAGGAAATGTTTCCGCTTAAATGCAGCTTGAAGGAACTTAACGACTTTATCGAAGGCTCTCGCAAAATCGCCGACGGCTGGCTCGGTTTTTACTGGGGCAAAACTATCGAAGAATACCGCATGAACAAATCTGATATCGCCGACGCTATTACGCTTGGCTGGCTGGAATATTTTCGCGAAAAATCCGTAACTATGCTCAAATCGGAGAAATGCCCCGATGGCAAATAATGAACGTTTCCAATTTGTGGACTGGAACCGGCGCCCCTATGCGGAGGCTGTTGACGAAATGAATTTAATCGTGGAGCAGCGCATTGCTGGAAATGGTTCCGACACAATCATCTTTGTGGAGCATGACCCTGTTATCACAATGGGACGCCGCGCCCGCGCCGAGCATCTCGTCGGATACGCATCATCAGATGGCAAAACCATCGGCGGAATCCCCGTCGTTTATACCGACAGGGGAGGCGATGTCACGCTCCACTCTCCCGGACAACTTGTCATTTATCCCGTTATCCGCCTCAAAGTCAGAGAGCAGCGCCTTCACGACCTTTTGATTGCGTATGAAAATCTCATTATTCAAACGGCTCTTGCCTTTGGTGTTAAGGCTTGCCGTATCGAAGGCAGAACAGGCGCATGGACGCCGCGGGGCAAACTCGCCTCCATCGGCATCCACATTCGCCGCTGGACAACATATCACGGCATCGCCCTCAACGTCTCCAACGACCTTTCCCTTTTCGATAATATCATCCCCTGCGGATTGCATGGAATAAAAATGGCAAGCCTTGAATCGGAAACAAACCGCGCATTAGATATGGCTGAAGTTAAAAAACAGATAGCCTCGCTGTTTCAAAAGGTTTGGGAGCAAATGATGGCGCGCTGAAATGCGTCACCGCAAAATGAAAACGCTCGTTTTCACTGGAGCTGTTTCAGCAACAAAAAAGCTCAAAACCGCCATCATAACATCCCGTCTTTGCTGCTTTTCATAAATCGTCTCAAATGGAAAACCAAAATAAATAATCTTTGACGCTTTGGTTCCGCCGTCAACCATCCCGGAAAAAAGCACACCCGCAACATTTGTCCCCGTTGTCCCATAATAAAGCGCCGCGGCGCTCCCATTTTTCGGCTCAATAAGATCCGGATATTTGACATTATACGACCCATGATTCCCGTCATCAAAATTGAAACTCAGCCCATTAAATACCGTCCCTGCAACACCTCTCACAAACCGCGAACCCGCATTGTCGTTGAGATACCCAGCCTTCAGATAGTTCTCAAAAAATACGGAATCGTTTGGGTCGCCGTTTGAAAAGGTATTCAACGTATCCGCCTTTTCAGATAGATCCCAGCCTATCTCCGAGCCTGAAACAAAAAGTTTCCCGCCCGACTTGAGATAATCCTCGATGATGGTCTGTTCCTCTTTGCTGAAAGTTTCGCTCTCCGTAGATTCCTGCCCGCACATCCAGATGACAATATCGTAATTGCCCAGCGTGACCGCGCCTTCCACAACATATTCATTTGCGCAAGAATCAAAACGATAATTCGCAAGCGCCTCCGCATATCTTTCCAAAAGCGTGTGATTGCCCAGACCATACTGGCTGTTCCAACGGTCATACCTATCCACAATTAAAATCCTGTCGCCATAATCATGCAAAGGCAGCGCGCAGACATAAACGTCCGAATCTGCGCTTGCTCCTCCGCCGCCGATTGCCTGAATCTTGAATGCATACTGGGAAACCGGATTCAATCCGCTTATTATTGCCGCGTTGTCTCCGGATTTCAATTGTGATTCATCCCTGATTTGCGTCCATGACCCATTGTTGATTTTTTGAAATAAACGATATCCCGCGCTGGCATAACCCTGCCATTCCACCGTGATGGAATCAGCCCCCGAGCGCCTTGCCGCCTTAAACGTCGGCGCCTCAGCGGGCAAATCAAAATAATTGACAACCGCATTCATGACGCTGTTGCTTTTTGTCTGCGGATAAATTGTCTCAAAGGGAAAGCCCATGTTAACGACCGTGCCGAAAGAAGGGGAGGAGTGATACACGCAGGCATTCGCGCCTCCGTCATACGTCAGCCCAACGATTGCCCCGTTCATCGGCGCAAGCGTGTCCGGCGTCGCAACATTATAAGTTCCATGTGTCCCATCATCAAAACTGAATTCAAGCCCTTCAAAAATCGAGCCCGCCTTTCCCTGAACATGATACACCTCCGCATCATCTGCGACATATCCCGCTCGCAGATATTCATTGTAAAAAGTGCGATCGTTGGGTGAACCATTTTTGTGAGACGCCCAGTCCGCTCGATAATCCAAATCCCAGCCAATCTCAGAGCCAGAAACAAAAAGACGTCCGCCGTTTTTTAAATAATCCATCACATGCAGCTGCTCAGCCCATGAAAAAGTCTCGTCAAAAGTGGATTCCTCAGCTAGTATCCAAACAACCGATTCATAATCGCCCAGAGCCGTCTGTTCATTCACCACAAATTCATTGGCGCAATAATCAAAGCCCGCGCCGCAGGAACCGAGCGCGTTTCCCACCCGAGTTAAAAAAGTGTGATTAGCACCGAATTGCTGACGAAAACGGTCTGCGCCATCAACAAGCAATACACGAGGCTCAAAACCATCGTCCCTCCACGCGGCCACTGCCGAATCAATAGATTCGCTGTTGCCCGCATTCAAAGCCCTCATCTTGAAAAAATAAGTCGTATCAGGCTGCAGTCCGGAAACCTCGCAGCTACGTGTGCTGGATGTGATTTCATCAAAATCGCGAAGCAATCGCCAAACCGCCCCGTCAACGCTCAAATAAAGACGGAAGCCTCTATCCGCCTGCCCGTCCCATTTGATAATCAAACGCTCAACGCCGCTTTTGATAATGGATTGAATCGTCGGCTCGGGATAGTCATAAACCTTGTATGTGGATTTATTATATCGAATCGGCGTATATCCATCAAAGTTCCCCGCCGAACGCGAAAGAGAGCGATGGATTACCCGCCATGTCCCGCCGCTGGAGGTGGATTCATAAACCATCATCGTATCAATGCCTGAAATATAACAATCAAAAAGACGAATATGCCCCGGAATCAAAATGGCGTCCCCCATCCGAAGATTATCCCACTCGATGTAATTGGCAACATTCATAAAATTGCTCGTAGCATACCGTCCGGATGTCCAAGTATTGGAAACATACCCCGAACAATCCGTGCCTGCGCTGCAACTGTCGTAAGAAGTCCCGGCAGGAGAACTGCACCATTTATTCCCCGCAACATCCCCTTCTGTTAATCGCAAAAGATATTGCCTTGTCGTATCCGCGCCGCCCCAGCAATATTTCATGCCATTTTTCCATCCCAGCTTCTTGTCTGGACATGTTGAACCCGCGCATCCCTCCGGAACGGAGCTGTCTTTGATATTATCCGCGCCCACATAATAATAAAGAGTCAAGTAGTCCTCGGCAATGGCGATAATCCTGTCCCGCCGCACATTGCTGCTAACTTTTCCATCATAAGGGTATTTGACAGCAAACAGCTGCGACGCGGGAAAAACCAATATAAAAAGAATGCATAGCGCAAAAAGCATCACATTTTTTTTCATCAGTCAACACCTCCAAACCGCAGGATGCGAACACCATCCGGCATCGTTAACATCTGATACACCGAACCGTCCGGCGTAACTTCAGTTTTTTTGTAAACCGTTGTAAAATATCTGTTTTCCATATCAAACACCGCGAGGCGTTTCCCTTGAATAGAATAACGATGAACCTGTAACCCAACCTTTGTGCCGGCAATACGCTCAACCTCAACATAAAGATTTCCCGCATCATCCGCACCCTTGAACAAAACCGCTCCCGCCGTTGTGCCATCCAATTGAATCAGGATGCTGATAATATCCTTCCCTTCAGAATCAAACCCAATAAGACGAACAACATTCCTATCCAAACGTTTGATAATAAACTCCGCAGCTGGCAATTTATTATTCTGGGCGGGCTTTTTGACGCGCGGCGCTTCCGCTTTGTAAACCATCTGCGAAACCGTTCGCGCGCACAAATAACCCTCGGAATTGATGAAAATCTCATTGCCGTATCCCTCAACCAATTTAAGGCTTTTGCCCGCGCTCCTTGCAAGGCGGTGCGATCCTTTTTTGCCTTGGGCGTCAAACGCCGCAATCCGCTCTCCCTCCTGAATAAAAACGCCGCCCGCTCCATCGCCGCAAATCGCCCAACCGTTCATATTTTCAGCAACCGTGCGAACTTCGTTTTTCTCAACGAGCACAACTTTTTGATGAACCGAATCTAAAATAAATATCCCCGAACCATCCGCGCAAAAAGAGAGCGGACCGCATCTTTCCACCTCCGGCTGATTGATAAGACCAATCTGTCCCGCTTCATCGCCCCACGGCAGATGGCAGACCAGCTCCGCCACCTGCCCAAAAACAGAGCCGCAAAAAATTATAAACAATACCAACAGCGGCAATATCATCGTCGAAGCAGCAGAACTTCTGAAAAATCTATCCATGCCCAACCCCCTAAAAAAGAATATACAAAAAATAAAAATCCTTTTTTTGCATCTTAATTAATTCCCAGTAAGTCTTAAAAATATTCGCGGCAAGCTTAAAAACAGTTGATTTTCAATAACGGGCGTATATGGTTTCATTTCTAAATATTAATACGTTTAACAAACAAGGTGTTTTTATGTCTTTGAGGTTAATAACAATGACCCTTTTTCTGGGAATGCTCGCACTGGCAGCAGCTGAAATTCCGGCGGGCGATCAGCCTTCTTCCTTCACCAGCTCTTATGATGGCACCATCCAGCCATATCGTATGTATATACCGGAAGGCAAGACCGCCGGCAACCCCCTGCCGCTGGCGGTGGTTCTTCATGGCAAGGGCGTGGATCAAAATGCCTGGTTCGAATTCACCCCAGTCAAAGAATATGCCCAACAATTCGGATATGCCATCGCTGCGCCTTTGGGAAGGGGCGATTATTTCTATCGCGGCGCCGCCGAACAGGACGTTCTCGATGTTATTGAAGATGTCAAAAAGAAGATACCCATTGACCCCGACCGCATCTATCTCATGGGTCATTCAATGGGCGGTTGGGGATGCTGGTGGATAGGCTTGCGCCAGCCCGACCTCTTTGCCACAATCTGCCCCATGTCCGGTTTTGCCCTGACCGAACTCCTCTTCAACGCCACCCATCTCGACCCCTTTATCATTCATGATACCGACGATCCCATCGTGCCCGTTGAGCAATCCCGCTGGCCTGCTCAAAAATTATCCGAATACGGCATATCATTCCGCTATCGCGAAGAAAGCGGTTATGGTCATAAAAGCAAAATGATAGGCGATAATTTCCCCCGTCTCTTTGAGTGGATGAACGCACACCGCCGCGACCCAAAACCCAAAAACATCTTTTTTGTCACCCGAACGCCCGCAAGAGGAAGGGCA
This sequence comes from candidate division BRC1 bacterium ADurb.Bin183, assembly GCA_002070185.1. Classification (GTDB taxonomy): domain Bacteria; phylum Sumerlaeota; class Sumerlaeia; order MWCT01; family MWCT01; genus MWCT01. Next base: position 142,460 of record MWCT01000006.1, read on the forward strand.
TACTGGCTGCAAATTCTGGGAACGGAAAAATTCCCCTATCCCGCCATCGCCAATGCCCAGATTGGCAAACCCAACCGCGTCCTGTTGAAAACCGATAACGTCACAAGCATCGCCGTCAACCTTGCGGAACTCCCTCTCAATGCGGAAGGCGATATCGAAGTTAGCATGGACCAGATTGGAAATTTCACAATAAAGGAAAAAAGCGGATGGGCAGTTTTTGCAAAAAACGCAGATAATGAAAAATGGTCATATTACCACAACCCCGCCTCCGCGCTTCCCCATAAACAAAGCCCCACTGTAATGAACGTTCCAAAAGGAGCCGCCGAATTCACAAGCCCAACGCTGCTCACATCGTGGGCTTCTAAAAAACTTTGCGAAGAAATCGGCGCAGACCTATGCCTTTTCCTCGACGATTCCTTTCAACATTCTGGCGGAAACCTGACAGAAGATTCCATTATTGACCTTTTTGTCTATCCCGAAGACCGCCTTGCTCAGTTTATCTACAAAGGCGAAGATCTGCCCAGACACATCAACCAGCCCGCCCGCTTTTTCCCGCTCGACAGCATCAACCTCAAGACGCGGAAAAGTTCGCAACTTGTCATCGCGCCGGTCAATCTTGCCAATAAAATGAATGTGAAATATGAACTTCTGCCGGATACGGTTGGAATTTACCTGCTTCGCGCGCTCAAAAAAGCGCCATGAGCCGGCGCAAAGAATCATTATACTCTGCCATTCAGACCGGTTAAAAATGCCTTGCGGTTGATATCAATCAGCGACGCCTTTTTGCCCGTTAGCAAATCAGGCAGCGTCCGCTCGATAAAAGTTTCGCGCTTGATAAGATGAGTTCGAGAGATTAAAGCCCCCAGCATAACCGTATTTGCAACTCGAATATCGCCCAGCTGCCCCGCCAGTTCCGTCGCGCGGACACCGAAATACTCCGCATCTTTACGCTTTTTTTGCAAATCAGTCAAAGAAACATTATATATAATTAAACCGCCCTTTAATACATTATGCTGAAATTTTTCCAGCGAGGGTTGATTCAGCGCTATTAAAATATCCGGGAAGTTCACCACAGGAGAATAAATCTCGCAATCCTTCAAAATCACAGCGCAGTGGGCTGTGCCGCCCCGCATTTCCGGACCGTAGGAAGGCACAAACGCCACCTTTTTTTTCTCCAGCATCCCAGCGTGCGCCAGCAACGTTCCCGCCATGACAACACCTTGTCCGCCGAATCCGGCGATGATTAATTTTTTTTCCATAGTTCTCTTCCCGGATTTATTTGTTGATTCCGAAAATGCGGAGCTTTTTATCAAGGGTCGGACGGGATATGCCCAAAATCTCTGCCGCCTTTTTCTTTTGACCGTTGGCTTCATCCAACGCATGAAGAATCATTTGTTTTTGCGTCAGGTCTGTAACGCTCGAAAGAAGCCCGCCGGATTTGGAAAGCCCCTCACGCTCAGGAAATGAAGTCTGAACACGTATCCGATCCGGCAGATGCTGCTCGTCAATCAAATCCTCTTCCGTCAAAACCGCCATCTGCTCGAGGACGTTTCGCAATTCACGGACATTCCCAGGCCAGGTATAGGCAAGAAACGAACCGAGCACAGCGGAGGAAAACCGAAAGTTGCTCGGACGGCGCAGCGCAATCTGGATATTATCAAGAAAATGCTCCGCCAACTCCGGTATATCCTCCAAACGTTCCCGCAACGGCGGCACGGCAATCTCAATAGTGTTGATACGAAAAAATAAATCCTCTCTGAATTGCCCCTGCTTGACCATCGTCGGCAGATTTTTATTGGTGGCAAAAAGAAAACGCGCATTTGTATGAAGCGTTTGAGTGCCGCCCACGCGCATGAATTCCCTCGATTCCAAAACCCGCAATAACTTCGCCTGCATGAATAACGGCAGCTCGCCAATCTCATCAAAAAATATCGTCCCATTCTGAGCCAATTCAAATTTGCCCGGCTTGGAACGATATGCCCCTGTGAAGGCGCCCTTCTCATGGCCAAAAACCTCGGCTTCAAACAACTCAGGCGGAATGGAAGAACAATTCACGGCAATTAACGGTCCATCGGAAGCGCCGCTTTTTTCGTGAATTATCCGCGCCACAATCTCCTTGCCGGTGCCCGTTTCTCCTGTAATCAAAATGTTGACAGGCTGCGCCGCCACCTGCTCGATTAATTTTTGCAGTTTCGCAATCGCATCGCTGCCCCCGATAAAGGCGTTGTCAGAATATTTATGCGATGCGACGCTGCTGGGCGCTATAATTGCCTGCATGCACGTAGAGGCAACCGAAGGCGCTAAATGATTTGCCAATACAGTCAAAAACGTGAGGGCGTTTTTCGAGAAAACATTGGGGCGTTTTGAGCCTAAAGCTATCAATCCAACAATCTTGCCTTCGTGAATGAAAGGCACAGCCATCTGCGAAGCCGGCATATCCCTCGGTATCTTCGTGGAATCTCCCTTCTCCATACGATCAAATATATTGTGAATCAAAACCCCTTTGCGCTGCATCAAAGTGGATTGAAGAATTTCAGAAAGGAAAAGCGTCTTTTTCTCTTTGGAAAAAATGACAATCGGCTCGTAATCATCCAGCCGAGCAAGACAAAAAACCGCGCTATCCGCATGAAATAGACCCATCAAATGCTTTGTCACACTGCGAAAATGGGGCGTTTCCTCGCCCTTCTCGCGGGAAAGCGTCAAAATATCTTGAATTGCCTGAAAATCATCTGGAGTCAGCATATCGGTGCGGACATGGTCCGGTATGCTGATTTCATCAAAAAAGGAAACCGCCGCTGTGGATACTGTGACAAGGAAATGAGAACCGCCCCGTTCTGCCGCCATGCTCTGAGGATAATCCACCGATAAAAAGGTCTCCCCAAGCAACAGCACATCGCCATGCTTCACCCATTCATCGTCCATGATGCGCTTGCCGTTCAGAAAAACGCCATTCTTGCTCCCCAGATCCCGCACGATTAATCCGCTTTTGATTGGGCGCACAATCAGATGATATCGAGATATTTTGTTATCTTCAATAACAAAGTCGCAATCACTGGAACGTCCAAGAATGCAAGGCTCCTGAACCTTAAAACGCTTCCCACCGCCTGCGGGAGTGATCACCTGCAAACAGGGATACGGCTCCCCAAACACAAACCCTTCTTTTATGCTGTCTTTGTCATTAACCATATTAATACATTAACAAAACAGGCGGTTGAATTCTTCAAAAAAAAATAAAATAAGTCAGAATTCATATTGATTATGAACATCGCTTTTATCCTATATTTTCGTTTCAGATGTCAATAATATTATCCGCAGAGTTTTTGAATGTTTGATGATGACACACAGCTGATGATACGCTTTTCCACCGGCGAAGAAAACGCATTTGACCAGCTGTTTCAGCGCAACTCACGACGCGCGTATGATATTGCAATTCGATTTCTTGCCAATCCCGATGACGCAGAAGATATTGTTCAGGAGGCATTTCTCCGTATCTATACATCAAAAAAATCTTGGAGACTCAAAGCAAGTTTTAATACATGGCTATACCGTATTGTGGCAAATCTGTGCCTTAAAAAAATCCGAAAGGCGAAAATAATTCGATGGGAATCCTTGGATAGTAAAGAGGGCGCGCAAGAATTTGACAACCCCTCCCCATTGCCTGATGAAACTGCAATCCAGCCCGATGAACAACTCCTGCGAAAAGAAACATCAGAACTTGTTCAAATGGCGGTGCAGAAGCTCCCGCCCGCCCAGCGCATGGCTGTAATACTCCATAAATTCGAAGCCCTTTCGTATAAGGAAATCTCCGAAGCAATGGAATGCTCCGTTCCAGCAGTTGAATCCCTGCTCCATAGAGCAAAATTAAACCTGCGCAAAGAATTGCGACAGTTATTTTACAATCAACCGCAAGTTTTTGATGACTCGCGGGTTAATAAAAATATGGGTGAATAATTATGAAATGTTCGGAAGTCCAATGCCGATTGTCCGCATACCTTGATGGCGAACTTCAGCCGGCTCTTGCTGATGAAATCAAGGCTCATCTGGCGTGTTGCGAAGAGTGCCGCAAAGGCGCTAATGAACTGAACGAGGTTTATGACATCCTCTCCGCGTGGCGCGCCCCCGAACCGCAAATCGCCCTAAAATTCGCAAAACCTGTCATTAAACACAGAAACGCCATCTTCCGATGGATGGCGGCGGCTGCTTGTATTGCCGGTTTCCTTGCAGGCGGCGTTATAGGGAATATCTTATGGAACAATTCTAAATTAACTTTAGATTCCTCTCCTGCGAACGAGATAATAACCTCATGGAATCTGGATGTGTTAGACGATTGGACTCGCGACTCTGTGGAAGCCGTTTACATGAATCTGGCTTCTTTGAACCGGGAGGTGGGCAACAATGAATAAAAAAACCTTGCTCCTCCTCATTATCTTCTTCACCGCCTTTACCCTTGTTTTGGGAGCTTATGGATTCCTTAAAAAAAATGCCGTTCGGCGCGCATCCGCTGATACTGGAAACTTCGAAAAAGAAACACTCCAATTAACCAACGAGCAGAATATAAAAAAAGATGAGTTGCACAAAAAAATGTGCGCGGACATTCAGCCGCTGCGGGAAATCTCAAGCCAAAAACGCCTTGAGTTGATGCAACTCATTGCGCATGACCCGGCGGATAGGCAAGCCATTGATGCGAAACTCAAGGAAATTTCAAAAATACAAAATGATATGCAGCAGCGCATAGTCGAGCATCTCCTTGAAATGAAAAAAATCCTGACACCCGCGCAGCAGCAAAAATTGTTTGATACCATGTGCGATGGATTGTGCGCAAAAGGGATGCATTCCCATTGCCGCAAAAGAGCTGGAAGTTGTTCCCCTTCTCAATAAAGCTGCCTTAAAAAAAAATTTGTCCCGCCGAAAGTTTTTTTTCTTAAACGGGTTTAATAGATTAAACGTTCGCTAAATTTAAAAACAAAGGAGAATGAAAAATGAAGAACAAATGGATCGCAATCGCGAGCATGCTGATTATCGCCGCCGTGGGACTTAGCCTTGCCGTTTTTGCCGAAGAGGCCGGCACAAAAGCCGATACTACCAAAGGAGCCCCTTGCCAAAATTTCGTAAACAAAGGCAGAATGGGCAAAGGTCCCGGCATGGGAAAAGGTATGGGTATGGGCATGTGCATGGGCAAAATGAAAGCCGAAATGCTGGAAAAAGTCAAAATCAATATCGTTCATGAAGATAATGCCGTGGTCATTAAAATGTCTTCCGATGACCCCGAAACACTCAACGCCCTGAAAGCGCAATACGCCGCAGGCGAAGATATCAAAGGTCCCGCAGCCATGTGTTTGATTAAGGCGCCGGAAGCCTGCGCATGCCCCTGCCCAAAGGAAAAATGCCAGAAAGAAGGCAAATGTGTCTGCGCTGAAGCATGCAAAAAATCATGCGGTGCGTCATGCGCAACCGCAAAGGAAGGCAATGCCGAATCCGCCGAAGAACCCGCCGACGACTCTGAATAAAAATAACCTTGTTTGCACATAGTTAACATATTTCCATCAAGCGGCTGGATTTTTTCAGCCGCTTTTTTTTTTGTCAAAACCCTCCGCGCCGCCTTTTGCTTCTTGACACCCCTCCTTGATTCTTTTTAGCCTCCTTCGAATTTATTTTACATAAAACACGTAAAAAGATACATACGGTTTTTCTGAAAGGACAAAACATGCTTGAACGCTCGGAACTGATACAAAACAGATATAACAAAGTGGACGCCCTGCGGCAAAAAGGGATAAACCCCTATATCAACCGATTTGACCCAACCCACAGCAGCCAGAGCATCCTTGACAATGCCGATGCGCTCATAACCTCCGAACAAAAAGTTGTCATCGCCGGTCGCGTCCTAACCATCCGCTCCTTTGGCAAAGCGGCATTCTTTCACGTCATGGATGGCAGCGGCAAGATTCAGGCATTCATCAAGAGCGGGATGCTTCCCGATGAAGACTTCGCCCTCTTTAAAGAAATCTTGGATTCCGGCGATATAGTCGGAATCGAAGGCATAGTCTTCCGCACCAAAACGGGCGAAATCACCGTCCTTGCCCAGCGTCTTTTCCTACTCACTAAAAGCGTTCGCCCGCTGCCTGAAAAATGGCACGGACTTCGAGACACAGATAAACGCTATCGCCAACGCTATGTTGATCTTATAGTCAATGAGGATGTCCATAAAACCTTTGAAACCCGAAGCCGCATCATCAGCTCCTGCCGCCGCTATCTGGATGAGCGCGGCTACATGGAAGTGGAAACGCCCATGATGCAGCCCATTTACGGCGGCGCGCTGGCGCGTCCCTTCGTCACACATCATAACACACTCGATATGGACCTCTTCCTGCGCATCGCCCCCGAATTATACCTCAAGCGGCTCCTTGTCGGCGGATTCGAAAAGGTCTATGAAATCAACCGAAACTTCCGCAATGAAGGCATCTCTATCCGCCACAACCCAGAATTCACCATGCTCGAACTCTACACAGCATACTGGGATTACAAAAATACAGCCGAATTGCTCGAAGAAATGATTCGAACCATCGCGCAAGATGTCCTCGGCGATACAAAATTCATCTATCAGGGCGATGAGATTGACCTCGCCCCCGCCAATGGTTGGAAGCGGCTGACCATGCTCGAGGCAATCAAAGCCGAAACTGGGCATGACCTTCATTGGGATGAACCCGCCAACGCTATCCGCCTTAAAATCGGTCATCTCATTGAAGCCCCCGAAGGCAAAGTCAAAGACTTGAGCGCAGCGGATTTAATTATCGAACTATTTGAACAAAAAGTCGAACCCGCGCTCATCCAGCCGACCTTTATCATGGAATTCCCAAAGTCGAAGAGCCCGCTCGCAAAAACCAAACCGGATGACCCTCTTGTCGCGGAACGTTTTGAACTCTTCATGGGCAAACTCGAAATCGCCAATGCCTATTCCGAATTAAACGACCCGGCTGAACAGCTCCTCCGTTTTCAAGAGCAGGCGCGCAGACGCGCCGCAGGCGATTCGGAGGCTATGTGCATTGACGAAGATTATGTGCGCGCCCTCGAACACGGAATGCCGCCAGCCAGCGGTCTCGGCGTCGGCATGGATCGCGTCGCCATGCTCTTTACAGATTCTTACTCCGTGCGCGACGTTATCTTATTCCCGACCCTTCGTCCAGAAACAGGACAACCTTCCAGCGACGAGGCAGAAGATGAGTGAGCGGGGTTTGTTTTATAACGAAGACTGCATCGAAGGGTGCCGCAGGCGCATTCCCGATGCCTCTGTTGACCTGATAATCACCGATCCCCCATACGGCATCGAAGGCGATAAATTGCACCGGCATTACAACCGAAAAGAAGAGTATGTCCTCGAAGGCTATATCGAAGTCCCCGCAAAAAAATACCCCGAATTCACCCGCGCATGGATTTCAGAAGCCGCGCGCATCCTCCGACCGGGCGGAACCATCTACGTCGTTTCCGGCTATACAAACCTTATTCACATTATCAGCGCGCTCCAAAATGCCAGCCTCAAAGAAGTCAACCACATCATCTGGAAATATAACTTTGGCATCTTCACCCGCAAAAAATTTATCTCCGCGCACTATCACATACTTTATTACATCAAACCCGGAGGCAATGTCACATTCAACACCGAGTGCCGTTACGGTCTTGCGGAAAAAGGAAAACACGATAGCTCGCCAAATTATCGCGACCGAGAAGATGTCTGGATTATCAATCGAGAAAATAAACCCGGACGCGCAAAAAATAAAAATGAACTCCCGACCGAACTCCTGATAAAAATGATACAATACAGTTCTAATGAAGGGGATTTGATTTGCGACCTTTTCCTCGGCGGATTTTCCACAGCCCGCGCAGCTCTTGGGTTGAATCGCCGCCCGCTCGGTTTTGAATTAAGCAAGACCGCCTTTGAGCACGGCGTTCAATCCATGAAAAAAATCGAGCCCGGCTATCTTCTGCGCGAACTGCGCAGTCCCATTATACGAAATCTGCCCAATCAAGGCAGAGAGTGGACGGATGCCGATAAAGACTATTTAACCGCACGATTTAGAGAGTTGCAAATGTCCGGAAAAACTAAAAAAATGTCCCTTGAAATACTCTCCCATGAACTGGGACGCGGCAAGTGGTCGTTGATTAAAGCCCTTGATAGTTTGCCTTTGAGGTGAATAAGTGCTGTTCGAAAGTTTCATTAGCAAGCGATACCTTTTCTCAAAAGAACATAAAGCGCTTGTCTCTATCATCACAATCATCTCCATTCTCGGAGTGATGGTCGGCGTCGCGGCGCTCATCACAGTCATCGCCGTCATGGACGGATTCGATGCCACGCTGGTCAAAAAAATGACAGGCACTTATTCCCATCTCGAAATCTATCCGCCGTATCAAGGCGGAATGAGAAACGTTGAAGAACTTGTCGAAAAAATTGAAAAAGAACGGGGAGTGGTTGCCGCTGCTCCGCTTATTCGCCGGCAGGCGTTTCTTCAACAAACCACTGGCATCGAAACCCAAAAACTTGGCGCCATGCTTATGGGCGTTAACCCCGATAAAGAGCGCAAAGTCACAACAGGTCTTGACAATATCATCCGCGGCAAAGGCACGCTCGTTTTTCGCGAGGTCATCCTCGGCAGCGAACTCGCCAACCGTCTGGGCGTTGACCCCAACGACCCCGAGCGCAACACGCTTTATGCCATCAGCAAACTTGTCAAAACCCCTAACGGTCCTTGGGCAAAAATCAACCAGCTCAAAGTGAGCGGCGTTTTCAAATCCGGCTTGTATGACGTGGATGCCAACTTTGCTTTTGTCAGCATTGAAACCATACAACACCTTTTCCTCATCGAAGAACAAGCTGACCTTATCCATGTCCGAGTCGAAGACCCCGCGCGCGTCTCGAGCTATGCCGCCGCCGTAGAAAAAGTAATACCGCCTTTTTTCATGATGCGCACATGGAAGGAACTCAGCCCCGATTTCTTTTTCGCCCTCAAACTTGAAAAAGTGGTTATGTTCATTATCCTGCTTCTGATAGTCGTCGTCGCCTCGTTCAATATCATCGGCACGCTCATCATGGTCACAACACAAAAAACCCGCGAAATCGGAATCTTAAAATCCATGGGAGCATCCAGCCGCAGCATCAAACGCATCTTCCTTATGCACGGCATCACCATCGGCGTCATCGGCACAGGCATGGGAGTTCTATTTGGCATGGCGCTCTGCTTTATCCTCCAAAAAATAGAATACGGACTGCCCCCCGCCGTTTACGGCATCCAGACCCTGCCCGTCCTCATCAAACCCGCAACCGTGTTGATTATCGTTGTCTGCAGTTTTTTACTATGCGTTGTGGCGGCGGTGCAGGCATCCCGCATGGATCCCGTGGAGGCGCTGCGGTATGAATAAACTCCTTGCGGCAAAAAATATTCAGAAGAGCTACAAAAGCGGCGGGAAGACGATTCATATCCTGCGCGGCGTGAATATTGAACTCCGCAAAGGTGAGTCGCAGGCAATTATCGGCGCTTCGGGCGCCGGCAAAAGCACATTCCTCCATCTCCTTGGCGCCCTTGACCGCCCCGATGAGGGAACCATCATATTGGACGGCTCGGATTATCAGAAAATGAGCGAACCCGAATTGGCATCCCTTCGCAATCGCCGCATCGGTTTCATCTACCAATTCCATCATCTCCTCCCCGAATTTAGCGCCCTCGAAAACGTCATGATTCCAGGAATCATTCAAGGCGGCGCGCAAATAAAATCGCCCTCGGATTTGATTTCTTATATCTGGCGAATTTTCCGACCAACCATCAAAGCAAATCTCTTTGCAGACCTGCGCGCCCGCGCTGAAAATCTTCTTGCGGAATTGGGACTCGCCGAGCGCACAACCCACCGCCCTGCAAAACTCTCCGGCGGAGAACAGCAACGCGTCGCCCTTGCGCGCGCCCTTATCAACAACCCCGATATCGTTTTGGCGGATGAACCGACCGGCAACCTTGACCTTTCCACCGGCGACAAAGTCCTTGAGGTTATTCTACAAAACACAGTCGGCAAAGGCAAAAGCCTCATCCTTGTCACACACAATCCAGATCTCGCCGCCCGACTCGGCGGCATCCACCTTCTCAAAAACGGCATCTTGCAAAGGCAATAAATCTCTCATGAGGTTTCAAAGATGAATACATTACCCCGCAAAATATGTTTCCATTTTATCCTCTTCGCCGTTGGAGTGTTCTCAGTAGTCGCGCGTCGAGCGCAATTAGATGAAATGACCCTGCCCCTGCTTTCGGATGGCGCGGAAAGAGTCTGCCTTTCCCTTCGCGTTCTGGCGGAAAGAACAATAACGGCGATTAAAGAAAATCGTTCGATTCCCAGCGAATGCGCCAACCTTTCCGGCATCGGATTTCTGGAAGGATTTGTCATACCAGACGAAGAGGAGGATATTATTCTCATCGGACAACGCTCCAAGACCCGCCCGCCCCTTCGCCTTGACGACCTAATTGTCAACATGCGCGCCATCAGCCAGACCGCTTACCCTTATTGTTCCCTCGATCCTCGAAACGAAGACACTAAAAAACTTCAAGCCCTCTTTACCGAAACACGCCGCGCAGAATCGCCGTCTGATATGCAATCCTTTTTCGAGCGCGTCCAAGAGACTGTGGGACCCCAGCAGGTCGTTATCGGCGGCGTCCCAAGAGAATCGAGGCACGCCCATGTCATGATTGACGCCGATTACCACATGAAAAAAGTCTCACAGGGGCGCATCCAGCTCCCCAATGTGAGTTCCTACCTTGACCGTTCTCTCGACGAGGCAAAAAAAGACATCATCAAAAACAGACGCGTACTCGGTTCCAGCATCAGCATGGCGCGTTTCTGGTTTCACCTTGCCGCCGATAGCCCAACCTTCCAAAAAGACGAAGGAACCGTCTTGCTTGAAAATTGCGATGTGGTAGTCCTGACCGAAAAACAAGCGGCAAATAAATCAGGCGAACGCCGCGACGTCGGCGAGGATGATCCAATTGCCAAAGCATTTGCGGAAAACCTATCTCAGGAACTCCCAAGCCTGACTCTGATTGTTCCTATCTATGCTGAATTGGAAAACCTCTTTCGCTTGCGCGCCCTTTTGCTTGCAATGAATGAGAGCATACATATCCCATCTGGGAAATTTCGATTCGCCACCTACCTGAAGGATTACGTTTATCAGGATGAACGCCCCATGCCCGACAGCCTTGACGGTCTAGCTAATTCAAGGCAATGGAAGCATTCATTCATGGAAGGAAATATCAGGTATGAACTCGCGCTTTATCCCATCATTTGCGGGGGCGTTGGGATGGATATGAAAATTTCCGAAAAGAATTTCATCGCGCCCAGACAAACGCGGGAAAACACACTGCGTAAAAAGGTGATGGATAAAAGACCCGCGCGTAATTCGCTTTCGTGGACTCTTCCCGCCGCCCTTTGATTTGGGCAGAATTATCGGCAGCGCCGCAAAATGTCCCAATACGCCCCGCGATGCCCTGCTCGAATGGCGTTCACAAGCACATCATTGGCGTTGTAATTATAATTCTTTTCCGCCTTAGAAGGGTCATGAAATAAAAAACGCTCATCGCCTCCTATAAGCTCATCAAGAAGCGGGAAAATAATCTGCTCTACATTAGGTTCAATATAAAAATCGGGGCATGACCGTTGCCCGTTATTTGACGCCCATTGATGAATCTTTGTTCCCGGATAGATGCGGACGCCCACCGTTACGCCAACTGCGTCCGCTCCGGAAAATTTCATCAAATCAATCGTCCGTTTAAGACTCTCGCGCGATTCACCCGGCGCGCCCAAAAGCAGATCCATCATTGTTGTGATGCCCGCGTCTCGGCACGCCCGAACAGCGCTGATGATATCATCAGGCGTAAAGTCGCGCCCTAGACTTTTCAGCATCTCCGCATCGCCGCTGTCCACGCCAAAGTTGATCCCAACGCATCCCGCGCGCCTCATCAGCCGCGCCAACTCGCGTGAAAAAGGGACAGCGGTACAATAGGCATACCAACGCAGCGAATCCCCCATTTGCCTGCGAAGGATTTCTTGGCAAATCTCGATGGCGTGCAGTTCAGGATAATTGAATTCCGCATCGCATGTATGAAGATGGTCTATTCCCTGAATGAGAAGATTTTCAATTTCATCAACCACATCTTTGGCTGGACGGACCCTGATATTTTTACCTTTTGCCAGCGGGTCTGCGCAATAAATGCAAGCGCGGGAGCAACCCCTTTTTGTTTCAAAGCCAGCCTGACCCCCTTCCTTGAAATATCGGCGATTGTCAAACCATCTCCGGCGCATAGTCGGCAGCGCGTCCAACGACGGCATGATGGGCGGATTGCGATGAAACGCCCCGTCCTTTTTGTAAATCAAATTCGGCAAATTCCGCCATTCCCTGCCTGATGATATCTCTCTGGCAAGCATCGGCATCACAAATTCACCCTCGCCCCAGATACCCGCATCCGCTCCTGATGATTCCAAAGATGTCTCAGGCATGGTCGAAAATCCCACGCCCCCCGCAACAATTACCCCTTTCGAGCGCCGGCGTATCTCGGAAACAATCTCTGAAAAATCGGGGAGAAATGACACGCGGCTTGTGAAAGAGCAATCATCGGTATTGCGGAGTGTTGCGCCGATGAGCGGAAATTCCATTGAATCAAAAAATCGAGCGGCAGCCCCCCGCCAATCCTCTTCCCAGCATAAATCAAGGATGTAAGGCATGAACCCCGCCGCGGCAAGCGACTCTGCAACATACTCCAACCCGATGGGCGCAATCGGCGGCTTGATCCGATTCGTATTCACAAGCGCGATCTCCATAATAAATCCTCTTTCTTCTTTTTACTTTAACCATATAAAGGCAAAAACCTCGGCGCAGCAATACTTTCCGCGCTGAATTTCCCCCTTCTAAATGCGGCGATTTATCTGGAAATAACCTCCATGATTTTACTTAATTCAAGATGTTTTCCATGTTATCTGCCGATGCGCATGAAATGCAGAACGTAAGGAAAACGAGATTTGATCATGCAACGTTTGCAATTGCGTGTAAAACGCGGCGTTATTTTTATTCGGGGAAACGCGCGTCCGCTCGTCCATCTTCACCCATTCGGCAGTTATTTTTTCAATTGAGAGCGCTTCTTCTTTCTGCCGTGCAAAAGCCCAACGCGCCTGTATCGCGCCGCCATAAGCCGCCCCTTCCGCATGTTCCATTGCCACAACCTCCGCATCAAAAACATCTGCCAGAATTCGCCGCCAAACCGCGCTTTTGGATCCGCCGCCTGTTAAACGAATCTCCTTTGCGTTGATTCCCAGTTCCCGCAGACGGTTCAATCCATAATTCATCGTCATGGTTGCGCCCTCCATTGCGGCGCGAGCGATATGCGCCTTCTCAAATGTTCGGGCATTGATTCCGAAAAGAACCCCAGTCCCATCGGGGACATTCGGCGTTCGCTCGCCCTCAAAGTAGGGGAGGAGGCACAAACCGCCAGCCCCAACAGGCGTCTTTTCAACTGCGGCATCGAGTTCTGTAAAATTCATATCAAAAAGCGCGCGCGCCAATTCGGTCGAAACCGTCACATTCATCACACACAAAAGCGGGAGCCACTTGCCGGTGCTGTCGCAAAAAGCGGCAATCTCGCCCTGCGGGTCTATCACCGGCGACTCGCTGTATGCATAGATAGTTCCTGATGTTCCAAGGCTCGCCGTCACAATTCCCGTGCGGACATTGCCCGTGCCGATTGCCCCCATCATATTGTCGCCGCCACCCGCGCTCACAATCACATCATACGAAAACCCAAACTCATCGGCAATGGATGGCTGAACAATCCCCGCAGGTTCCCAAGATGGCGCAAGCGGCGGCAGTTTTTCCATCAGCGCAGGATCAATCGCATTCACAAGTTCGCGCCGCCACTGCCGCGAACGCACATCCATGAGCGACGTCCCTGAGGCGTCTCCCCATTCCATCCTGCGTTCGCCCGTAAGACGAAAATTCAAATAATCATGCGGCAGAAGAACAGTATGAAGCCGCGCATAATTCTTCGGCTCGTTTTCCTTCAACCATAAAATCTTCGATGCAGTAAAACCGGCAGGCACGCCGTTTCCAATCAATTGAATGCAATGCTCCAGTCCGCCAACGCGTTCCAGAATCTCTTCGCACTGTTGCGCTGTGCTTGTGTCGCACCAGATTTTGGCGGGGCGTATGACGCGTCCATCCTTGTCGAGCGGAACAAAACCGTGCTGCTGTCCTGAAACGCCGATTCCCCGCACATCTTTTGGGTTAACGCCCGATTTTTTTAAAACATCATTCATGGCGATTTTCAGCGCATTCCACCAGTCTTCAGGATGTTGCTCCTTGTGTCCGGGCGGCAGATTTTCAATAAGCGGCGTCGGATGCGAGGCTGTTGCGAGAATTCTCCCCGTGTTGCCGTCAGCCGCCAACGCCTTTGTGGATTGCGTTCCGCTGTCTATGCCGATAAATATCATTGAATTGTCCCCCTTCATATTCAATTGACAGGATGTGCAAAAAATAAAGTTTTTTCCCGAGTAAGATATGCGATTCTTATTTAATAGATAGACAAGCATCAAGGGGAAATCGTTTCAGATATGTTTCCCCCGCGAACTTCCAAGCCGCTTTTTTTCAATAATGCAACTCATGCCCAAACTCCACCCGCGTCAATATCAACCACAGCCTTGAATTCCCTTGACCCCGACTCGCCGAGCGTTTAATTCCTTATCGTTTTTATGTGATTCGCAAAAGGAAGCAAATGGCAAAAGTTGTTTTTATTTCGACCTTTAATGAATGCTGCAAAGGCATCCGCTATCTGATGTCCGCGGCTCGTCTTGCCGGACATGAAGCGCATACGATTCTTCTCAAAACATTTGCCGAATGCCGCCAGCCCATCCCCCCGCGCAACAATGAAGGCTACTATGGCGAACTCTTCCACGTCACGGAAGAAGAACTTCACTTGACCTTCAATCAAATCAAGACCGTCAACCCCGACATCATCGGCATCAGCGTTTTTTCGCATTATCACGGCGTATGCAAATGGCTGACAAGGCATCTCCATCGCGAGTTCCCAAATCTCCCCATCCTCTGGGGCGGCGTGGATGTCACCTATAATCCCGATGTTGCTATCCAGTACGCCGACCTCATTTGCATCAGCGACGGCGAAGGTCCGATGGTTGACATACTCAACGCTATTCAAAAAGGTGATGATTTTTCGGAAATAGATAATCTGTGGGTGCGCAACAAGGACGGCTCCATCTCCAAGCGTCCGCTTCGTCCGCTTGATAAAGACATCTCCAACCTGCCCATCCCCGCCTACAGCCCCGAAAATTTCTGGGAAATCCGCGGCTCATCTATCAAGCCCTTTGCCCCAAGCGAAACATCGTGGCGCAGCGCGGCAGCCGCCTGCATCAAATAGCAGAACGCGTCCGCTCCATGAGGCATAAAACCGATGCGCCGCACCATCCCTGTCCCTACATAGACACCCTTCCCACAGGGATGCTCAAACAACTTTACAAATGATTATATACGGCAGGCGGCGGAAAAAGCGCAGTAACCGCACAACTTATCAGAATCGCTTCCAACAGGAAAATCCCCTTTGCGAATGCCTGAAACATATTTTTTGATATTTTCTTTTGTTGCTTTAAGCAAGTCTTCCAATTCTTCTTGAGTCTCGCAACATGTGGGTCTGCGACCGCTTCCAAGCAAAGGAGTGCAGTTTTCCTTTGAGATTATTTGTGAATCCCTTTTTATTTCCTTGTCATTTATCTTGTAAAATAATCCCGCCGCCTTTTTCATTTCTCTTTTCAAATGTTTTTCAAGAATCTCTTTTGCCGCCAGCAGATAAATGGCAAGTTGAAGGCTTGTCCCCTTTTCAACATCGCTCATTTGTTTGACATTTGATCCAAACTTGTAATCCACCACAGCAAAAGAATCGCCGCATATCTCGATTCGGTCAATCTTCCCCCGCAGCTTAATATCTCCGCTGCGCTCTTTAATAGTATAGGGCTCCTTTGTGGAGATAGGGTCAACTGCTTCTTCCTTCAACTCAATGTTGCCAAAAGCAACCTCGAAGTATTTGGAAATGTATTGCCCCTGTTTTTCAAAAAACTCCTTCTCCTTTTGTGTAAAATCCTTTAATATTCTGATAATCTCTTCTTTTTTCGCATCCCAAAACAGGTCATTGTATGGCAAGGCGTTTAAATGTTCCTCAGCGATTTCAACCAATCTCTGCGCCGCCTCTTCTGCCGACTTGTCGTCTGTGAACGGCGCTTTGTTTTTTCGCGTCCATTCTTGATAAAAAAGAAACAACACCCGATGAAGAATATTGCCCCGTTCAAGATTCGATAAATCCTCGTCTGGGCTGTCCGATGGGGGCTCTGAAAGATGCAGAACATTCTCAGCGAAATATTTGAAAGCGCATTGGGCATATTTTTCCAGTTGCGACACGGAAAATAATGACCGCTTTTCAAGCTTTTCATCAGGCGTAATCCGCACATTGATATCCGCTTCCTCTTTTTGCGGATCCCCTTTTGCTCTCTGCCACTCCTGCTCGGAATAAATAGCCGCGCTCTTTGCCGGTGCGATAGTTTCAAGGGCAGCCGCCCGTTCCAATTCGCGCAAAATAGGCGAAGGGAGCAGCTGAGTCTCATTATCAAAAGCCGGTCGAGTGATTATCATACACTCTTTCGTCTGTCGCAAATAGTGATAAAAAAGGTATCGGTCAGAAATCATAGTATCCGACTTCTGCGCCATCCCGATTTTCTTACGCTCATCAAAATCAAGAAATGGCGTAATCCTGGAAGAATGGGGCAGCTCGCCCTCAAGGAAACCGCCAAGGATAAAATAAGGAAACGAAAAAAGGCGGGGCTCCAGCCGTCCTAAAATCTGGACGACCTCCCTCATGGGTTCTTCGGCGTGAAAGGAAGTCTCCGCAAGAGCCTCCCGCACCTCATTGGCAAACCTTGTGAATGCTATCGGTTTGTCGCCAAGGAGTTGATGCAGATGGTTCAAATCCTCATGAATCCTGTTGAATTGATTCAATGCCTTAACATCTCTTTTGCGGAGTTGTTCCGGTATATCTTTTTTCGGATAAAAAATATGCTTTTGGAACTCCATACGTTTAAGCGATTTATTCAACCCCTCGGCAAATTCGCCGAATGTTTTCTCGCCGGCAAAATCATCCTCAAGACTTTTCAGTTCCCTAAACACCGCAAGAATTTTTGAATATTCTCTAATTTCGATTTCCAACTCGTCAAAAGAGCGCTTCTCCCTTTCCTCTTCTGAAAAACCAAAGCCTTTATTAAGATTCTCTTTTGCGATTTGGGCGGCTTTTATTTTCTGTTCCAACGATTCAATCCACATTGCCATCCCTTCGCCCCCGCGCAATTCTCTGATGCAATTGTAAATGGAATCCGAGCGAGGACGCTCCTTTTCAGGGGCAATCAAAGGAAGATTCAGATAAGGGTTAATTAACACTCTCAGAAAATTGGCGCGTTCAAAATTGCTTTCGATGAGCCTGAGCCATAATTCCAGAGCTCGTATTGAAGGAATCTGCGCCAGCGTCATTCCCGGCGAAAGGTTAAAGTCTATGCCATATTCATCGAATATTTCCGAAACAAGCGATGAATATTTTTTTATCGAAGGAAAACAAACGCAAAAATCCTGCAACTGCGCCTCACCGCTCAAAACCCTATCCTTGATAAATCGCGCAATAAAACGCACTTCCTTTGTGCGGTTGGGTAATATGAATGATTTAATAAACGCGCCATCATTAGATAATTGGCTCGCCGCCTCAGTATCCCGATAAAAATTTTGCAAAACCCTATCCTTGAAAGACTCGCCGCGCGCCTCAACTTTGTGAATGGAGGCAGAGGATTTCGATAACCGCTCAAAAGTCTCCTCCATGTAGCCAAATAGGAGCGGACGTTCTTCCTCGTATTCTACAAGGACAATCGTGTCCCGAATCTTCCCGCTGATATTTTTCATCATATCTATCAGCGTCTGTGGGAAAACATCCATCCCGTCAAAAATAATCATGTCCAAATTTGGGAACTGCTCGCACAGAATATCTAACGCATTCGAACTTGCCGCCAGACGATAAACATCTCCCTCGTCCGCAAACTCGTGCTCCTTTATATATTTCTGATACCGCTCAAAAACCTTCCAGAAAACATTTTGCGCCACATTATCTGCCTTGCCCTTGATATGCGGGTCTTTCCCGAACTCCTTTTTGACTTCAATTATCGCATCCACCGCATCAGCAACAAGTCCGGGAAATGTCTCTTCAGACTGGCGGACAATCAGCGAATTAAAAGATTTCGGCTCGCTAAGAACGATATCGTTTATGATAACCGACATCTCGCGCAATGATATGACAGTCCCCATAGCATCATCTTTCGGAAGCAGCATCCAAATGAATGATGCAATGGAATAAACAGGCGGACGCCGCCACTGCTGCGGCGCGGCATCGCTCATCCGCCTTGAAATATCGAGCGCATAACGATGAGAGGGCACAACAATAACAAACGTGTCCGCCTTATCAGAGGCATAACGTTTGTTGCATTCCGAAAACAGATCGGATGATTTGGCGCGGACGCCGGCGCCGTAGAATAACTGGAAGCCATTCGCCATAGCTTCAAGCCTCCTCATGGTTTATAAAAAAATCACGGGCGTGATTGAGTAAAGGGGGGAACCTGACTTTCTTCGTGCGCTACCAAGAAGACAGCCGGTCTTAACAAACTCAGCGCCCGTGATCCTTCAGGGAAGAAAAACTTATATAAAATCGCCTCGATAAATACAACCATTAATAAATTAAATGCTTTTTCTCACACTCATGGCTCCAAAGTCAAAGAAAAATTATGGATTGCCGTAATTTCAATAAATGCAATTTCATACAAAACAAATAAAAAAAGCCCAAAAGTGTATTATAGTGACACACTCTTGAGCTCGCCTGCAATAAATAGCCTTACCCTTGCATCTCAATGCTCAGATATGGTATATTTTCGCCATATTTTCGCTTTTTATTCCTCTTCCTGCGGCGGAACCCAACGATAAACAGTGGATTTCTTCTTCTGACCGACGCGCTCCTGCCGCTGCGGTTTCGAGGGCGTCTCGCCGCGATCCTTCATAGCCTCCTTGCGGCTCAACTTCACCTTGCCATTGACCGGGTCAATGCCAATTACCTTGACTAACATCGTATCGCCCTCGCGGCAAATATCTTCAACCTTCTCCACGCGTGCGAAATCCAACTCGGAGATGTGAACTAATCCGTCCTTACCCGGCAGGATTTCCACAAAGGCGCCAAAGGTTGTAATGCGCACGACCTTGCCCGTGTATATCTGCCCCAGCTCTGCCTCTGCCGTGCGCGCTTTGATCATATCCACAGCCATTTGCATCGCCGCTGCCTCATTCGAGGCGATATAAACCGAGCCGTCGTCTTCGATGTCAATCTTGCAACCGGTCTTCTCGATAATCTCTTTGACGACCTTGCCTCCCGGTCCGATGAGCTCGCCGATTTTGTCCACAGGGATATGAAGAATCTGGATACGAGGCGCAAATGGTTTGAGGTCGGGATTCGGCGCAGGAATGGCTTCAGCCATTTTGCTGAGAATGAACTGGCGTCCGCGTTTTGCCTGCGCAAGAGCCTGCTCAAAAACAGAAAAGTCAATACCGCTTGTTTTGATATCCATCTGGAGTGCGGTTATTCCTTGGGCTGTTCCCGCCACTTTGAAATCCATATCGCCCAGATGATCCTCAAGCCCCATGATGTCGCTTAATATGGCTAAACTATCATCCTCTTTAATCAGCCCCATGGCAATTCCAGCCACGGGCGATTTGATTGGCACGCCGGCGTCCATTAGCGAAAGCGTTCCCGCGCAGACTGATGCCATAGAAGAGGAACCGTTGGATTCAAGCACCTCAGAAACGATGCGGATGGTGTATGGGAATTGTTCCGTTTCCGGCAGAATCGGCGCCAAAGCGCGCTCCGCAAGGGCTCCATGCCCTATCTCGCGGCGCCCCGGTCCGGACGGACGTCCGCATTCCCCAACGCTGAAAGCCGGAAAATTGTAATGAAGCATAAACGCCTTTTCAACGACGCCCATCAAATCATCAATTATTTGCCGGTCGTCCGGCGTGCCGAGCGTAACGGTCGCCAGCGCCTGCGTCTGTCCGCGTGTGAAAATCGCGGAGCCGTGCGTGCAGGGCAACGGCGCAATCTCGATATTAATCGGGCGGATCTCCTCAAAACCGCGTCCGTCCGCGCGAATTTTATCCCTCGTCACAACGCGCCGCAAATCGGCTATATAAATCTTTTCGCAATATTTGGAGATGTCATCTGCCCTTTCAGGATACTGCTCAGCCAGCGCCGTTTGAATCTCCTCTTCAATTTTCTTTTGGACTTCCTTGCGCTCTTGTTTGTCATAAGTCTGGTGGATTTCAGTCAGGCGCGGGCGGAACAATTTTTCCACATCGGCAAAAAGGACGGCGTCAACTTCCGGCGCGGTAAATTCCATCTTCGGAACACCGCACTCCTGCCGCATCTGTTCAATGACGGCAACCACGCGTTTGATTTCATCATGCGCAAGCCGCAGACCCTCCAAAACCGCATCCTCCGTCAATTCTTTAGCGCCGCTTTCCACCATGCAAATGGCGTCCTTCGTCCCCGCCACTACCAAATCCAAAGAAGATTGCTCCATCTCCATGAATGTGGGATTGAGAACGAACTCATCGCCAATCAATGCAACACGGCATGCAGCCACAGGAGTCAAAAAGGGAATCTTGGAAATATGAAGCGCGGCGGACGAAGCGATTAATGCAGGCAACTCTGCAGGATGTTCCTGATCCATGGAAAGAACGGAAACATAAACCTGCGTTTCATTGCGAAACCCATCAGGAAATAAAGGACGCAGCGGACGGTCAATCAAACGGGCGCGGAGCGTTTCGTTTGTGCCCGGTCGCCCCTCCCTTTTGAAAAAGCCTCCCGGCATTCTTCCTGATGCGTAAAATTTTTCACGGTAATCAATTGTGAGAGGAAAAAAGTCATTGTCCTCATTAGCCTTGTCGGCGACCACAGCCGCCGCAAGCACCACCGTGTTGCCCCATTGAGCCCAAACGGCGCCATGCGCCTGGCGCGCCAAACGCCCGGTCTCGAGAATCAGTTCGCTGTTGCCATAGGGGATTGTGAAACGTTTTGTCTCTGTCATAAAAAAACCTTTCCGCAGCTGCGGGCAGCGGAAAGGACAGGATTAAGCCCGCTTTTGAAAAACGGGTCTTCGGAATTTAGATCTTACACGCTGTTACTTGGCGTATAAGGTCAAAATCCCGAAAACCTGTCTCCTCTCGCAGTCCGACAGCCGCGCACGATATGATTATGTTAAAAGAGGGCGGTGGTTAACCGCCCCCAATTTAACCTATTTTCTGAGCCCCAGTCTTGAGACTAAAGTGCGATACCGCTCAATATCCAGTTTTGAAAGATAGTTGAGCAAACTCTTGCGCCGCCCTACCAGTTGAAGCAGACCGCGCCGCGAATGGTGATCCTTGTGGTGCGATTTGAAATGCTCCGTTAGATTTATTATCCGCTCGGTCAGAATTGCCACCTGAACTTCCGGCGAGCCGGTGTCGCCCTCATGGCGCTTGTACTGTTCAATCAATTCCTTTTTCTTTTCTGCCGTGATAGACATAGCCGCGTGCCTCCAATTTTTAATCTGCCTTAAGCCCAGAGCGACGTTGATGTTTCGTCCATCCGAGCAAAAGGTAATTTTTTTTTGCTTCTTGAGCCTTTCAACCCAATAAACATATCCTTTATGCGAAAAATTGTTTCCCGCTGTCAACATGAATAGCATTGTGAAAAAATATAATTTCAATCATTAGAAAAATCTTGAAACTAAGTTTACCTCTACGGCGTGGTTTGTTCCAGATGAACCGATTGATGCGATTTCAAAAAACACCCGCGAGTGTAATGTTATTTCCATAAACCGGATATAAAAAAACGGCTCCTTGCCGAAATTTCACAATCAATCAATCTTTCCGCCTCTTCGAATTTTACTTGCTATCGCAAGACGGCGTCTAATATCTTAACCTGATTATAAAAAAAGGAGTTGCTATATGAAGAAACAAAAAAATCATGCGAAGGTTATTATTACTATCCCAATAGTAATAATCTTTTTTTCCATGATTACAAGCGCGGGATTTCCGCAATTCAAGGATGTCCTAAAAAAAACCGGAGAAGGGCTGAAGAATGTCAGCAGCGATATTAAGGGCAATTTTGATGCGGGGGTTGCGGCGGTTGAGGCAGAAAAAGAATTGAACGCTGCCCAGCGCGATATGCTCTCCGGCAAAAAGGATAAAGCCGAAGAAGGACTGCTTAAAGCATCACGCAAAATCGCCGAAATTAAAAAAGCGCAAGTTGATCATCCCAAACTCAATATCATTGAACCCAAAATGAACAACCTCAGAAAAGACCTTGAAAAACGAACCGGGAAAAAAATCCCCCTCCCCACTGACCCAGAGGAAACATCAGATGCGTCGGTCTCCGATAAACCAGCCGCGCCAGCTGCGCCAGCCGCCAAAACCGCCGCCTCGCAGCCAAAGGCGGACATTTCAAAACTCCCTCACGAAATCCGTGAAATCATGGGAAGAGTGCAACGCAATCAAGATAGACTCGATACCCATTTAGACCTCATACCAAAACAGCGCGACGATATTAAAAAATCCTACATCGAAAGAACGCCTGATAAAATCAGCGAAATCGAAAATGACCTTGCCAAAGCAAAATCTATAGCGGCGGAAAAAAATGTCGCGGAGCATCCCTCTTTCGAACAAGCCGAAAAAAACCTTGCCGATGCAAAAAAAATCTATGAAGAAATTAAAAAACAGGCGGATGCCGATGCCCAAGCCGCCTCTGCGAAATCCGAAGGCGTGGATGCCGATGTGGAAGAACTTGCCGCTATTGTTGACCAACTGAAAAAAGAGACCTTCTCCAAAGCGCCCGGTGTCGTCATCTATTACAACGACCTGACACCCGTGCAAGAATGCCTTGAAGTCATTGAAAATTTTGAGAAGAACGATAAAGAAAAAGCGCAAAAAATATTAGATGATTTTACTTCCAAATATGGCGCAACAAAAGATGAAGTTGAAGCCAACATGGACAAACTAAATTATTCTGGAAACCGCCAGCCCGGCTGGTTGATCCAAAACCTCAAAGAGGGGCTTGAGAATGTCGCCAAAACCAGAGTTGTCATGGCTGAAGATTTGGTCTCGCGGCTTGACCAACAGGTTGAAAGGTTGTCCTCAAATCATGATTTTTTCAGAATTCAAAGGCATCATGAAAGCCGGCAGTGGCTTGCCATGGCGGAAAAGTTCGACCCAGAAAATCCCAAAGTCAAAGAAGCTGGAGCAAGCCTTGAAAACAAACTCGCAGAAGATATGAAAAAATTTAAGGAAAAGATAGCCGATAAAAAATGGCCCGGCAATTCATCCGGCGGAGACGCCAAGGCGGCGCTTCAATTCTTCGAAGAAAGCCCTGATTGGGGCAAACGTCCCACCGAGCCCCGCCGCCCCCTTGGTGTATCCATTAAGGGAGATTGGTCTGTGCAAGAAACCGACATCGCAAATCGTCCCGTCATGTATGGACTCCCGGTCTGGATTGCCGTGCAGGTGGACAGCGAAAAAGCGGATAATCTGGCTCGCGTTTACAATGTGACCATGCGCACTCAAAAAAGCGCCAACCCTAAAAAGGAGCCCCCATTTGAGTCTATAACTGTCGGCGACAGCTTTTATATTCTTGCCGATAAAATTAAATAAATCGCGCCATAATAAAGAGGCGCGTTGTGGATGGCACAAAATCTTTAAACGACTTGAGGTATCGCATCCGAAGCCATGTTAATGGACAACGGACTGCTGCTGGGCGGCTCAACCTTTATTGGCAATCCATCTCTCTGCCGAAATTGCGGGGCAATCGTGTGATGCGATATATTGAATTAAAACCGCATTAGGGATTCTGCTGAAACCATGCCTGAATCTGCGCGGCAAGGGGAGCGGAAATGCCCGGAACGGCGGCAAGCTCCTCCGGCGTTGCCTTCTTTATCGCATCAAGGCTGCCGAAGTGTCTGAGCAGGGAACGCTTGCGCGAAGGACCGATGCCCGGGATGTCATCCAATGCCGAATAACGCAGCCCTTTCGAGCGCAGTTTTTTGTGAAAGGCGATTGCAAAACGGTGCGCTTCGTCCCGCACACGGTCAATTAGAAACAACGCCGGCGACCCGGGTTTGAGTATTATTGGATTTTTACGGTTCGGCAAAAAAACTCGTTCAAGCGATTTTGAATTCCCCGTTTCTGGATTATCGCTGTTGTTTAATGGCGCATCATGTTTTTTTGCCAAACCGATTACACTCATATCCTTCAATCCCAGTTCATCCAGCGCGCGAGATGCAGCAGCCAACTGACCCTTGCCCCCGTCAATCAATATCAAGTTCGGCATCGGCAGTTTTTCTTCCAGCATGCGTTTGTAGCGGCGGCGCACCACTTCATACATCATCGCAAAGTCATTGCTCCCGATAACGCTCTTAATCTTGAAATGGCGGTATCGCGCGGGCGCGGGTTGCCCGTCTTGGAACACCACCATCGAACCGACCGCCATCCGCCCCTGAATGTTGGAGATGTCAAAACCCTCAATCAAAGCGGGCGTTTCCGTCAGCCCCAGCTTATCCTGAAGCGATTGAAGCACAAGCGACAAATCGCGCGTCCCTTCAAGTTTTTGTTTCAGATGTTCCCGCGCATTCTCCATCGCCAGTTTAACTAACGAAACAGATTTGCCTCTCTGCGGCTGAGCGATAACCGCGCGCGCCCCCTTAATGTCGCTGAGCGCATCCTCCAAAAGCTCTCGCTCGTCCGGCTCCTCGCCGGTCAGAATCAACGAAGGAATAAAAGTTTCCTCATTGTAATATTGCCCGATGATGGCGTAGTAAATCTCGGCAGGGGAGCGCCCCTGCTGATTAATAATAAACGTCCGAGTTCCCGTCAGAATTCCCAGCCGATACTGAAACGACGCGATGCCGCATTGCCCCTCGGCAATATAATGCCCGAATACATCCAGATCCCGCTGGCGTTCATCGGCGATGTTCTGCTTTTCCATCGTGGCGTCAATGGCGGCGATTTTATCCCGAAAATCTGCCGCCTGCTCAAAACGTAACGCGGCGGCATGCTCCTCCATGCGCTGCCGTAGCCGCCCAATCAACTCCTTCACATTGCCGCGCAGATAAAGCACCGCGCCATTCAATAACTGCATGTATTCATCCCGCGAAACCGGCATCGTGCAAGGTGCAAGACATCGCCCCATCTGATATCGGATGCAGGGGCGCGTTCGATTCTTCATCACCGTATCGGAACATGTGCGCAACGGGAAAATTTTTTCCAGCATCCGCACAGTATTTCGCGCTGCTGTTGAAGATGAATATGGACCAAAATAAAGCGCGCCATCCTTCTTGCGCCGACGCGTCCATTCCAGGCGCGGAAAAGGGCTATGCAAATCAATCCGCAAACTCAGGTGCGTCTTATCGTCCTTTAATTGTATGTTATAGGGAGGCTTTTCCTTTTTGATAAGGACATTCTCAAGAAGAAAAGCCTCCTTTTCATTATTCGTGATAATGGAGTCAATCAGCGAAACCCTTGGCAAAAAGATATCCACGCTGGGACGCCCGTCGCCCGTTTTGGAAAAATAGTTCCGCAGACGCGCTCGAATATTCCTCGCCTTGCCGATATAGAGAATTTTCCCAGCCGCATCCTTCATCAAATAAACGCCGCAACGTTCCGGAAAATAATCCAGATTTTCCTGATTAAACTCTGAAATTTTTTGTTGATTGCCTCTCATTACACTCTATCAACTTAAATATCAAATTTTAACATAACGGAGAAAAACGTGCGAAAAATAATCTTTCAGGTTTGCCTCTTCCTTGCCGCTTATGCCATCTCAATGGCGCAAGACCCCGTTGCCATAACCGGCAGACCATGGGAAAAAATGTCACGCGACGAACATCGCAAATTTTGGGAAAAACGAACGATTAATCTATACGAACCCAGCGGAACGCCTTCAATCGAAAAATTGGGGCATTACATCCTTGTTTTCAAAGACTCCAATGTTTATGACGCCAAGTCAACCGTCTTTGACGTTAAGGCGGAAGATAAAGAAGGAACAGTCACCCTCTCCGGTGAAGTCCTCGTGCCAGAACACAAAGACGGTATCGAACGCACCCTCCGCATTATTGGATTCGAAAAAATTCAAAATGACATCGCCGTTTTGCCCTCTCCCCAACTTGGCAAACTCGGCTTTGCCATTGTCACATCGGACACACTCAGCATCAAACGCTCTCCGCAGCATCTCTCCGAACAATTAAATCAGGCGGCAAAAGGCGCGCCGCTCCGCCTCCTCAAACCCAGCCCAGATGAAAAATATTTCCTCCTGCAATCGGCGGATGGATATATCGGTTGGGCAAATGCCTCGGACATCAAACGCATGACTCTTGAGGAGTGGACGCAGGTTCGAAAAATTGAAAACGATGACATCGCCATGCGCGAAAAAATTAAAAACATCGTCCGCCCCATCATGGGCATCCCCTACGTCTGGGGAGGAACAAGCAATGCGGGCATGGACTGCTCCGGATTCACACAATTCGTTTACCGAGAGCTCGGAATATTCATCCCCCGCGACGCCGACCAACAATCCAACGTCGGAGAACTCGTCGCCTTCCGCGATTACATGCAAAACCTGCGCGCGGGCGACCTACTCTTTTTTGCTGGCGGAACGGGGCGCATCAGCCATGTCGCCATCAGCCTCGGCAAAACAGAATACCTCCAGTCCACCAACGAAGAGGGCGTCCATTATTCCAGTTTCGACCCAGATTCTTACTGGTATGACGAACGAACCGCGCAAAAGTTCATCTTCGCTCGCCGCATTCTGAAAGATAGATTCTAATATCCGGATTATAAACCAAAATATTCTGCGATATTATTTGTTGATTATTGAATAAAGAAATGATTTACGCAGGCGAATCGCTTTATGCGGGCACAGCTCATGGCAGCAAAAACAGCGAATGCAGCCCATCCGACCGATTCGCGCTATCTTCCCACCGTCAACATTCTGCAATGAAATAATTTTTTCGGGGCATCCCCGCACACACGCGCCGCATCCGATACACTTCTTTTTTATAACCTCAGGGCGCATTGTAAAAACATAATTCACCATCGGTGATATCATCTTCATCAAAGTCCCATGCGGCGCCTTCGGGAGTTGAGCGGCAAATGTCGGGGGAGGGGCAAATGTTTTTTTCAATGACTCAAGCGGGACAGGCGAATGGATTTGTAACCCTGCAACATTCGCAGGACATAGCCCTTCGGCGATTGCTAAGGCAAGATAGGGAACGCGCCGCGCATCAATTCCAATCATCTCGCTAACAACAAGGTCGGCAAGGACGGCGTCGGGCGAAGCGAAGATCAGACCCAGATTTTTGACATCTCCGCTTGAAGGACCCTCGCCCTCCATCCCCTCAATTCCATCAACAATATTAAGCGCGGGCGGGAGCGCATCCAAAATGTCCAGCAGCATCCCGCCGAACCTTTTAGCATCTTTCAATTTTGAATGATACCCCACCTTCAAAAGCGCAGGAATTGCCCCAAACATATTTTTAACGGCGCACGTGAGAAACATGAAAGAGTGCATTTTAACTTTGGGCAGGTTGATGATAACATCCGCCTTTTGCAAAGCGCTCATAGACTCAATCCTCTTCACGATGCGACCCTTGGGAATGGATATAGCGCCCTGACCCACGTCCTCATTCAATTCAATGCCCAAATCTGCAAAACCGCAACTTTTGTAAACGCGGCGCAGAGATGAAACGCGATTGGGAATGGCGGAGCCGGGGCTATCCACTATAAAAGGCTTTGCGCCCGCCTCCTCCACAAGACGCGCCGCCGCCCATACTACGCTCGGATGAGTTGTGATAGCGCGCTCCGGCGCCGCGCCCAAAAGGATATTCGCCTTAAGGGCGGCTCTTTGCCCCGATTTGACAAATGCTCCCATCCCCCCCAGCGGTTCAAGGACGCGGCGCAATGATTCAAGGACGAGCCCCCGCTCATAATTGGCGCATGGCTGAATTGATACAGATTTGTTTTTATCCATATGAAAAATCCATTCAATAAAAATGCCCCGCCGCTAAACGGGGCATCAATAATCAAACCCAAAAAAGACGTAATTACTTCATCGGCTTTTCAATCGGCTCGTCAAAATACGGGAGGTCTTTTCCCCAGAGATCGGGCAGAATAAACTCCGGCTCCATCAAAGGTTTGTAACCTTCCGGAATCGGCAGAGGGAATGTGATAATGTCATAAACGCCAGTGGCTGTGCGCCCAACACCCCACCCTAAACCTTTGATAGTTCCCATGATGGTACCCGTGAAGGGCTCCGTCTTTTTCCATTCAACAGCGATATTTTTCGGAACTTCCATCCAGCCGGTCAGCACATTCACAATGCCTCGACCGCACTTGTGCATCATACTATTTGCCTCGCTCTTGGAACGCGTCATGTCATCGGCATAACCTGATGCCGCAAGCAACGCCACCATCCCGACCATTAAAACAACAAAGAGTTTCTTGTTCCCGATACGCATTGAATTTTACCTCCCCTGTCTGTAATCGAAAATTTAATAATTAATCCCTTTAAGCCACTCTCACAATTTTATTCCGCCAATTCCTTGAAAGGAATAGGATGATCCACCCATGAATCCAACGTTTTTAATTTAGTGCATGGAAAAGTTGCCGTCTCAAAAATCCCGTAGCCGAGCCGCTTGGAAGACTTGTAAACCCCTTCTCCCAGACCGACAAAAGTTCCCGTGAAGAGATCATGATTTTTGACATGGATATTAATAGACTTTGGAATTTCCATCACACATAAAGGAATGTTGATGACCCCCCGCAGCAATTTGTTTGTGATTCGGCTTGACTCGTTGGTTCCATAAAGGGGTCCCGGGTTTTCCGCATAGAGAGATGTCAAACCAACAAGAAACACAAAAACGCAAATCACAAGGGCATAATCAAATTTCCTCATAATCCCCCCTCCGAGTCTAACATTTAATTACGAAAGAACCTTAACGACCCCCTTTGGGCTGCGCAAGCAAAAAATTCAAATGATGCATTTTATTTTGCCGCATACAACTTCATCCCATGGTTGAAATCATTCTACACACTAACAATATCTTGATGCATCAATGACATATGCCGCGAAATAAAAAATGTGCGAGATTCTGCATTTGTGCGAAAAACCGCACGGCTCTATGTTACCCTCATAACCCGAAAGCGTCACAACATATTCATCAATATGACACAAATATTTCGCAACTGTATTATTATCAATGTTTAAGGTATGCACCGCCCCTATGCGCCGATTTAGGTATGTATATTGCTCAAGTATATCATCACCTAATAAAAAAAGGACGATAATCATGAACAATTATGATGAGAGTGTCCAGTTCTACATGAAGGAAGCCGCTTCCTATCCCATCCTTTCACGTGAAAAGGAAATAGAACTTTTTCAAAAACTCGAAGACGACGACCAGTTTGCCTTTGAGGATATTGTAAAACATAATCTGCGTTTCGTCATCAACGTCGCCCTCCATTACAACAACCGCGGCGTCCCGCTCTCAGACCTTATACAAGAAGGCAATATCGGTCTCCTTGAAGTTGTTCGCAAATATGACTGGCGCAAAGGTTATCGTTTCTCCACCTATGCTTCTTTTTGGATTCGCCAATCAATACAACTGGCGCTTCGCCGGCACAGCTCTCTCATAACGCTTCCCATTCGTAAATCGCGGCTCATCGGAAAAATTTCCGAAGTCATTTCCGCATTCACAAGCGAGCATGGTTTCGAACCCTCCGTTGAAGAAATCTCAAAGATTATGGACATCAAAGTCGAGGTCATTCAACAAATGCTCAAACTTCGTGAAACCGTCCTTTCGCTCGATCAAACAACTGACGAAGATGGCATCCCTTTGATGGAGCGCATACCCGATACACAAAAAAAGTCCCCATTGCAATACTGTATGGAAAATCAAACACGCGTCAAAATCGCCGCCCTTTTCAAACACCTCAACGAAAAAGAGCGCAGAATAATGAACCTGCGTTTTGGTTTCGAACATGGTAAAACGCTTAGCCTCCGCAAGACAAGCCGTCTTGTGGGCTTAAGCCAAGAAGGCGTCCGCCGCATTGAACGCAAAGCCCTTTCAAAACTCAATCGCCCCGTCTTCCGGGAAAAACTGGAAGCCTTGCTTTAATCTTTTACATACATCACAAGATTTTAAAAAGCGCGTCCCCGCGCGCTTTTTTTTATAACCAGAGTCCATCGTTTCTTCAATTGCTCAAATAATTTATTCAATCAGGCGGGACTGGCTCATGTCGAATCAACCGTTTCTGATTCCGAGTCGCCGGCATCGAACATCGTCTCCGGCGCATCCTCAAAAATTGTGGGAGGAGCCTCGTCAATAATCGTCTTCTGATCTTCCACAACCGTCTTCAAATCTTCAATGATTGTCTTGTCATCTTCGATGATGGTCTGACGCTCTTCAATGACCGTTTTCTGCTCGTCGAAAACCGTTTTCTGATTCTCAAAAATTGTTTGCTGATCCTCGTGCACGGTGGGTTGAGGCTCCATCGGGGTGGGAGGTTTCATGCGGTCGGAAAGGAGGGGGAAACCCTCGCCGCGGCGGTTTTTCGCCATCTGGTCCAGCGTCTTTTTCTGGCGGGATGGATAAGGTTTTAAAAGATTTTGAATCCGCTCTTCAGCGTCCTTGTATCCCTCATGAATGCTTTGGATTTTCTGATAAACTTCAAGAGCGCGGGTGATGTTGCGATTGCTTTCCAACGCCCGCGCATAAGTGTAGAAGATTTCAACATTTGATTCCACCGGCTTGAGGTTATGAAAAACACGCTCATACGCCTCAGCCGCAAGATGAAATTTATCCATCTCATAATAGCAGGAGCCTAATAAAAGCATGGCTTTTTCATAAACCGGTTCAGCCTGAGTGATGAAACGAAGCTTTTCCGCCGCCCCTTCAATATTACCCTTTTGCTTTTCCAACAGCGCAAGATAATAAGGATTGCCGGCTTCCGAAAGGCATCGAGCGGCTTTATCATTCATTCCCAGCTGTTGATAGATTTCCGCCGCCTCTGTCAGACTGCCCGCCGCCTCATATAACTCCGCCGCCTTATAAAAATTTCGAGCAAGCGAATATTGGTTGGCAGCTGCCAGAGGGCGATTCATCAGTTCAAGACAGTGCGCCTGCGCCGCCGGATCGTTCAGGCGATGATACATCTCAAAAGCCTTCGGCAAATCCCCCGCCTGTTCAAAAAACGATCCCGCCTTGCGGAAATCACCGGCTTCAAGCGCAATTTGCGCGTCCATGCGGCAGACTTGCTTTGTATCATTCATCTTCTCATAACACTCGCGGGCTTCTTTCCACATCTCTGCCTGTGAATATGTTTTCGCCGCATCCGCAATCCGCCCCTCGTTAATATAAAGACCAGCCGCCTTGTCCGCCATGCCGATTAATTCATAAGCCTGACGCGCCTCATGAGCGTAGCCCTGCGATTCAAAAATCTTCCCCGCCTTGCGGGCGCAGGTTTCTAACTCGCGGTCGGACGGAGCCGATTTGTCATAAAGAACCTTTTTTTGCTGGCTGGCGCTTCGCTCTTGCGCCGCTTTGAGGTAAAGCCGAGCCGCCGTTAAAAGGTCGCCGTCGCACTCATATGCCTCTGCTGCCCGTCTGGCATAACCGCTCATTTCAAAAAAATCGCCCGCGCGTCTGTAAAGATGATTCTTCATAAGAATCTCAGCCGCAATCAGCGGCTTCCCCAAACCCGCCAATTGATCCGCAGCTTTATTGATGCACGAAATTGTCGCCGCTCGATTATTCGTCTTTTTGTGGCACTCAGCTGCTGACTCAAATTTCTCCGCGTTCTCAAACATCAGAGCGGCGCGCATATATTCGCCCGCGGCGGAATAGGATTCAGCCGCCGATAAATAATCCTGAATCCTCTCATAACACGCAGCCGCCTGTTTATGGAGCCCCGCATTGGTATAATATGTGGCAGCCATGTCGCGCCTTCCCAGCATAACATCCCAGAACGCCCTTTTTGCTTGTTTGCGCTTATCTTTTGCCTCGCTGCCGCCGATGCCGTAAACCAGTCCGATAATTTGCTCAATCAGCCACCCGATAATCGTTCCCAACTTGGAAAGGATTATTTCCATCACAAGAAAATATAAAATCACAGCAAGGGTATAGACAATGTAAACCTGCCAACCAATACTGTCGCTCAATTTCACAAAAAAATCGCGCGGCAGGTCTCGGTAAATGAATAAACCCAACGCCCCGATAATAATTAAACTGATAATGATACGCAAAAAACGCATGAAGAAATTTACCGATTGCAACGATTCGTTTAATAAAATTGAGAACAAAAGTAAAATCGCAGCGGATGCATGTCAATAGAAGAAAATCCCATCATCCCAAAAAGAAATACCCCGCGCGTTCACGGCTTATCATAAGAATAAATTTCCACGCCGGTAAGGATGACCCCGCCCATCTGATCCGAACGTCCGTCGCAGACATCAAAGTTATATCCAAATTGATTGTATAAACTCTCGTCCACATCCGCCGTTGAAGGGTCATCCGCATAAAGCCGCGGCGCACTCGCCGCGTATCTGAAATAGAACGGCATTGTAATTATTATCCTTCAGCGTCTGCATAACCGCGCGGATATTGTTCTCGCAAGTCTCCTTGTCGGGGCTAATCCAGCCGTCAAATCGGCTCGCCCAACAAGCTCGCATCTCGGCGTCCGCCCCCCGTCCGCTAAATAAAAAAGAGCAAAATAACAAAACAAAATATGCCATTTTTTTCATAATTCTACCGCTCCATTGGCAGAGCTTCGATAGGATGCGGATGGTCAAATTCCATATACTTTGCCCACACCTCTTTCATCAAATCCGTGGTAGCCAACGCCACCGCTTCCATTGAAAGACGCAGGCAATATTTGCTTGAAGCAGAACGCGGATTTTTGCCCATATAGGAATTGCCTAAATGATGGTATCGCATCACAAATGCCATAACATTGCCCTCGCCGAATGCCTCGCGAAGCCGACCCTCAACTTGCAAATCGCACCGCCCCAATCCATACCCAATAAAATAACGCGCTAAACCGCTCCCTTTCCGAATTCGGGTCACAGCAGTTTCAAGAATTAAAAGACGCGGCTTGTTTTCTGTGTATAACTCAAGATTCTCCGTTTGAGGCATCTTCATATCAAAGTAATTTTGGCGCAAAAGACCGTGATAAAAATATTGCCTTAAAAAAACGCCCAGCTCCTTTTTCAACGGCGGTTCAATGCCGCGCTCTTCCATCCATTCTACCGCAGCCACATAAACCATCTCCGGCGGCTTCAAAGTGTCTGAGGTAGGGGAGAGCCAAACCTTCAGGTCTTTATCGTTTTTATAATTAAACGAAATATCGTCGGAGATAAAAACAGGCGTCAAAGTTCGAGGGGTGCAAGATGCCAGCAAAAGCAATAAAAGCGCGGGATAATATATCGCATTAAAAATAAAAGGACGCCTTACTTGTTTACGAGGCGTCCTTGAAAAAATAAAACAAGATTGTTTCACAATTATTAAAGCGGCTTTTTCACAATCTCAACCGTCGGAACCACAACGATGACCGCGCGGCGGTTTTGAGCCCGTCCTTCGTCTGTGGCATTCGAGGCGACAGGATGGAACTCGCCATAACTCGTTGCTGAAACCCGTTTGGCATCAAAGGCATGAGTTTTGATGAAATAGCGCAGAACTTCCAGAGCACGCTCCGCTCCCAGTTCCCAGTTATCCCGCCAACCCGAATACTTGATCGGCTGATTGTCCGTGTGCCCCTCGAAGATTAACTCGCGCCCGGGAAATTTCTCCTTCAGAATCAACGCCACATTATCCAGCAGCGCTTTGCCCTTTTCGGTAATCTCAGCCTGCCCGGGCTTGAAAAGAAGCGAATCCACCATCGTAAGGGTGATGCCTTTGGGTGTCTGAGCCAGCTGCACCTGAAGCTGATCCAGCTGCTTTTTCAAGTCGTCTAAATTTTTTTCTTGGCTTTGCTTAGCGCCGCGCAGATTTGCCAGCTCATTTTCTTTATCCTTGAGCTGGTTTTTCAAATCCTCAATCTGCTTGTTAAGATTATCTATGGCGTCTTTGAGGGAGTTAATAGACTGGTCTTTGTCGCCGAGGGCTCCCGCCTGCTCTCTTGCCTTTCTCAGCTGGTTCTCCAGATCTTCGACCTGATTTTTCAGCTGCTCAATCTCGGCTTCAAGATTCTTCTCGCGCTGCTCGCGGAGCTGATCCCCCGCAAGCGCGCCAATTAAGCCGCCTGTTGCGGCGCCGACAAAGGCGCCTTCGCATGTGCTTAGCGCGCCCTCTGTCTGATATGCCCATGTACCTCCGACCGCAGCGCCGACGAGTCCGCCAGCCGCCGCTCCTTTCTGGACTGTGGTGCAGCCTGTCACTAAAACCGCGCCCAATGCCAGAATTACAACTACTGCAACTTTCAACCGGTTCATCTTCGGATCCTCCTTTATCAATTGCAACTTTTTAACAGCACGACAACTTTAGCAAGAACAGGAATTCGAACTATGCCTTTCCCATTTTCAAAGAACTGAAAATAATACATAACAGGCGGCGGGGCGATGTAAAGAACAAAATTAAAAAAAAACAAAAAATTTGCTTTTTTTATCTGTTGCCAAGCGTCAATGACACCGTATATGTTCATACGTATATAAGGAGATTATCGCCATGTATAGGTTTCATGAAATTCGCATACATCGCCTTTACAGCCGTCTTGCGGAATTGGGACTGGACGGTATGATTGTCCTTGACCGCGAAAATACCTTTTATCTCACTAACTTTAGCGGCACCGCTTCCATTTTGCTTCTCATGCAAGACTCTTTGATATTTCTCGCCGATTCCAGATACTATGAACGCGCCAAAAAAAATTTCCGCCGCAGCAAAAGCCCCTCAAAAAAACCAATAAATATTGAAGTCGTCCAACAGCAGGGCGATGGCAGGGAACAACTCAAGGCTTTCTTTGATGTGCGCGGCAAACTCCGCATCGGTTTTGAGTCCTCAATTTCTTACGAATCTTTTTGCTGGCTGGAAAAAGTTGTTCGACCTGCCCGCCTTGTCGAAGTATCAAAGGAGATAGCGGATCTTAGAGCCGTGAAAGATTCCTACGAACAGATGCAAATCCGCCGCGCCGCCGCTTTAACTGACCTCTGTGTGGATATGCTCGCGTCTAACCTTCGCCCGGGTGTCTCCGAACGGGAAGTGGCGATTGCTATACGCCGTTTTTGGGAAGATGCCGGCGCCGAAGGAGAATCTTTTGACCCCATTATCGCCTTTGGCGCGAATGCCGCTATTCCCCATCATAAAACATCCAACCACCGATTAAAATCAAAAGATGTCGCCTTGATTGACTTCGGCTGCCGCGTCAACGGCTATTGCTCCGATTTGACCCGAACATTTTTTATCGGCGACCCGAACGCAAATAAAAAAAACATATATAAAATTGTCCATGATGCGCAAGCAGCCGCCCTCCAAAAAGTCAAACCCGGCGTCCCTGCCGCGGAAATAGATACAGCCGCTCGCGACCTCATCGCCCGCGCAGGCTTCGGCGATTTTTTCAGCCATCGAACCGGTCACGGCGTGGGCATCGCCATCCATGAAAAACCCTCAATCGGCGCCCCATCATCGGATATCTTGCTCGAAGGAATGGTCATCACGGTCGAGCCGGGAATCTATCTTCCGGGCAAGTTCGGCGTTCGCATCGAAGACCTTGTCCTCGTCACAAAAAATGGCGCGGAATTATTATCAAAAACTCCAAAGGATATAAAAATTTTATAAACACGCCCGCGCTCGTAATCGTATCTCGAAAGGAGCCCCGTCTTGAATCTCAAAAAAAAAATTCCCATTTATCTTATCGCCGCGGTTTTTTTAATCCCCATTTGTTCCCGCGCACAGTCATCGCCCGTTTATTCAGAGATTGACCCATCTCGCGATCCCATAAATCAAGCGCTGGAGGCGCACGGTTTGACTCGCCAGACATGCGCCTTTCCCATCATCAGCTCCGCCTCTTCAAATGAACGCTCTTTGGAATGCCCTGCCTATCGCTACCTTTTCCATAACCCCTTTCAAATCCCTTATGTGATGGGACATATCGAATATAATTTTGAATGCTATCGGGATAACCTCTTGCGCACAATGATATTCATGGCGGGACGCATCGGCGCCGGAGTTGCGCGCGGATATTTCACAACGCCCCTTGCCGATTTGGAAAAACGCCTTGATGAGGCAAAGCCGGAAGAACGCATCAAAATTGCCTTAAATGAAATTTATGCATCAGCTGGCAAATCGCTCTCCGATGAGGAAACAACAAAAGTTCTCGATGCCGTAAAGAATGTTCCCCAAATAGTGCAAACGGAAGCAGCGCGGCTGCTCATCACATCCGCCCAAGCCGTTCATTGGCAGCGCAAAGCCATTGAGAAAGCGGTCAAGTCCGACTACAAAAATCTTCTCGATAATATACCCCGCCGTCTGACGCCGCCCATGCGACCCGAAGACCGCATACCCACCATTTCCGAAGAATGGGAGCGCGAAGCCCAGTCCGACCTCCGCCCTCTTCTCAATCTCATTGACCTATCCGCCCTGATTAGCGGCGCGCAAGATTTGATGTCCTCGCTTGAACAAACCCGCGCCGTCTTTGCCTCCGAGCCGGTCGCCGAAAAATTCCATGCGGAATTTGATACCCCTATCGGGCTTGTCGTCCTGAACGGAATAGGGGAGAACAATAAATATCAGGCGAATGTTAATTACCTCCTCATAATGGATTTCGGCGGCGACGACGAATACTCAGGCGGAGGCGCCAACCGTTCCGCCGCAGAACCAGTTTCCATCCTCCTTGATTTTGATGGCAACGATTCATATAAGCAGGTCTCCGCCCCTTTTGCAACCGCCTTTGGAGCGGGCACGCTCGGCTATGGTTTCCTTTTTGATTTTGCCGGAAACGATAAATACATCTCTCTGCAAATGACGCAAGGCTGCGGCTTTTTTGGCGTCGGCTGGCTTGTGGATTTCGAGGGCGACGATGTTTATGAATGCATACGATTCGGACAGGGCATGGCACATGCGGGGCTCGGGCTTCTCTACGACCGCTCCGGCAATGATGTCTATTATTGCTACAATTCGGCGCAAGGGTGCGGCAGAACTCTGGGATGCGGCATGCTCGTGGATGAGGCGGGCAACGATGAATACATCGCCAACGATTCCGATATCCGTTTTTCCTCCGCGCAGGATCGCAGGCACAATCGCAGCGAAGCGCAAGGCGTTGGCATGGGCGAACGCGCCGACGAAAAAGACGGACATTCCCTTCCCGGCGGCATCGGCATCCTTATGGATAAACAAGGCAACGATAAATACACCGCCGCCATTTTTGCTCAGGGTATGTCCTTCTGGAATGGGCTGGGATTTCTGATAGATTCAGGGGGCGACGACCAATACTCAGGCGTCTGGTATGTGCAAGGAGTCGGCGTGCATGGCGGCATCGGCGCGCTCTGCGACCGCGACGGCAATGATTCATACACCGCCACGCTCCACGCCGCTCAGGGAGTGGGACACGACTCATCCATCGGGATTTTCATTGATGAAAAAGGAGACGACGTTTATCAATCCCCGCGCCTCTCGCTCGGTTGCGCCAACGAAAACAGCATCGCCTTATTCCTTGATATGCAAGGCAATGACCGCTACAACCTTTCCTCCACTGAGGCGTTGGGGCGCGCCCAATTTTCCAAATTCGGCACCATGCGCGAGGACCAATTAAACGTAGGCATTTTCATAGACGCGGGCGGCAACGATGAATATCCCACCGTCAAAGGAAGGCAAAATAGTCTCTGGGTGCAGCAGCCTTCGCAGGGGATAAAACTCAAAAGCGAACTGGGCGCAGGCATAGACGGCGATTTTGAGCGCGTTGACCTGCCGCTCCGTCCCCTCACAAAAAAACCGCCCAATGTGGACTGGTAGCAAAAACAAAAAAAATTAATGAAACCGCTAACTTTATTACGACTTCCATCGGCTGCCGGGTTTGTCTATCGGAATCCCCTTGCCGCACAGAGGACACAGGTCAGGCTGCCATGATTCAATCGAAAGCGTCACCCATGAATCAAGCCCTTGTGCGGGCGAAAACATTCCCCCGCTCCGATCGCACAAAGCTGCATACCCAATAATCTGCGCGCCCGCCGCTTCAACAATTGCCTTTAACTCCTGCACAGAACCGCCAGTAGTCACCACATCCTCCGCCAAAAGCACACGCTCATTTTCGCGAAGGAAAAAACCGCGCCGCAGCTGCATCTCGCCGTTCACACGCTCGCCGAAAATCCCTCTGCAATGGAGCGCGCGCGCCAACTCATAACCCATCACAATTCCGCCCAACGCCGGCGAAAGCACAACATCGGGCTTTTTTGCCGCAAGCCTTTGCGCCAACTCGCGGCAGATGTATTCCGCATGGTGAGGGTATTGGAGAATCAAGGCGCATTGCAAATAGCCTGAACTGTGCAGACCGGATGTGAGCTGAAAATGTCCCTGGCGAAAGGCGCCGGTTTCTGTGAGAATTTTTTGCGCTATCTCTGGAAGATGCGAAAATTCCATTTTATTTCCCCCTTGCTTGATTGATGGCGCTGCGCATGGTTGATGAGGCGTTCGCAATATTTGCAGCAAAATTGCCGTCGCCTTTTGCCTCCGTGATCCCGCGCGAAACGTTGATGATGTAACCGCGCCCCTTGCTGTCGGCGGCAAGCGGTATCACCGCCTCTAGATCCCCGCCCTGCGCCCCAATGCCGGGAATAAGCAGCGGCAAATCAGCCGCAACAAAACGGATTTTTTTTAGATAATCAGGATGCGTTGCGCCGACCACCAGCCCGCAATTCCCCGCCGTATTCCACTCCAAAACCTTCTCAGCAATCCGCAAATATAAATCATGCGGCATCTGGAAATCGCATGAACCTGAATTGGATGTGAGACATAAAATATACATCCCGCGCTCGGCATATTTGAGAAAAGGCGCAACAGAATCCCCGCCCAAAAAAGGACTCAGCGTCGCCGCGTCGCAGCCGAATGCCTCAAATATCCCCTTTGCGTATGCCTCCGCTGTCGAACCGATGTCCCCGCGTTTGGCATCTGCAATAATAGGAATCTCCTTCGGAATATATGCGATAGATTTCTTCAACGATTCCAGTCCTGAAACTCCCAACGCCTCATAAAAGGCAAAGTTCGGCTTAAAGGCGCAAACATAAGGCGCAGCCGCGTCAATGATAGCCTTGTTAAATGCAAAAATCGGATCCGCATCATTTCTGAAAGGCGCGGGAATTTTTTCCGGACGCGGGTCCAACCCAACGCAAAGCCGGCTGTTGTTCATCCGCGCCGCCGTTTCCAGTTTCTCAAAATATGCGTTCAAACCTCATGCCTCCAATGCGCCGATAATCTCATATATCGAATGATGTTTGTGGGCAGCCAAATACTTTTTGATACCCTTGATGATTTTTAAAGGTGCCGAAGGGTCTTGAAAAACTGCCGTCCCCATCGAGATGGCGGTTGCCCCCGCGAGAAAAAATTCAATCGCGTCCCGTGCCGTGCGGATGCCCCCCATCCCCAAAATGGGAATCTTGACCGCTTTTGATGTCTGCCAAACCATTCGAACCGCAATCGGTCTGATTGCCGGACCAGAAAGCCCGCCCGTGAAATTGCCGAGCATCGGTCTCCGCTTTTCGACGTCAATCGCCATACCTAAAAACGTGTTCACGAGCGAAACAGCATCCGCGCCGCCCGCCTCCGCCGCCCGAGCAATCTCACAGATATTCGTCACATTGGGCGAAAGTTTGACAATCACGGGCAAACGCGAAACGTTGCGCACAGCCTGCGTAATTTCCTCCGTCGCCTGCGCCGAAACGCCAAACGCCATACCGCCTTGTTGCAAGTTTGGGCAGGAGACATTCACCTCAAGCGCGGCAAGATTCGGCGCATCATTCAGCGCCTGTGCAATCTGAACAAACTCTTCAACACAGTCACCGGAAATATTTGCAATAAAAACTCCCGGCACATTATTCAGTGCGGGAAGTTTGATTTTTAAAAAATCTTCCAGCCCCACATTCTGGAGCCCGATGGCGTTCAGCATACCGGCGGGCGTCTCCGCAATGCGGGGCGGCTTGTTTCCCGCGCGCGGCTTGAGAGTTATCCCTTTTAAAAAAACCGCGCCCAGCTCACAAGGCGGATAGAAATCCAAAAACTCCGTCCCGTATCCATAAGTGCCGGAGGCAACCGTCACAGGATTTTTCAACACAAGCGGTCCGATTTTGACGTTTATATCCGCCATCTAATTATGCCCCGTCCGACCATTTGAGAATCTTATCCGAATCAAAAACAGGACCATCCGCGCACACGCGCTGATAGCCGCTCTGCGTCGCAATTGCGCACCCTTGGCATGCGCCAGCGCCGCAAGCCATGCGGCTCTCAAGAGAAAACTGCGCCGATTTTCCCATCGCCGCGAGTTTGGTCTGCAACGCCGCCAGCATCGGCTCCGGACCGCACGCATAAACAGCGCGGTCGCCGAGCGTCTTTTTGTTTATGAAATCAGTTGCCAACCCCCGCTCGCCCAATGAGCCGTCTTCGGTAACAATGGTTAGTCTGGTCGAAACGCGTACCAAATCAATAGCCGCCACCGCTTCTTTTCTTGTGCGAACCCCATAAATAAGATGAACATCAAAACCGGATTCCCGCAAACGCCTGCCTAAAAAATGCAGCGGCGCAATGCCCGCACCGCCGGCAACAAGCAACGCCGGCGCAGGCTCGATTTTGAACGGATGTCCGATAGGTCCAATAACGTCAAGATAATCTCCCTTTCTTACTTCGGAAAGCAGCCGCGTCCCTTCGCCCACAACCTTAAAAAGAATGCAAACCGCCTCCTCATCCGCATCGAATATGCTGATGGGACGTCTCAAAATTGGGTGAGGTCCTTCGCTGACGCGAATGTTGACAAACTGCCCCGGTTGCGCCTCGGCGACAATCTCCGGAGATTTAAATGTCAGAGAAACATAATCGCTTTCAAAAAAGTTAACATCAATGATTCTGGCGAGAACCTGTTTCATTTACACTTTTCCTCGAGAATCTTCCCCTTCGAATAAACAATACGCCCGCCGACGATGGTCGTGTCCACAGCCCCGCGGCATTTCTCGCCTTCGAAAGGAGTGTTGCGGCTGCGTGAAAAGAAATTGTTCGCATTAATCGTATGCCGGCGCTCCGGATCTATAATGGCAACATCAGCAACAACGCCTGCCTTGAGCGTGCCCCGTTCAATTTTTAATATCCTTGCTGGATTGAGCGACATCTTTTCTACAAGCTGGCTGACTGTGATTAATTTTTTGTGCACAAGATTGGTAAAAAGGATGGGAATCGCCGTCTCCATGCCAATGAGCCCAAATGGCGCATCAATATAAACAAGGTCTTTGTCTTTATCCGTGTGCGGCGCATGGTCGGTCGCAATGACATCTATCGTCCCATCCTGCAAACCCTTGATTAACTCCTGCCGGTCCTCCTCTGATGTTAAAGGAGGTTTGACCTTTGTGTTCGTGTCAAAATTCGTCTCCTTAACCAAAGCATCCGTCAGTGTTAAATGATGCGGAGTCGCTTCGCAGGTCACATTCACCCCGCGTTTTTTGGCTCGGCGAATCAGATGGATAGAGCCGCGCGCGCTTACGTGGCATATATGAAGGCGCCCTCCGAAAAATTCTAACAATTCAATATCCCTTCCAACCTGAATTGTCTCAGCGGCGGCGGGGATTCCGGCGAGCCCCAGCAGCGATTGAATGAAACCCTCATGCATCATTCCGATATTGGAAAGATTCAAGTCTTCGCAATGATCCAAAATCGGCACATCGAACATCGCTGTATATTCAAGGGCGCGCCGCATAATTTCCGCATTCATAACAGGATGCCCGTCGTCGCTGAAGGCAACGGCGCCCGCAGAAATCAAATCCCCAAACTCCGTAATTTGCTGCCCTTCTTGCCCAACCGTGATCGCGCCCACAGGATAAACGTTCACAACGCCAACCTCATGGACGCGCGAAAGGATATATTTAACACCCGTGCGCGAATCGCAGACCGGACGTGTGTTCGGCATGCAGCAGATAGATGTGAAGCCGCCCGCCGCCGCCGCCCGAGTGCCCGAATAAATCGTCTCCTCGTCCTCGCGCCCCGGTTCCCGAAGATGCGTATGCATATCAATCAGACCCGGCGCAACAACCATGCCGGCGGCGTCAAACTCCTCAGCGCCCTTTTTCTTTAGATTTTTCCCCATATCTTTGATGACACCGTCTGATATGAGAACATCTCGAACTTCGTCAATTTGCTGCGAAGGGTCAACAACGCGCCCGTTTTTAATCAGTATATCATTCATTTTCCTCGCCTCCGCTCAAAAGATAGAGCACAGCCATACGGACTGCGACGCCGTTGGTCACCTGTTCAAGGATTACCGAATGCTCGCCATCGGCAACAGGCTGCGAAATTTCGACCCCCCGGTTTATCGGACCCGGATGCATGATTAAAACATCCTTTTTTGCCCATTTGAGACGCTCCTCCGTCAACCCGTAAAGAAGGGTGTATTCGCGGATGGAAGGAAACAGATTTGCGCGCTGGCGCTCCATCTGGATGCGGAGGATGTTGATGACATCCGCATCTTTGATAGCTTCCTGTAAATTCGAGCAAAGCCGCACACCCAGTTTCTCAAAAGGCTTAGGCAAAAGCGTGTTCGGACCTGCAACCGTTATCTTCGCACCCAGCTTTGTGAGCGCCCAAATATTGGAACGCGCCACGCGACTGTGCGTGATGTCGCCGAGGATGACCACCTTCAGCCCCTCGAACCTGCCTTTTTTTTCCTTTATGGTATAAGCGTCAAGAAGCCCCTGCGTGGGATGCTCATGCGGACCGTCCCCCGCGTTGATAACGGCGGCGCGGCATTTGCGCGCCAAAAGCAGTGGCGCGCCCGGACACGAATGACGCATGACAATAAAGTCTGCGCCCAGCGATTCAATAGTGTGAACCGTGTCCAGAAGCGATTCGCCCTTTGCCACGCTCGACGTGGAGATGCTGAAATTGATGACATCCGCCGAAAGACGCTTTGCCGCTATCTCAAACGATGTCCGCGTCCTCGTGGAATTTTCATAAAAGAGATTCACGACTGTTTTCCCGCGCAATGTCGGAACCTTCTTGATGGAACGTGTGAAAATTTCTTTGAATCCTGCGGCATTTTCTAAAACGAGCTCTATCTCCTCCCGCGTGAGCGTCTCCAATCCCAGAAGATGTTTGTGATTGAATTTCATACTCTCTCCCTTTTACGAATGATTATTCGGCAGCTCTACCAGAATCACCTTCTCCTCGCCGTCTATCTCTGCAAGACGAACCTGCACAGTCTGATTCGCTTTCGTTGTCAACTTTAATCCAACATAATCCGCCTGAATCGGATATTCCCGCCAGCCCCGATCCACCAGCGCGGCAAGTTTTACCAACGCCGGACGACCAAAATCCACAATCTGATCCAACGCCGCCCTTATCGTCCGTCCAGTATAAAGAACGTCATCCACAAGCACAACCTTCTTATCCTCCACATCAAAAGGCAGCGAAGACGGTCTCACAATCGGATGCTTTGCCAGGGTGGAAAAGTCATCGCGATAAAGCGTTATGTCCAGCGTTCCAATTGGCGGGCTCTTCTTTGTCATCTTTTTTATTTTTTCCTGCAGGCGCTGCGCCAGAAAAACCCCGCGCGTGCGAATGCCTATAAGGACAAGGCTCGGCTCTCCCCCCAACTCTTTCGCAATCGCCTCTGCCATAGCATCCAGCGTTTTGTTCAGAGCCTTTTCGTCCAATAAAATTTCAGGCGATTTTGTTTTCATGGTCACATCCTTTTCAGGGCTTTTTGCCCGATATCAGTGCGGTAATATTTATTATCGAAATCAATCTCTCCCACAAGCCTATATGCGGCATCAATCGCTTTCGGCAGCGTTTCCGCTAAAGCCGTCGCCCCCAACACGCGCCCGCCGCTAGTCACAACCTTCCCATCCTGCCATTTCGTCCCCGCATGAAAAATAATCCGTTCCGGCGTTGAAATAGCGCGCTCCAGACCGGTTATCGTCTTCCCCTTTTCGTATTGCTCAGGGTATCCTTTGGATGCCATAACCACGCACACCGCCGGCTCTGGACGCCACTCGAGTTTGATTTGCGAAAGCCGCCCCTCAACCGCAGCCATCATCACATCCACAAGGTCGTTTTTCAAACGGGGGAGAAGCGCTTGCGTTTCAGGGTCTCCAAATCGGCAATTGTATTCAAGAACCTTTGGATTCGCGCCGCTAATCATGAGCCCGGCATAAAGGACTCCCTTGTATTTTA
This sequence comes from candidate division BRC1 bacterium ADurb.Bin183, assembly GCA_002070185.1. GTDB lineage: Bacteria > Sumerlaeota > Sumerlaeia > MWCT01 > MWCT01 > MWCT01. The sequence goes on from MWCT01000006.1 coordinate 187,037, forward strand.
TTCCCCGTCTGTTCATCTCCGAAACAGTGGGAATGAAAATTTCATTTAAACATCGTTGATATAACTCCGGAGTAACAACAGGCGCCGGCGAATACGCCCCCATCCCGCCCGTGTTCGGACCCGTGTCGCCGTCGCCTATAGCCTTATGATCCTGCGCGTTGTCCATCGGCAGCACCGTCTCGCCGTCTGTAAAGGCAAGCAGCGAAGCCTCCTCGCCCCGCAAAAACTCCTCAATCAAAATCTTTTTACCCGCTTTGCCGAGCGCGTTCTCATCCAGAAAAGAGCGGATGGTTTTTTCGGCGGTTTCCCGATTGGGTGCAAGCACAACGCCCTTGCCCGCCGCCAGACCGTCCGCCTTTATGACAATCGGAAATTCCCGAGTCTCAAGATATTTCAAAGCCGCGGCAGTCTCGCAAAAAGATTGCGCCGCGCCGGTTGGAACGTGGGCGGAAAGAAGAACGTCCTTGCAAAAATCCTTACTCGCCTCAATCTGGGCGGCGGCTTTATTGGGTCCAAAAATCTTTAGCCCCGCCTCCTCAAAAACATCCACAATCCCCGCTGCCAGAGGCGCCTCCGGTCCAACAACCGTCAGCCCAATATTTTCTCTTCTGGCAAAATCAATAAGTCCGGAAAAATTCTCTCCTTGGGCTATCGGCGCGGTATCCGCCAACGCAGAAATGCCCGCATTGCCTCCCGGACAATAAATCCTTTTTACACGGGCGCTCTGGGCAATTTTCCAAACAAGAGCATGCTCGCGCCCGCCCGTCCCAATAACCAGAACATTCATCTTCAACCTCGATTCTTTTATACAAACCGCACAGCGCCGCCGCCTTCCAACGCCGCGCCAATCTCATACGAAGGCAGCTCATGCCGCCGGCAGATTCGATGGACTGTCTGGGCGTCCTTATGAGCAACCGTCAAAATCAACCCCAGCCCCATGTTAAACGTCCGGAACATCTCCTCTTCCGGCACAGGTCCCAACCGCTGAATCAAATCAAATATGAGAGGCGCATCCCATGAATCGGGACAAATGACCGCGTCAATACCCGGCGGCAGAATGCGGCACAAATTGCCCGGAATGCCCCCGCCCGTAATATGCGCCATCCCTTTGATTTTTAACTTTTTCATCAAATCGTTTATGAGAGGCGTGTAAATGAGCGTCGGGCGTAAAAGAGCCTCGCCCAATTTTTCCCCCAAATCTTCATGAATCTTACCCAGCGGTAAATTTGATTTTTCTAAAAGAACCTTTCGGGCAAGAGAATATCCATTCGAGTGCAGCCCGCTGGAGGCAACGCCGATGAAAACATCACCCGCCCTGATGGTTCGTCCGTCAACAATATCCCTCTTCTCCGCGATTCCCACGCCAAAGCCCGCCAAATCATAAACACCTTTGGCATAAAGACCGGGCAGCTCCGCCGTTTCCCCGCCCAAAAGCAGGCATCCCGCCTGACGGCATCCTTCCTGAATCCCGCCGATGACCTCCTCGGCGTGGCTGACCATTAATTTGCCGGTGGCGTAATAATCGAGGAAAAAAAGCGGTTTTGCCCCGCAGACTGAAATATCGTTCACCACCATCGCCACAAGGTCTATGCCAATCGTGCTATGTTTTTTCACCGCCTCCGCAACCAGCAGCTTCGTCCCGACGCCGTCTGTGGACGCCACCAGCACCGGATTCTTCCAGCGCCCCGCAGAAAGGGGAAAACATCCGCCAAATCCCCCGATGTGTGGTGACTTTTCCTTCAGCCGCCGCACCAGCTCATCCCCAGCCTCAATATCCACACCCGATGATTTGTATGTTATCATAATTCCAGAAAATCCTTTCTGATGCTGTTCGGCTTCCCTCCGGGATACTTGCCGTCAAAACAGGCGTTGCAATAGGTCAGCATTCGAGGCATGACGCGGTGCAAGCCTTCGATGCTGATGTAACCCAGCGTATCCGCGCCGATAAATTGCCGAATCTCATCCACGCTGTTGGAGTTGGCGATCAATTCCTTTTCGGATGGCGTGTCAATCCCATAATAACACGGATTCACCCACGGCGGAGCGCTCGAACGGAAATGAATCTCCCGCGCCCCCGCATTACGGAGCATCGTCACGATTTGGCGGCTCGTCGTCCCCCGAACTATCGAATCATCCACCACCACAACGCGTTTTCCCGCAAGCAATCCCCGCACCGCATTATATTTAACCCGCGCCCCAAAATCCCGAATCTGCTGGCTCGGCTGAATAAACGTCCGCCCAACATAATGGCTCCGAATCATCCCATGATTGAATGGGATTGCAGACTGTTTGGAAAAACCGATGGCGGCGGGATTCGATGAATCCGGCACCGCAATTACAACGTCCGCCTCGGCGGGATGCTCAACCAGCCGATGCCGGATATCATAAACGCTCTTACCCTCGACAATGCTGTCCGGACGGCAAAAATAAATATATTCAAACACGCAAAATGATTGCTCAGATGGAGCAAAGGGGAGATTATGCGAAATCTTATCCCCATCAATCTTTATGATTTCCCCCGGTTTTAACTCCCGCAAAAGCTGCGCCCCGATAATATCCAGAGCGCAGGACTCAGAAGCAAAAATGGTCGCCCCGTTCAGCTTGCCGAAGCATAGCGGGCGAAACCCGCGCGGGTCGCGCATCGCATAAAGAATATTATCACGCATAAGAACAATCGAATAAGAACCCTTCAAACGGATGAGAGAAGAATATAGAGCCTCCTCAAAGTCATTGGAAGGGGAGTGCGCTATCAGATGCAAAAGAAGCTCGCTGTCCGTGTTCGTCAAAAAAATCGCCCCGCGACTTTCCAACTCGCTTTTCAATTGCGCCGAATTTGTCAGATTGCCGTTGTGCGCAATGGCAAGACGCCCCCCTTTGTATTTCACATGAATCGGCTGCGAGTTTTCCGCCGTTGATGACCCCGTTGTGGAATAACGCACATGACCGATGGCAATGGAACCCGGAAGCGAGTCGAGAACATCGCGATTAAAAACATCCGAAACGCAGCCCGCGCCCTTTTGAGAATAAAAATTGCCGCCATCCGATGAAACAATACCCGCGCTTTCCTGTCCGCGATGTTGCAAGGCATAAAGCCCCAGATACGCCAGCTTTGCCGCCTCTGAATGCCCCGCCACAGCCATCACCCCGCAATATTCTCGCGGAGTTTCGTTAAAGTCGGTTTCCATGTTTTCCACTTTTCTTTTAGATTGATGTTTTATATCGAAAAAGATTCATAAGCCTTGCGAAGGCGCTCTAAAGGCAAGTTGCATACGCCTTCGATTTCAAGACTGCACCCGCCAACCAAGCCGATTTTTCTCACCGGCACGCCCGCCTTTTTTGCCCTTTGAATAATTTCAGATGCGAAATAATCTCTGCAAGTTATTACAATACGCGATGGCTCTTCGGAAAATAATTCAATCGCCGGATGGATATTTTTTTCGAGATTGATTCTTGCGCCCAACCCATCCTCGGAGAGCATCGCGCACTCGGCAATCGCTGCGCCAAGTCCGCCCTCGCTCACATCCTGCGCGCTTGCAACCATGCCCTGCGATATCATGTCCAGCAAAAAATCCTGCAAGGCTTTTTCTGCGGCAAGGTCAAGCGCCGGACATGGACCCATAATCTTATTTCTCAGCGCATAATAATACTGGCTGCCGCCAAGCGTGGTTGCCGGTCTGCCAAGCAGAATCACCGCATCCCCCGCCATTTTAAACCCCGCCGTTGTGATATGCTCCGGCTTCTCAATTAAACCAAGCATGCCAATCATCGGCGTCGGGAAAACCGCCACGCCTCTGTTCTCATTATAGAAACTCACATTTCCGCCAGTCACGGGAGTGTTCAACGCCCGGCAGGCTTCGCCGACGCCCAAAACCGCCTGCTCAAATTGATAATAGATATCAGGTTTGGTTGGATTGCCAAAATTCAGACAGTTGGTGATAGCAAGCGGGCGCGCCCCCGAGCAGACAACATTACGCGCCGCTTCCGCAACCGCCATCGCCCCGCCCGCGCGCGGATTAAGATAAACCATCATCCCATTGCAATCCGCCGAAAGCGCAATATGTTTTTCCGTTCCCTTGATTCTCAAAACAGCCGCCGAGCCGCCCGGTTTGACAATCGTGTTCAACTGCACCATGTGGTCGTATTGCTCATAAATCCACCGCTTGCTTGCGATGGTGGGCGTGGCAAGAAGCGCCAACAGCGCCTCGCCGCAATCATCGGGCGCCTCAAATTTCGCCGCATCAAAAACCTCAATCGAATCAAGATATTCCGGACGGCGGGAGGCGGGATTATATTCCGGCGCGGCGGTCGAAATCTCCTCCGCCGGAATCTCCGCAACCACTCGCCCCTTGTGCCGTACCCGCATCAAACCATCGGTTGTCACATTGCCCAAAACGCTCCACGGCAAATCCCATTTTTCAAATATGGCGCGCGCCGCTGAAAGCCGCTCCTCCGATACAATCGCAAGCATTCGCTCCTGCGATTCCGAAAGCATGATTTCATAAGCCGTTAAATTTTTCGAACGCTGCGGAACCTTGTCCAAATCTATGTCCACGCCGCTGCCGCCGCGTCCCGCCATCTCGCACGAAGAACATGTCAGCCCCGCCGCGCCCATGTCCTGAATCGCCTCCACAACGCGATTCTGAATCAATTCCAGAGTCGCCTCCAGAATCTTTTTTCCCATGAAAGGGTCGCCCACTTGAACCGCCGAGCGCCGCTCTTCTGATTCCTTGCTCAATTCCTCGGAGGCAAAAGTCGCCCCATGAATGCCGTCTCTGCCTGTGGCATTGCCGTAATAAACCACAAGACTGCCCGGCGTTCGCGCGCAGGCAAGCGTCAAATCTTCGACGCGCATCTGCCCCACGCACATCACATTAATGAGCGGATTGCCGTTGTAATGCTCCGCAAAATAAACATCCCCCGCCACAGTCGGAACACCCACGCAGTTGCCGTAATCGGCGATGCCGGAGATAACGCCGCCGATAATATATTTGTTCCTTGGAACGGAAGGGTCGCCAAAGCGAAGCGGGTCAAGCAGCGCAATCGGACGCGCCCCCATTGTGAAAATATCCCGCAGGATGCCGCCGATGCCTGTTGCCGCGCCCTGATATGGCTCCACCGCAGAAGGATGATTATGCGATTCAATCTTAAAACAAATAGCGCACCCGTCGCCGATATCCACAACCCCCGCATTTTCTCCCGGACCTTGAATCACACGCTCGCCTTTGGTGGGAAAAGTCTTCAGCATCTTCTTGGAATTTTTATACGAACAATGCTCGCTCCACATCACGGAAAAAATCCCCAACTCGGTGATAGTCGGTTCGCGCCCCATGATTTCGAGCAGTTTTTTATATTCGTCGCCGCTGATGCCGTGCGCCTGCACAATTTCCGGCGTTATTTTAACTTCTTTCATCGCGCTCCATCCTGTATGATGGATTTAAAAATATTAAGCCCGTCCTCGCCGCCAAGCGCCAACTCGCTGCATCGCTCCGGATGAGGCATCATACCGAGCACATTGCCCCGCTCGTTGATAATGCCCGCAATATTTTCCAGCGAGCCGTTGGGGTTTGCATCGGCGGCGGCTTTGCCGTTTTTATCGCAATATCTGAAAACTATCTGAACGTTTTCCTTCAGCCGTTTCAGCCCGTCCGCATGGATAAAATAATTCCCCTCTCCATGCGCTATGGGAATCGCCAGCGTTTTCTTTTCGAACCTTGTAAATATCGTCCGAGAATTCTCCACACTCAGATGGACAGGTTTGCAGATGAACCGCAGCGATTGATTGCGAATAAGCGCCCCCGGCAGAATCCCCGCCTCGCATAAAATTTGAAAGCCATTGCAGATGCCGATGACCGGACGCCCCGCCGCCGCATGGGATGCCACCGATTCCATGATGGGGGAAAAACGCGCAATCGCGCCCGTTCTCAAATAATCGCCGTATGAAAAACCTCCCGGCAAAACGATGCACTCGCAACCCTGAAGATCCCGTTCCTTGTGCCACAATTCCTTCACAGGGCAGCCTAAAACATTCCGAAGAACATGGATGCAATCTTGGTCGCAATTCGAGCCGGGAAATATCACAACGCCAAATTTCACGCCTCGCCTCCATTTTGCTCCACAGTAAACGTGTAATCCTCAATAACTGGATTGGTCAACAGTTTGTCGCACATCTGCCGCACCATGACCTCCGCCGCATCCCGGGACATATCCGCCAATTCAATCACAAAATATTTCCCAACGTGAACCCTGTCCGCGCCCTTGAAGCCGAGCGATTCCAGCGCCCCTTTGACGGCAAACCCCTGCGGGTCGGAAACATCCCGCTTCAATTTAACATATATTTTTGCGATTAACATGAAAAATCCTTTCCGGTAATGATTTTATATGCCTGAAGATAACGCTCGGTGGTTCCTTTGATAATATCCGGCGGCAACTGTGGCGCCGGCGGTGTCTTATCCCAGTCTGTCTTTTCCAGAAAATCCCGCACAAATTGCTTGTCAAAATTTACAGAGACCGCGCCCGGATAATAAGATTCTGTTAGATATATGCGCGATGAATCCGGCGTGATACACTCGTCAATTAATATAATTTCATCCTTGTATAAACCAAATTCAAATTTCGTATCAACAAGAGTAAACCCGCGCTCCTTTAATTGTGCATGGGCAAATCGGAAAATCTCCAAAGATTTATCCCGAAGAAATTCGGCAGTTTCCCTGCCGACAATATCACATGTCCGCTCAAAGCTGATATTCTCGTCATGACCCGACTCCGCCTTTGTTGAAGGAGTGAAAACAAATTCCGGCAGTGGATCCTTTTCGCGCAAACCCGCCGGCAGTTTTATGCCGCAGACTGTTCCCTGCCGTTGATACTCCTTCCACGCCGAACCGTGCAGATATCCCCGAACCACGCACTCAATAGCAAAAGGGTTAGCCTTTGCCGCCATCATCGAACGCCCGCGCAAATCTGCAATATAAGGTTTGGCTGATTCGCCGTAATCCTCCGGATTGCACGATACGATATGATTGGGAATGATTCCCTTCAACCGCTCGAACCAATAAAGAGAAATCTGCGTCAGAACAGCGCCCTTGCAAGGTATCGGATTGGGGAAAATGCAATCAAATGCGGAAAGCCTGTCCGTTGCCACAATAATCAAATAATCCCCGGCGTTATAAATGTCCCGCACCTTCCCGCGCTTAATCAACCCCATCCCCTCAAAATTTGTTTCATAAATCCCTTTCAAATCTCAGCCCCTCAGCATTATCTTTAATCGCCCATTAACCGTTGGTTGTTATTCCCACTCAATCGTGCTCGGCGGCTTGGAACTGATGTCATACACAACCCGATTGATTCCTTTGACCTCGTTGATTATCCGGTTGGAAAGCCGCGCCAGCAGATTCTCAGGCAGCCGCGCCCAGTCTGCCGTCATACCGTCCACGCTTTTCACTGCGCGTATGGCAATCACATTATCGTAAGTTCTCTCATCGCCCATCACGCCCACCGATTGAACCGGCAAGAGCACGCAAAAAGATTGCCAGATTTTGGTATAGAGACCCGCCAGTTTCATCTCTTCAACCAAAATCGCATCCGCATTGCGCAAAACATCAAGCCGCTCACATGTCACCTCCCCTAAAATCCTCACACCAAGACCCGGGCCCGGAAACGGCTGACGCCACAACGCCTCGTCAGGAATGCCTAATTCTTTTCCTGCCAGCCGCACCTCATCTTTGAAAAGCTCTTTCAACGGCTCGATGAGACGCCCCTGCTTGCCCAATTCCAAAATCTCTTTCACACGGTTGTGATGCGTCTTAATGGTGGCGGATGGTCCTTTAACAGAAACACTCTCGATAACATCCGGATAAAGCGTCCCCTGAGCCAACAAATCCTCTTTTCCCAGAGATGGCAGGAAAACATCCACAAACACCCTGCCGATAATCCGACGCTTCTCTTCAGGCTCTGCAACCCCGCGCAGTTTATTCAAAAACCGCTCAGAGGCATCTATGAAATGAACCGGCACGCCCAACCGCTTGAACCGCTCAACCACAGTCTGCGCCTCATTTTTCCTGAGCAGGCCATTATCAACAAACACACATTTCAACCGTTGCCCGATAGCGCGGTGAAGCAGTGTCGCAAGCACAGTGGAATCCACACCGCCGCTCACGCCGCAGACAACGCGCCTGCCTGCCGTTTCTGTTCGAATATCTTCAATCGCGCGCTCGATGAAATCCTTCATCCGCCAATTGCGTTTCTCGCCGCAAATCCTCACTGCAAAGTTCCGCAAAATCGCCAAACCATACTTGGTATGATGCACTTCGGGATGAAACTGAAGTCCGTATAGAGGCAGCCGCCGATGCCCGATGGCAATCGAAGGACAGTCCGCTGAAATGGCAAGACGCTTGAAACCCTTTGGCAGCGTCTGAACACTGTCACCATGACTCATCCAAACATCCGAACGCTCGGGGATTTTTGAAAAAAGCGGACTCTCCGCATTGAGGCGCATCTCCGCCCTGCCATACTCCCGCGCGCCGCCGCGCGCCACCTTCCCGCCAAGCAATTTGCTCATCAACTGCATTCCATAGCAAATCCCTAAAACAGGAATACCCAACTCAAATAAACGGGGAGATACCGAAGGCGCATCGGCTCCAAGAACTGAGGCGGGACCTCCGGAAAGCACAATGCCTGCAGGCTGCTTTTCGCAGACGGCATCCAAAGAAATAGAAAAAGGAGCAACCTCCGCATAGATATTCAGGCTGCGTATCTTGCGGGCTATAAGCTGGCTATATTGCGAGCCAAAATCAAGAACAAGAATCATATGTTTTTCTATGGGGATGTATTTTATATTGTTGTGATTTTTCACAAGAAATCGAACACTTATATCGCCGTTTTGTTTATGCCATCGTCAAGAGGAAATTTCTAAAAAAAATATTATATAAATACAATAAATAGAATAACTCAAATTATTTTACGTCAATATATTGTATTTCATTTTACGAAAAACAGGTTTATTTATGATTATTTAAGAGCCGTTCACAAGAATCAAGCGCCGTTGCAATCTACAGCAGCGTCGTTTTTTTATATCGCCCCAACCGCCGCCGATGCTGAAATCAAAATCAAAAACGAATTAATTCTTCAACCCACGCAACGGAGCGGGAATGCGTCCGCCGAATTCGATAAACGCCCGCGATGCCCCCGGACGATGCACAGGCATGATGTATGCCTCCCCGAAAAGCCCGCCAAACACAGCCTTTTCGCCCGCCTGCTTGCCCGGAACGGGAATGATGCGGCAGGCTGTTGTCTTTGCATTGATAACCCCAATGGACATCTCGTCCAGTATGACCGCCGCCAAAGTATGAGCGTCTGTATCGCCCGGAATTGCCACCATATCCAGCCCCACAGAACAAACGCTTGTCATGGCTTCCAGTTTTTCAAGACGCAAATCCCCGCGCCCCGCCGCCTCGCTGAGCGCCGCATCCTCCGAGACCGGAATGAACGCGCCCGATAACCCGCCGACTGATGACGAGGCAAACAGCCCGCCCTTTTTGACCGCATCATTGAGCAGGGCAATGGCGGCTGTCGAGCCCGGCGCACCTATGGCTTCAATCCCTAAAACCTGCAAAATCTCGCCGACGCTATCCCCTACGCGCGGAGTGGGCGCCAGCGAAAGGTCAACAATCCCAAATGGCACGCCCAGCCTTTCCGCCACCTCGCGACCGATTAATTCGCCCACCCTTGTCACGCGGAAAGCCGTTGTCTTAATCTCTTCCGCAATATCCGTGAAAGACATATTGCGAGATTTAATCTGCACCTCCAAAGCGCGCTTAACAACGCCCGGTCCGGAAACGCCTATATTCACAACGCACTCCGGTTCGCCCGCGCCCAGATACGACCCAGCCATAAAAGGATTATCCGCCGGAATATTTGCAAAAACTACTAATTTCGCCGCGCCGAAGCCGTCATGATTTGCCGATAACTGAGCCGTCTCGATGATTGCCTCCGCCAACCGCTTGACGGCGTCCACATTAATGCCAGCCGCAGTTGATGCCGCGTTCACAGATGAACACACACGCTCGGTGGAGGAAAGAATTATCGGCAGCGAATCAATCAAATGACGCGCCCCGCGCGTCCATCCCTTCTCAACCAGAGCGGAAAATCCGCCCACGAAATCCACATTAACTTCCCGCGCCGCGCGGTCAATCGTTTTCGCCAGCGAAACCGGCGCCACCTCGTCATGCGCTTCAAGCAACTGGCTGATAGGGGAGAGCGAAATCCGCTTATTCACAATAGGAATGCCGTATCGCCGAGAAACCTCTTCGCAAACGGGCACAAGCCTTTTTGCCTTCTCCATAATTTTTTTGTGTATGCGGTCTTGCAAATAATGCGGGTCATGATGCGCGCAATCCAAAAGATTAATCCCAAGCGTCACCGTGCGCACATCCAGATTCTCCTTATGGATCATCTCCACTGTCCGCATTATCTCTTCGGTTGTAAAAACGCCCATGATTTTTTCTCTTTCACCGACGATTCAAATCCGATTCGTTTCTTTAAATATATTGATATGTTGCAGATGAACCGATATGTTTTTCTTCATCCCGAAAGCGGCGAACTCATCTTGAAGGCACATCAGGTCAATCTCTTCTGGAACAACCAACTGCGCCACAAGAATAATCTGGTCCCCCTCCCGATGACCGGATATATCCACTATATTCACCCCGCGCTTTGCCATGTTATTGCTGATTTGATAAACAAGACCGCTTGTGTCTATTCCCGTAATCGTTAAAACATAATGCTGCGAATGACACTTTTCCGCCCCTTTTGCGGCGGGCTCGCGATATTCACGGACAATAACGCTGTATTCGCCTTCCCGACCGGCGCCAAGCAGCTGCTTCTGTAATATCTCAACAGTTACATCGGAAGGAAATTCCGCCATCAATATGATAGTGAAATATCCATTAACAACAGTCTGGCTGATAGCCGCGAGGTTTCCTTGCATCTCGAGAATACACCCCGAAACAGACGCCACAATGCCCGGACGATCCTCCGTCATTATGGATACCGCAAATTTTTTCCTGAGATTTTCCATCTTTGTTAACCCTTGTCGCTCGATGCAAACCAGTTCATGAAGCATAACCCCGTTTTACTTCCTGTGCTTCAAACCAACGCGTATCAAATCCTCGACAGCGGCGTCCTGACCCAGCTCATGCGCCGCTGCCAGAACGGCGCGCTCAGCCTGTGGCGGCTTGACCCCCAGCGCAATCAACGCTGCCACCGCATCTTCCAACGGACCGCCGCCGCTTTTGGAAAAGGTTTTTTTACCCCCATCGGCATTATTGAGAAAAGGGTTCAATTTCTCTTTCAATTCAACACAAAGCCGCTCCGCCGTTTTCTTGCCGATGCCCGGCATGGTTGTAAGCTTGCGAATATCATTTGAAGCAATAGCAGCGGCAAATTCGCCTATAGGCATTCCCGATAAAATATGAAGGCTCAGCTTGGGACCGATGCCGCTCGTATTGATGAGAATCTTAAAAATCTCAAGCTCATCCATGGTGGCAAATCCGAATAAAAGAAAGGTATCCTCTCGAACATACAAATAAGAATATAAATCGCAAATATCCCCCGCCGCAGGCAAAGCGTCATAAGTGGTAAGCGAAATTTCAACGCCGAACCCGATTCCCGAAATATCAACAACCGCATGATCCGGCTTTTTGGAAATCAAAACCCCTCTCAAATGTTCGATCATAAATTCCCGCCCCCTTGATTTTACTGGACGAAAACGATTGTAACCTGCATAAAGCATCACAATTTTGCAACTGTAAAAAAAAATAAAAAAAAGTAAAAATTCCTCTTGACGCAAAAAACCGCTCTATAATAGAAAAGCCCGCTTTGTTTGTTCATTGAAGATAAACCGAATAAGAAAAATTTTTTGTCCCGGCGTTCCCTCCCGTCGGGATACGGGCCGCCAGTACGGCCGCAAGCCTGATAAATGGCCTCTATTAAGCGAGCGAGTTCGAATCGAACTCTCCGCTGACGAAGACGAGGGCTACTTCGCTGGAACCGATTATCCAAGCGATCTGAAAATATTTTAGGAAACCGGGCAAACCCGGACAAAAGAAAGGGGTGCGCTATGGCAAAGGAAAAATTTTCGCGAACGAAGCCACATGTGAATGTAGGGACAATCGGTCACATAGACCACGGCAAGACGTGCCTGACGTCAGCGATCACAAAGGTGAGCGCGGAGAAAGGC
>MWCT01000007.1 GCA_002070185.1 candidate division BRC1 bacterium ADurb.Bin183
TCAACCGCCGTTATAAAAATCGGGATGGACAGCCTCAGGAGGAAACACTCTTTATTCAGGTGGAAGCTTGGAAAACGGTGGCAAAATTCTGTCAGGACTGGCTTGCAAAAGGGCGGCGGATTTTCGTGGAAGGTCGCCTGAAGATGGACACATGGGAGGCAAAAGAGGGAGGAGGCAAGCGCTCGGTCATCAAAGTGGTGGCAGAGAGGGTTCAATTTGCCGATTCGCGCGCCGCCGCTGATAGCAGCTCTGATGCCGGTGAAATGGATGCCTCCGCCAATTCATCCTACACCGAACGCGATGCATCAAGCGGTTCTTTTTCCAGAAAACCTTCCCCATATCAGGGCCCTTCCGCCGAGGGAACATCCCGCCCTGCATCAGGCGGTCAGCCTTTTAACACCGCGGGTCCGCCTGCATCAACGGATGACGATCTCCCGTTTTAGGGCGAACGCGGTTGGCTTCATATCCCGGCGATGGGTAAATTCATGCAATCTTATGGAGAGTGTGCTCCATTTTTGAAAGGAATGAACAATGGCTCAAGACGATAGAAATCCAGATGGAAGATATCAGGGAGGACCGAAGCGTTTTCCCAAACGGAAAGTGTGCGCTTTTTGCGTGGAAAAGATGGAAGTCATTGACTACAAAGACATTAAACGTCTGCGCCGTTTTATCACCGAGCAGGGAAAAATCCTGCCTCGGCGCATCACCGGCACCTGCGCCCATCATCAGCGCCTCTTGACGCACGCCCTCAAAAGGGCGCGCAACATCGCCCTTATTCCGTTCAAGGCTGGTTAATTTTTACACCAGTAAACGAGACGGGGAAAAAAGAGAAGGGAGAAACGCCTCGCTTCTCCCTTCCCCGTTTCTTTATTTATGCGGTCTTATTTTTCCGGTTTTCTTAATGAACCGTCATCATTAAGAATATCGTAAGGTGTAACCTTGAGCTCATCCTGAACAACGTTCGTCACTACATTGACGGCATCAATCGGAACGGCATCAAGGGGTTTGTCCGAGACAAGATATATGGTTCCGTCAATCGTCAGTTCGCGCCCCTCGCGTCTATCAATCCAGTCGCTCGTAAAGTTCTGCACGGCGGCTTTCTGATCCAAAAGCCAACCCTTGAAATCCTCGCGCCGATTATTCCTATATTCCAACCGCGCCAGAAACTCATCATTGCGTCTTTTGTCTTCGATGCTAATGTTATCCCCGTCCACCTTAAGCAATCTGACAAGTTCGCCTGTTGTTGTCTTGACGCCGTTGATATTGGCGTAATCAATTCCATCCAATCTGGTTTTTGCGCCGGAAGTCAGAAAAACCTGATTCTGGATATATTTTTCCCAAAGCTCCATCTGGTTATACCAGTATTGCCAGCAGGCGCGATAGATAACATATTCGATGGGTTCATCCCGCGGCGCGGATTGAAGCGCTTGATTATACGCCTCTAAAAACGCGTCCAGCTGCTGAGAGCCTTTGGCGGGTTCATATTTGATTGACCGCTCGATTGGAGCCTTGCTCAATGCCTTGTTATAAGCATCCATCTCTTTGGCATAATTGAGACGGGAAAGAGCGTTCGTAACAGTGGCTTCAGGCGCTTCGGGTTTTTTTAGGTTTTCGGGAATCTTGCGGGAATAAAAAGCCTCTTGATTAATTATCACTCGGTCGAACCGAGGCGATGAAAGTTTGATCTCCCAGCGGTTAAAGGGATTGGGCGCGTCCTTTTTTATGGAATATCCCTCTCCCTGCGGAAGAGGGCGCGTTTCCTGCGCAAAGGATGAAATGGCAAAGATTGCCAGCAACCCCATCAATGCGCATGTCAACTTTCGCATGAAGCCCACCTCTCATTTTTACTAATTTAGGATTGTATTCATATTACAGGGTTGTTTTCTCTTGCAAGCTTTTTTCGCAGGAGAACGGAGCAAATTTCACACTCCCTCTGAAGACGCCGCCGTTTCGCCTGAAATCGGTTTGGGCGTCCAAAAGGCAAATCCGTTCTTTCCCGATGACTTCACTTTGCTCATCGCCTCATCCGCTCGATTGAGCAACTGCTCCAGATTATCGCCGTCTGTTGGATAAATCGAAATACCGATGCTAACGCCGATAGCCCAATCCTTGCCTTTGATGGTGTATAAAGACGCCAGTTTTTGCAGAACTTTTTTCGCCACCTGACTGGCGTCGTCCCTTCGAGAAAGATTCGGCAGCACAATCGCAAACTCATCGCCACCCAACCGCGCCACAATATCGCTCTCGCGCACAGAAGCCTGCAAACGCATGGCAACGTCGCACAAAACCTCGTCTCCCGTCTTGCGCCCCAACTCTTCATTAACCGGTTTGAAGTCGTCCAGATCAAGATAAAGAAGACCCAAAAGCGTGCGGTTGCGTCGGGCGCTGGCGGCGGCAAGATGGAAAAAATCCCCCAAAAGCAGACGATTGGAAAGCCCCGTCAGATTGTCGTGATTGACAAGATGCCGAATGCGCTCCTCCGCCTCAACCTCTTTTTCCCGTTCCTTTTCAAGGATGATTTTTTGCTCCTCCAATTGCTGCAAAGCCATGCGCATCTGGGCGGATTTGGAGCGCGCATCCCTCCATAAGATGGCATTGTATGCAAGGGATAAAATAGCAATAATGGCAAGAGCGGCAACCATTGTTTTTCTCCATCAGAAAAAATAAATTCGATTACCCGCTGCCCAAAGAAACATCGTCTTTATTGAAAACATACTTTCCCCGATTCCAAAAATGATAATGGTATATCCCCTTGTATTAAATCAACGAAATAATTTATACTGAATCAATTATTCTGAGGGGACAAGCACCACCTTGGTTTTCATGAGATCGCTGAGGGCTTTACGGGTCAATTGAAGATTCCAGCGGACAAATGTCCCTTCTACAGAGGTCTCGGATGAAATAAGGAAGGAACAGAAAAAAATATTCGCCCCTTCCTTTTTAAGAATGCTTTTTCTCCAGTTCTCAAGATATTCATGGAAATTCTTTGCCTTGGCGGTGTCGGAAAAAAATGTCAGCGCCCGCGCCGTCGCCCCGTCGGATGCCTGCTCAAAAGAAACAGATATAAAATCCTGACCAGAAAGCCGCTGGGCAAATGCCGGTTGAGCCTCCTTGAAAGAACGAATGTAGTCAATCTGCATAAACGATGCAGGCTTTGCCGCCGCCCAGCCGATGCTTGCCCCATTGGTTTTATCCAGCAGGCGTTCGAGATTTTTGGGCAGACGAGAACCTTTTATTTTTATGCCGTCCAACGACTGTCGAATAAGACCGGAGTCACCCGCAAGGATAGTGGAAGATTCCGGAAAGCAATAACCCGCCCCTTCGTTTTCATAAATTGTCATACCATTGTAATCAACCGCCTTCATCAAAAGCCCAGCTGTGAACCCGAGCCGCATATTCACTGCGGAATTGTCAAAACTCCCTTTGATAACAGAAAGCGCGCGCAAATCCGTTTCGGGATTGCCCGCCACATAGAACATGGCATATTGGACATCTGTTTGCAGGTTGATGCCCACCATCCCTTCAATGGCTTGAATGTATTGATTCAATGCAAGCCCCATGGCAGGATTGCCCGACTGGGAGCTGTTGGCAAACTGAAAATAAGCGCGGCAGTCCAAATGCCCCACCATCCAAAAATCCCGCGGCTGATATCGAAGGCATGGATTGGCGGAGGCTTTGGCAAAAGAAACCGCCGGAGCGGGTGATTGCGCCCTAGCGCAAGCGATGAACAGGATTAATACGAAAGTCAAAAAGAACATTTTAACAACATTAGAGCGGGAAATCATAGCCGGCTTTTCCTTTCATTATCAATTATGGTTTTATTACCTGCGGTTTTATTAACCCGCAATCAAGCGAAAAACAGGGGCGTTCTCCCATAATAAAACTCTTTACAGCGTTAGCGGGAAGTTTTACATAGAGATGAATTGTTTTCGTAATAAAAAACTTTCGGGTGTAATTTGAATAATTTTTGCGAGGGTTGATTTGTTTTCCGCCCTGATAAAATCCTTGCGCCCAAAACAATGGACAAAAAACCTCCTGCTTTTTGCGGGCGTGATTTTCACGGGCAACCTGAAAGATGTCGCGCTTTTGGCGCGCGCCTTTGCCGGATTCGTTCTCTTTTGCATCCTCTCCGGCACAGTCTATCTGATAAACGACCTGTGGGATATTAAAAGCGACCGGCAGCATCCCGAAAAGAAAAACCGCCCCATAGCCTCGGGGCGCCTCTCCATTGGCGCGGCGGTGGCGGCTGTATTTATTATCGGCGTCCCAGCCCTTTTCTTTTCTTACATGTTGGGCGTCGCCTTTGGCCATTGCGCCCTTTTATATTTTGTCCTTGTGACCTTATACTCCCTTTATCTGAAACATTTTGTGATATTAGATTTGATGCTCGTGGCTTTGGGTTTTGTGATAAGGGCTGTGGCGGGTATCGAGGCAATTGAGGTGGCCGGGAAGATACTGGAAATTACGCCATGGTTCCTTGCCTGCGCCCTGTTTTTGGCGCTTTTTATGGCAATCTGCAAACGGCGGCACGAAATCATGTTATTGAACAATGGGGCGGCGGGGCATCGGCGCGTTCTTGCGGAATATTCCCCCGTTTTCCTTGACCAGATGGTGGCGGTGACAACATCCGCCACAGTGCTTTCTTACGCCCTTTGGAGCACAATCGGCAAATTTGCGCACCACCATATGATTCTTACTCTGCCCTTTGTTATTTATGGAATATTCAGATATCTTTACAATGTATATCGAAAGGATGAGGGCGGTTCGCCGGAAATCATCCTTTTGAAAGATCGCGGCTTGCAGGTGGATATTCTTCTATGGCTGATTTCCATTGTCATGCTTTTATATCTTTATAAGCCGTCATAATAAAATCACTGTCCGGGCTCGACAATGCGCATCCTGATATTAAGCCATAACCTGATTGAACGCGGAAATTATTTTCGCGCCCTCAAATTTGCGCATTTTCTTGCCGCTAAAGGACATGATGTCACCTTTATGCCATCCTCAAACAGATGGTATAAACCGAAAAAATATCAGGCGGGGAAAGTCAAAATCATCGAATCGCCCAGCTGGTCGTTTGTCATCGGGATTGACGACGGCTGGTCGCCGCTTGGGATTCTTTATCGAATATGGACAGCCCTGAAAAAAAAATATGATGTCGTTTATGGATTTTCCCACAAGCCGATTGATTTTATTGCGGCTTATGCGGCAAAAATCCTCCGCGGAAGTTTTTACATCAGCGACTGGTGCGACTGGTGGGGCAAAGGCGGACTCTTTGAGAATATCAAACACTTCAGAGATATGAATCCAAATCTTTCGCCGACTCGAAAATGGATTTTAGAAATGTATGACCGTATCGAGGCGAACCTTGAAGAATTCGTCCCGCGCCGCGCGGATCTGGTGACCGTTATCTGTCAAGCGCTGAATGACCGCGCCGTTGAAATCGGCATTGCTCCCGAGCGCCTCCTCAAACTCGTCTCCGGCGCGGATACAGAAAATGTCCGCCCGATGGACAAAGATAAGGCGCGGGAGGAAATCGGTTTATCCGCGCTTTTAGCGGGGAGCAATGCGGCAATACTCGGATATACGGCAAATTATCATCTGGATGAGTCGCTGCTTTTAGAAACTATGTCGCTTGTCTGCCGCAAAAAAATAGATGCCAAACTCCTTGTGGTCGGCGCAGAATTTCGAACCCCTGATGAGCAAATGAAAAAATGGGGGTTGAAAATTTTTGATGCCGAATCTGGAGAGCCAATGGCAAAAGAGCATAACATCATCCATTTCGGCAGGCGCCCTTTCAGAGATGTTCCCGCCTATCTGGCGGCGAGCGACATCCTCCTTCTGCCCATGACGGATATCATCTATAATCGCGGACGCTGGCCCCATAAAATCGGCGATTACCTTGCCGCCGGACGCCCCATCGTTGCTAATGACGTTGGCGATATTCCGATTCTTTTAAGAGGACGCGATGCCGGTTTAATAGCCGCGTCCGATGCGCAGGATTTTGCGGATAAGATTATTGAGATGATTCAGGCTAAAACCCGATGGGCTGAATTCGGCGCCAACGCCCGCAAAATTGCCGAAACGGAGCTGGATTGGAATACCATTGGCGAACGTTTGTATCAAAGGATTTCATTAATATGAACCAGCCGGAAATTTCCATAGTCGTGCCGGTTTATAATGGCGAGGCAACCATTGCCCAATGCATAGAAAGTCTGCTTGCCCTCGATTATCCAAAGGATAAATACGAGATAGTTGTGGTGGATAACGCCTCCACAGATGGAACGGCAAAGATTCTGGATAATTATCCGGTTCGCGTTCTGCCGGAAAACCGCCGCGGCGCGTGTTGCGCCAGAAACACAGGATGGCGGGCGGCGGCTTATGACCTTATCGCCTTCACCGATAGCGACTGCCGCGTTGAAAAAAACTGGCTCAGTTCAATTGCGCCTCATTTTCAAGACCCGATGGTCGGCGCCTGCGGCGGTCCGCTCGACTCCGCAAAACCTCAAACCGTCATTGAAGAATATGTCATCCGCAAAGACATCCTTTCACAGGAACGCGCCATGCGCAACGAGCCCATCTCGCCGCCCTTCCTCATCACCGCCAACGCGGTCTATAGGCGGGAGGCGCTGGAAAAAGTGGACGGCTTCGACGACGCCTTTACATTGGCGGGCGAGGATGCCGATTTATGCTGGCGCATTGTCTGGCTGGGTTATTCTATTGAATATGAGCCGGCGGCAACTGTTATCCACCAGCACCGTTCCACATTGCGGGGCATGCTCAAACAGGTGCGAAACTATGGCGCAGGCTCGGCGCGATTGTTCAAAAAACACCGCAAAAAATTCGGTTATAATTCCTTTTTTATATCACAGCCGTATAAGGAATTGTTCTTTTCTTTTTTCAAGATGCCGTTTAGTTTGGTTTTCAAAAAAAACAGATTAGAGCGTGTGATGCCTATATTAGATTTTCTGGGCGCGTTTTGTTTTCTCTGGGGAAAAATCACAACGAGCATAAGACTCGGCGTGAGATTTTTTTAAGCGGGTGAACGAGTAATTTATGCCGGATTTTGAAAATAAAATATCGCCTGCCCAAAAGGAACATGAAATAATCCTTTCCGATATTCGCAAAGGCAAATCAGACGGCATCGGGCAATTTCGCGACCTCCTTAAACGGTTCCCCGATTTTTTGCCAGCCATGGGCGACCTCGCTTGGGCGCTCGCCAAAAAGAATCGCCACGAAGAGGCTATCGCCCTTTATGAAAAATACCTCGCCATTCAGCCCGCAAACCCAGAACCGCGTTGGCGCATCGGCGACCGCCTTATCAATCTGGGGCGGCTTGATGAAGCGATTGATTCATACCAGCGGGTTTTGGAAAAACGCCCCAATTGCGAGGACGCTTCGACAGGGCTTAAATATATTAAATACCTCAAGCAAAAAACCGACAAAACCTCAAAAGTGGATGTGCCGATTCCTTCTCAACTTTCACCGCGGCAACAGGAAAATCTTGAACTTAACAAAAAAGAATACAACGAAAAGCGTCTCCATCTCAAATCCCATCCCCCGCAGCTCTATCTGGAAAGCACCACAAAATGCAATTTTTTCTGCCGCACATGTGAAAAAGGCTATGCCCCTTATTACGCCGAAGACCTCAGACCGGAAATTTGGGAAAAAGTCCGCGCAGAGGCAATGCCATGGATTGTCACCATCAGCATCACCGGTTTTGGCGAGCCGACTATGGCTTCCAATTTTGACTCCATTTTAGAAACATCGCTTCACAATGGCTCGCATGTGCATTTTGTGACAAATGCCTCTTTGCTTAATTTTCCCCGCATTGAGCAACTCACACGATACCCCGTTAAAATACAGATTTCTTTGGACGGCGCCACCAAAAAAACCTTTGAGGACATTCGAACAGGCGGGAATTTTGAACAGGTTTGTGAACGGCTTGCCATGATAAAAAAATTACGCGACATCCATCTTTCCGAGGTTTACTCCGAGTTCTCGCTCATTTTTGTAGCCCTGCGGAAAAATATCCACGAACTGCCCGATGTGATTCGTTTGGCGCATCGCTATGGAATTATGAAAGTCTGGGTGGCGGATTACGATTTAGGCGGCAGGGAATTTGATGAGCAATCGCTCAGACGCGAACCGCAAAAAGCAAATAACCTTCTTCATGAAGCGCAAACAGTTGCCGAGGAGCTGGGTGTTGAACTTGTTTTACCCGCGCCCTATTCTGAAAAGCAGCCCCCGCCGGCAAAATCGGGGCTTTGGAAAAAAATTATCAGCGCGCGCCGGCTTTTTCCCAAACCGAAAAGATTCCCGCAGAGATGCCATAGTCCTTGGTCGGAGCCTTACATACACAGCAACGGAATCATCACACCCTGTTGCGCCAGCAACCAGTTTCTTGGCGATTTGAATAAAACCCCATTCTTTCAGATATGGAATGGATGGCGGTATAAACTCATGCGTTGGAGAATCGAAAGCCCGCTGCCTGCTCTCGGCTGCCGAAGATGCTTCGTCATCTGGGGCATCAACGGCGGCAACGCCGGCAGCGTGCTGGCGCAGGAGGGACTTCTGATAAAGATGTTTTATTTTATGGAAACGCGCCTTTTAAGTTTGGCTCAAAAAATATATCAATTACTTCAAGGAGCGCCTCAGACGCCCATTCCCAATTATGTTAAAGGGCGTCCCATTATAAATAAGGAAGTGCCATGAACAACCAAAAAACCCAAACAGTGAACCAATTTGACATCATCTGCCTCAGCCATTTGAAATGGGAGCATACTCTCTTCCAACGCCCCCAGCAGATAATGCGGCGATTTGCCCGCGACCATCGCGTCATCTATGTGGCGCACTGCTCCACAAAAGAATTCCTATCCGCATTTTTTAAAGGGCGCATCCGCGATTATATCGGGCAGGAGGGCGAAAACCTGCATTATCTGACCATCCCATTCCTGCCTTTTTCTCGACGCATCGGGTTTCTGCGCAAACTGACAGACCGTCTAACGTCCTTTGCGGCTAAACGGCACGCGCGCCGCCACAAATTCAGAGACATCTATCTCTGGCTTTATTATCCCAGCTACGTCCATCACCTCAAAATGTTTAACTATAAAAAACTTATATACGATTGCATGGATTTGTTCCGCGGGTTCAAATCATCCGTCGGCAATGTGCAAGATATCGAAAATGAACTCCTGAAAAAAGCGGATATCGTTTTCACCGGCGGACGCAGCCTTCAAAAATCAAAAGAAGGCATCAACCCCAGAACCTATTGCTTCCCCAGCGGCGTGGAATATGACCATTTTTTCAAGGCGACTCTTTCCGAAACTTCTATCCCTGACGACATCAAAAACATCAAACCTCCCATCCTTGGATATTTTGGCGCGGTGGATGAACGGATTGATTTCAAACTTCTGGATGAGGTTTGCGCCGCCCGTCCCGATTGGTCGGTTGTCCTGCTCGGACCCCTTGTGCAAATGGAAAAAACTCCCGTTGAGCGCCCCAATTTCCACTACCTTGGCAAAAAAAATTATGGCGACCTGCCGAATTATCTCAAAGCGTTTGACGTCTGCCTGATGCCTTTTGTCATCAGTGACTTGACCCTCCACATCAGCCCGACCAAAACGCCTGAATATCTCGCGGGCGGCAAACCCGTTGTCTCCACGCCTATTCCGGATGTCATCGCCGATTATTCGGACGTCGTGGCAATTGCCTCAACGTCTGAAGAGTTCATCCAAAAAACCGAAGAATGTCTCTCGGATAAAATAGGCGACCTCCATATTCGCATCCGCCAAAAGGCGGAAACCAAATCGTGGGATTATATTGCCGGCGAAATGAAAAAAATGATTATGAATCTGGAATGATACATTAACCGGTAAGAGTCAATCAACGAAGGATACTATAATTAAACTAACACATTATATGCCCATATCACATCGAACTTTTGTAATCACCTCCCATCCAGTTCTTATCTCCAATAACGGTTGACATGAGGCGCGGACGGCATTATGTCTTTTCTCATTAAATCACGCAATTAACTGCAAAAAGACGGAGTTATTTTCAGTGGATGTATCAATTGTCCTTATCAATTATCGGATGGCGCATCTTCTGACGCCCTGCCTCAAATCAATCTATTCGGGAGGTAACCGGCTCTCCTTTGAGGTGATTCTCGTCAACAAACCCTCGGAGGACGGCGCGGAAAAACTCACGGAAGAATTCAAGGATTTGCGCCTGATACCTTTCCCGAAATTCGGAATCAGCATCATGCGCAACGAAGGCATCCGCGCCGCAAAAGGGCGATATATCCTAATCCTTGATGCCGATACAGAATCGCATCCGCAGGCGCTGGACGCCCTGCTTGAGTTCATGGAATCACATCCGGATGTGGGTGTGGGCGGCGGAAAAACTGTTCGTCCCGACGGCTCTTTAGAATTTTCATGCAAACGATTTTACACAATGATGACAATCTTCTCGCGGCGGACGCCTCTCGGGTCTTGGTTCCCCAACAATCGCTGGGAGCGCCGCCACCTGATGCTTGATGAAGACCACAACTGCCCCCTCGAATGCGATTGGGTAGCAGGCGCTTGTTTCATCATTCGGCGGGAGGTCATCGAACAAATCGGTTATTTTGACGACACCTTTTATTTTGGGTTTGAGGATGTGGATTTTTGTTTTCGGGCAAAAAAGGCGGGATGGAAGGTGCAATATATCCCCAGCGCTGTCATCATCCACCACGTCCAACGCAAAAGCCTCGGCTTCAACACATTAAGCTGGGAACATTTCAAAAGCGGGGTGCGCTTCTGGTGGAAGCATTACATTCTCAAAAAGTCGAACGCCCCCAAATAAAAAAATCCGCCATCGCATAAGGATAGCGGATGCCTTAAGCATAACCGGGAATATAGATTAACTAAGAATAAGATTCAAAACGCCTTTAGGCGCGTCTTCATGGATTGGGCGATGCCCATCTTTTTTGCCCAATCCATTCGATAAAGCGGGCAGTTTTTCAAATTATATCTGCTCAATTGCAGCTGCAATTCAATCTCCTTATGGCTGCAATATACTTCTCCCGGACTATTTGGCGATTGATTGAAGTAAACACAATCGTTGAAATGACACTCGACCTTGATCAACTTCCACCTCCATCAAAAGCATATAAAAGAATAAACAAAAAACCATTATATATATATACCAAACCCCGAAATTTGTCATGCGATTGTTTATATAAAAAAACACCCCGTTGCGACACAATCGGGCTGTTTTGGGTGTCTTCACGGGTCTGTATAGTTAACATTTTCCTTGCGATTCATCAGCGCCCGAAGCGCTCGAGACATCTGAATTTAGTCAGAGTAATAAACAAAATTAAAACGCACTTCCGGCTTTTTCGCGCGGCGGAGGATAGATGATGGCGTCCATCTGGATGCGGGCATTCATCGGCAGACGCGCAACGCCGACGATTGTCCGTGCGGGCGGTTGATATGAAAAATATTGCTTATAGACTTTCTCCATTCCCGGCAGGTCTTCCATCGCCACAATATAAATGGTCATCTTGACAATATTGGAGAGGGCGCCGCTCAGGAAATCGCAAATTTTTTGAAGGCTCTGTATGCAAGCCTCTGTCTGGGCTCCTATCTCGTTTTCCACCAGTTTGTTGGTTCGCGGGTCTATGGGAAGCTGTCCGGAGATAAAAACCACATCGCCATATTTGACCGCCTGCGAAGCCTGCCCCAAAGCGGGCGTGGCGCCTTCAATCACCAGAGGCGTCCTCTGGGGAGCGCGTAAGCCGCCGCCGGATTGTGCGGAAATATTCATTTTGTCTTCTCCTTTTGAGATTTGACATTGCTTTTATTCTTTGAATTTGTGGGTTGTTTTGCGGTCTGTTCTTTTTTTTGCTCATTCAAATGTTTTTTTGCCCTAACCTGCGCGGCAATGTCCGAACAGGTGACAAATCGCAGCCCTTTGGCGCGGATGGGGTCTATGATTGCTTTTAGGGCGTCCACCTGTTTTTGGCTTTTGTCATGCATCAGGATAATCGAGCCGGGCTTTATGTCTTTAAGAACCTTCTCAACCATGTTCTCAGCTGTCACCGTTTTTCTCCAATCATCCGTATCCAACGACCAGAAAAACATGTCTAAACGCATCTGGTATGCGACCTTTGCCACAGTTGCGCTGGCGACGCCGTAAGGAGCCCGCATAACTTTTGGCTCAACTCCGCATGCGTTTTTAATCTCATCTTGTGTTTTGGTTATCTGCTCTTTGACCTTTTCCTCGCCGAGTTTGCCCATGTTGGAATGATCGTAGGAGTGATTGCCTACCTCGCAGCCTGCCTCGATGATTTCCTTCACTATTTCAGGATTCTGCCGCACATTATCTCCGAGCAGGAAAAAGGTTGCCGGAACTTTTTTCTCTTTTAGAACCTGGAGGATGGAGCGTGTCCATTGAAGATTAGGTCCGTCATCAAACGTCAGCGCCACAGAATCCCCGTCTGAAACGCCATTGTAAAAATAACGCTCTTTTCGCGCGGGGAATTCAAAACTGGGGTCTTTCTCTTCAAAGGCAGCCTGACGCAGCGTTTCAGTGGTCACAACCGTTTTTTTTGCAACCGTTTCTGCCTGTACCATCATAGCAAATGCCGCGAAAACTATAAGCAACAGGAACAACTTTTGAGCCATCTCTCAACCTCCCTGTAAGAGCAATCAACAGCAACAAGAGCCGGCAATCTTTTATCTGGAAATGCGCCATTAATTATCGGCGCTTTGCTCCGCCGGTTGCTGGGGAACGGCGGGTTCAGCCTTTTTTCTTTCCATAATGCGGGCTTTTTTGCCGCGCAGCTCGCGCTGATAGTAGAGTTTGGCGCGGCGCACTTTGCCCTCGCGCACTATTGTGATAGTTTCGACACGGGGCGAATGCAGCGGAAATACGCGCTCCATGCCCACGCCATAAGAAACTCGGCGCACAGTGAAGGTCTCGCGCATGCCCGAGCCGCAACGGCGTATGCAAACGCCCTCAAAATTCTGGATGCGCTCTTTATCCCCTTCTTTAATCCGCACGGCAACGCGGATGGTGTCGCCCGGACGAAAGTTGGGGAGATTGGACTTCAATTGCGCAGCCTCGAACTCTTTAATCTTCGGATTCATCAAACATTCCTCCCTATTCAATCTTTAAAATTTATCAACGTTCATTAGTCATCGTGAAAAAAATCAAACAGTCTCATCTTCCAATCAGACGGTCGAGGATGATTGCCGCCGCCGACCGCACTGATAAATGATTATATCCCCCCGCGCCTTTGATGGGTTCCAACATTAAGTCAAAATCCATGATGAGCGAGGGATGCAATCCCCAGCCTGTCCCAAAAACCAGACAAAAGTGCTCCGTTCCGTTTTGTATTCGCCGCCGCAGATTCTCAAAAGTGACGGTGTTCGGATACGTTTTGGCTGATGTGCCGACAAAGATGGGCGGCTTTCCTCCCGAGCGTTCCATCACATCATCTACCACTTCCGAAAGGTCGTCTATGACAAGGGCGAGTTCCAGCGCCGTTCCCCGCGAGGGGTTGTATTCCGAACCGAATCCCTCGCGCCAGTGGCGGATAATCCGCTCGGCAAACTTTTTTTGCGAAGGCATTGGGTTCTGGATGTAATAACGCTCCACCCCATAGGTGCGGGCGCTCCGCGCAATATCGTGAATGTCAAAGTTGGTGATGCTGGTGGCGGAGATGTCGCCCTTTTTATCTCTTATGGGATAATGCACCAAAGCGATATTTAATGGCATGGTTTGCTATCCCAGTTTCCTCAGTTCATTCAATATCCGATGGTCTTCTTCAGAAAGCGGCGCATGCTCCAGAAGGTCGGGGCGCACCCGCAACGTTCTTGCCAGCGCCTCGCGCCTTCGCCATTCTTCGATCTTTTTATGATGACCTGAAAGGAGCGTTTCCGGAACGCGGTCTCCTTCGAACTCCTCAGGTCTGGTGTAATGCGGATAATCAAGGATGCCCTCGTAAAAAGAGTCGTTGCGAAAGGAGTCTTCATTGCCCAGCACGCCCGGAACCATCCGCGCCACGGCATCCAACACAATCAGCGCCGGCGCTTCGCCTCCCGTGAGGACGTAATCACCGATGGATATTTCTTCGTCCACATGGCGCATCCGCACTCGCTCGTCAATGCCCTCGTAATGTCCGCATAGAAGAACAATTCGCTCCAGTTGCGCCAGTTCGCGGGCGCGTTGCTGGGTGAACGGCTTTCCCTGCGGCGTCAGAAAAATCACGCGGGGCTGGGGAGATTCTTCTTTCAAAGAGCATATCGCTTTGGCAATCGGCTCCGGTTTCATAACCATGCCGGCGCCGCCGCCATAAGGATAATCATCCGCCACATGATGCTTGTCTGCGGTGAAATCGCGGATGTTGATGATTCTGATGTCTATCAGGCGTTTTTCGCAGGCTCGGTTGAGGATGCTTTCGCTCAGCGGTCCTTTGAAAAAGTCCGGAAACAGCGTCAGAATCTCAAAACGAATCATAAATCTGTTCCTGTCACAGCTGATCCAATCCCTCCGGCAGCAAAAGATGGATTTGCCTTTTTTTCAAATCCACGCCGCGGATAAATGCCGAAACAAAAGGAGCCATATACACAGAACCATCCGGTTTTTGTATTTCCATCAGAAGATTTCCCGCAATGGTTTTCATGTCGAAAATGCTTCCCAGCTCGCCGCCAGTTTCCGCATCCAGCGCCTTGAGTCCGATCAGCTGATCCAGATAGTATTCCCCTTCGGCAAGCGGCGGTCGTAGATTGTGGGCAATCTGGAATTGCGCGCCCCGCAGCCGCTGCGCCGCGTTCATATCGTCCACCCCTTTGATTTTGACGATGACAAAGCCCTTGTGGAGCCATACATCCTCAACCTCAATCGGTTTCGGTTCCGAATTATCCGGCAGCGCCAGATAGGCGCCCTGCTCAAGGAACTTGTAAAAGTCCTCGGGCGTGTCCGTGTCAAAAGCGACCCGAACCTCTCCCTTGTTTCCCTGAGTTCGGACAATGCGTCCGAAGGAGATGAAATCATCTTCCACAGTATTTGCGTCCGCTATTGTCATTATCAGAGAGCGGTCTATTCTTCCAGAATCTGGAGAAGGGATTTCTTTTTGAGCTTTGTGGCGGCGGCAGAGAGGATTTTGCGAATCGCCTTTGCCGTCTGTCCGCCCTTGCCGATGACCTTGCCCACGTCGTCTTTGGCAACTTTCAACTCGACAATGACACTGTTTGCCCCTTCAATAGATCTTACGCGCACTTCTTCGGGATGATCCACCAGCGCTTCTGCTATAAACTTCACCAGTTCTTCCATCTGTCATTTCCTCCTTGATCTGGTCTTCCGTCCATTGTGCTGCTTCCATTCTTGTGGAATTTCAGATAACAACATGCAATTTGAAAACCATGGTTCGACAATTTATCAAAATGATGGCGCTGCGTTTTAGCCAATCTTTATGTCAAAACCCGGACTCCCTTGCGATAACCCGCTTAAGAGACCGATTGGGCGCCGGAAGTCGGCTCTTGCGTTTTCACATACAGCTTTTTGCGGCTTTCATGGAACTTTTTCATGATTCCCAGTTTGGAGAAAATCGAGCGGACAGTCTCCGAGGGACGCGCCCCTTTCCACATCCAGTCAAGGGCTTTCTCTTCATTAATCTTGATGGCTGCATCTTCTTTTTTGTTCAAAGGATGATAATATCCGAGAATTTCCAAGAAACGCCCATCGCGCTGAGGGCGCGAGTCTGCCACTACCACGCGGTAATAGGCGCCGCGTTTGTGTCCCATTCTCGTCAGGCGGATTTTAACCGACATTCAATCACCTCCCTTCCATTGCAATTTATTATTTTTTTATTGCCTTCCACAAACGTCCACAATCTATCACTCATTGATTCATTTTCTTTTTTTCTTCTTCTTTTTTAACTGCTGCTTTTTTTGCTGCTTTTCAAATTTATGATCCGCTTTGGCTTCCTCTTTGCGCTTTTTGCTGAACGGGTTCAACTTGCCCATCAACCCCGTTGCCCCCATCATCCGCTGCATCATCTTCTTTGCCTCTTCAAATTGGCGGATAAGCGCATTAACATCCTGCAAGGTTGCGCCGCTGCCTTTGGCGATTCGTTGGCGGCGGCTGCCGGTCAAGATTTCCGGATGTTCCCGCTCTTCCGGCGTCATGGAGAGAATAACCGCCTCCACCCGCCCCAGTTCGGCTTCGTCAAAGTCCACATCCTTGAGCTGGCGTCCAACGCCCGGAATCATGGACATGATATCTTTTAGGGGACCCATCTTTTTCACCTGCTTCATCTGATCCAGAAAATCTTGGAAGGTGAAAGATTGGCGCATGAGTTTTTTTTGCATCTCCTGCGCCTGTTTGGCGTCAAAGGTTTCTTGAGCCTTTTCAACAAGGGTAACCACATCCCCCATGCCCAGAATGCGGGAAGCCATCCTATCTGGATAGAACATCTCCAAATCGGTCAGTTTTTCCCCGATGCTGGAAAAGACAATCGGTTTGCCCGTGACGGCGCGTATGGAGAGGGCGGCGCCGCCGCGCGCGTCGCCATCGAGTTTGGTCAGACAAACGGCGTCAATGCCGACCTGCGAATCGAATGCTGACGCGCTTTTTACGGCATCCTGTCCGGTCATAGCATCCGCAACAAGAAAGGCATACTCCGGTTTCAAAAAGGCTTTTAAGCCGATTAACTCATCCATAAGGACTTCATTGATATGAAGGCGTCCCGCCGTGTCCACAATCATGATGTTGCAGCCCTCATGAAGGGCAAAGTCTATCGCCTCGCGGGCAATATCCAGCGGTTTGATTTGACCCTTTTCAAAGACCGGAACGCCTGCCTGTTCCCCGACCACCTTCAACTGATTGATGGCGGCGGGGCGATACACATCGCAAGCGACAAGGAGCGGTTTCCACCCTTTTTTGAGGCAATATTTAGCCAACTTGCCCGCAAATGTCGTCTTGCCCGAACCTTGCAAACCCAGCAGCATCACCTTGTTTATCTTGCTCTGGTGGAGCTCGAATTCCTTAGGCTTGCCGCCCATCACATCTACAAGAGCGTCATAGACAAATTTGATAATCTGCTGCCCCGGCGAAATGCTGGTCAGAACCTCCTGCCCGACGGCTTTTTCTGTCACTTTCTGGATGAAGTCCTTGACGACCTTAAAATTGACATCGGCTTCCAGCAGGGCGAGTTTGACCTCGTGCATGGCGTCTCGGATGTTCTTTTCCGAGATGGTGGATTCGCCCTTCAGCTTTTTGAAGATGCGTTCAAAT
The DNA here is from genome assembly GCA_002070185.1 of candidate division BRC1 bacterium ADurb.Bin183. Lineage (GTDB taxonomy): Bacteria > Sumerlaeota > Sumerlaeia > MWCT01 > MWCT01 > MWCT01. The sequence goes on from MWCT01000007.1 coordinate 17,284, forward strand.
TTTTCGCCAAGATTATCGAACATAAGTTTATTCCGAATTTCGTCCCGTTTCTTCCGCCGAGATACCTGAGAGTTTCTCAATCTGGCTGATAACACGCGCCAGATCGCTCATCAGCCAGTCCACATTATAAATAATTCTTTGCTTTTGCACCTTGCGGCGGATTGCCTGCAGCTCATTCACAATCGGACTAACATCAACATCTGGAACGGTTTTCTGCGGCAATGGATGCGCCGCCTTAGCCGCATCTTCCGCCGACGCAATCTCATCTTCAGCGGGTTTCATTTCCAGAAGACGAAGCGTCTTCTCGAATTTATCAAGGTTCCCAAGGGCATGTTTTACAGCATCATAGATAGCCTGCCGAGAAACCTTGAACTGCGCGGCAATCTCCCCGAATGACAAGTCCTCGCCGTAATGCAATTCCACAAAACGCCTTTGTTTTTCCGTCAGGAGATTCCCATAAATATCCATCAGGCTATTGATGCGATCCACCCGGCGGAAAGCGCTATCGGATGTTGGAGCCATAAAAACCTCAAAAAGTGTGTCATACTATTTGTCTTTACACACAAGCAGACGCACTTCATAGAAAACGCCCCGTTCCTGTGTCAAGGGGAGATTTTTTTATTTATGTTCTTTTTTTTACCTTTGAGATTTGATTGAACATTAAAACCAACCTGCACATCTCCATCGCAATTATTTACGATTCGCGGCTTTTCCGCAAAGCGGTTGCTTGTGATAACAGCGGAGGCGGTTCCTTCATTCAGCCGGACATGCTCGCCGCCGCGTTGAAAGTTGCAGGCATTGATAATCAGATTTCCGCCCGAACATTCAATGGCAGGCAGCCTCTTTTTTTCATAACCCCAAAATTGAAAATTACAGGCGTTGAATGTAACCGCGCCCTTCCCTTTGATATTGGCAATCTGTGGCGGGTCGCCCCAAAAGGCGCAGTTCTGAAACTGGATGACGCCTGTGTTCGATGAAGACACATCCACGCTCACAGGATGCGCGCCGGGGAAGCTGACAAATTCGCCGTTGGTTATCAGCAAGCCATAAGGAGCGCAATCATCCACCGCCACAGCATTCTGAGTTGCGTCCGCTCCAATCCCAAGAAAATTGCCATTTGCCACGCCGTTTTTCGTTCTCGTGAAACGATACCCGATTTTATATCCCCAGCAAAAAGTGTTGTAAACATATTCCCAATCTGTCCTGCCAAAAATAAACGCCTCCCCATTTTGAATCACCCAGTCCTGCAAGGATTCCATCTGGGGGTTGTTGCATGTGAGAAAGGGCCAAAAGTGGACGTTTTCAATGCGCCCAACATCGTAGCATTGATCCACAAAAAGCCCCCTGTAAAGCGGCTGGGCATAAAGATTGCGGATATAATGGCGTCCGGTTTCTTTGCTGCCAAAATCCACAGCTTGATATGGGTTAACGATAAGCACATCAATGATGGAGCAATTATCTCCTCCGCCGGAGGCAATCGTCCATGGGTATGGTTTGGGCGCCCCGGATGTGACCTGATTGGGATAAAAAATCGCCAAACCATTAACTACGGAGTTATTCCATAAGGTTATAAATGGATTGCCCTCCGCATTGCCCTCGCCTTCAACAACAAGCAGGGTCGTTCCCTTATACTGGCTCCAAGCCGTCGGAATTTCCCAAATCCCCTCAAGGGCAACATTGATTGGAATATTTAGATGCCTCTTAATCAGATATATGCCGCGAGGAACGCTTACCTTCCCGCCGATGGAATCCTTTCCTGCCGCCGTATCAAGAGCCTTTTGAAAGGCATCCGTGTCATCCGTTTTGCCGTCCCCCTTTGCGCCGAAATCAAGGACGCTGTAAACGCTCTTGTGGGTGTCGTCTTCCGGCGCGGCGGGCATTAAAGTTTGAATCGCCGTCAGAAAAATAATCACAATCAAACAGACAAAATTTTTCATCAGTCCCTCCCAAACAAAAAATTGTCTCAAAATTGCGCCAATCTTTATATCTAAAATCACTCCGCCCATTCAAGATTAATCCGCTTATTTTTGAATAATTCATGCAGCTGCTTTCGCAGCGTGCGGTATTCTCTCCGTTTGCTGTGCGCTGGGTGAAGACAGATGTGTTTTTTGTTTCCATCAATCCAGCGCCTTGAACGGCGAGCTATGCTCCGAAATTTTTATGCCGTCGCCCGAATAAAACACTAAAAATTATTGTTGACACGGGTGAGGAACGGCTTGTATGAAAAATCGTTTAATTAGTTGTGATTGAATGTTCCTTGAGAGAAAAATGCCGCGGGGTGGAGCAGTTGGTAGCTCGTTGGGCTCATAACCCAAAGGTCGACGGTTCGAGTCCGTCCCCCGCTACCAAATCAAAACAATTGAGGCGATGGGAATCATTTCTGATCCATCGCCTCATTTCAAGTCTGCGCTCGCCTTAATCGGTCTTGTGGCGGTGTAGCTCAGTTGGTTAGAGCATGCGGCTCATATCCGCAGTGTCGAGGGTTCGAGTCCCCCCACCGCTACCATTTTCTTCCCATCCAGATTCGAAGCAAACAACCAAAGCACGGATGCCCTTTTGCCGTCTATTATTTGAACCCTCCCGCCTTTATAAGCAAGTCCCCGGAGCTCGAAGATTTTGAGGAAAGCGGATCCTTGCCCAGCTGAATGCGGAATTCAATATCCCATTCCTTTTTATATTCCCGCCAAATATTTGAATGGGCGCGAGTCAGCGTGGCGGATATTGATTCGGGCGAATTTTTATCCACATAAAGAGAACGCACCCAGTCGTTGTATCCCTTTTTGCGCAAGCGGATTTTATGAGGTCCGTGAGAAAGGCGCACAGTCTTGGAGGTTTTGCCCATGTATTCTCCATCAATATAAAGCTCGGCATTGTCGGGATTGGAGCGGAATCGGATTTTTTCCGTGCGGCGTGGATTATATCTTGCATCGTCATGACCAACCCAGCGCGCGCTAACATAAATGGAGGTGTAACTTTCAGCTAATTCACGGGCGGGTTTGGGGGTGATGGGAGCGGGGACGATTGCCATTTTCCCCGGTTGCCCGGGCATAGGCGCGGGTTTTCCCGGCTCTTTGGGTGCCGGTCCTTGCGGCTCAGACGGCATCATTTGCATCTTTTGGCGGAATGAGTCAATCCCGCCCGGCATCATCCGAAAAGGCTCTTTTTCAGAATAGCGCTCGAATTCCGCCATGGCTCGGTGGCGTTCGCGCACAGCCAGCGCGCGGATATATTCTCTGCCGATGGGGCCTGTGGCTTCAAGATTATAATTCCTGTCGGGCAAGGAATAAGTGCCCGGACGAACAAAGTTGTCGCGGTCAAAAAAGTTCGGGAATATCTGGCGCGTGACGCCGTTGGTATCTATGTTGAAGATATAAACATAGCATTCCTTGTTGACGTTGAAATAGATGCGGATATTCTCCCCGATATTGTAATTGGTTTTTTCCGTCCAGACGCTGATTTGCAAATCATAATTGGGAGTGACAATGATGGACTGGGCGCGCCCCTCGGTGACTCTTTGCGCCGAAAGCGTCGCCTGCTCTTTGGCGATGGCGGAGACGTTCAGCATTGCAGCGCCGATCAGGCATGTCAGCAGGAACAACCGAACGAGTATGATTCTGTTCATGAGATGTCTCCTTTCAAAAAAAAATTATACTCATATAAATGAGCAAAAACTATACCTTTCCTAAATCCCATTAAATCATATTTCCACAAAAATATTCAAAAATATTTCCAGTATTGGAACAATGGCGCTGTCCATAAAACGGACAAAGTCTCAAAAAGGTGCAATTATCTCAATTCCGCCATCCAATATTCATATAAATCTCGGAGCGTCTGGCTGAAGGGAATCTGCGGTTTCCAGCCGGTGTCCCGCCGCAATTTCGCAAAAGAGCCGCGTGTTTCAGAGATATCCGTTGGACGCAATTTCTCGGGATCTGTCACCACCTCTATCTTCATCGGCGAAAAGGATTTGAGCGTCTGAAGGATGGATTTGATGGAACGCGTTCTGCCGCTGCAAATGTTATAGGCTTCATCATGCCTTCCCTTTTCAACCAACATCCGATATGCCCTCACAACATCTCGCACGTCTGTGAAATCGCGGCGCGCAGAAAGGTTGCCCACCTTTATCACAGGCGGCGCGCCGAGAGCAATCTCCGCCACCTGACGCGCAAAACTCGGGCAGACAAACCCCGTCGTCTGTCCCGGTCCCGTGTGGGAAAATGGGCGCGCCCGCACAATATGCATGTCCGGATAGCGCCCCCATTGAAAAGCAATTAAATCCAAAGCCGCCTTGCTTGCGGCATAGGGGTTTTCCGGATGCAAAGGCAGAGTTTCCACAGCAGGCAATTCCGCCGGTTTCAATGAGCCATAAATCTCCGCCGATGTGACAACGAGCGTTCGCACCTTGAGCCCCCATTCGCGCAGCGCCTCAAAAAGATGAACGCTCCCCATAACATTTGCGGCGTATGTGAGAACCGGATTCTTCCAGCTGGTGGGAACATGGCTGATGCCGGCAAGGTGATAAATCTCATCCGGCTGAACCTCTTTAACAAGGTCGCGGACGTTTTCATAATTTCTCAAATCAATCGGAAACAGGGCGACGCTTTTCTCAAGGCGTCCCTTGTGCAACGGATTGGGGCGACCGCCCGAGATAATAGTTCCCGAAACGCGCCTGCCTTCGCTCAGCAGGTGTCCCGCCAGATGCGGACCCACAAAACCGTCATAGCCCGTTATTAACGCGCTGATTTTTTTCTTTGCCATTTACGCCTCTCCGTTAATTTTCAAACATATCCCCTCTTCAAACGAGCGCGGGGAAAATCCAATCTCGCGCCGCGCCTCGCCTATATCAAAAACCTTATCCTCGCCAAATCTCCGAACCTGTTCCGATGTCACGCGAGGCTTGCTCGCAATCTTCTCATAAATGCCCGCCATAAATAAACATAAGGGCAGCGGGACAGGAACGAATATTATCTTTCTGTTCAGCGCCCCGGCGATGATTTCCACTATCTGCCGATAGGTTATCGGCTCCGGTCCCGCAATGGTGTATTCCCTTCCGGCTGTTTCCGGATGAGCAACGCAATACAGCAGGGCATCCACCAGATCCCACACAAACACCGGTTGAATCAAATTTGAACCATCTCCGAAAAGCGGAAAAAACTTATGCCGCTTTATCTGATTTACCAATTTCGTTATATTGTTATCTTGCGGACCGCCGTAAATCATCGAAGGACGGAGTATGGTGTAATCAAGCCCGCCGCGCCTTATCGCTTCTTCTGAATCAATCACCTGCCTTGACGTCTCGCAGGGGAATTTCGTGTACCGTCTTGTGGAACTCATGAAGAGGGCGCGCCTTACGCCCGCTTTGCGGCAAATGGGGAGCAAAGCCGGCGCAAATTTTATGTGGGCAATGTTAACAAGGATATCAACATCTTTAAGCGCCGCGATAACCTGTTCCTCATTTTGAATATCGCCTTGAGCAATCTCAACTTTTTCCAGCGGAAGATTTCCCGCATGGCGGGGATTGCGCACAAGGCACCGCACCTGATAATTAAGTCCGACCAGCCTTTGCACAAGGCGCGAACCTGTGTGGCTTGTGGCGCCGGTGACCAGTATCATGGGCGATACCCCTTTATTTTCTCGGCGATTAATTCCTGATAAATATCGTATTGGCGTTCCAAAACCTTTTCTTCCGTGAAGAATTCCAGAACACGCAGCCTGCCGGAGCGTCCCATTTCCACCGCCTTTGAAGGATCGCGCAGAAGGGAGATAACAGCTTTTGCCAGCGCGTCCGCATCGCGCGGCGGAACAAGATGCCCAGTCCGCCCCTCCACAATCTCCTCGCGGCTGCCGCGGATATTGGTTGCCACAACCGGGCGCTCCATCGCCATCGCCTCAAGAATCGAGCGCGGCATCCCCTCCCGATAAGAAGGCAACGTGTATATGTTCATGATGGAAAGGAGTTCGCGAATATCGTTGCGCAAACCTGCAAAATGAATACGACCGCCAAGTTTCAAATCTGCGATGCGCCGATGAAGTTCTGCGCCGGTGGCATCGTGGTCGCTTTTCAGCGTTTCGCCGATGCACAAAAAATGCGTTTCGGGCAATTGCCCCAATATACGCGCCGCTGCCTCGACAAATTCAAAATATCCCTTTTCGCGGACGATGCGTCCGATGATGCCGATAATAGGCGCGCCGTCGGGGATGCCGAACTCGGCACGATAGCGGGCGGATGTCCCTTCCGTTATTTGAGCCGGATCAAAATGCCGAACATCAATCCCGTTCCCAATTGTTCTGATGCGCTCCGGCGGCGATATTTTTTCGCGGATTGCCGTCTCGCGATCCTCCTCGCTTTGTGTGAAAATAAAATCGCCCCATTGCGCGCCGAACCGTTCGAGCGCCACATGAAATTTTCGTTTCAGATTCGGCATATCGTCGTGAAAGTAAAACCCGTGCGCTGTGTAGATTCGGATAGGCACGCCGGCAAGCCTTGCCGCGATGCGTCCGAGCAGACTCGCAATCGGTGTATGGACGTGAATAATATCATAATGATTTTTTCGTAAGTATCGGTATAATATATATAGAGAGCGGATATGGCTGAATAAATTCATACTGCGCGCAATTGGAATAGGATGAAGACGCAAGCCTTCTTTTTGCAGCTGGGAGAAATACGAACCCTCGCTGCATGCTGTTGTTACCTCGAATCCCTTTTGTTCCAAAAAACGGATAAGAGGGCGCAGAAAGTGCATCACAGTAAAATCAACCGCGCAAAGTTGTAAAACGCGCAACGACATAAATTTTGTTCATGCCAAAAGGACTTGCGCGGAATCAAGAACTTTGGCAGAGAGTTTTCATATTTTCTCGGGGAGGCAGAACATGGCAAATTTGGAAAAAACGATTGACGCATTGAAAAAGAACAATATTAACGTTCTTCGATTTCAAACAGGCGCCGAGGCAAAGGATGCCGCGCTTAAAATGATCCCCGGCGGTTCATCTGTCGCATTTGGCGGCTCCGCTACAACAGCGCAAATCGGGCTTATGGATGCCTTGCGCTCCGGCGGCTACAATCTCATTGACGCTTATGCCTCGGGTGTTCCGCGCGAGGAAGCGGTCGAGCGCCGACGCCTTGGACTGCTTGCCGATTATTTTATCACCGGCACGAATGCCATCACCGAATCGGGCGAGCTTGTCAATATAGACGGCTTAGGCAATCGCGTTGCCGCGCAGATATTTGGACCTCGAAAGGTGTTCATTTTTGCATCAGAGAAAAAGATTGTGCCGGATGTGAAAGAGGCTTTTATGCGGATTGAAAAAATTGCCGCGCCGTTGAATGCAAAGCGTCTGGGCATTGATGTGCCATGTGTGCGCGGCGAATCATGCCTTGAATGTCCGCCCGAACGCACGCTTTGCAAATATGAGGTAGTTATTCGGCGGCAGTCGTTGCCGGAGCGTATGACAATTTTTCTTATTGCGGAAGATTTGGGTTATTAACCATCCTCCAGCGCCGAAACGCCCGCTACTTGCTTTCGGTTCTGATGGTGCGTTTGGGCGTGGCAATGGGAATAACGCGCGAAAGGGCGAAAAGCCGCGCGCGGGCATCGCCGATTTTGGTGTTCAAGTCTTCCGTTTCGCGCGAGCCGAGCGAACTGTCAATGGAAAGAGCGGCTTCCCATGTGTCAATTGCGCGGCGATAGAATTTCTTTGCCTCTTCCTTATCGTTCATGACAAAAAATGTTGTTTTTCGCTCTGTAGATTTGAGGGCGTTGGCATGGGATTCCGCCGTGGCGTAAAATTCATCGCCCCTGCGCGCCAGCGCCAAAGCGCGCGCCTTCGTCTCCCTTGTCTCGCGGCGGAGTTCATTCTCCGCCCGCTCCTTCAATTCATTGCCCTGCGAGATAACATCCGAAAGATTGGGGAAGTTCCGCGCGAGAATGCCCGCTTTGTAAATGACTGTGTCATAATCTTTTCTTGTGAAAGCGCTGTTGATTTCCGCAAGGTCTTTCTGAGCATAGAATTTGACGCCCTCAAGGGCTTTTTGATTCTTGGGATCTTTCTCCAGAGCAAAAGTGTAGCGCTCCAATGCCTCATTATCCAGCCCCCGTTCGCGGCAGAAATCGCCCAGAGCAATATGCGAGGTGATGTCGTCCGGTGAAAGCGTCGCCAATTGTGCGGAATACTGATAAAAATAAAGAATGGTCGGATCTTCGTTGGGGTAAAGTTTGAGCAGGGTGTTGTAAACTTCGGCGGCTTTCTCGAACTGTCCGGTGGCGGCGGCGTTTTCATGCGCGGATGTAAGAGCCTCCCGCAGACGCGAATCAAGAATTGAATCGGCGGTTTTGGCGTTTTGCTTAATGTTCACCAGATAGGGGAGCGCCTTATCAAGGTTGCGCTGTTTGTAATAAAGGTCTGCAATCGTATAGGAGAGTTCTATATTGCCGGGATTATTTTTCAAACGCTCCTCGTAGATGGAAATGACCTTGTTAGCCATGTTGGGATCATTCTGCCAGAGGGCAAGCAGTTGATTGAATACCTCCTGATTGTTCGGATCGAGTTTTAGGGCGGACTCAAAATATTCTGTTGCGCCTTTGGGATTGAGCCGATCTATTGCCTGCATGCCTTGTTGATAAAGGAGCCGCACCTTCAGGAAATGAAGCGTTTCGCTCTGGGCAGTGGAGAGTTCTTTGCGCTCGATCTGCTCCAGAAGTTTTTGCGCGTCTGTTAACTTTTGCTCTTTGATGAGTTCGCCCAATTTTTCAATATTAGCGTCCACCTGCCGAACTTGCTCCTTGATTTCATTCTGGGCGCGATCCGCGATGGTTTTATTGATGTCGTCAATAAGCTGGAGGGCGCCCTCATTGGCTGGATTGGCGCCGATGGCTTTATCGGCATATTCCTTTGCCTTGGCGAAGTTCTGGCGCCCAAAATAATCCCGCGAGATATGCATGTAACTGGCATCCAGCGCCTCTTTTTCGATGCGGGCAATGCGGTTTCGGGCTATTTTCATTTCTCCAACGCTCGACTCAAAAACAACGTTATCCGGATCGCTGGGCGATTCAATGACAAGACCTGTCCGGCGTTCGCCTGAATTTAAAACTATCACGTCAGCGACAGCGCTCCTGATAATAAGCAGCAAAATAGCTGAGATGATTAGGAACCCTTTTTTCATACTCGACCTCCCCAAAATAGCGCATTTGGAAATCATGACGGATTATCTATAACTATGTATAAAATCATAAGGCAGGCATTTTGGGCTTGTCAAACTATATCATAGATTTTACTGCGAATACACTGCGCAGAGGGTTTCCGGCAGGAACAATCGGAATATCGTTCCCACCCCCTCGTTGGAGTCAACGGTGATGGCGCCCTTCACAACATCTATAAAATGTTTGACGGACGCCAACCCAAGTCCCGTTCCTTTTGAGCCTTTGGTGCTGAAAAAGGGCGAGAATATTCGCTCGTAAATATGCGGAGGTATGCCTTGTCCCGTATCCTCCAACTCAATCATAAGCAAGGAAGTTTGGGATTGCAGCCCGGGCTGCATTTGACAGGCGTGGCTCCAATAGGGGTCTTCGCGGTTTATCCGGCGGGCGTTAAGCCTGATTCTTCCGCCGTTTGGCATGGCGTCAATTGCGTTGCTCCCGAGATTCAATAGCACGCGGAAAAGCTTTTGAGAATCGAGGCGGCATTCCTCCAAGCCGGATTCCACCGAGCTGACAAAACTGATGTTCCCAATCGAAAGATGTTTGAGCATCAAGATGACTTCTTCGAATAGTTTGGAGATGTCGGTCTCCTCGATGATAGTGCCGTTCAAACCCGAATAATCCAACATATTCATAGCAACAAGGTGAAGCCTGCGGGAACTTTTATTCAGCAAGTAATAGGCTCTGGCGGACATCTCAATATCTTTATCTTCAATCGCCTTTTGAAAAACTGCCATCCCGCCTTGCATGACTGTGAGGAGGTTCTTCATACAATGGGCGACGGAATCCATCGCGCCGCCGATAGCGGCGAGCCGTTCCTCGCGGATGAGCTCCAACATCATTTTCTTGCGTTCGCTGATATCAAGAGAAAAGGCTACAACGCCGACGATGTTGCCATCCTTGTCGCGCTGCGGTTCAATGTGATTTTGAAAAACTTTTTCACCGTTTTCGGTTTCGATGGAGCTCGGCTCTCCCTTGAGGGCTTTATCAATCTGAATAAGGAGAGAGAGGGATTCGTCAATTTCCAATATAAAATTCCTGGCATGTTTTTCGATAAATTCTTCAGGGTTCAGTTGCAACGCTGTCAGCCCCGCCCCTTTTAGGTTTTTAATCTTTATTCGGCTGTCGGTTGACCATAGAATAGCGGGGATCTGCTCAACAATAAGGCTGAGCTCCTTTTCTCTGGCGCCCAGTTTATCCTTCATAGTATGTTGCTCTGTTGAATCGCGAAAGAACGCAATGCAGCATAGTTTATTATTATAAAGGAATTTGTGGGCGCTGATATCTATTTGGCGAATAGACCCATCCTTGTGTAGAAAAGGGACGTCTTCGGCATACTCCACTTTTCCCCGTGTGATATCCTCGAACAAATGCAAAACCATTGGCAGCGAATCTGAAGGATGCAGATCGTCCACGCTTTTAGAAATGAGTTCCGTTTCGCTATACCCCAGAATATTTGTCATGGCGGGATTAGCGCGCATGATGCGTCTCAATTCACAGTCGGCAACCATCAAGCCATCCACCATACCGTCATAAATCATTTGAAGGTCGTTTTTGGTCTGCATCAACCGCTCTTGAGTTTTAACGCGATCCGTCAAATCCACAACGGTTATCAGAAACCCCGGATCCGTCTGGGCGGGATCCAGACGGACAAGCGATAGCTCCGCAGGAAAAAAGGTATCATCAAGCCGTCGAAGCTTCCAGTCCCTCACATCAACGCCACGATTTTTGACCCCTTGCAGGGCGAGGTCGTAATACTCGATAAAATCATCATGCGCAGAGAATAATTCATGCAGAGGCAAGCCAATTAAATCCTGTGCATCTGGATTTTCGGGGCTGACGAATCGCGCCATTGTGTGGTTCATCCACCGAATAGACCAATCCGGGTTAAGAATGCACAAACCATTCGGCGTGCATTGAACGATGGCTTGATATTCCTGCTGCATCCGATGGACGTCCATTCGCTGTAATCGGAATGATTTCTGAGGTTTCCAGCGGCGAATGGCATGGTTGGCAAGGCACAGAAGGTTCTCCCACGTGAGCCCGGATTTTGCAGCGAATTCCTGCGCACCAGCCTGAAAGCCCCGCTGGATAAGCTCCTCATTCTCTTCGAAGAATAAAAGAAAAATGGGAATATCCGGCGCGATGTCGCTGATGGCTTCCAATCTTTTGAATGGGTCTTCCTGTTTTATATCCATATCAAGAATGATTAAATCGAAACGCTCCATCTCCAATCTGCGCTCGACATTGCACATCTCTTTTTCAAATGAAAAAACAACATGAATCGGGTCTGCCGGAGATGGCGGCTTCATAAGATCCCGCAGGCAGGCGGAATCATGACCAATATAAAGAATCTGGCAAAGGGTTGTTTCAAAAACCGGAAGCCTGAACGCTTTGCCTGTTTGCGATTTTTTTTCAGAAGGCTGCGACATCTTCTGTCCGCTCCAGCATAAGATTGCATAAAAAATTAAGGTATATGAACATCGCTTTCAACCTTCAAAGTAACTTTTAATTATGGATGCGATATTTGTAAAGTCAATAAAAAAAATGCGGAAAATTTGATTTTTTTTCATTTTGGGACATTTTTCGATTGACACCCGCGGCGAATAGAAAATATTAATTTTTCTAAATTTAAATAAGTTTCCCCGCATCAAGCGACTGTTGCCCGTTCCTGTTATTGTTGTTATTGTTGTCAAGGAGGTAGTTGCCGTGGTAGTCCGCAAGTTTTCTATCAAGCAGGTTATCGAAAAAACAGGACTTGAAGAAAGCGAAGTTCGATTTTACGAAAACGCCTTTCGTGAATTCCTCGCCTTTACCCGACTGGATTCCAATCAAAAAGATTTCAATGAAGACCAGATTGAGGTGCTTATCCGCATCCGCGACCTCATTAAAAAGCGCGGATTTACTGTTGATGAAGTTAAGCGCGAGCTCAAATGCATCCTAAAAAAAGGCGAGGTATCACCCGCCGGCGCCCGTCCGGAAAGCTATGCCCGCGTCATTGCCGTCACAAGCGGCAAAGGCGGCGTCGGTAAGACCACGTTCGTAGTCAACTTCGCCATTTCCCTTGCGCTCAAAAAAAAGAAGGTCGCCATTTTTGACGCCGACCTCGGTCTTGCCAATGTTCACATTCTCATGGGCGTCAAACCCCAATTCAATCTTTCACACCTCATTCAAGACGGCTTCCCGCTGGAAGATGTTATCACTACCGGTCCGCTGGGTATCCAAATTCTTTCGGGCGGTCAGGGCGTGCGCGAACTGGCTAATCTGAAGGAGGAGGAGCGCCGTTCTCTTTTGCGGCAGATTGATAAACTCGAACGCAGCGTCGAGTATCTGATTGTGGACACAGGCGCGGGCATTTCTGAAAATGTCCTGCGCTTTGCCTCCTTTGCGGATGAGATTGTTGTCGTCACCACCCCAAACGTAGCCGCCGCCGCCGACGCCTATTCCATCATCAAAATCCTTTTAGGCATGGAGCCTAATGCCAAGATTGGACTGATAACAAACGAAGTCGCCAGCATGTATCACAGCAAAAACGTCTTTAATCGGATTAACGTCGCAGTGGAAAAATATCTCAATTATTCGCTGGGCGATCTGGGATATATTGTCACCGATGAATATATCAAGGCGGCAAACCAACTGCGCAAGCCGCTGTTGCTCTCCTATCCAACAGCCCCCGCCGCCATTTGCGTCAAGAGCATCACGGAGACTATCCTGAATGACAAGGTTTTCGTTAATACGCGAAAAGAATCCTCGTTTCAGGAAATCATGGGAGCTGTCCGCCGCACAATGGTCGGTGCCGGCGTGTGATTTGCCAAAGATGTGCGGCGAATGACGGATTATGGAAAAAATCTTTCATCAATGACCAATGACTATGGAGGCAAATATGATGGACGTTAATGTGATTGAAATGGTTGACCGACCATCGGCAGGGGCTTCGCGGGCGCAATTTGAGTCCAGCGATGCCGATGCCCTAAGTTGGTTTGCCATGAAGGAAAATCCATTTCTCGATAACGTCAATCCGAATTATTTCTTCCGCACAGAAGCCCACGAAGACGCCTACATAAAAATGAAAAAATGTATCGAAGATAACATCTCAATCGGTCTCATTGCCGCGCAGAGCGGCACAGGCAAAACCCTTTTGACGCAGATTCTGCTTCAAGAACTGGACAAACGCATCTACCGCCCCGTCCTCATCCTTGCCTATCCCCGTTTTTCTCGCACCGCCCTTTTGCGCGAACTCGCTCACGAAATGGAAGCCCCCGTCCTTTCAAGCCGAGCGCCTCTTCATGACTTGATTAACGCTGTGCAAGGACGTATTTTTGAGCTCCACACACAGGGCGTAAAACCTATTTTGCTCATTGACGAAGTCCACTTTCTCGGCGGCGACACGCTGCACCTTCTCCGAACGCTCAGCAACATTGAAACCGCCCAAAAAAAACTCATCACTATTCTCCTTTTTGGAGAGGAATCTTTTCTGCATAAATTAGACGACCCAAGATTCAAGGCGATTCTTTCCCGCACATTCATCCGCGCCCATCTGCGCCCGCTGCGCAATAACGAGGTGGAACAGTATGTCAAATTTCGCTGCTTGATGGCGGGCGGACGCAATGATATTTTTACGCCGGAAACATACGCCCGCATCTATGATATCACAAAGGGCGTGCCAAGGGAAATCAACCGACTCTGCCATAACGCCCTTGCCGCCGCCGCCAAATGGCGCAATAAACATGTTACAATAGATATTCTCAATCAGCTCACGGAATAATAACTATGGATAAAATCTTGTATAAAACCAGATTGCGGATGGATAACCAGCCGAATATTCGCCGGAATATTCGCCATTCACAGGAAACCTCGCACGAAGAAGACCAAATCCTTTTTGACGTCGCCGATGAACCTGTTCCTGCGCCGCCTGCTTCAATTGAAAAAAATGTGATTGAATTCCCGCTTTAAAATAAGTTTTCCTTTTTTTTATTAATTTGAGAAGAGCGGCAGGAAATTTATAATTGTCCCAAAACAACGGCTTATTGCTTGAAGTTAAAAATCTGCGGACGTCTTTTTTGACGGATTATGGCAAGACCCGCGCGGTGGATGATGTTTCGTTCGCTATCCCCGCAAAGGGAACGCTCGGACTTGTGGGAGAATCCGGATGCGGCAAGAGCGTCGCCGCCCTTTCCATCATGCGCCTGATACCGGAGCCCCCCGGCAAAATCGAATCAGGCGAGATCCTGTTCAAAGGAGAAAACCTGACTGTTGCGACTGAGCGGCAGATGCGTAAAATCCGCGGCAGCCGAATCGCCATGATCTTCCAAGAACCGATGACCTCCCTCAATCCCGTTTTTACGATTGGAGATCAAATTGCCGAATCGCTCGTAATTCATAAAAACATATCACGGCGCGCCGCATGGGATAACGCCGTCTCCATGCTGGAAAAAGTTAATATACCCGACGCCGGGAGCCGCGCGCGCCAATATCCGCACCAAATGAGCGGCGGCATGAGGCAGCGCGCCATGATAGCCATGGCGCTGGCGTGCGAGCCCGATCTCATCATTGCCGACGAGCCGACTACCGCCCTTGATGTGACTGTGCAGGCGCAAATCTTGCAACTCATGGAAGAACTACGCCGAACTCAAGGCGCATCCTTTTTGATAATATCACACAACTTTGGAGTCATTGCAAAAATCGCCGACAGCGTTGCCGTCATGTATGCCGGAATGATTGTTGAATCCGCCCCTGCGCGCGAATTTTTCTCCAACCCCGTCCATCCCTATACTCGGGGGCTCATGAAGGCGATGCCGCGTCTTGATGATAGCGGGGCGGAGGCTTCATTGACGCCGATACCGGGAAATGTGCCCGATCCGGCGCATTACCCTTCCGGATGCAGGTTTCATCCCCGCTGCACATTGGCTGTTGAAGAATGTAAAATTCAGATTCCCGAACTGTTAGATATGCCGGGAACTGGAGGGCATCAAGTCCGTTGCCCGATTATTTTGAATCAAATGAGATAATTTTAATTTTGGAAGGAACGAGCCATGAAGGTAAAATCAGAGATTAAACTCATCGAAGTCATTATTAAAAAGGATACATGCAAAGGGTGCGGTTTATGCGTTGAAGTCTGCCCGAAAGGCTTGATAACAATAACCAGCGGCGATATTAATAAAAAGGGTTATCCTTATGCCGTTTTTGGCGATCCGGAAGGCAAATGCACCTGCTGCGCGCAATGCGCCATTATCTGCCCCGATGTCGCCATTGAAATACGAAAATCTGTGTGATGATTATTTGAAACAATGCGAGGGTTTGAAATTTTTTAAGGAGCGGTTTCTTGCAGAGAATGCAAGGCGCTATTGAACACTTCGCTGCCGTTAAATGAGCAAGTTGGCGCTGTATTGACCACATTAGCCGTGTAGGCGCCTCCCGCAGGGCAACGCGGCTTATTTTTGAGATAGCCGGTTCTGTCACTTTTCCAAAGGTCTGTCATATCTACGGGATCGCCTTCATTAAGATTTTTAGCAAAGATATACATCTCTTTGGCATGCTCTATCTTTGTCAGATTTTCCTGACAGGCGATACCGCGTGTATATTCACGCTGCCGCAACCATGCGGGAATGGATATCATCATAATAATGCCGATTATACCGACAACCGTCATTATTTCGATTAATGTCATTCCGCGAATGGATAGAGATTTTTTTGTAATCTCCATTTTCCGATCCCGCAAACATATTCTATCGAGCTTCCTTTTTCCAAAAACAAAGGGGGACGATGTTTTACATCGCCCCCCCAAATTTAAATCAAGCAAACATGTTATTCGGGCATCACGTGAGGAGTGAACGGGGCATTGGTGGAGGCGATAGAGCAGACCGGATCCGTTCCGATAGCGTTTGGCGTGTAGGTGCCGCTGGAGGGGCAGATGGGTGTTTTCTTAACATAACCGTTAGCGCCAAAATAATTAGCATTGGTCAGGAAACCCGATGGAACAGCCGTTCCATTGGAAACCTTGAACTCGATTGCCCACTGCTCTTTCGCACTGTCAATCTTGGTCAGGTTTTCCTGGCAAGCCTGTCCTCTGGAGTTTTCACGAGCCCTCAGGAAGCCGGGGACCGCGATAGCAATCAGGATACCGATGATTGCCACGACGATCATGATTTCAACGAGCGTAAAGCCTTTTTTCATTTCTCATTTCCTCCTAAAAATAAAACTCTATCGGTTTAACACGCAAATAGAATGCCAATTCTAAAAAAAAGGTAGTCCGATGAATGCTTTAAATGTGTGTGATTGATAAATATGAAATTATAATAAATAACATAATTAAAATCTTTAAAATAGAAAGAAAAAAGACGCTTGCAGGGGTATCAAAACTTACCCATGTGTAAGTCGTTGCACAATTGGTTGTTCCCCTATTTACACAAAAGGGAGGCTGATGGGTTTCTTGGTCCTTATCGCCTCGTAAGCGGCAAGGCTGACCTCCATCGCCCGCATGCCGTCCTCCCCGCTGATGGAAGGCGGTTTATTTTTGATAATACTTTCTGCAAAATCCGAGACAAGGGCAAGGTCGAGGTCATCGCCTCCGGAAAATGTGGAATGCTTTAAATTCCGGTTCTGATATATATGAAGCAGGCGCGGGAAACAATCTATTGAAAGATTTGCCTTGGTTCCTTTGAAATCCATCGTCACATCGCCCCAAATTTTATAAGATGGAGGCCGCGACCAACTGGTATCCAGGCTTACGAACGCCCCGCCGGAGAGTTTCAGCATCAAAAGCCCGCAATCCTCCACCTTTATCGGGTGGAGATTTGTCCCCATCTCGGCATAGACCTCGATAATCTCCTCGCCAAGAATATAACGCAAAAGGTCGGCTACATGCACCGTATGGTCTGTTATGGCGCCTCCGCCGGAGAGCTTTTTATCCACAAACCATCCCCCCGGCATACTCCCGTGATTGGTAGCTTTGATAGCAAGGATTTTGCCGAGTTTTCCCTCCTTGATAAGCGTCCGCGCCCGTTTGACGGCGGGGGAGTAGCGCACAGGAAACGCAGTCTGAATCTTTACGCCCGCCTTGCGGCAGGCGTCGATCATGGCGCGGGCATCCTTCATGGAGGTGGCTATGGGTTTTTCGCACAGGATGTGCTTGCCTGCGCGGGCGGCAGCGATTGCCTGTTCTTTATGCCGCACATTGGCGGATGTGATAATCACTGCATCACACGATTCCTTTTGCAAAAGTTCTTTCCAGCATTTATAATGTTTTGCTTTGGGAAATTGTTTTCGGACGCGGTCGGCGCGGGCGGCGTCATCCTCCGCAAAAGCCGTAAAATTGACCTGCGGCAATTGCTCCAAGGCATGGGCATATCCCCAACCATGCATGTGTTCAAAACTGATAATCGCAACATTAAGCATATTATTTTTCCTACTTGTTTTCCAAAATTTCCAAATTTTGTTGGCATTGACGGACAATGTTTTCGTAAGATTTCTTCTTTGCCTCCGGCAAATCCTCCCACGGATTATCTCGGGAGAACACATGATAAAAACAATGAGCCAAATTATTTTTTTTCAATCGAGCCATAACGGACGCTTCTCAAACGCATCCTATTCTCGTCAATGACAAATTATAGCGATTAACGGCGTCTGACCCCAATTGCTCCTCATCTTAAATACCAGTGCCAGATCGGTTTGCAATCCGCTCCAACTCTTTAATTCATCAAATGAGCCAATAATAATTAATTAAGGGACGACCTTTATGCATTGCAATAAGTTCAAGATACTTGCACCTTTTATGGAAAAAGCCGCAAATCGAAATTGGCGGAGACATTTAGCAAATTGTTAATAAATACTCAAGACATCTTTGGAAAACATTTGGATTTTAAATTAATGTGTTTTAGGGGGCATCAAATAAAACTCTACGTTTGAAAAAATATACTGCATTTGGCAAAGACCAAATAAAAAAAACAAAAAAGAAAGCCAGAAAATGATAGTTGGTGGTAATAATTGCCGAAGAAATACTTTTAAGAAAAAGAAGCACAAAATTAAGACGATAGCCCCATAGTCTTCCCCTGCGCAGACCCAAATAAACAATAATTAGAAAGATCACCCAAGCACAATTTAAATATAAAATTAATAGCTTATAAATCAAAATGAGTTCTGAAGATAAAATATCTGCAATCGAAACAACATTGATGATAGCTCCAATTGGTAACAAAAAGTCCACATAAAAAGACAACCAACGAATTGATATCCCTTTTTCTTTCGTACTCGCATCCCACAAACTAACACTAGAATTATTATTTGTTGATTCGATATCCTTTTCCAATATACCACGATGACTAATTTCTTCTTGAGCAAGTTTTATAGTTTCCGGAGTATAATCTCCATGCTCTATTTTCACCATTTTAAGCAATTCACGGTCAGTTTTGTTTTTTATTTTTTCTCTTAATTCATTATCAGTATATGTCATAATTCTTCCCTTAAATTAAGGTGGTTTTTATATCAATATTTCAAAAGAGAAATCGGATATTGAGCCACTCCCCTCCGTCAAGACCAAAAAAGGGTAAAGTTAAGATGGATTTCTCCGGGTCTTGGATGAGGGGTTGAAGGGGGAAAACTTTTTTGAAAAGGTTTTCTCACTCTCCGTTCTCATACACGTTCGTCATGCCATCAATTTTACCTCCTTCCTGCCAAAATATACTGACGCCGGCATCTCATATTCAAGCGCCTGGTGCAGACGCTCATGGTTGTATAAGTCAAAATAACGACCAATTCCTCGCTGAGCCGCTGTTACGCTTTCGTTCCGCCTGAGGCGGATCTGCGAAATCGTTTAAATATACCCCCTCATATTTCAACGATCGCCAGAGCCTCTCGATGAATATGTCGTCATACGTCCGACCGCGTCCGTCCATGCTGATCTTGACGCCTTTCCCGGCTTACTCAGATTGGGCTTGGGGTATATCGCCTGTATCCCCATTTCCTTCATCAGCCTTCGGAGGCGTTTCTCTCCAACCTGATATCCCCGCCGAACCAACTCCGCCGTCATTCTCGGAGCGCCATAAAAAGGCATCCGAGTGTAAATTTCATCCATCTCCTGCATGATTCGATCTTCCTCTTCCGGGGCAGGCGCAATGTCCAATGCCAGCGTTGCTAAAAATACGAACCATGCCATCAGCGCGAATGTATTTCTTTGATTCACCATCATCCCCCGTTCATGACTTTTTTAAGCGCATCATAAAATGGTATCCCGCGCGTCAATCAGGCATTTTTTTATTGAACGAACGCGCGGACAGTGCCATGCACCAGTTATTAATGTTTTCAAAAAGGGGAGGGCGAAAAATGCGAAATCTGGTTTCCTTTTCTTTGGTGTTTATCCTCATTTTTTCTGCGGGAGGTTACATTATGGGAATGACAGTCCCTGATGCTATTCAAAAAATGATTGATGGCGGCGAATTCAAAGCCGCACAGGCGGCTCTGGAAAAGGAAGCCCAAAAAGAAGGGCTGACAGAAAAACAAAAAAAATCGCTCCTTTTCGAAGTCGAGCGACTTAACCGCATCCCTTATGATTTCCGCCTCACTGAGGAAGATGTCCTTCAAAGACTTCAGGAAAGCATTCCCGATGCAACAATGGATGATGTTACCTCATGGACAAAAACCGGCGCGCTTGAATCCCGCCTGATTGAAGGAAAACGGCTCTACTTTACCAGAGCTGTCAGCAACCTGTTTCTCCTGAACAAAGACGCCTCTTCGCGCCGCAAGGTAAAACCAAAAGAGGATGCCATACCCATATCCGAAGAGGGGGAGATAAAAGACCTTCGCATCCACGCCAAAAACGCCATTGAGGCGCGCAAAAAATCCAAAACGCCCACAGTCACGCCTCAGCGCTTCAAAATCGAATATACGCTAAGCGTCAAACCCGGCGAAGTTCCCGAAGGCAAAACCATCCGTTGCTGGCTGCCCTATCCCAAGGAAGTCCCGACCCAAACAGATATTGTTCTCCTTGATTCATTCCCCGGCAATCCCATCATCGCCTCCAACGAAAAAGACCAGCGCACCATCTATATGGAACGCCCCGCTGAAAAAGATAAGCCCACAACATTCTCTATCGCCTTCCAATACACCGCATGGGCGTTTGTAGAGCCCATTGACCCGGCGCAAATCAAGCCTTATGACACAAAGAAGGAAGTCTATAAGGATTTTACTATGGAGCGCCCGCCCCATATCGTCTTCACGCCAGAAATAAAAAAACTGGCTAAAGAAATCTGCGGCGATGAGCAGAATCCTTATCTCAAGGCAAAAAAGATTTTCGCCTGGGTGGATGCCAACATCCCATGGTCGGGAGCCATCGAATATTCTACCGTCCCGAATCTTTCCATGCGCGCCCTAACACGCCGCACCGGCGACTGCGGCATGCAGGGACTCCTCTTTATCACACTCTGCCGATATTCCGGCATTCCCGCACGTTGGCAAAGCGGATGGTCGCTCAAACCCGGCGGTGTTAACTTGCACGATTGGACGCAATTCTACGTCGAGCCGTATGGCTGGCTCTATGCCGACCCCTCAAACGGGTTGATGAAATCGGATAAAGAAGAGATTCGCTGGTATAACTTTGGCAACTTTGACCGCTATCGCCTTATAGTCAATTCCAACTACGGTATGGAACTGGAACCCAAAAAGACGCATTTCCGCTCGGAGACTGTTGATTTTCAGCGCGGCGAGGTTGAATGGGAGGGCAGCAATCTCTATTTTGATAAATGGACATATCGAATGAAGGTCACACCGCTGGGCGCGAAATAAACATAATGTTGCATCTTTTAGAATTCACAAAAAAAATACTATTTGAAAAGCCATGAATGGGCAGAGGTCTCAGCGTGCGACCAAACCTGAATATTTGGCTCGCCGCTTGAAGGGATGATATAAATCATAGATGCGTCCGGTTTAATGGCAACCCCGCAAGGCTCGATGGCGGGGTTGCCGCTCTTTATCTCCTGAAGAAGCGCCCCTTCGGGCGAATATAAACGGACGACTTTATTGCCTGAATCCGAAACAAAAACCCAGCCGTTGTTAGCCACATCCACGCCGCCCGCAAAGCTGGATACGGCGCATAAACGCGATTGCTTTCGCGTGAACACCTTGCTGCCTGCGCCGGCGCGTTCCCAAATCCAGACAGACCTGTCCGCATCGGATGTCTGATAAACTCTCCCGCCATCTTTTGTGCAACCGACTGCGCGGCTTAAGTGAAAAACGGGGTAATCAGGACCGGTTATCGTTGCGCTGGTAGCGCCATCCGCGGGAGAACCCGTCCAAAACGTCCAAGCGTTTTGTGTCCGATGCGCCGCAAAAATTTCCCCGGCATAATCCGCATCCACATCGCCGGGATTGAATGTCAGCGCAACGCCGTTAAGCGGCTTTCCCGTTGCCGACTCAAAGCGCGCCAGCATCTTCATTTTTTCAAGGCTCGCCCAGATAGTCCCATCGGGGGCGTGGCAGATACCCGCAAGATTTTGCAGGCTTATCGGCTGTCCGGCAGCGTCCCGCCCGGTTGTAATCGGCGAGAAGAAAGCCTGCGTGCCATTCGGATCATATATGACAATCCGGCTGTTGGCGGAATCGCAGACCCAGATCCTGCCGGCGCCATCCACAGCTCCATATTGCGAATTTGCCCCCGCTGTCCCGCCAGTGGCGTGAAAATTGTAAATCAGATTCGGCGAAGTTTTTATACTGAAAATTGGGCTGATGCGCATGGCGCGGTCGGCAACGCCGTTTTCGGCGTCATTATCGGAGGCGTGAATCTGGTAATAAAGCCTATTGGTTGTGACCGGTATGGAAATCGCAAATTCAGAACAATAGTAATTGCCAGTTTGGTAAGGCATATTCATCAAGACGCCGGAAAGGCGCGGATCGGCATCCGCCGCCCAAAGAACGCGCACCCCCTTGTCCGGAATTCCCGATTCATCCCTCGCCCCGCATATCAATCGAAAAGGCAAGCCCTGCGGAAGCGATGCGGGCTCAGCCCTTGGACCGGAAATAATCGGTCCCAGAGCATCATCGTCGTCCGGCGCGTTCAGCCAAAGCATGGGCGGGCGAATATCGGGGAAGACAAAGAAATTTTGCTGGATTGCCAAAGCGGTCGAGGTCGGTTTGTGGGAAGGACAGAGATAGGCGTATGAAAAAAAGGCAATACCGTCTGTCCCCATAGAGCGGATAGCGCCCGTCAGTTGCTGAACAACGGAGGCATCCGAGGCGTCCACAGCGGCAACAAATTGCCGATTGCCGCGATTGGACAACCCGTCAGAAATCCATTGCACCAAAATCGCCGCATTTAGATTGTATGTTTTCTTGAATGAAACATCAAGGATGCCCTCTTTCATCCATGCGTAGGCATCCTGAAAAAACGTATCGCGACCTCCGGCATAACTGCCCTCTGTCGAAACAGAAACCATGATGGATGGTTTGCGCGAATGAGCCCCCTGATAAATGCGCCTCATCAACGCGCTCACCTGCTCGCGCCTCCACTGCGACCACTCGGCGGGCATCGTTTGAGGCGTCCCGCCCCCCGTTGCCTCGGCAAACCTTTGAAGGCTCACGGCATCATAAGAATAACCCGCGCCGGGGTATCGCATATGATCCAGATGCAGCCCCGCCACATCATAATTCTCGATAATCTCCATAGCAATGTTGAAAAGATAATCCTGCACGGCGGGAATGCCCGGCGAAAGATAAAGATAATTGGTGTTCAAAGGAACCGTTGTCCCTGTGTTATCTGCAACGAACCAGTCGCGATGAGTGTTATAAAGCTGCGGCGCGTCGAGCGGCGGAGGAGCCGTCCCGTGCCACCCCGGATAAACATTGATAAAGGCGTGAAGTTCGATGCCGCGCTCGCGGGCATATGAGGCGGCGACGGCGAGCGGATCCCAACCCGGATCTGCGCCCAGCGAGGCGGGTGTCGTTCCCGTCAGCTCCCATGCCCAAGGCTCGATGTCGGAGTGATAAAAGGCGGTGGCATTGCCCCGGCATTGGAAAAGAATCATGTTGAACCCCAGCGCAATGCTATTATCAATAATGGAGCGGACATCCGCGGCGGACTTATAATCCCAACGCGTTACCCAAATGGCGCGGATTTCATCGGCATTGCCTGCCCCCCCCAACGCCGCAAAAAAAATCAGCGCAAACGAAAAAACATAATGCCTAAACATGATGGTCTGTTATGTATTTGCCTCTCCCCGCGTCAAGACGAAAAGAGAAATTAGATACAACAAAAATGGGATTGATTTTCATGCAATGCGGAGATTCCATAAAAAAAAGGCGGACCGCAATTTAATTTGCCGGTCCGCCGCAGTATCGAAAAGGAACTATTATTACATAACGACCAAATTTACATGGCAGCTAAGTCCTTTTTCTTTTGATAGTTAATTCCAAAAGATTATTGCTCCGTCGCCGAACATCAAGAGACTTCTTTATTATATTCGGCATTATTTTGTTGGAGCACGGTGACAGCCGCTTTTTGGGCGATGAGATTTTCCAGCGATTTGGTAAAGAAAAGAACCTCGTAAGGACGCTCCTTTTTCAAAGAATGGAAAAAGGGTTGCGCTATGAGCCAATCGGCAAGGAACTTTCCCGCCGCCAGATAACGTCCCGAAAAGACAATGGCATCCAAACCGCCCATCGCCGCCAGCGCCGACCCGCATGAAAGCATCAGCCGGTATTGGAAAATTTCGCGCGCCGCCCGATGTTTCTCATCGTTGGAAAGGAAGACTTCATCAAACGTCATGCGTTCGCCGCAAAGCCCAAAAAGCCCGCTCTCGCGCGTTAAAAGTTCGTCAATCTTCTCCGGTCCCCAGCCGAACTTCTTTGCCAGAATCAACGAAATACTGGGGTCAATTTCGCCGCAGGTTGTATGTCCGGGGAGCCCCTCCAGCGGGGTGATGCCGCTGGTCACCATGACCGGCGAGCGCCCCATAATGGCGGCGATCTCCGGCTGCGCTCCCATGCAGATGGATATGATTTTCTGAGATGTCTCTTTATCTTTATTGAACGATTGCGCCGCCGCCTCATGAAACAGGCTGTGGAACCCATATCGCCGGATGCCTTGCGCGTCGGATGATTTCGGATCCAGCCCATACATGGTTTCGCGCCGCGGCAGCGGGACAAAAAACGATGTGCCGAAAACCAGAACAATCGGCGTCTCTGCCATGAGTCTTTGGCAGCATTCAACCAGGGCAAGAGCACCGGGGATTTGCATAGGCGCCCGCGGTATAAGGCTCTTCATCTTCAAGAGAGAGTCCTTGTCTGCAATCGCCGGCTGCGGAAAAGCCTCGCCGCCAAATTTGCTGTATATGGCAACCGCATCCGGTCCCTTGCCGTTGCTTTGATCTATGCAAAGTTTCAGGATGTCCCAGAGTACTTCTTGCAGAGCAATCTTGTCGCTTGCGCTGTATCGGTAATTATCCAGGCGCCCTTCAAAGAGGGAGGTTTCTTTTTCGCTGGCGTAATAGCAATATTCGAGGGAGTAGCTGCCTGTTTTAAGGATTAATATCTTCATCTTGCGGCTCCTGTTCCTGATTTTTTTCTGATTGCTTGTCCAGCAATAAAAAGGTTTGGCGGGCGATGGCAAGCTCTTCGTTGGTGGCGATGGCAAAGATGCGGACTCGACTTTCTTTGGCGGTGATATCGGCGGGCAATTCCTTCGCCGCATCGTTTTTCTCTGAATCTATCGCCAGGCCGAACACTTCCATATCGGAGCAGACCATCCACCGAACCTGCGGCATTGTCTCGCCGATGGTGTCTGTAAAAATCACGGCGTCCGCATTTCCGACGGCGGAGAGATACGCCCCCAGATATTTGCGGATGCGCCAGACGTAAAGCGAGGCGGTGTTTCTCATCTGCGCTGCGTCATCGCCGCTTTTATCCCCGCGCGAGATGATGTCGCGGATATCGGAGGAGATGCCGGACATCCCCAGCACGCCGCTTTGTTTATTGAGCCGATTTTCCACAGCGTCGGGATCCCCGTTATGCTGCGCCATCAGGTTCAGCACAATCGCCGAATCCAAGTCGCCGCTGCGTGTGCTCATCATCAAACCTTGCAGAGGGGAATAACCCATCGTGTTGTCAATTGATTTGCCGTTTTTCACAGCGCAAAGGCTCGCCCCGCCGCTGCCCAGATGGCAGGAGACGGCGTTGAATTTATTCATCGGCTTGCCCATGAGGCGCGCCGCTTCCTCAACCACAAACCGATGGCTCGTGCCGTGAAATCCGTATTTTCGGATGCCCTCATCTACGCGCAGTTGCTCCGGCAGGGCATACGTGCTTGCATAATTCGGAATGGTGGCGTGAAAGGATGTGTCAAATACAGCTGTTTGGGGCAGGTCGGGATAAAGGTCGTCGCACGCCTTGAGCAGCCCGACCGCTGGGGGGTTGTGCAGCGGCGCCAGACCGGAGATTTTCTCCAAATCCGCGATGCTGTGTTTGTCCATCATGGCAGAACCTTTGAAGCGGCTGCCTCCATGAACCACCCGGTGCCCCAGGCAGTCCGGTTTTAGTTCCGGATTATCTTTCAGGAGGTTCATTACCTCCCCGAATGCCTCTGCGTGGGTTTTCATCGGGACGATATGCGTGGACTCTTTTCCGCGCACCCGGTGAATGATGCGGGAAGGCTCTGTTGTCTTGGGACTGACTCGTTGAGCCTCCCCGCCCGCCAGTTCAACCTCTCCGGGCATAGCGATTATTTTATATTTCAGGGATGAGCTTCCGCAATTGAGAACCATGATATTCATTATTATCACACCTTTTGTTTTTTATTGTTGTTGCCATGACCGGGACTTAAATTTCATTCGATGTCCAGCCGAAAACCGGGATTCCGATTAAGCCGTGCACAATCGCGGCGGTTCCATAGGCGGCTTTGACGATGTTGTCCATTGGCACGCATTCATCCACCGCATGAGCCTGATCAATCAAGCCGGGACCGAAGCCGACTGTGGGGATTTTGTATTCGTTCACAAGGACGCTGCCGGCGGTTCCCATTTCCAGTTTGTTGAGCTGCCATTTGATAGGCTTGGCGGAAAGTCCCGCTGCAGCAAGAGTCTGGCGCGAACGCTCAATCAAAGGATGGAAGGGGTCGGTTGTCCAGGCATTGACGACATTGCGCACCGCAACGGTTTTGCCTGTGAAAAGTTGCTGCTTTTCTTGGCGAACATCCACCATGACTGCCACTGCCCCGTAATTCTCGGCTGCGTATGTCGCATTTTTCTTCACATTGAAGAGCAGTTCTTCCACATCATTTTCCTGATAAATCTTCTGCGACATCTGAATCACCCCGCGGCGAATGCCGGAACGGCTCTCGAATTGGGGCGGCTGGATGCTATAAACCTCGCCCATGTTCTCGTTCTTTTTGAATGGGTGGCTTTCCTCCAGTTCTTTATAGATGCCATTTGCCACATCTTCCACATGAAAGGGCTGCTCGCCTTCCACGCGAATATCCAGATTGACCCAGCCGTCGTGCCCGTAAACTAACCCCAAACCGGTCGGCTCGCCGAGGATGGCATAGGAAGGTTTCAACCCGATGGAAGGAAGGGAATGATCCATCAAGGTGCGGACGCCGATGCTGCGTCCGTTCTCTTCAGCAACAGTCGCTGCAACGATAAGGTTGCCTTTGAGGGGGAGCAGGCTGTGCTTGAGTAATGCGCCGGCGTATAACTGCGCTGCAATACCGCTTTTGCAATCGCTGGCGCCCGCCCCGATGATACTGTCGTTTTCTATCTTGGCATCATAAGGTCCGTGTGACCACTGGATTTCATTCGGTGGAACCGTGTCCATGTGAGCGTTGAGTAAAACTGTCGGCGCGGCGTCGTGTCCGTGAATAACGCCAACCACATTTCCCCACTCATCTTGGAAGACCATGTCATATTCAAGTTCCTTCATACGGGACTCAACCATTCCAGCGACTTTCTTTTCATTGAGGCTCTCGCTGGGGGTTTTGATAAGATCCCGTGTGAACTCAATCATGTTTTCCTTCATCCGTTCCGCTTTGTTTTTGAGCATGTTATTCATCTTTTTATCCTCCCCTTTTTTTAATTTCATTCTTTGCCTATCTATGGTGCAACAATCATGCCAATAAAATTAAATTAGCGCAACTATATTAAAATGAATGATTTTTGAAATTTTCCTCTTGACGGCGTCCAGTCAGATTATTTCATTTTGAAATTATAATATTTCAATATGAAAGGCATAATATTTTGAAAAGCGATGATCTCAAACTGGAAGAGTTGGTGGACACCTCCGAAGGGTGGCTCGGGCTCAAAGGACGCCGCCTCGTCCTCATAGACAGCCGCACCCTTGCCCAGATGCGAAAGGAGATTGCCGGCTCCGTTGGCATGGAACAGGCGCGACGCATCCTCACCCGCATCGGTTTTTTCTGGGGACAGGCGGATGCCGCCGCTATGAAGCGCATCTTCACTTGGGATAGCCAGGAGGAATGGATTAAGGCAGGCGCGCGCATTCATTCCATACAGGGACTTGCCAAAACCGTTATAAGCAATATTCACGTAGAGGACGACCCCGACAGTTTTATGATGGAGGTCATTTGGAACAATTCATTTGAATCCGAACAATATCTCGAAGTGGAAATCCCATCAGGAGACCCAATCTGCTGGATGCTGCTCGGTCATGCCAGCGGATACACAACCTTCTGCCTTGGACGCGAGGTCTATTTTATGGAAGAACAGTGCCGAGCAAAAGGCGACCGCATCTGCAAAGCCATCGGACGCACCAGAAAAGCTTGGGGCAATCGTCTCAAACATGACATCGCCTATTTTGAGATGGAAGATATTCATAGCAAGATTGTGAAACTATCCGAAGATTTAAAGCAAAAACAGCGTGAACTGGCAAGACAGCGGCAGAAAATGGCGCTGGTTGACCCCAGCCAAAGCCGCGAATTTGTCGGCGTTCAAAGCCCCGTTTTCCGACACGTCCTTGAACTGGCTAACAAAGTGGCGCAATATGATTCCACCATCCTTATCACCGGTGAAAGCGGCGTCGGAAAAGAAGTTCTTGCCCGCTATATACACAACAACTCCCGACGCGCCAAAGGGGCGTTTCTTGCCATCAACTGCGGGGCGCTTCCCGATACGCTCCTCGAAAGCGAACTCTTCGGACACACAAAAGGCGCGTTTACGGGCGCCGACCACGCGCGAACCGGTCTTTTTGAGGAAGCCAAAGGCGGAACGCTCTTTCTTGACGAAATCGGCGATGTCTCCACCGCCATGCAAATCAAACTCCTGCGCGTCCTGCAGGAACGGGAAATCCTGCGCCTCGGCGAAAACCTTCCACGCAAGGTGGATGTCCGTATCGTCGCCGCAACCAACAAAGACCTCCACAAGCAGATTCAAGAGGACACCTTCCGCGAAGACCTTTTTTATAGACTCGCCGTTGTGGAGATACACATCCCGCCGCTTCGGGAACGGAAAGAAGACATCCTCTCGCTGGCGCGCTATCTGGTCAAACGCTATGCCAAAAGGCTGCACATCCCAAACCTGCGCCTTGATTCATCCGCTCTGGACTACCTGCAGGCTTATCATTGGCCCGGCAATATCCGCGAAATGGAAAATGCAATCGAACGCGCCGCAGTAGTCAGTCATGGCGGTGTTATCTTGCCGGAAAACCTCCCTTTAACTGTCACAAAATCGTTGGATGGCTTTAACCGTTTCTATCCATCCGATATGACTTTGGAGCAAGTGGAGATGGAACATATTAAAAACGTTCTCAAGAAAACCGGCGGCAGCCGCATCAAAGCCGCCGACATTCTCGGCATCAGTCAAGCCACCCTCTGGCGGAAATTAAAGGAGACCGAACAAAACTGATAAATTCATCCCGTATCAAAAAAGACTTGATTTGAGCGCCCTGCGCTCAATTATATATACTTAAATTTGCTAATCTATATATAAAGCTATATTTTTTTACCATGAAACTCTTTTCGTCTAAAATCTTTGAGGCGATTAAAGAAGGGCAAATCACTTTGGCGTTTCGCCTCTGGGATTCCTGCCGCCTTGTGCCGGGCAAATCCTACAGCATAGGGAAACTCGGCAGAATCATAATCAAATCCGCGGAAAAAACGCCCTTGTCTGCCATTACTGATAACGATGCCCGTCTGGCGGGATTTGATAATGTTGCGCAATTATGGGATGAGTTGAAGACTCAAAAGCCGGGTCTGGATATTAACGGCGCGGCTTGTTTTCGAATCGAATTCCATTATGACGGCGTCAATCGCGATTCTAACCCGATTCGCGCGCCGCGCCCCCTTCCGCCCCATATGTTGGAACGCCTTGATGAAAATATCAAACGCCTCGATCGCCGCGCTCAGGGAGTCACCTATTCTGCCATCCTGCGGGAGATGTCCGAAAAACCTCGTTCCCGCGCCCAGACGCTCGCAGATAGTTTCGCCTGTTCTCTGCCGGAAATACGGCGCAAACTCTTTCGTCTTTCAAAGGAGCACCTGGTCAGGAGCGACCGGACTAGGCGTTTTTCCCTGACCTCGCGCGCAAGCCAGCTCCTCGCACATCGGGAGGCAAAACTTGCGGAAATCAAAAAAAGTATTTAATCCATTGACCATAGTCCGTTAAAGTTGCGGGGAGCAATGGTGAAAGTTCTGCATATCACATATCGCTTTGGCGGCGACATCATCGGAGGCGCGGAGAACTATCTCTGGAATCTCTCCCGCCAGCTTGCCAGCCGAGGCGTGGATGTGACCATCGCCGCAACCACTGCCCGCGATTTTCATCTCCCCACGCGCTGGAATGTTTTTTACAAGGAAGGATATAAAGCGGGGGAGGAGGTTTCCGATGGGCTGCGAATTCTGAGATTCCCCTTTTTTGCGACTCCTAAATGGCTTGCGGGTTTTTATGGACGGTCGCTGCAACGCCAGTTTGACGCCGAGGAATGGACTTATCCGCCGCCGCCCGTTCAATCGGAAAGCGGCGGCATTCTTTTGCGGGGATGGTATTTTGAAGAGCCTGCGGGAAGGCAATCCATCCGCTGGACTCAAAAAACTGCTGAAATTCTTATCAGGGGCGAGCACATTTGGGAGATAGGTTTCAGCGCTCTTTGCCCTTGGAAAAATTCCGGCGAGGTGTTCATCAATGGAGAAAAGGCGGGCGAGTTTCTACCGAACAGCAAATTCCAGTATTTCGCATTCAAACCGCTTTCGCCTCAAAATGAGTTGTTCATTCAAATACGCCTAAAAAAGACAAAACGTCCATGGCGCGATTTGCGCTCTCTCGGCATGATGGTCGGAAGCATCGCCTATAAGCAAGGCGACGACTCTGTTGATCTTCCCCTTCATCAGCATTATTCCTCATATCTTTACCCCCGCAAAAATGAACTTTTCGGCTGGCTCGAAACCCGCGCCAAGGCTCGACCGGTTCCGTATAACGCCCTTTTTGACAAGGCGCGCGGTCCGGTTTCAAAACCGCTTATGAAATATATCTATGACCGCGCCGGCGAATATGATTTGATTCTTGGGCATGATTTCCCAAACTGGACGCTGGGAGCAGCAATCATGGCGGGTAAGCGCGCGGGCATTGCCACGGCGGCGCTTCCCCTTGCCCATCTTGAGGATGATTATTACCACTGGCGGCATTATTACGAAGCCCTTGCCGCCGCTGATTTGACTTTTAGCCTCTCCGATTATTCGCGCGATGTCTTCCGCGCGCGCTGGGGCGCCAATGCCCACACGCTCGGAGGCGGAATCAATCTGGACGAATTTCAAACGGCGCAATTTCACGGCGGCGCCTTCCGTAAAAAACACGGACTTGAAAATATCCCCATGGTGCTTTTTATCGGGCGCAAGTCATATCCCAAACGATACGATTCGCTCATCCGCGCCATGCGGATTGTGAATCAAAGCCGACCGGCGCGTCTGGTGATGATTGGACCGGATGAAAACCGCCAGCCGATTGAACCGGCGGATGCCCTTTATCTCGGTTCGGAAAATCGGCAAGGGATTCTTGACGCCCTTGATGCCTGCGATATTTTTGCCATGCTTTCAGGCTCGGAAAGTTTTGGAATGGTTTTTACGGAGGCATGGATGCGGCGCAAACCTGTTATCGGTTATAGGTATTGCGGAGCGGTGGCGTCGCTGATTACGGACGGCGAGGACGGTTATTTGTGCGACAGCGACGAGGATGTGGCAAGGAGGATTCTGGAGCTGCTCGACCATCCAGACCTGCGCCAGCGGATGGGCGCGGCAGGCGAACAAAAAACCCTTGCCCGCTATACGTGGGACATCATCGGCGCCAAAGCCCTTGCCCATTATCAAGAAGCCATTGCCCAAAAATCACAATAGATTAAAGACGGGCGAGGTCTTCCGGCGTGTCCAAATCCGCCAGAACGCCCTCATCTTCTGTTGGAACTTCCCTAATCAAATAGGCATGCCCGCGCAAAATTTCTCTCATGCCGCCCGCTTTTTCCGGCGGAAACGAAAGTATCTCTGAAAATAACCCGCCGGGAATAATGATGGGATGTCCGCGTTTTTTTTTGTAAGTGGGAATGATTATTTTCCCCGGCGACTCGGCGCGCGCCTTGAGCAGAATGCGATAAGTTTCGCGGTCCACTAACGGGTGATCTGCCAAGCAAACAATGGCGTCGCAATTCTTTTCCGCAATTTGATTCAGCGCCAGTTGAAGCGAATAAATCTGTCCCAGTTCTTGACGGCTATTTGGAATTAATTGCAGCCGGGAAAGGCGCAGATTTTTTATCAAATCTTCATGTGATGTATTATACACAACCCCGCCCCATAAGTTAACCCCCGCCTCTCTGAGGTCGTTTGCAATTTTTTCCAAAAAGGTCGCGCCGCCGATGGGAAGATACGGTTTGGGTTTTTTCATGCGCCGAGATTCGCCAGCGGCAAGGATTATGGGAACAAGGAATTTCATAAAGTCTAATACTGCGGAAGCGGAGCAGACTGAATTTCCACGCGGTCTATCATGAGCGCGCCGTTATACTGGTCGGTAGAACTGAAGTTTATCAGGTCAAAGGCATACCGCACGCCGTCTGGAACCGCGCTCGGCGGCATAACAAAATAAATCTCATAAACCGTCCAGTTGTTTGGAATTGGAGAGGAATCGCCGTTTAAGTTCGAATCAATAGAAAGCTCGTAATGAGTCTGGTTGACTATAGAATTGACCCGAATGCGCAGGAGCGGAACCTTTGAGCGATCCGCAACATCGGTCGAGGCAAAAAACCGCGCGCGGTAAAGCCGCTCCGACGCCATCGGCTCAATCGGGCTTTCCCACCAGCCGTAACAATAAGAACTGACGCTGCGGATGCCTATCCATGAATCGCCCGCGATGGATTGCGCCGGATGGAAAACGGAGGGTATGGTGTAATAACTCCACCCTTCCGCGCCGCTTTGGAAATCGTAGGTTTTTTCTGCAGTGAAGGAGGCGTCAATGCTATCCAATTTTAACCATTCCACGGCGATATCTTTAAGGAAGATGATGCCGGTGGTTTGCTCATCGCGGGAGAGGCTGACCAAATCAAAAGCGGTGAGGAGACCGCCCGCCTTATCCGCCTTGTTTTTGCTGCCCTGAATGGGACGATAAAATAATTGATAAGTCGTCCCTGACGGCGTGGGCGAGGCGTCGCCCGCACCGCCTGAATTAATCAGCAGAGTATATCCCAATTGAAAGTCATCCTCGTTCAACCGCAGCCGAATGCCCGGAACAAGACTCTGTTTTTTGACGCTTGTGGAAACGTTCCATGTCGCGCGATAAAGATAATTTTCAAAAATGCGCAAGGGTTGTCCGGCGTTGTCCCAGTAACCGTAGGTGTTGGCATCCTGCGATTCCAAAGCGAGCGCGCCATTTTGCGCTGCGGCGATAGGCGGCGTGAAAACGGCAGGAATGCTTGTGAAAACCCAGCCATCGTCGCCGTTTTCAAATGTGAATTCGTAGCGGGTCTTATATTCATCCGCGCCGACATCCGGCGCTCCATCAAAGCGCAACGCCCCCGAAAAATCGGTTGTAATATCCTGCACAAGAAATCCGGCGTTGATGCATGGCGAGCCTGGAAGGGGTGCAAAAATGTTATTGCCGGGGTCTGCAAAAAGAGGATTTGCCGCAAAATTGCCCTCCACCGGCGCGCCGGCGTTATTGATGTGCGCAAAATCCGCAGTCGTCTGGCTGACAGTTGTTCCGCCGTCCAGATAGTTCCCGCGTTTGTTGTCAAAAAGACAGTTGTGGCGCAGTATCGGTTCGCTGTTTTTAAAAACTTCTTGAACGCCGTAATTATCATTTTTATAGGAGATATTATTTACGATTTCAGGCGATGAATTTTGCAGTCCGATGCCGTTGCCGTTCCGATAAACGGCGTTGTGGATGATGCGGGGCGATGAATATTCGCGGCAGAAAATCCCGCCCGCGACATTAAATGCGATATGGTTGTTGGCTATCAGCGGCGCGCTGGCGTAGCATGTGATGCCATATTGGTTATTGCGCAGAATATCATTTGAGGTGATGCTTCCGCCGGCAACCGATGAAAGATTCACCGCGGAAAGAGAATTTAGTTTGAGAGTATTGCCGTGAATCACGGGAGCGCCGCGTTGTGCGGAAATGGCGTTGCCGGTATTAGAAAAAATGGTATTAAAGGAAATTAACGGCGAACCTGCATTGTAAAGGAAGATGCCCTCCTTGCCGCCGTTGATGGTATTGCCTTCAATAAGAGGCGAGGCTTCCGCGCCGGTTGCCTGAATGCCGCATGTCTGCGCGCCCTCTATGGCGCATTGAACGATGGCAGGGGAGCAATCCTCGCAAAGAACGCCCGTATCGCCGCCCTTTAGGTTAAGCCCGTCCACACGGCACCCCGTTGCTGCAGCAATGATGGGAGCTAAGGTGTTGGGATCGGCGGGTGTGATGGTCGTTTTGTAAAAACTCAAATTCCGCGTCCAACCGCCCGTTTCATATCCGCCGTAAAGCTCCACATAAGCGCGGAGCGTAATCGTTTCTTTATAAGTTCCCAGACCGATTCGAATCCGCGCCGGGTCTCCGGCTGCGGGGAGACAATCTTGAACGGCTTTACCTATTGTGCGCCAAGGTTTTGCCTTTGTTCCTTCGCCTGCAGCATCGTTTCCGCTTATAGAAACATAATAATCGGCGGCAAAGGAAGGCAGGGTAAAAGAGGTTAAAATCAAAATCAAAAATCTCATAGATTTTTTCATGAGCGTTGCATTTCCTTTTTCATTTGGTTTAAAAGCTCCGGTTCCATAAAAACATCCAGCGCCGTAAGCGCGAGCGTTTTTGCCGCAAGGAGCATCCCTTCATCGCCCGCCGGACTGGCTGCGCACTCGCGGAACTCGTCGGTATGAATGGGCACATCTGAGGATGATATTTTGATATTGGGATGAATGCACGGCAGCACATGGGAAATATTGCCGATGTCAACGGAACCCTGTCCTTTTTCGCGTGCCTCATCCGCAACGCCGCCAAGGGCGCGGAAATTCTTTTCAAAAAGACGGCTCAGTGTTGGATTGGGGCGAATCTCTTTATAAGGATGACCGATAGGGCGAATATCCACCGTCGCGCCAGTGGCAAGGGCTGCCCCTCGCGCGCAATTTTCCACGCGTCGAATGACCTCTTGCAATTCATCATAGTTTTTCCCGCGGCACGAAAAAAGTCCAACAGCGCGATCCGGCACGACATTGGGGCGCTCCCCGCCGTAAGTGATGACACCGGGAGTGCGTACGCTTGGATGTTGCTGCTTGCGCATCTGATCCACTGAAATAAACATCTGAATCAGGGCATCAAGGGCGTTTATCCCCTGCCATGGCATTGCCGCCGCGTGAGACGCCCTGCCGTGAAATTCAAATTCCATCAGCTGCATCGCCAAAGAATGCGTGTGCAGACGAGTTTCATTGCTCGGGTGAACCATCATGGCAATGTCCACGTCCGCAAAAACCCCGTTTTGAAGGAGCGTGACCTTCCCGCCAAAGGATTCCTCTCCGGGCGTTCCGATGACTAGCGTTTCGCCGGGAAGCTCTTTCATAAAAGGCTGAAGCGCGATGCCCGCAAAGGTTGATGCCGTTCCGATTATATTATGTCCGCATGCATGACCCAACAAACCGAGCGAGTCATACTCGGCAAGAAAAGCGATTCGTGGTCCGGCGGATGCGCCCTTTGCGCGCGCCTTAAAAGCAGTCGCAAGATTCCCGACCGGCTTTTCAATGGCAAAACCATGCCGTGCAAGAATTTCCGTCAGACGCTCGGAAGCCTTGAATTCTTCCAATCCCGGCTCTGGGTTAGCGTGTATGAAATGGCTGGTTTCGATAGCTTCCTGTTTCATCGAATCCAGTCGTTCAATAACTTTGTCTCGCAGACTTTTATTAACCATAAAACCCGTTTATTTCTTAATAGCCGCTCTCGATAAAACTGCTCTTTTGATATAATCCGCCGCGCCCGCCTGTCAAAGAATTTCGCCTTATGGTAAAATTTCATCCCAAAAACGGACAAAAATCATCAAATTATTTAGAAGAATTTCTTGACAGGGAATAAGATGGCGCAATAGGAACACATTTTGTAATTGATTTATAACGAGAACCGGCATCGGAATAAAATCAATTAAACCTGCAAGTGAGGCGACGTAGCCAAGTGGTAAGGCGGAGGTCTGCAAAACCTCTATGCAGCGGTTCAAATCCGCTCGTCGCCTCCAATTTTTTTGTGCCGGAGTGGTGGAATTGGCAGACACAAGGGACTTAAAATCCCTCGGGGCATAGCTTCGTACCGGTTCGATTCCGGTCTCCGGCATTCTTCTCCTCAATCAAATCAGGAGCGCCCTTAGATGTCCAATATCCGACTTAACGCCTTCATTTTGTTTCTCATATTTATTCAAATCTTAATGATTCAAGGCGGCGCTCTTGCGGCTGATATACATGCCACCGGCTGGATGCTCCGCGATGTAACCCCAACCTCTACCCCCACGCCCACGCCCACGCCGAAGCCTTTTGGCGTATATGTGCAGGCGGTTATTGATGAACTTGAAATCCGAAAAGCCAATGATGTCTCCGGTTATCTTATGAAAGACCTTTGGAACAAATATACCGGCGTGACGCAGACTCTTTGGTATAAAGGCACATCCTATATGTGGAACAACTGCGCCAAAGGCGAATGGGTCACTATCGGCGGCGTTCCATATCAACCTTACGGATGTTCTTATTGCTCCGGTCTCACGCTTGAAATCTGGCATCGGGCGATGGAAAAACGCGACGCCGACCGAGGCATCGCCAAAGCCAAGGAAAACTGGAACGGTCTCGGCACAAAAGGCATTTTCATTGTCAAAAAATTGTGGAATGTTATTAAAATTTCATACAAAGACACAGGGCAGGTTGTCACAAACAACCCATCGCCCGCCACCGCCCTTGAAATGTCCGGTATCGGCAAGATTATTACCTATGGAGATTCCGCCAAATTTGAAAACGTCAAACCTTATGATTTTTGCGATATCTCCCGAACAGGCAGCGGGCATTCCATCGTTTTTATCAACTGGATTCGAGACTCGTCGGACAATCATATTAAAGGTTTCCGCTATTATTCATCACAGAGCAGCACATCAGGACAAGGCTACAATACGGAATATTTTTCAGGCGAGGGCGGTTCTGTTATAAAATCCTATTTTCATGCCGGGCGGGTCTATGATGATCCGAGCCAATGGACAGCCAATATTATACGAGAAGCCGACTTTCAATAAAACTCAAGATTTCTCAGCGGCAGGGATTGCATAAACCGTCCATAATTTATTCGAATAAACACGCTTCCATTTTGGACGGCGCACCATCGCATCAAAATATTCCGCAGAACGCATGCCAATCACAATCAAATCAATTCCATATTTTTTTATAAACAAATCAACATCCGCGCCCTGAAAAAAACGTTCCATCATCGCGCTCTTTTCATCGTTGAAAGGCGTTGCGTATAACTGCCCCAATATAGAGGCGTGAGGCGTGAACGCCGGAATCTGATCCCCCAATTTTCGCTCCGGACAAAAAACCGTCCGCTGCACTTTGAGCGTGTTTAAATAATCAAACAGCTGCCTTGACTCATTGGGGATCATCAACACCATCGGATGCGGCGTCTCGTTGAGTCTTTCCGCCACAAAAAGGATGTTGTCCGGGATGAATAGAAGGATTAAAAAAGTGGAAACATAAATGAGCCGCGATTTTTCCTTTGCCGCAAAAGACTTCCAAATTGGGTAGAACCCGCAGGCGGCGATAAGCGTCAGAATGGAAAATAAATAACCCCTCGTAAAATGCGGCGGTTGCAGACTGCGTCCAGCAGGCAGCCATTTGTCGTTCAAGACCAGAGCCGCCACTACAATCAGCCAAACAAACATCAACCGCCCTGCTTCGCGCCCCAAAAGATTTTGCCTGATGTCCTTTTTCAATAATGCAAAAAACGCGGCAAATAACATCAAACCATACGCCGCCAGATATTCTCTCATCGGAATGATGTCGTGGATATTGACTCTGTGTTGCTCCGCGAGATTTTTAGAAATGGGGAATCGAGGAAGAAATACGCCATAATAATTGGCAAACAGCGCAAAAACAATTAAAGTTCCCGCAAAACTTTTCAGCGATGTCCTGCTTTTTAGGCGCGCCATTTCCCAGAGATAATAGACAATTAAAATCCCCGAAATCTCAATCCCCACAAAAACGCCGCTTGCGCAGGCGAGAATCTGCCCGACAAGCGCAAGCCGAAAGTCCTTTTTCAATACCCCCCAAATGGCAAGGAAGAAAAAGGCATGATACATCAACTCCAACGGATAATAAATATTTCTGAATAAATTAAGAAACCACCAGTGATACACCCCCTCCACTTTTTGAAATATGGCAAGGAACGACGAGTCTTTTGACCCAATAAAACGCGCAAGAGTTGCGAGCCACGCAATGCCGCCTCCAAAGGCGAGGATGACAAAGACCAAGTTGACATAAAAGCCAAAGCGCCCCTCCTTTTGCTCATCGGGAAAGTATGATTGAAACAGTTCCCAAATTGTCAGATATAATATAAAAAGGAAAGCAGCGCCGAAAAGAAGACGGATAATTTCCCAAGAGATGACAATGCTGCCGGTGATTTTCCAAAGCCACGCCAGCAGCGTGAACGGTATCTGGAAATTCACCGCCGCATTTTCATCCGATGGCGCGGCATAAGGATAGGAATAGGCAACGCCGTTGCCGCGTTCAAAAACTGAGCGGGATAGCGCGGTGTAAGTGATTTGATCTGATTGCAAAAATCCCGTGAACCAAAACCCTTCCGGCGCATTTTTTTGCCAGTAAACATTTGTTATAATTGGAATAGATAAACATAGAGCAACAACCAGAAAGAAAACAACCCAGTATTTATGCCATTTAAGAATCACGTAATAAATCGTCTTTTATTTGTGTTTCTTAATTATATACTCATGTATGGCACGGGCGGCGCGGCGGCCCGCCCCCATTGCCTCGATAACGGTTGCCGAGCCTGTGACAATATCGCCCCCAGCCCAAACCCCCGGCTTATCGGTGCGCCCGGTTTCGGGCTCAATGATAATATATCCGCTCTTATTGATGGGAAGGTCGGGCGTGGCGGAGGATAGGAGGGGATTGGCGCCCGTTCCGATTGCCATGATAACAATGTCCATCGGCATTGTGAATTCGGAGCCTTTAACGGGGACGGGGCTTCGGCGTCCGGATTCATCGGGCTCGCCCAATTCCATCTTGATACACTCGATAGCGCGCACCCATTTCCCTGTTTCGTTCTCTTTGACCTCGCCCAGAATGCGCACGGGATTGACAAGAAAATGAAATATGATACCCTCTTCTTCAGCGTTTTCCACCTCTTCGATGCGGGCGGGCATTTCGGCGCGGGAACGGCGATAAATCAGATGCACCGCATCTGCTCCGAGCCGCAACGCTGTGCGGGCGGCGTCCATCGCCACATTCCCGCCGCCCACCACTGCGACCTTTTTCCCGTTTTTGAGAGGCGTTTTATATTCAGGAAAAAGATACGCCTTCATCAGATTGGAGCGCGTAAGGTATTCATTGGCGGAATAAACGCCGTTCAGGTTTTCGCCCGGGATGCCCATAAATTTCGGCAACCCAGCTCCTGTTGCAACGTAAACTGCGTCAAAACCTTCTTTGAATAAATCATCAATGGTCAGGATGCGCCCGATGACATAATCGGTGCGAATCTCCACGCCGAGCGATTTGATAAATTCAATCTCGCGTTCGACTATCGCCTTAGGCAAGCGGAATTCAGGAATGCCATACACAAGAACGCCGCCAGGTTTGTGCAAAGCCTCAAAGATAACAACGCGATGCCCCAGCCTTGCCAAATCTCCCGCAAGCGTCAGCCCGGAAGGACCGGAGCCCACCACCGCCACCCGCCCAGTTTTTGCATTGCTCCTCTTTTCTGCTGATGGCTGATGACTGGGATGGTTCATCGCTTCCCAATCGGCGGCAAAACGTTCCAGACGCCCGATAGCCACCG
This sequence comes from candidate division BRC1 bacterium ADurb.Bin183, assembly GCA_002070185.1. GTDB lineage: Bacteria > Sumerlaeota > Sumerlaeia > MWCT01 > MWCT01 > MWCT01. The sequence goes on from MWCT01000007.1 coordinate 56,957, forward strand.
GTTCGCCCTTTTTTCCGAGCACGCAAACTTTTTCGCATTGGTCTTCTTGCGGACAAACGCGTCCGCAGACGGCGGGCAGGGAGTTTTTTTCTTTCAAGATGCGCGCCGCTTCCGCATAATCGCGCTCGGATATTTTTTTTATGAAATCTGGAATTGCAATTTCAACAGGGCAGCCGCCCACGCAGGGGCGGGTTTTGCATTGCAAGCAGCGCGAAGCCTCAAGGAGCGCCTGCTCCTCAGAATAACCGAGCGCCACCTCTTTGAAATTGGCAGCCCGCACCTTTGGCGGCTGCCTCGGCATATCTTGCCGGGGAGGAATTTCTTTTGCCATCTACGACCTCCCAATCTTGCAGATATGTTCTTCATCCTTATAAGCGCCCAAACGCTCCATAAGAAGGGTGAAATCTACCTGATGGGCGTCGAACTCAGGACCGTCCACGCATACGAATTTCGTCTGCCCGCCCACCTCAACGCGGCAGCCGCCGCACATGCCTGTCCCATCAAGCATCATTGCGTTGAGGCTGACAACGGTTTTAATATGATATGGCAGCGTCGTTACGGCGACGAATTTCATCATAATGGCAGGACCGATTGCCATCACGCGGTCAATCTTTTTTCCAGAATCTATGAGCTCTTTCAAAGGAGCGGTCACAACGCCTTTTCGCCCATAAGAGCCGTCGTCCGTGCAGATGATAACATTATCGCAAATGGGTTGGAATCTATCTTCCCAGAAAAGAAGTTCCTTTGTGCGCGCCCCTAAAATGGCTATAACCGTGTTGCCCGCCTTCTTCATGGCGCGGGCGATTGGGTAAATCGGCGCGATGCCTATCCCCCCGCCGATGACAACAACCGTTCCATATTGCTCTATTTCTGAAGGACGCCCCAAGGGACCGGCAATATTTAAAAAGGCGTCGCCCTTATTAAACTGGTTAATCCGACGCGTGCCTTCGCCGATTTCTTGCACAACCATTTCTATAGTTCTCTCGCCGTCATAATCGGCAATGGTCAAGGGAATGCGTTCGCCTTCTTCATCGGAGCGGACAATGACAAACTGACCTGCTTGCGCCTTTCGGGCAATATCAGGCGCCTCTAATTTGAACCATTTGACCAACGGCGCCAGCATTCCTGCATCCAAAATGGGTATCATTTCATCCCTCAAAAAAAACAATTTATCGAAAATAAACTATTGGCGTTGATTAGGTATGGGCTGCCAAAAGCGGCGTCAACAACAAAGATACGCCCCAATGAACGTTTAATCCACGATGCGCAGATTGCGAAACTGCCCCGCATCGCGGTACCATGCGGCGGCGGCTTCTTTTTTGCTATCCAGATAATCCGCCGCCAGAATCCCTTCGTAAATCGAGTGATCCATATTGTTGTGGTGGAAAAGTCCTTGTCGCCCCAGTGTGATAAGGTTCGGAAATTTTTGCAGATGCGAGAAAATTTCATCCAGACGCGCCTCGTAGCCTCGACGATAGATGGGATATGCATGTGCCAACCGGCTAACATAGGTATCCATGATTTCATTAACTTTGACTAATCCTGTGCTTGCGAGGTCTTTGCATACGCGGCTCGCAAACCACGAATCGTTTTGGTTCCACATGCCGTCATTGGCTCGCATAGTCACTTCAAGGCAAATAATGGTTCTATGTTTACGCGACATCATTTCATCAAAATTTTTTGATTCATATCCGCGATTGAATATCAGACTCGGTTCGGGAAAATAAAGCCACGTGTCTTCGGAGATTCGCGGGCGGTCAACGAGGACGAAAACCAGCGCCATGGCAAGATATTCCAACGCCGCCGCCGCCTGTTTAGCCTCATGCGCTGACACAGCATCCACCAGTTCCGGTACGGGGATGGTTGAAAAACAAAAATCGGCGCAAACCTCTTCATTGCCATTTTTCCCATTGCAAGAAATTTTCCAGCCGCCGTTTGAATTCATGAGCATTTTTTTGACGCCGCAGTTAAATAAAAATTGAACACCCCGCTTTTCCAAATGCTCTTTTAAGCGCTGTGAAAGATTTTTAATCCCGCCTTTGATATAATAAAATTCTTGAAGCGAAGTTTCGCGCCCCTTTTGCTCGCGCAAAAAAAGCCGCCGAGCCAGAGCGGCAAGCCCTCCCGCCGAAACCCGCGCCTTAGCCACATCCGGCGACAACTCCGCAGCAGGCATTTTCCATGTCTTTTCTGTATACGGCTTGACGATTTTGTTATAAAGAGCGCAGCCGAAAGATTTTTGCATTAAAGTCTCAAAGGATTCTTCTTGCGGGGGAGAAAAGAGCCGCCCCAGACGCGTTGAAAAAAAACTGCCCGCAAAACGGGCAATCTTCAACAGACCAAAATGCGAAAGGGTATTCATCAAACGAGGCGGATAAACAATCATCCTGCCATCAAGCAGCATGTGGCTCCGGCGCCGGCAGGTAATCAAATCCTCGCCCATTTGCCGATTGAGAAAATCTACGGCTTGCGGAATGGACGCGCTAATGCGGTGGGGACCAAGGTCAGAGCTGAACCCTTTATACTGGATGGAAATAGCAAGCCCCCCCGCAAAGGATTCCTTTTCGATAATCGAAATATTTTTATAGCCAAGCTCGCTAAGGCGGCAGGCGCAGGCAAGCCCAGCCAGCCCCGCGCCCAGAATAGCTATGCTTTTATTTTTTTCCATAAACTCCCTTACTGGCTCGCCATACCACGATTCTGGAGAATCTCTCGAACTTTTTCGCGAGGCAAGAGGGAAATTTCATGGCTGATATTTTCCGCCTTAAAAATCTCCGCGCAAGTCAGCGGCGTCGGCGCGGCGGAAAGCCTTCTGAGGTATTCTTTGCATTCCATGGGTTTGGCGGTAAGCGCCACAGCAGAGGCAATGGCAAGCTGGCGGATGAATGGTTGCGGATCATCTAAGGCGATTCGAGTTGCCATCATGAAATTTTCCCCGCCGCGCGCCGCAAGCCTTGATAAAACAGCACGCCGAACGCGCCAGCTCTTATCTTCCTTCATCAAAGTCAAAATATCCTCAAAACGCGCGGACTCCGGCTCGTCAAGGATTGTCTCAGTTAAGGCGATTCGAAATACCTCGCAATCAGAATGCGCCAGCAATTTCTTTTTGAAAAGAAGGGTTCGCGCCCGTTCCTGAACTTTTTCCTGATATGCGCTCTTCCGCAGGGCGGATAACGCCGCCGCCATCACTTGCGGTTGCTCAAGGTAATCATCAACGGAAAAGACTGAAGTATAAAGAAAATCCTGCGCCTCCGGATACAATGATAGGCGTAAAATAGCCTGAACGCGGATATCCTTGTCTTCATCGCGATTGCGCGCAAGTGTCATGAAGGGTTTGATGGCATCTGCGCCGGTGTACCCCTCAAGACCGCTGAGCGCAGCAAGCCGAAGCGAACGGCGCAGGGCAATGGGCGGATTGCCTTCTGCTTCGGGATATTTCATATTCAGGGTTTTCAAGAAGATTTGTTGAATTTCTTTTTTCTGTTCAGCGTTGGCTGGGAATTTGGCAAGCATAAACGCCGCCTCCCGCACCGTTCGGGGAAATTTCTTCACATCCTTTTTGTTCAGGATATATGATAACAAATCAAAAGAAACTTCGTTCCCTTTCATTTTTTCAAGAGCCTTCAGGGCTTGATAGGCGGAAATATCATCGGAATTTTTTTTAATCTTCCGAAGACCTTCCGGAGTGTTTTCTTTATGCTCCTCTTTAATTTCACGCCGTATTCCAGCGTCCCGCCTCGCGTCAATGCTTTCCCTGTCGTCTCGCCGCATCTCTGGGATATTGGATCGTAGAACAATCACATCATAATGTTCAAACAAAAAAAAGGCGTCTGTGGACGCCTTGCAAATTTTAGATAATGTGAAATAATTGCGCTATTTTTGGGTCGGCTTGATTTTTAAATCAACCGGAGTCTGAGCCCCCCGCTGGGCGAGCTCGCGCACGCAATAGATGATGTCCAAAATAATATGCTCCTCTTCGGTAAGCTCTTTCACTTCATAAAGATGCTTAATCTTTTGATTCATGCGTATTAAGACATTGGTGTAAGAGTCGAGGTCTGCCTTGACGTCCGGCTGGCTGAACTGAACCTCGAGCGCTTGATAGATTTCTTCGCCGAGTTTCTGTTTTTTCTCCGGGTCGGAAACATCGCGCATAAACCCGACAATCTCTGTTTTATTTTCCTCAAGCGTCTTAGTAATGACACTATCGAACTCAACAATAAAATGGTCCATCGCCTCGTCGGTCTTTTTTGTTAGTTCGCTTTGCAGGTAAACCCTGCCATCGGGGATGGCTTTGAGGAGTTGTTCGCAGGAGTTGCGAGCCACTTCGGGAGCCATGGCTCTCAGTTCGCCTTCTATGCTTTTTGAAAGTTCGGGCAGCATTTTTTCGATTTTGTCGCCTGCGACCATCATGATGGATTGAGGTTCGAGAACCTCATTAATCAAGCCCTTGATAAAGCCGAAATAGATAAAAACAATTATCAGCAGGACAATTCCGCCGATAACTGTAATCGTCATGGTTTTCTTTTTTTTGCTGATGTCTTGGTCCAATTTTTCTGCCAAAGAATCAATTTTCTTTTCGATGTCTATAAGGTCGCTCATTGCCATCACCTCACTTTCCTTCCGGAATTTTTTTATCGGCAGCCTGAGCCATCGGGGCGCTCGGCTTGCCGGCTTCTGCGAACACGTCCTCGAAAACTACCAGTTTCAAAAGAAGCAAATCACCAAGACGCTGAGCGGCATAATGCACCAGTTGAGTGTCGTTCATTTTGGCAATATTATCCGGAATAGATGCGCTGTCAAGCGTCGCGCTCAAATCAGATAGGACTTCAATCTGCGGCTTGAACAATTCATTTGCGAGTTTCAAGGAAGCCGTATGGGCAACATCAAGCGTGCCGTCCATAATTTCTTTGCGTTTGGCGGAATCCTTCAACTCCGGCATGTCCGCGGCAAGGACACCCAATTGTTTTTCAAGCATCTTATTAAACTTTTCTTCCAGACTGCGGTTGACGAATTCCCCCACATTTTTTATTAATAAATCCATTTCTCTGGTAAACGTTTCCGCAATCTCGGGCATGCTTTTGTCAAATTCCTTGAATAGGGCTTCCTGATAAACGGGGGCGAGATTCTCCGCGAGATTTCCCGCTTCTGCCCCGACTTTTGGTATCAGCGCAACAAGCTCCTCCTGCGCCGCCTTTGCGTATGCTTCCTTGTCAATGTTCCTGAAAATGTTGATGACTGACAAGACCTGAAGAATGATGACCACAGCCACCACCAGCAGAACAAGCCGTCCCACCCATACAGCTGTCCGTGTGGCGGATTTGAGCTCTTCCATCTTGAGCTCAATGGCGGCAACTTTTGCCAAAACCTTGTCCGCTGACGCTGAGTTTTCACCCTTAGCCATGAGTTCCTCCTTTAGATAATATTTTTCATGAAATGATGCAATTGATGCTGCGCCGTTTTACCGCCGCGCATCCCCCATCTCACATCCACCGAAGGAGAAGCCATCCGTTTCGGCGAACAGTTATCTACCTACAACAAATTTAAAAAGCGAATCAAGGGAAAAACGCATAACCAACAGATATTTAATTCAAAAAGGAGATTTTTTTGAAGGGTTTGTATCGGAAAAAAGCGCGCCCGCGGAGGTTTTCAAGAGGGACAAATCCCCATGCGCGGCTGTCTAGACTGCTCTTAGAATTATCCCCCAGAACCATGATATGACCAGCCGGTATCGTTGCCTTCGTGAAATAATGGCGGTCGCAATCATTCTGATATTCAATGTGGTCATAAGGCTCTCCAGTGAGCTTTTTATTATTGATATAAACGCCCCCTTCCCGAATTTCAACCAGATCGCCCGGAAGACCTATGCAGCGTTTGATATATACGGGTTTATCCTGCGAATAAATTATCGGAGGAACCTTGAACACCACGATGTCTCCGCGTTTGGGCATCTGAAACCAATACTCGAATTTGTTGACCACTATCTTATCCGAACGCATGACAAATTTCCGCCCGATGAGTTTGTGCTGCGGAGGATGGAAGATAATCTGGTCATGCGTGTATCGCCCGTTTTCCCGATAAAATACATGGATGACGCTTGCGCCCTTCATGATAACAAGGTCATCCTCGCCGTTGTTATCGTAATCAAATTCCGTGCATAAATCGCCGACAAGCGTTGGAGTCATGGAGCCTGTGGGGATTTTAAACAGCTCCACGATAAATGTTCTAATAAACATCGCAAGAATATAAGCGATAATCAAGGCGTCCGCCCATTCCCGAACGCTCGCAAAAAAAGATTTATTTTGTTTTTTTTGTCTGGATTGTCTACCCGCATCGGTTGTTTCAACAGGTTCTGCATTCATTCCATTCTCTCCGTATCCTCAAAATGTATATTGTTTTAGATACCCTAATACAACATATAGGCGGAAAAATCCGCACCCGAGATCCCTTTGACCCTTGTTGTAACTGTTTTGGTGATTCTGCCTGTTTCAAAATCCACATGAACAGTCAAGGGGATGCGCATTCCCGGAGTTGCCCCCTCATTGACTGTGGCGTCAAAGAACAAGGTGACGGTTGATTTGGCTGGGATTGTGCCGCTCCATGCAAGTGTATTGTTTTGATAATCCACAGCAATGTTGCCGCTTGTCGCAAACGCCGAACCCTGATTTATTTTGATGGTTTCGGGTATCTCCGTCCCCATTAAAGGCGACGCCGGCAGCATCCCTTTGTTCACCAGTATGATTGTGTAATGGAAAACCTCGCCGGGATCGGCGACGGCGGGCGTGGCGCTAATTGATGTGTCGGCAAGATTGTAGTTCTGCACGATGGAGGTTCCCCTTGGGAATACGACCTCCGGTGCGCAGTTGCCCGAAACTTCTCCCTGTGCAACGATGGCGGCGCCGTCCGGAATCACTCTATCAACCCTGACCTGATAAACAACAGGTTGGAAACTTCCATGCATAATCAGCCCGCTCCATTCCACCCTGCCGGCAAGAGGATTCCACGTCCCCGAATCATTAAGGACTGATACAAATGTGGTATGCTCTGGGATATATCCGAAGACATTGAAAAAATTCATAATGTTTCCCGAATTGACGGCTTTGACAGTTATGGTTAATGCTTCGTCAGGTTGACAGAAGGTTTTGTCAAAAAATGTCGCGGATTTATCCGCAGGCGTTGAATTGACCATCGTTGTCGCGGCAAGATTGAGCGACTGTGTCTGGTAGCGCAGGCTTGCCGTGTTGGTTAGCGCCTCATTGCATAAAGCCCAGTCTTCATCCACTTTAACCTTAAAGGTAAAGTTCCGTTCATCAAGGAACGCCCGATGGACATGTTTGATGCGCACGGCAAGGGAGTCGCGAATATATGTATCCACCGGCAAGCCTTGGCAATGGTATGTTATCCCTTTTGACCCGGTGGGATCCTCCATACCAACGCTGGCGGTTGATCCGTCGCCGTAAAAAGCAGAATCCATCGTTTTATATTGAAATAAAATCTCGCTATCTTTCTCGTATAAAATCGCCTCAAACTCAAAAGCGGGCTCATAATTGCCAAAGTCACTGAAATGGTGCGCCTTCCAGCGGACAAAGAAAAGACGGTTTGGCGCGGTTCCCTCGCTGCCCACCCAAATCCCGTCGCCTGCCATGGACGATATTGTCAGGTCGTCCCAAAAGGGGGCAATCACGGCATTCGGCGGTTGTGTTGACGGCAAGCATTGATTTTCTGAAACAGAATGCTCTGGGCTAAAAGCCAGATATCCGTTTGTGCTGATGCTGATTTTTGAATAATCCACGCCAAAGAATTGAAATTTGAACGGAAGAGGATACTCCAATCCCATATCATCGCCTTCCAGCGAGAGTTTATTGCCGCCGTCACGCCAATTAAAAGTTTCCTGACCGCTGATGCTGTCCGTATATGTTGGGGTAAATGACGGCTCTGATGACTTGAGAAGATTGCCGCTCCATTCAATTCGCTTCTCGGCTGAATTATAAAAGCAACCGCCGGTTGCGCTGCCATTAACAAACGTTGCATGGGCGGGAATCGGGTCAAAAAGTTGCAGCCCCGTTGCGTCATATTCCGTGCTTTTATTAACCAGATATATGCTGTATGTGAGCGTATCGCCGGCGATCGCCTGCTTTTTATCCACTTTTTTAGTGGATTGGACAAGCGAAGGACCTTCGATTGTGGTTAGGGCGGCGCGCGTCAATTCTCCGCATGAATCGCCCGAGATATTTAGAATATTCTCAATCTGAATACCGGGAAATGTCACGCGATTCAGAACAGTCTGGAAGGTCATTATCCTTTCCTCGTTGGAGTTTAAAAACCCGTTCCATGTTAGCGTCTTTGTGTTTGATGTCCACTCCAGCCCGCCTGTTGCCGAGTCTTCCAGATATGTCGCATATTCTGAAATGGAGTTATTTAAATGCACGCCATCAATCTTTGTGAGCCCGCTATTTCTAATCTTGATGGTATAAGTTAGTTTATCATTTGGTTGCGCCGTTGCCTTGTCAACCGCAATGGTTGATTCAATGAGCGATGCGCGCAGCGAAAGGCTTTCAACATAATCTGCGGGCGAATCCGAGATTCCTCCAAAGGCGAACAACCGTCCGCCAGAAAAAGCGGAGGAACATCCCGCGCGTCTTTTATCATTGAGCGGATATATAATCTCCCATTTATCCGCGCGTATATCATAACGCTCCGCATCGGATAACCCAAACCATTCGTTTGAGCCCTCCTTGCCGCCGCCGCCAAAGACGTAAATATATGGATTGCCGTTTTCCACGACCGCCTCGCAGCCGAACGAATGCCTTCCCTGCCTCATAGGCGAGACCGTTGTCCATGATTTTAGCAAAGGATTATATGATTCGACAATGGATAGATTTGGGAATCCGCCCAAAACGAATATTTTTCCATCTGCAGCAACCGCCTGCGCATGCGAGCGAGCGCCGCCCGGCATCGGCGAGAGCGATGTCCATTGCTCCGTATCCGCGTCATAGCAATATGCATAATCGGTATGGACAACTCCATTAAATCCGCCAAAGGTATAAAGCCGCCCTTGAAGCGATGCGCACGCGACGCCATAAGCGAAGTATGGAAGGTTTGCTTTATATTCCCATGAGTCCGCGGTCGGATCGTAAACCTCAATAGCGGAAAGCTGCCGCGGGACTTGCTCTCGGTTGAACCCGCCGACGACATAAATTTTGCCTCCCAAAACCGCCGCGCCCGCATTGGCGCATGGAATTGTCTTTGGCGCGCAGACCGTCCACCTTCCTGTGGCGACATCATATCTTTCATTTAAATCAAGCACTTCAGCGGATTGCCAATCAAGCCCTCCGATGACATATACTTCGCATTCTTTTGGGCTTGCAGATACTTGCCGATATCTTCGCGTCATCATCTCCGCCTCATTGCGCCAGTTAACAAATGAAGCCGTTTTTATGAGATGGCTCGACTCCACCGCCAGATTTCCCTTTGACCCGACTTTGAGAATGGCATTATCAAAGCCGAGCGGTTTGGCGGTATGAGGGACGTCAATCTTGATTGCTATTTTTTGGCTGCCGCATGGGGCGAGGGCGCCGGTTTCGGTAATCTGCGTTGTCAAATCCTCGCGCCAGATACTCGTATGCCAGTTGCCTCCCGCGATAGATAGATTGAAATTATCAGCCGTCTTTCCCATATTATAGATAGTCTCATAACATATAATGGAACGCCCGATTTCTCCTTTGACCAAAACATCTCCCGGCGATACGCTCACGGCATTATTGGAAGGTTTGATGGCAAGCCAAGAGATGGCTTTTTCTAAAAGGAGCGAACGCTGATTATCAGGATTAACCGAGTCCAATCCGAACGATAAATAAATAAGCTTCCATGCAGGTGTTCCGCAATTGCTAACCGCAAGCCCGCCCAATTCGCCGTTATCATAATAAAAACATGGAACAGCCGCAGTATCCAGCGGAGAAATAACATCCGGCGTAAAACTCTTCGGCGCATTTTCCGGCAGAAAAACGCCAGCTCCGCCGAAAGCGATATTTGCCCCGCGCAATGCATTGGAGCCCGAACCGCCCGACGGCGCCGCATCATCTCTCACATAAGATGCCTTGAAATAATTCTTATAAAGGGCGGTATCCGAATCATACCGTCCGATGTTTTGCCCGCATAAAAGGAGTTTGCCGCCCGCATCCAGAAATCCCTTGAGCCTGTCCGCAGCCCCAACGGAATTGGGACTGAAATTCGATTGCGCCCAGATAACGACCTCATAAGCGATGAGCGTGTTCACGGAGGGCATTTCCCATGGCGCGCCGATGATGAGCGAATCAAATGAATAATCCGCATCATCCAACGCCCGCTGATAATATCCCAAGACTTGCCAGCCCTGATTCCATGAATAAGAGCCTTCTGCGTCCACGAGAAGAATAGAAGGCGCGCTTGCCAGTTTGAAATCCATTTTGGTGGTTCCCGATATGGTAATCGTCTGGCGGGCGGAACGATGCGCGCTGCGCCCTGTTATCTTCAGGTTATAAGTTCCTGTGGGAACCATAAAAGAAAAATTCCCCGTCATCGTTGTGACCGATTGTCCCGTCTCTTTGATTGTTATTGTGCCAGGTATCGCAACGTTCGGATTAACGGCATCCACAATGCGTCCGCTGAATTGATAAACTGGTTTAGGTTTGAGAGTTGCATTCACAAGCGAAGCCAACCCGTTTTGAACTGTAACTCCATAAATATTTAGCGGCTCGTATTCGATATGTGAAAAGGCAACATCATAAACACCCGGAAAAAGCGGGAAGGCAAAAGAACCATCCGCTCTGGTGAAGGTGGTGATGTTATCATTGGGCGATGTCTGCAAACTCGCCTGAACTCTGACGCCTTGAATAGCCTTTGCATTATCCGAGCGCGTCGCCGAACCTTTGATAATACTGCCTGCCCGCAGGATGCTCATAGCGCGCAAGGCGTTGATATAACCCCATCCAAAAGTGTTGTCAGGACCCGCCTCGCCCAAATCCTTGCAGGAGGAACGCATGACTCTATCGAGGATGTCTATATGAAGTTTGGGTTCAGCGGAACGTAGCAATGCAAACACGCCCGCCGCATGAGCCGCCGCAATTGCCGTCCCCGAATAACCGCCCTCATATTGTCCAGAGGGAATACAGCCGAAAACATCAACTCCCGGCGCGCATGCGTCGGGTTTGATTGCTCCATAAAACGAAGGACCTCGACCGCTCAGATTGTAAATTTTTCCCCACTTATCAACCGCTCCAACGGAAAAAACCTCCGGCAGAGAACCGGGACTTGCCGCCCCGCCGGGCGCGTCGCCAACATCGCCCGCCGGAGCGACGACAATAATCCCCGCCGCCTTTAGCGCTTGGATATTCGCCCTGAACGTTTCATCCAAAGGATTCATCGTGCTAAAGCTGCAAAACACAATATGCGGCGCCATTGCAGGGTTTGCCTTTGCCGCCTGCCCGCTTAAATCTGTGGGAGCAATAAGCCACTGGAAACATTTCATCATCATAATATTGTCGCGATATGTGCCGCTTGTCTGAAGCCCCGAAGGCGTGACCGCCATCCATCGCGCGCCCGGCGCAACACCGGTCTGAGCGTGCATACTCTTGCCATCGCCAACAGCGCACCCCATTGTGAAAGTCCCAAGCGAGCCCGAATCTGTCGGCGCATTAGTTTGGCTGGCTCCGTAGTCGGCTCCGTATAATTTGCCGTTCATGCTAAACCAATTGTAGGCGTGGCTGGCGGTGGCGCCATTCCAACCGCGATAGGATGATTTAAGCGCAGGGTGATCCCATTGCACGCCGGATGAAATGGAGGCTATCACCACGCCCTCGCCGCGAACGCCGTATTCCGACCAGACGCGCTCCGCATCAACAACATCAACATTCCAGTTATAAGCGGAAAGGCGCAAATCTTCGGATTCTTTTAACGCATTATCAGGAGAAAATGAAATGGGGGCAGGCGCCACAGGATAATTTGGCGTCAGCCTTGCCACTTCTTCAAGGGCGGCAATGGTATAAGCGGCGGTTAGGTCGCCGCGCACAGCCACTGTGTTTGTCAAAAAAAACGACTGCCAACCGGAAACATGACCCTCTGACTCAAGGCTTTTGAGGAGCGCGATTAACGCTTTTTGGGATTTATCGGCGGCGGAACGAAGGGCGTTGCAGACCGCCCGCGTCTGTTCATTGGGAGATTTAATGTCAGCGGGCAATTCTGCTTTTTCTCCCAGCCAAACGATGAATGTAGCCATCCTATAATCTTCTGGCATGGTTTTAGCGGAAAAGTTCGCCGCCTCGTGAGAATTGCGCCCAGTTGCGAGCATTTCTTGGAGGTCAGGCGCAATCTTTTTCAGAACAGGCGCAGCAGCATATCCGTCAGCTTTCCATAATAAAAGAACTGTAAGAATGAAAGACAACATAACACACCGAGAAAACAAGCAAGATTTCTTCATCATTATCGAATAATTCCCCGATTTTATAAAATCAAATAATATAATGAATTAGAGAAATTATATCAAACCTTTCAATGTCAAGCAAGAGTTGGAAAAACACGCGCTTTCAAAAAAATAATTAAAATTAATTTTACAACCAAACCTTCTTTGAAAGGATTTGGTCTATGTTTATAACTTAAAATTTGCGGAAATAGAATGGTTAAGAAAGCATCCACAAAACTGATTCTTGTCCTTCTACTTGCAGCCGGGGCGTTATTAGCAGGATGTGCCAGCTACCAGCGAACCATTTTCTCCCCGTCCATAAAATCGGCTCAGCAGGATTTCAACAATCAAAATTATGAAAGCGCAGTAGCAAAATATCAACAACTTGCCCTGACCCATCCGGACGAAAAAAAGAGACAATTCTTTATCATGCAAAAAGGGCGCGCCCTCTACCTGATGCGTTCTTACCATGATTCCGAAGCGACGTTTCGAGATTATCTCCGCAATTACCCCGACGGATTGTATCTCGATGAATCGGAATCCTATCTGACAAAAATCCAGTCCCTCCGCGCAGAAAAAGATAGAAAAGATTTGCTCAAAAGGGAACAGATTGAAGGGGATATACGACTCCTCCGCCGGGTGATTGAAAATGATCCCTACAACGCTCAAGCGCAATACCAACTTGCCAGCAAATACTGGGATATTGAACAATACGACGAGGCAGCCCGCCACTACCTGCGCGCCGGCGAAATAGACGCCGCCCTTAAGGAAAGCGAACTTATCAAAAACCGCCTTATGATTGACGAATCCGGCGCGGCGGTGCCTATTACCCCGGAGCGCCAGAAATTATTGGAGCAGGAGAAAAACCCGCTCGTGGTTTTTGATGTTCATTCTTATCAGCAACGCGCCAAGCCGGAGGTTCTGGGCGCCTCCAAGGCTTTGAGCACGGTGACAGGCAAAGTCCGAAACCAGAGCAGCCGAGTCATACGAAACGCCACTGTCAATGTCAATTACTACAACGTTCGACACGAAATTCTGGATACGCAGGTTTATTATATAGGCACCATGGGACCGAAGGAGGTCCGCGCCTTTCTTGTGAACGGACAGAACTTTGATAGTATTCACAATGTTGACCAATTTGAGTGCCATACCTTTTTTCAATAAGAATGAGGATGATGAAACACCGCCGAAAATTATTCGTTCTTCAGATTCTTCTCCTTTCCCTGCTGCCGGGCTTTTCCTTGATTGCGCAGGATGAAATGACGACTGCCACATTGGCGCAATCTGATATAACGACATCATCAATGGCGCTGGCTGAGGCGACAACAACCGCATTGGCGCAAGATGAAATGACGACTGCTGCATTGGCGCAATCTGATATAACAACATCAACAATGGCGCTGGCTGAGGCGACAACAGCCGCATTAGCGCAGGATGAAATGCCAGATACAACGACAACGGAACTTTTAACGCCGCGAAAACGCGAAAGCACACAAGTGCGCATTCATGCTAAAGTCTTGGAGTGGACAACCGACCTCAGCGATGAATACGGCTTCCGTGTTTTTTACAATCGCTCAGCCGATTCGGGAAACATTTTGCAATCGGCTGATATGACCTATCCGATGTCATCTATGACTGAGTTTGGGGCAAGGGCTTTTCTGGATCGTATGTCGGCAGGGAGCGGCTCGTTTGATGCCATGATTGAATGCCTTGAACAATTTGGTTCTGTTGAGGTTTTAAGCGAGCCAAGCATCATTTGTCCCGTAGTGACGGATGCTCCCAAAGAGGAACCTTATCAGGCGCGCATCACAACCGGGGCAAGGATGCCATTTGAAAAAGCCCAGTCTGTCGGCAACAGCATCGTGCAGGTGACAGATTTTCGCGATGTCGGCGTCACCTTGAATGTTGGCGTTCGCAAGATTATTGATGACCGATATATTCAACTGGTAGTTATGGTTAATGTGAAAAATCTGGCAGGATATATCTCCGTGGGAACGAACCAAAGCGGCAATCCCATGCTGGTTCCGCAGCTGACCTCCCGCGAAATCACGAACCTGCTCCTTGCAGAAAATGAAAAAACTATGATAACTGGGTTGCTCGTCACAGAATCAAAGACTCAATCATCTTCGGGCGTTCCTTGGCTTTCAAAAATCCCGATTATCACACACTTTTTAGGAAATAAGTTGAAAATTCAAAAACGGCAGGAACTGGTATTTCTATTGCGCCCGGAGATCATCTATGATTGATGCTCTGGGGTTTTGTGAAGGTTGGAAAAAAAGAGTTATGCCAAGCAAAAAATTCAAAATCCTATATCCTCTCCCAATGATAATATTCGCGCTTATCATCATCTTTGCCGTAAGCGCCGTAGCCGATGAAGCTGTTCTCGATTTTGAAAATGATCTGGATACTCGTCAAATCGCCATCGAGGCTCTGGTCGTGGAAATTAACGAGGACTATACGCGGGATCTCGGAATCACATACACTTTCGTGCGCGACGATGATAAATCCCCGGGAAATAATCTGCGCGCCTTGGATTTTCGTTTCCCATTCCGCCCCGATTTATCCGGCGTTTCCACGTTTAATTCCAGCGGTAATGATTACAGCATCGGTCGTTCTTATCAACTCCCCGGTATTGGGGTAAAACTCAGCGGGATGGATATAGGACCCGGCAAACTCTCCGGCAATATGCGCGCTCTTTTGAAAGACGGAAAGGCTGATATCCGAGCCCATGCCATTGCCGTCGCGCTTCACAATACCCACGTCACGATTGAAACGGTTGATGAGGTCCCGTTTCAAGATGTGAGATATGATACGGACCGTAAGGAAAACAAACTTGACGTGACTTATGAAAAAGTCGGCGTGAAGTTGAAGGCGCGTCCGGTTATCAAGGACATCAACAAAGGTCGCATCAACCTGCTTATTAATGAAGTCAACCTTTCTAACGTAAGCGGATTTGTAACTCTTCAACAAGTCAACCGACCCATTATTGCCAAATCGAGCGCCAACACCAGCGTGGATATCACATCCGGCGAGACCTTTGTGCTCGGCGGATTCAAAATCAGACGAGATGTCACCACAGAGAGCGGCATCCCTTTGTTGAGAAGCATTCCTTATCTGGGTTATCTATTTAAAAACAATAGAAAGATTGAAGAGAACAAAGATATCTTATTCTTCCTGACGCCTTATCTCCTCAATCCAAGCGCCAGCCCCATCCTGCCTTATGATTTCCGGCACGGCAAATTCCTCGAAGTCAAGGAAAGTCCAGTTAAATATTAACCCTTATTTCTTGCCGTATTCCTTCCACAGCTTGGCAATCATTGCCCAATCCTGAGGCAGAATCTGCTCCCGGGTTGTGTCAATATGCGAGGCATAATAAAGGGAAGGCACGCCCATCAACGGCTGCATCTGCATGTATTCCAGCCATGCCTTGCGCGAGGGGCAGGGCCAATTGTCCATGTCAATGAGAAGCCCAGGGCAGGCAAGGGCAGCCATCTCCGCGCGGAATTCCATTTTAAGGATGACGGAATCCTGATAATTCTTGTCAATATCGTTGAGGCGGATGGCGTCGCAGACATCCATAAAATATGGATTGGCGGCATGGGCGATAATAAAGGCATCCTTTTTGACTTTTTTGGCGGAAGAATAAATCTCTCTCAGATAGGTTTTCAATAGCTCTATACCCCAAACAACGCCTGCGCGCTGCGCTTCATTGTGGGCGGGAACGGCGGCAGTGAAATCAATCTTGAACCCATCAGCGTTGTAACAGCCCGCCTTGTCGGATATCATGCGCCGGATAGACTCGCGCAAGAGTTTCACGAATTCGGGATTAGTTGGGTCTTCGCAGATTTTTTGTCCGCCCCTTGTTACGCAAAGTTCGGCGGGAACGCCCTCGCCCGTAAAAAGCCCCCACCACAGAAGCACCTTTTTCCCCTTTTTGTGCATCCGGTCAATAAAACCTCGAATATCCTGCCATTTGCCCTCATCCACGGCGGGCAGCCCGCGTTCCTTCATCCATTTATCGTCAATGATGATTGTGCCAAAAGGGACTTTTTGCTTTTCCAGTATATTGACCATAGACTCATAAAAACCCTGATTGGAATATTGAAAGGGATTCCATTCGAGTTTCATATCCTTTTCGCCGAGTTTCTTGTGGAAATCCGCCTGATATGCCTGCTCTCCCCAGCCGCAGAAAATCGGTTCCCGCCACCAAGACGGCGCCTTGCCGGCAGGTTTTTTCACCATACGGTTTTTGAATAGATAATCCACATAAGACTGAAGCACAGAGCGCTCCGTTGAACCAAAGTGCATGACCAAATGGGGAGTTTCAAAAACGCCGACAGGTTTTGTCTTTCCATAATAAGTGAGGAACAAACCCAGAAAACGCCCCGCAATAAATTCATAATCATTAAAATTATACTCGCCGGGACGGGCGGCTATTCCGAGGCTCATCCAGCGCGATTTTGCCTGATCCGCCACGGCAAAGGCAAGCAGCCCGGGAGTGAAAAAGGCATTGCCCCCGTTGAAATTATTGTCATAATTCACGCTGACCTTGGCAAGTTCCTGAGCGGATACCCACTGCCGGTCGAGGGCGTTTGGCTCCGGATTGAAAAGCCATGCAAAAGATTTAGAGGATGATATCTCCTGAATTTCCACCGCGCCGTTTGAACCAGTTTTAGGCGCCGGCTTGCCGCCTTTTTCTTTCGGGGCAAAAATTTTTGGCACCCCCCACGCCTGAAAATAATGCAGTTTATCTATCGGGGCGCCTGCATTGAATCGGTAATAGTATTCCAACCTATCCTCATAACATTCAAAAACAAAGGTCATTTTCTTGTGCAGAAGACTTGTCCCCTCAAACGAAAGACGATGCCCGCCTTCTATCTCCTCAAGTTGCGGGGTTTTGACAATTCGCGTCAGGACGTCTTTCGATTGAATGCCATCGCAGCCAGACCAAATGCAAAGTTTCTGGCTCCATTCGCCCACCGTCAGGCGGACATAAACCGGATCTTTGACGTTGTAACTGAGCGAGTAAGCATCTGACATTAGATTAAATGTGCTTTTCCGTGTTTCCACAAGAATACGCATTTTTCCGCCTCCTCACAAAATAATGACAATAATACCCCTCTCGCTTGACTGGCTTCAATAACTATTTGTTTGACTTTGCCGGCATAAGAAAAAAGAGTATTTTGATTTTATCAATGAATTAGAAATTTTTAAACATTTTTTTACATCCTGTCAAATCAAAGAGGAAATAAAATGCGAGCCTTGATAACCGGCGGGGCGGGATTTATCGGTTCTTATCTGGCGGAGGCGCTGCTTGACAAAGGGTGGAAGGTGTCCATCATAGACGACCTTTCCACAGGCAGCATCAAAAACATTGAACACTTGAAACCCAATCCCAATTTGGATTATACCATTGACACCATCATGAACATCCCCCTGATGGCGGAACTGGTGGACCGGGCGGATTGCATCTTCCATCTGGCGGCAACGGTGGGCGTTCGCCTGATTGTGGAAAGCCCCGTCCGCACTATCGAAACCAACATCAAAGGCACGGAGATTATTCTGGAACTTGCCGCCAAAAAGAAAAAAAAGATACTCATAACATCCTCATCGGAGGTTTACGGCAAAAGCAACAAAGTCCCTTTCCGCGAGGATGATGATATAGTGCTGGGTCCAACTATCCGCGCAAGATGGTCGTATGCCTGTTCCAAGGCGATAGACGAATTTTTGGCTCTTGCATACTATCGCGAACGCAAACTGCCCGTTATCATCTGCCGGCTTTTTAATACAGTTGGACCGCGCCAGACGGGCGCTTATGGAATGGTCATCCCGCGCCTTGTGCGGCAGGCTTTGAAGAACGAGCCGATTACGGTTTATGGCGACGGCAGCCAAACCCGCACATTCACGGATGTGCACGAGGTTGTCTGGGCGTTGCGCCATGCCGTTCTTGAAACCGGGGCGGAGGGCGAGGTGTTCAACATCGGCGGCACCGAGGAGATTTCCATATTGAATCTGGCAAAGATGGTCAAATCACTCACCGAAAGCGATTCGGAAATCAAATTCATCCCCTTTGACGAGGCTTATGATAAAAATTTCGAGGATATGGGCAGGCGCGCGCCGGATATTGAAAAAGCCCGCCGGATAATCGGATTCAACCCGCAATGCCGCATGGAAGATATCCTCCGGAAAATCATTCATCATATTAAAAACAATTCCTAAAAAATCGAATAGCTGCAATAAAAAAAGGGCGCAGATTTTAATCTCTGCGCCCCTTTTTCGTTGAATTAACTGCTTTTACCTCCCCTCCGGCGTAGGAGTGGGGAGCGGCGTCTGTGTTGGCGTCGGAGTCGGTGTAGGAGTGGGTGTTGGCGTCGGCGTCGGTGTCGGCGTAGGAGTCGGTGTAAAAACTCTATCTGGCATGGCATCCGAAGGATAAATATAAACCGACACATCGTCCAAAATCAGAGTTGCGGTGGCGCGGTCAATTTTCTTAGGATCCGCCGGCAGCGGTTCCTGGATATTGATGAATTCGAAAAAGAGTTGAAGTTTGACGTTGGGAATGGCTTTGCCTTGATGGTCGGTAGGCGAGAGGAAGAACACGGAATAGGTTCTATTGTTTGTGGTGGGCGAAGCCTCGCCGTTGGATAAAACCCTGCCTTCGTCGTCAACTGAATAAGTGCTGTCAATTTCCTTAGCCACCGCTGCCTGCCAGTTTGTGGCATTGACGCGCAGACGCATCTTCGGCACTTGCCACTGAAGTGTGTCAAAGTCGCAGCGAACTGTGAAATCTACGCGATAAAGATTGATATCCTCGGTTAGTGTGATTTCATTGTCAGCGCTTTCCCAGCAGCCATAAGTTTTGTTATCAATGCCCATCAACCAGAGCTGACCCGGATACCACTGATTATTGGGCTTGTTGAGCGCAAGCTCCGAGCCATCCGGATTAATGATTTTATCCAGACCCCAAAACTTCCAATTTTGCGGACCATCATCAAAGTTGTAATGGCGCACGCGATAAGGTGTGAGCAGGCTGTTTATGGGGTAGCGCTCAACCGAGATGCCGTCAAGGAATACAGTTCCATTGACTGCATCTTCCGGATTCAGATTGATAAGGTCAAAGAAGAAGGTCATTTTGTTGCCGTTTGACCAATAAGGGTTGGGAATGAAATAAAGACTATATTCTTTGTTGCCCATAAGGCTGGGGGCAAAAGCGCCGCCAAAGTCGCTGGAGATATAGAGATTGTCGGTTTGCTGCGGTTCCATAGCGTTATCAGAAACGCGCAAACGGATTGTTGGAGTTTTATCCTGCGGTTGATTGGAGCGGATATAATATCGAACCCTGTAAAGATTATTCGCAACAACCTCGGAAACATCCGCCGGACTTTGCCAGAAACCGTAGCAGTTGGAGCTGGTGGATTGCAGGGCAAGCGAATCGCCTGTTGTCCATGCCAACGGCGCGTCATATTCGCCCTGCTGCCCCGTGAACGTCCACCCCTCATCGTTCGGCGTTTGGTCAAAAGTTGGCCCGTATTCTTTTGTGCCATTGCGGTTTAGATAGAAATGATTCTCCAAGTCATACCGATAAAGGAAACCATATACCGGTGCCTCGTGCGTTTGGGCTAATGGGTGAGGCAGCGAGTATCCGAGATAAATCATATTAGTGGAAGGGTCGAGGCAATACTGGTCATAAAGCAGCGGCATGGTAAAGAACGTGTTAATGCGGAAGTGAATCTCGCGACCGTCGTATTCATCCTTGACGGGGAATTCATAATCCTCTTCATAAGTTTCGATGGAAATGGCGGGAATCTCAAAATCATTCTGAATGACATTTCTTGCTCCAGCCTCGCCAACGTTGCCTGTGCCGCCCGGACCTTCGTTAAATGACCAGTCCGTGAATGTATCATTATCGGGGACATTATCCGGGACATCATGACTCGGCGTGTCAATAAGGTTGATAACAGGCGGGAGATTAAATTCGCTCAAATTATACATAGTGAGCTGCAATTCTATATCCTCGCCCGCATCAATCACACCATTATTGTTATACCTGCCGCGCCTTCCGCTGTAACCCAGACTGTCGTCATCAACCTGCGCCTCGAATTTCAACGGGATATTCACGCCTCGCAGCGGAATTGTGGCGACCCATTCATAGTTGTCGGCATCCGCAAAAAGGAAATAAATCTCAAAAGGATACCCCCCTGCCATCGAAGGCAGGTCTTCGCGAACATGGAAGGGGATTGTATGGTCCTTGGTGACCCCTTTATCAATGTTGTTGGCGGTGATGTAATTTTCTGGAATCTGGATGTATTCATCGGGACAGTATATTAAGATGGATGTTCTGCGCGTGCCAACCGCTCCCGAGTTGCGGAAGAACGCCCACATGTAAATATCCTCGCCCGCATCTATCTGTGCATTGTGATCCCCGTAGGCTAAAGTGTATGGGAAGACTACCGGCGGCGGGTCTTCCGGATCAAAAGGCAAGGCGTTAGGATCGAATATCTCTTCCTGCCCGATGAATTGACCAAAGAAACTTGTGGAATACCACCATTGATTAAACGGGGCGGAAACAGAATTAGTAAGCAAAAACTTTTCATTTTTCACAATTTCGCGAGGATCCCAGTCCAAAGCGATGCAAGCAGTTCTTACGCCCATTCCCAAGCCGGTCATATTTATCTGGTTGCCGGAAATGGGGCAGGATGCCATGACTCGATAATGCGGCTTTTGAAAACGGCTGTCCCAATAATACCAAGAGTTGTATAATGGCCGGGGCGTCAAATCCACATAAGCGTAATTGATATTTGATCCCCATGCCCCCTGGGTGCCGCAAATGGTGTGTCGGAAATGCTCGATAGGTCCCGGAATGGCGTACGTCACCTTAATGATTTTACTGTTCAATACTTCCGGATAATATGCCCCAGCGTTGCTTCGGATATACACATTCACATTATGAATCCCCGCAGTTTGTTTGAACCGATCCAGCGTGAACTTAACTTTGGTTGTTTCACCATAGGCGCTTCCAGCGGATGGGACAATGGAAAGCGCGGGGTCATCCGTATAGAGGCACCAGTTTACGACACCGTTTCGTGTTCTGTTAGAAACGCTGATAGTGGCTTCATTCAGATAAGTGCTCAGATTAACGATAGATTGGCTGAATTCAAGCGTGTCAACCCCTTGAACATCCTCGGAAACCGCGGCTTCAACGCCCTTAGAGCGTTTCATACGAATGAATTTCTTATCAGCCAGATCATAGACTTTGGTGTCAACAGCAAGGACGTAATATTCAAGACGTGTGTATTTTGGGGTGGGTCCGTCAACATAGGATCGTGTTCCAGCGCTGAGCGGAAGCAGGTTCATGAGGGTATTTTGTTTGGCAAAAAGCCACGGGTCTTTCCATTTATCGCCCAGTTCATATTCACGGCGGTAAATGTTGTAAACAACATTGGGATCGCTATAATCATGAGTCCATTGGAGCATAATGTCTTTATCGCTGGGAGTCACCGTAAGCTTGGGTTCCGGCATCGGTTTTTGATCCGACCCTATAACAACAAAATGGCGAATGACGGGCAGGGAAACCAAATTCACATCCGGCAGATTGAAATCGGGATCATTAAATCGAGCTTCAACGGGTGTGCGCACCTGCAGGATGAGGGTGTATTCTCCCGGCTGCAATCCGCTGAAAGTCTGCCGCGCCCCTTGGAACCAGTCGCTCCAGACGATTTCATTGCCGCTGATAAGGGTGGTTCTATATTCCATAAAGTTAGCGCTGGGCAGTTTCCCGTATTCAAACCCCTTCCAATAAGAGGTAAAGTGGAACGTGATGAGCGTGTCTGATGTCACCTCTTGTTCGCCCGGACCAAGAACAATATAGGGCGTAGGTCGAAATTTATCCGGCAGAAAGGAATTTCGAATATAGACAATCTTGAATGATGGGTCTGAATTGCCTTTCAAAATAAAAAGATCCTCAGAAAGCGGTTTTGAACAATCACTTTGCCGGTTTGGGGGGAGAGAGGATGAGGATAAGGCTGAAGCAATTTCCTCTGTGCAGTCAGTTTCAAATGTCCATGTGGTCAGATCTGTAACCGGTGTCTGAAGTTTTTCGAAATGCATGGCGATAAGGAAAGTAGCGTCGGTGCGTCTGTTGAATTGTTTTAAGTCGCCAACGGTCACTTGTATTACTGTTTCTTGCGGTATGCTATAGGATGTGGAGGTGCTGAACTTGATCGGCGCCTGATTCACAAATATGCCAGTATTGACGCCGGTTTCTTTCATCGTCAATAAAACGGTTGGATAGGTTTTAGAGGCGGCGTTGAGCAACAATGACGATGTGAGTCTGATTTTGAATGTGTCTGTGGTGTTTTCATTAGCGTTCAGGTCGTCATCAAAGATTCTTAAACTGGCGGGCTCCGCGAAATTCTTGTAACGCGGCTTATCCCATGAAATCATTGTCGGACTGCGGAACCAAAGCGGCTGTGTATCCAAACTGTAAATGTTTTCGTCATTCGGGCTGAAATAAGTGACGTCAAACGGACGCCCATCCTGAACCTGCAGGACGTAATTCGCCGCATTGGATGCCACCAGACTGAACGTGAGGTGCTTGCCTTTAGGAAGCGAGAAAACACCGCTGTTCACATCGGTTTCCACCAGTTTGATTCGTATCGTCTTAGGTGCGGGCAACATATAACTGGTCACATCAACTTCGATTGTTTCTGCGCGAGTAGGGTCGTGGTTTTGATCTGAATTATTCAAAGTGATGATTGCTCGGTCGCGGATGCCGATGAACATCGGTTTGTCTATGTATATCAAAGAGGGAGTTGTTTGCCAACTTGCCACCGTCTCTGATATGACCTGCGACGGCGAATTGTAAGTCGCAATCACATTGTCATTGTTGGCGACATGAATTTGTCTCAAAGTCTCGCTTGATTGCTGCAACGAGAATCGCAAATCCCTGTCATCGCCTGCATTTGTAAAAACGCCGGTTCCGAGTCCTGTTTCATAAAGCCGGAGATTAATACCGCCCGGTTTGGGGTCTGTGTTGCTTGTGATGCGGACAATGATTGATTCCAATGTTTCAGATGTGAGATTTGCATCCGGGTCAACTACCGTTAAAATCGCACGATCATGGATGCCTGAATAGAGTTCCTTGTCAAAACTGATTGATTTGGTCGCCGCTTTCCACGTGGCGGTGTCCGATTCGGGTTTCGCTGTGCGCGGCACATAAGTGGCGGTAATAGTGTCCAACAGGTTTTGTGGATTGCCGACTTTCAATTGTCTGAGGTTCGGATCGCTGGCAAACAGCGAAAAATGAAGTTTTTCCGCATCAACAAGAGCGGTGAATATGGAGGTTGAATCCCCTGTTTCTGTCAGAACGATATTGATGCCGATGGGGTCGCCGAATTGGCTGCTGACAGATACAATAACCTGATCAGGCGCTAAGGGGTTGATATTGGCATCCTTGTCCCCAACTTGAATTCTGGCAAGGTCGTGAATGCCCACATACTCGGGTTTGTCAAAATCTATGCTCACAGCAGCTGCTTGCCAACGGGCATAACCGAGCAAAGCGGACGAGCCAGCCGGTTTGTATTCAACAGTTAGCTGGTCATAAAGGATTTTATTATCAACCTTGAGAATGCGCTGGGCGGGATCGGTTTGTGTCAAAGAAAATTTAATTAAATCCTGCGCCCGCTCATTGCGGAAAATGCCAGTGGCGGGTCCCGTTTCGTAAAGGGTTAAATTGAAACCGACTTTGTCTGCCATGCTGCTTATCCGGACGTTTATCTCATCAATGGCGGAAAAGTTTGTGTTGGCGGAAAAATCCTCAATAGTCACAATCGCCTTGTCATGTAAAGTGTCATAAACGGGTTTGTCAAAATAAGCATTCCGATATTGGAATACCCAATGATCTCCAAGGTAGGTGGTCTGAAATCCCTCCGTTGCAATGCCGCCAAAGCAATAAACAAGATTCGTGTCGGTGTCGTATGCAAAGGCTGATTTGGAACGGATGGAGGGCGTCTGATGAGGCGACAACTTCGTCCAGGTGTATCCGTTGAATGACCAGAGGTCGTTAAGACTTATGCTGTTTTGCAACCCGCCAAAAAGCAAGATACGCTGATGCTCGGCGTCGTAAACCATTTCATGATAAACGCGTGGCGCTGGGGAATTGGGCGTTTCGAGCAACGCCCAGTCGCCGTTTTTAAATATCCATGTCTGGTTGTGTTGTATATCATATTTATCCGCGCCGCCAAAAAGGACAAGTTCCTGGCGGTCGGCAAAATATGCCATGGCATGACCGTATAATTCCGGCGGCGCCGTTTCGGTTTCCACTTTGGTGAATTTCCCGGAGCGATACATCCAGAAATCGCCCAGATAGGGCAGGCTGGGGTAATGAACCGGGTCGGGAATCATTATAGAATTGGGACCTCTGCCGCCGTAAAAGAATATCGCGTTTTGCGTTGAATCATAAGCCGCGGCGTGGGAATGGCGCGGCATTGGGGTCGGCACAGGAATCGGGATCTGTGTCCATTTCCCGTTCGCATATTTCCAAGCGTCTCCCAAAGGAGCAAACGATGAGCTATTTCCGCCGATTAAAATGCCGGACTTCTCGGGGGGGTAATAGGTGAACGTATGCAGCGAACGGGCGGGTGGCTTCACCGTTGGATTGACCTGTTGCCACTGGTCGCCGAGAAATTCCCAAGTATCCTGCAGCGTGCCCGTTTCGCCGAATCCGCCAAATAGAACAAGGCGGCTGTTAGCGCCGTGATAAATCATTGCATGTGTGCCGCGCGCCGAGGGGATCGGGCTCACGTTAATGCGATGCCATCCATCCTGCGCGCTTGCAAGGCTGATGATCAGGCTGAAAAACATGACTGCCGCAAAGACTCCCCGAAAGGTTTTGGTCAAACGCATAATTCTCCCACCTTTATTAATAAGTTCTCAAAAAATGATATAGCTCTACCTATAAAATAAATACATTTTTCATTATACTTGTTTAAAATCCGAGTCAACACAAAACAACAGCGACTCCGCGCCAAAAACGTATTGATTGCCTGCGATGGCGCGCCCGGAGGGAGTCGAACCCCCGACCTGCGGATTCGAAGTCCGACGCTCTATCCAGTTGAGCTACGGGCGCGCACGCTTTTAACCAACGTCAATTTGGATTACAAAACCATTCAGGGCATGGCGTCAATCCAAATCAGCATGCCCCTTAAATCTCATCCGGAACCTCATCGCTCAAACGGTTGTATATCAGATACCCGATAATAAAACTGACCGCCGCAAAGCCCGACACAATCCCCACGCTCTTCCACGGCGGCATCTGATTCAGATAAAGTATGGAGCGGTAGATATCTACAAAATAATTGAATGGGTTTAAAGCGTAAAATTTTTTTAATGGAGCCGGAACAACGCTTGCAGGATACACAATCGGCGTAAACCAGAACCAAAGCTGAACGATAATCGCCGTCAACTGCCCGATATCCCTGAAAAAAACCGTCAACACGCTGGTTGCCAGTCCCAGCCCAAGGCAGAAAATCATCTGGGCAATCAACACAAAAAAAAGGATGAATATCCGCTCAAATGGGATAATAATCGTAAACGCGCCGGAAAGGTGCAAGGCTGCCAGAAACAAAATGAAGATGCTGAAATTGATGGCAAAATTTATCCCGCCCGTCAGCATTGCGGAAACATGCAGAATCTCCTTCGGAAAAGAAACCTTTTTTATCAGGCTGGCGTGTTCAAAAAAAAGGTTTGTGTAGCGAAGCAGTGTTTCGCTGAACATCGTCCATGGGATGATGGCGGAGCATAAATAAAGGCTGTAACCATAATTTGACGGAATGCCGGGGAGCTTGGCGCGCATCACCTGAGAAAAAACCATAATATAGATGCCAATCATGACAATCGGGTGGATGACGTTCCAGACCACCCCAAGCATAGAGCCCACAAAGCGTCCCTTGAAATCCCGCAGGATAAAGTCCTTAATCAAACTCCTGTTTTTCAGGGCAATGCGAAACATTATGCCTTTCCCGAAAACCGCAACAAAATAACAACCATCGTGTAGTCTCCGGCAATTCCCGCTGTCAAATGGAATTACTCCATTGACACGGACGGCAGCCGTTTGATTTTATCCCATCCATTATAGCCAATATTGGAAAGGACGCAGTTATGCCAAAGGAACGGCGCGAGAAAATTGATAAACTCCAAAAGAATATCGAGCGGGTCATCAAAGGCAAACCGGAGGTTGTGAAAAAAGCGATTATTGCCATTCTGGCACAGGGGCATCTTCTCATCGAAGATGTTCCCGGCGTCGGCAAAACCACCCTTGCCCACCTCCTTGCCGCATCCATCTCCTGCACCTTTCAACGCATTCAATTTACCAGCGACCTTTTGCCCTCGGACATCCTCGGTGTTAGCATCTACGACCCCAAACGGAGCGAATTCGAGTTCAAAAAAGGACCCATCTTCGCCAACATTGTCCTTGCCGATGAAATCAACCGCACCACTCCAAAAACACAGTCCGCCCTTCTGGAGGCGATGAACACCTCACGCGTTTCCATTGACAAAATCACTTATCAGCTCCCTATGCCTTTTATGGTTATCGCTACTCAGAACCCTGTGGAATTTCACGGCACGTTTCCGCTTCCTAAGGCGCAACTTGACCGTTTCCTGATGCGCATCCATATCGGCTATCCCGACCTTGCCGATGAAATTATCATCCTCAAAGAACAAACGGCGCTTGGAAGTCTTGACCAAACGGAGCATGTCCTTGCCGCTGAAGATGTCCTTGCAATGCAGCGCGAGGTGGAAGAGGTTAAGGTGGACGAAGACCTTCTTGAATATGTGGGCAGGATTGCCGCCGCCACGCGCAATTCTCCCCACATCGAACTGGGCGTAAGCACACGCGGGGCGCTCGCTCTGCGCCGCGCCGCACAGGCAAAGGCTTACTATGAAAATCGAGATTATTGCATACCCGACGATATCAAGGTTATGATAGAGCCAACGCTGGCGCACCGCATTCAGGTGGCAAAATCATTCGAAAGCGGCAGCATCGGCGGACACCGCGAGGATGAGGAAATCCTGCGTCAGGTTGTCTCTGACGTGGAAGTCCCGCTTTAATATAGAACATATTGAATTCCGCAGTTTGAAAGGAGATAATTATGAACCGTGTTATTTATTTCGCGCTGTTAGTATCCTTGATTCTGGCATGCGCAACCCATTTCCTGCCGGCGCAGCAAACTCTGGCTGATGCCGACTGGTTTGAGCGCGAAATCGGCGATGGCATTATTTGGCGTTATTATCTTTTCGACAATCTATACGGAAAAAAACAAAGCGTCAGCTATATCAAAATCAATCTCGCCAACCCCAATGTGTCCGTTAAATTTCCCTATCTCGCCAACTCCCGGCAGCTAACCAGTTCTATGATTCCTTCCCAATTCCCCAATGCCATTGCCGGTATCAATGGCACATACTTCAACACATCCGCAGGCGGTCATGTGACCTACCTTCGAATTAATGGAACAGAAATCCCTCCCGGCGGCGCGTTATTTTCCCCTTGGGGATATGAAGGGGCGATTGCTCTGGACACCTCGGATAATACATCCATCATCCCGAAGCCATCCGGCGGATGGTCAAAAAATACCACACATCCCGATATTATGGCATGCGGACCCCTTCTCATAATCAACGGAACTATTCCTTACGATAATTTCAATACCATCGGTTCGCACTGCACAGGGCGGCACCCCCGCAGCGCTGTGGGTGTCTCATCCGATAATTATCTCATCCTTTTAACGGTGGATGGGCGCACAGAATTGGCGGACGGCATGACCTGCGAGGAAGTTGCCAGAGTGATGGACGAACTGGGATGTTTTAACGCCTTGAACCTTGATGGCGGCGGCTCCACGACTCTTTGGGGAAAGGGCGAACCCTATAACGGCGTCCTGAACTTCCCATCGGATAACAGCACCTACGACCATCAAGGGGAGCGCGCATGTTCCAATGCCATCGCTGTCCAATCCATCGCGCCGAAACCTAAAACATGGGATGCGCGTCTGATATCCAAATCCTATAAAACATCTATGGAATGCGGCGAAAAGCAAACCGTCGTCTTCACATATCAAAACATCGGAACAGCCGGATGGTCTGACTCGGAAACATCATTTGTCCTTGCCCGACCAGAGTCCCGAACAAGCCCTTTTTATGATGGAGCCACATGGCTCTCCATTTCCCAACCCGCCCGGATGATGCCGCAAACAGCGGCGCCCGGTGAAACCGCCGTATTCGCCTTTACCCTTCAAGCGCCCGATGTTCCCGTCACTGCGATTTTTGACGAGCATTTCATGCTCAAACAATCCGGCATCGGCAGAATCGGTCCCGCCGACAGCGAGGCGTGGATGCGAATCGTCGTCCAGTCGGAACTCATCGGCGGACAAACATTCATCGTGGAGAGCCGCGTCGGCGGAAAAAATTACGGCTGGTATTCGGATAGCGGCATGGCGGATTCCGCCGCCCATTGCACCGCCCCCGATTGCACCGGCAATATCGGCTCAAGGTATAGCTCCACTTATAGAAGCGTTGCCGGGCTTAAAAATTCAACAGCCGCGCCCAGCTTCCCGGAACACGGCTACTACAAGGTTTATGTTGCATGGAGCGATGGTTCACTCCGCAAAAATGCAATCACCTATCATGTTAACCACGCCAAAGGCAAAAACACTTATATCATAGATCAAACGAGCGCCGCAAACACTTGGGTTCAACTCGGGACAGAGGCTTACTATTTCCATAAAGGACCCGGCGGCTCCGTCGTCATGACAAATGAAAATATTGATGTCAGCGGTTCCATGTATATGGGCGCTGTCAAATTTGAATATCAAATTCCCGTTGAGCCCCAAAAAAATTATACCGTTAATTATTTAGGGGCTTATGAAAGCAAACCTGTTATTGATGGCGTGGTTGGCGCCGGTGAGTGGGACAAGGCGGAAGCGGCGGCATCCGGCTTTGTCCAACATGATAATCCCACTATTCCCGCCGCCGAGGACGGCAGTTTCAAAATGTTATACGACGATGAATATCTCTACATCCTTTTTCAAGTGAACAATTCCTATCTCCCCGGATACGCCGCGCCGCCGGAAAATTACGGCTATGCAGACCTCAATGGAGATAAAATAAATTTTTTCATCAGCCCATTTGGGACGAGCACAGAGCCATTCTATCGAATCCTTTTTTGCCCCAATATCTCAGACAGCAAATGTTATGTTTGGTCTCAGGCAAGCCTTATCAAAACGCTGGACCCCGCTGTTGGGATAGATTGGAGGGCGGATAGAGAGAGCGGATTCACCTATAATAATGGACTCCTTACTATTGAATACCGCATCCCATTTGCCCGCTTCAATTATTCCGGCATTAATGTCGCACGGTGCCCTCATGACAACGAAGTCTGGGGCATACAGCCCGCCATCAGCAACCAGATTAGCGCCGGCGTGTGGGAATATGTCAATTGGGAGCCTGACAACACCCCCTCTTATGTCATGGGCGTTCCCTTTGGCGGATTAACATTTCGGGAAAAAACATCCGGCGTCTCCCGCTGGGAAATATATTAATCCCGAAATTTTAAGGAAATTTTAATAGAATGCCCCGCAACATTGCCAAATTCCGGAACTATCCTATTGACCCGAAAGGCGCCCGTGAAATATAAGTTTATAGTAATAAATATAAAGATGCATGGGATTTTTTATTTTTGCGGATGAATCGGGAAACTCTATACAGCATTATCATTATTATCGTTCTTTGCGTCATTGCGGTCGGGATGTTAATTGTGCAAGGACGCTTTGAGCCACAGGATTTTTTTGCCGTCGAATTTCAGAAGGATAAGCCGGGCTCTCAGGTCAAACAAATATCGCCGCCCGACGATGTCCTCTCCGCGTTTGCCATTGACGGGTATAAACCGATGGGCGAGAAGGAGGAATTCAACGAGGAAAACCTTTCGGATAAAATCAACGGCAAAGCAGACCTTTATCTCGAATGCGGGTTCGTCAGCATGGCTTCGCGCCGGTTTGCGGACATTGGCGAACCTTCGCGCTGGTTCGAGATTTATTTTTACAACATGGGCGAACCCCAAAATGCCTACGCCGTTTATTCTCAGCAGCGCCGCCGCGAGAGGAAAGATTCATCAGTCGCCCCGCTTGCCTATACAGTCGAAAATGCCGTCTTTTTCATGAACGGGAAATATTATTTTGAAATTGTATCGGCGGAGGCTTCCGATGAAATGGTTCTTGCCGTGGAGCAAGCGGCTGCCGCTCTCATGAAATCCATGCCGCCCGAGCCGTTTGCGCCGCGGGAACTTTCGTTCCTGCCGGAGGAAAACCGCATCAAGGGGAGCGAGAAATTATTTCTGAAAAATGCTTTTGGGTTCGATAAATTCCCGCCGGTTCTTTTGGCTCAATATAATTTGAATGGAGATGAGATAACTGTTTTTATTGCCGCTCTGGAGGAAGACGCAAAGCCCTTGATGGTCGAGTATGTGAAATTCATGAAGGAGATTGGCGCAACGGAGACCGCCGATGCGATACCGCCTATTCCCGATGCCGTTGTGATGGAGATGTCCGGCGAGACGGAAATTGTTTTTGTTCATGGAAATATTCTGGGCGGGATTCATGCGGCGGCAAAAAGGGAGTCCGCCCTTGCGCTGATTCCTTCCATTTATGAGAAGGCGAAGAATTCCAAATAAAGAGGACGGGACGTGGTTCGCGAAGCCGAACAAAACAATGAAACAATATCGCGCCGGCGCTTTTTAATCCGCATGGCAAAGGCGGGCGTCGCCGTTGCCGCCGCGGGCGGGCTGGGCGCGCTACTTTATGACCCTTTGGGTCCCGGCGCGCGCAAAAACATCGCCGCCGTTTCCCTTCCCGATTTTTCAATCCCGAATCTCGCCCCTAAAATGGCGATTGTTTCTGGCAGCGATAGAAAGGCAACCGCGCAAAAAGCGTTGGAGGCTTTAGGAGGCATCGGAACATTCATCAAACAGGGCGACCGTGTTTTAATCAAGGTCAACGCCGCCTTTGCCACGCCTCCCATCCTTTCCGCCACAACACATCCCGACCTTGTGGGCGAGGTGATTACCCTCTGCCTGAAAGCCGGAGCCGCCGAAGTGCGCGTAACTGATAACCCCATCAACGACGCCGCCAGCTGCTTTCAATTAACGGAGATCGGGCGTGCGGTGGAAAAATCGGGCGGACGGCTCTATATGCCCAAAGAGAGTTATTTCGCGCCCGCCTCTGTTAACGGCGGCGAGTTAATCCGCGACTGGCCTCTCCTTTATGAGCCATTTAAGGGAGTTAATAAATTAATCGGATTGACGCCGCTAAAGGACCACCACCGCAGCGGCGCTTCCATGACGCTCAAAAACTGGTATGGTTTGCTCGGCGGACGCCGCAACATCTTTCATCAGGATATTCACAACATCATCAAAGAACTGGGGATGATGGCGCGTCCAACCTTTGTTATACTTGATGGCACTATGGCGATGATGACCAACGGTCCCACAGGCGGGGCGATTTCCGACCTAATGGCGGCGAATCTCATGATCGCCTCCACCGACCCTGTGGCGGCAGATGCATTCGGAGCGACAGTTCTGGAACGCAAGACCGCCTCGCTGCCTTTCATCCGCAAAGCGGCGGAGGCGGGCTGCGGCACGGCAGATTATGAAACGCTCAAGCCTGAGCGGCTCTCTATTTAATGAGCCAAAAGGCAAAAAACAAACGGTCGTTAAAATGAAAATTACCACCGCCCGCAGAATCAGCCAGATATTTTTTGTGGTACTCTTTTTTTGGTTTTGCGTAGTTGCCACGATGGGAACCGAATTCTGGCGTTTGCGCGGCTGGTCTGTGAACTGGTTTTTGAACCTTGACCCTCTTGCCGCCATCGGCGCGGCGCTCGCCACAAGGACGCTTTATCGCGGCATGGTCTGGGCAGTGGCGACGATTGTCCTGACGATTATATTTGGCAGGTTTTTTTGCGGATGGGTTTGTCCGTTTGGAGCGATGCATCAGTTTTTCGGCTGGCTCGGCGCGTTTGGCAGAAAAATTTCCCAGCGCATCGAGCGGAACAAATACCGCAAAGCGCAATCCATAAAATATTTTCTTCTCGTTTTATTTCTAATCATGGCGGCGTTTCCGCTTTGGGAATCTGTTTCGCTTCAAACAGGGCTTTTAGACCCGATTCCCTTTGTCTATCGCTCGGTGAATCTTGTATTGATTCCGATTCTAGATAGCCATACACGCGCGGTGTTTTACTCTTCGCGCCAGTATGACGGAGCGTGGTTTTTGGGGACGTTGTTTCTGGCGGCGCTTTTTCTTAACATCTGGATACCTCGGTTTTACTGCCGGTTTATTTGCCCTCTGGGCGCGCTTTTGGGAGTGCTGGGACGATTTTCTATCTGGAGAATCGGCAAGACCAAAGAGAAAAGCCGCGATTGCAAACTCTGTGAAAAATCGTGCGAGGGCGCCTGCCAGCCCTCAGGCAAAATCCGCATCAGCGAATGCGTCCTCTGTTTTAATTGCCTTCATATTTGCCCCGATAATCTCATCGCATGGCAAACGCAAGAGTCTTCGGCGGGCGAGATTATCAATCCGGATATAGGACGGCGCGGATTTATTTTGTCGGCAGTCTCGGGACTCTTAGCCGTTCCGATAATCCGTTTGGCGGGAACGTTGGGGACGAACTGGCATCACAAGGTTATCCGTCCGCCGGGCGCGCTTGCGGAGGTTGAATTCCTCAAACGCTGCCTTAAATGCGGTCAATGTATGAGAATCTGCCCGACCAATGTTATCGTACCTTCGGGCATCGAAGGCGGGTTGGAAAACCTCTGGACGCCCGTTTTAAATTTCCGCTCCGGCACAAGCGGTTGCCAGCTCAACTGCACAGCTTGCGGCTTCATTTGCCCCACTGCCGCCATCCGCCCCATCACGCTTTCGGAAAAATTGGGGCTTGGAGAATTTTCTGAAAAAGGACCCATCCGCATGGGAACCGCGTTTGTGGATCGCTCCCGCTGTCTGCCTTGGTCCATGAACACCCCTTGCATTGTTTGTCAGGAAAACTGTCCCATGACGCCCAAAGCGATTTATTTGGAAGAGCAATATTCTACGGTTCGCGACGGAGTTTATGAAGCGGCGTCGGCGGATGGAGCGGCAATTCGAGTCAACAAGGCGCAATGGAAACCCGAACAATATGCCGCCGGGGATTATTTTTGCGAAGCAGGCGGAAGGCGGGCGCGGATAATTTCCAATTCTGCCGACACTCTGATTCTTGAAGAGCCTTTGCAAATCAGCGCCGGCGACCGCGTCGTCATCAAAATTCATCTTTATGCGCCGATGGTGGATATCGCAAGATGCATCGGTTGCGGCATCTGCGAGCACGAATGCCCTGTGAGCGGTTTGCGGGCTATTCGAGTGAGCGCGGAGAATGAATCCCGCAACCGCAATCGTTCGCTTTTTTTGAAAAATTGATTGAGAAGAGATAAACACCTCGATGATGGTATGCAGCATTAATTGATTTGAGGAGGAAACAAAATGACGCCGGAAAATAAAAAATTATCCCGCCGCGATTTTATCAAGGATGCGGGCATTGGAGGAATCTCCACGCTTGTGTCGCTGGCTACCGGCGGACTGGTGGGCAATCTAATGGCGCAGGACGCCACGCCGACAGAGACCCCTAAACCGGAAATCCCCCCCATGCCCAAACGCCCCTTCGGCAAGACCGGCGTGAATGTTTCCATTCTCGCCGTCGGCGGCATCACAGATTTCACAACCAATCAAATCATCCTCAAAAAATCACTCGACTGGGGCATCAACTACTGGGACACCGCCGATTGTTATAACGGCGGAAATAGCGAAATAGGCATCGGTCAGTTTTTTGAGAAAAACCCGGACGCCCGCAAAAAAGTTTTCCTCGTCTCCAAATCTTGCGAACGCTCTCTTGATGGCATGTCCAAACTCCTTGCGCGTTCTTTTGAGCGCATGAAAACGGATTATATTGATTTATATTTCATTCACGGCATCAGCAATATAAAAGAAATGGCGCCTGAGATGAAGGACTGGGCGGAGAAGATGAAAAAGGAAGGCAAGATTAAATTCTTCGGTTTCAGCACTCACAAAAACATGGCAGAACTCCTGCAAATGGCGCCTTCCCTCGGTTTTATTGACGGCATCATGATGACTTACAATTACCGCATCATGCACAAAGACGACATGAAAAAAGGCGTTGAAGAATGCCAGAAGGCGGGCATCGGGCTGACTGCTATGAAGACTCAAGGCGGCGGTCAGGTCAAAACCGATACCGAAGAAGAACTCAAACTCGCCGGTCAATTTATTCAGAAAGGCTACACGCCGCATCAGGCAAAACTCAAAGCCGTCTGGCAAAATCCCGCCATCGCCACAATCTGCTCTGCTATGTATAATCTGACCGTTCTCTCTGCAAACGTCGCCGCCGCTGTGGACAACACCAAACTGGAATTGAGCGATCTCATGGAATTGAAAACTTACGCCGCAAAAAACTGCTCAGGATATTGCGCCGGTTGCGCCAGTATCTGCGACGCTGCCATGGGGCGCGATTCCCATATCGCCGATGTGATGCGTTATGTGATGTATCAAAAGGAATATGGCGATGCTGAAATGGCAAGACGCGAATTCGCATCGCTCCCTGAAGGCGTCCGCTATTCCCTGCGCCATCTTGACTTCGCCGCGGCAGAACGCGCCTGTCCGCAAAAAATGCCAATCGGCAAAATCATGCGCGAAGCGGCGGATTTGTTGGCATAACGAAACATTAGAAACGGTGGCATGGGGTTACCGGCTCATTGTGCCATTTAAGCGATGGAAAAAAACTTATACGGAAATTATCTCCGCAATGGCGGAAAATAAACCTGCACACCCATTCGCCGGCGCACCGGCACAACATCAAAAAAACAATTGACTTTTGTTTTTCATCGGTAATAATGGTGTTCCATGATTGATTTGAAAACCCGCAAGGCGATTGCGCTAATTTTTCGCAGACGGCGCAGCTGCATAAAATGAGGTGATGCGCGATGGGGAGTATATCTGCCATAAGCGATAAACAGTCCCCGCAGGTTCACGTCCTCTATATCGGTCCCGATGTGGAGGCGGTGCGGAATCTGATTGAATCGCCTAAACCTCACGACCCAATTTCCCCGACGATAACTCTGGAATCGGATATGCTGAACGCATGCCGCGCTCTTGAACGCAGGCAATCGGCGCTCATTCTTTTGGATATGGACATCCCCGAAGGCATCGGCTTTCAACGCCTGAACATGTTGGGCGATGTCTGCCCTGAGACCCCCATCGTCTGCCTTGTTACCGGCGAGGCTTCTTTCATCGCGCAAGAGGCGCTCCTGAAAGGGGCGCAGGATTATTTGATAAAAGATGAAACCAACTGGAATTTATTATTGCACACTATACGGCATGTGCTCGACCGGTGGAACGCTACAGCGTATCTGCGCAAACAGAAAAAGGAATTGGTCGGTTTGCGTCAGGAATATCAGGCGATTCTGCGGAGCACGCCGAATGGACTTTGCATGCTCAATCCCGACTGGTCAATCCGATGGGCGAATTACTCCATGTACCGTTTGCTTGATGTTGGCGCTCCGGAAACAATGGATTTAACCGGTCAGTCGTTTGCCATATTCTTCAAAAGACAGGCAGATTTTGAACAGTATTGCGCCCTTGCGCGCCAAGGCGTCCGCATGCAAGGCATTGATGACCGCCAGTGGCGGCTGTATCGTCTGGATGGCACGCCCTTTTATGCCCATCTCTCAATCGTGCGTCTTGACCCCGCACAGACCGACCCGGGTTATGCCATCACTATCAGCGATATTACGGACAACGTCAACGCAAACGAGCAACTCCGTCAAACAAAAGAAAAACTCCAGATTGTTTATGACGGGATGGTGGACGGGCTGATTATTGCAGATTGCGAAACCCGCCAATTTTATCAGGTCAATGACGCCATCTGTCGGATGCTGGGATACACCCGCGAAGAAATGCACAGGTTGTCCGTTGATAAAATCCATCCCCCTTCCGAATTGCCTAATGTTATCAAGATGTTTGAAATCATCAAAACGGGCAAGATTGATTACATCCACGAACTGCCCTGTCTGCACAAGGATGGCAGAATCTGTTATATGGATCTGGGCGCAAAACTGATTCAATATAATGATAGGTTGTGTTCCATTGGGTTTTTCCGCGATTTGACCGCCCTTGTGGAAGCCGAGAAAAAATTACGCTTCAGCGAAGAACGGCTCAGGCTGCTGGTGGAGCAAATCCCCGCCATCATCTGGACAACCGGCAGGGATTTGACGCTTCAATCCATACAGGGCGTGGGGCTGAAATCCATCGGGCTCGAAACCCAGCCGTTTCTTGGCAAACCGCTGCGTGTTTTTATCCGCAACTTTTTGGCGAATCCGGCAAAGGGCGCCCTCAATTTAGGGAAATCAAGCAAACCCTCGCATGATGAGGAAAAGTTGATTGCCGCAACAAAAAATGCCATAGAAGGCAAACGCGATTCGCTTGAGATTTTTATTCGCCCCGACACCTATTTTCATGTTTGCGTAGAACCTCTGCGAGACTCGGACGGCGCTATTAAAGGCACAATGGCGCTCTCCCTTGATGTATCCGAGCGCAAACGTCTGATGACCGCTTTAATACAGGAAGAACGCCTTGCCGCAATCGGCGGCGCCATGGATTCCATCGCTCATTGCATGAAAAATCTTATAACCATTCAAAACAATGGCATCGGTCTTTTGAAGACCGCGATGGATGGTTCCAATTGGGCGCCCGCCGCCTTAGCCCACGAGATGTTGAACAAAAGTTCCCGCCGGCTTTCCCTGCTCTTGATGAACATGATGGATTATTCACAAATTCGGGAGATTACAAAAGAGGAAATTCAAATCCCTGCCCTGTTGCAGGACGTTATCAAGCACTTCGAATTCTCCATTATGAGTCTGGCAGAGGAATCAACAGCGCGCACAGCCCCGCATGATGTGCAGTTTGTCTCCCGGGTGGAAAAAGGAGCGGAGGTTCACATACTCGACTCCCAGCGAGTTTTCCGCGCCCTCCTCAATCTTGGCAATAACGCCATTGATGCCATGCCCAAAGGAGGGACTTTGACATTAACCGCAGAAAGGATTTCACCGCAGGATGAACGCCTCCTTGCCTTGCCGCCCGATTCGGGCATTCAACAGGCGGAATCCTATCTTATGATAGCGGTTTCCGATACCGGCATCGGCATCCCGCAAGAAATCCAGAAAAAGATATTTGACCCTTTTTTCACAAACAAAGGTTCAAAAGGTACCGGTCTGGGGCTGGCATCAGTAAAGCAGCTTATAGCCGACCATGGCGGAGCAATCAGCGTGGAATCAAAACCCGGCGCCGGTTCCGTTTTCCGAATATTTCTGCCTTAAGTTTATCGGGCGGGCGCGCGCGCTTCATTTTACTGATAAAAAACACTTGACGCAGATAGCGCGCTATGTTTTCATACCATTTATACTTCTTGCGAAACATTTTCTCTAAGAGGAGAAAAGGTTATGAAAAAAGGGATTGTTTATGCCGCGGTTCTTCTGACTCTTGTTATGGCGCTTTCGGGGTGCTCTTATCTCAAGAATCGCTACTACGACTTTCGCGACATCACAGACCTTGAGGTGGGCGCCACCTTTGCCAAGCCAAAAAATGGCTCAAAGTATCTTGTGCCACATGCCCTCGGCGCTTATGTGGAAGCGACGCAATTTATGCAGCTGGGCGCATTAGGGTTTAATAATATGGATACAGTGGGCGGAACTGCCGGTCTTGACCTTCGCAGCTCCTGGGCTGGAAAGGAATCGCGCACCCGATACGGGTTTGGTCCATGGCAAAAATATGTCATCAACCAAGAGGGTTGGCTGGACGACTACAAGGCGGAAAGCTTTGAAAAGCACGGCATAGACCTCTGCTATAGGGATAATGTCATGCAGGGAATCTGGCGCCGCACGCCCTATCTGCGCGGGCGCAACTATTGGGAATATATCGGCGGCGAATTTGCCATCTCGGAGCCTTTCCTCTCCCACTTCGGCATAAAAATCCGCGCCGGTTTTGACCCTTGCCAGGTGATGGATTTTATTCTTGGGTGGACAACTCTGGATATCTACGGGGATGATCTTGAAGATCGGGGAGAAAAATAAATACCCAAATCAACTGTTTGAGCAGAACGCAATCCGCCCCCGGAATCCCTCGAAATTCAGGGGGCGTTTTTCCATCTGAAAAATCTTGTTGTTGCGGCGGCAGTTGAGCCGTCCTATCCTGTTGTTATGCGAGGTATGCTGATGAGAACATGTCCCAAATGCGGTCTTGAATATGACATTGCGGAAGAGCGATGTCTTCGATGCGGCACGCCCCAAACCCCTCTGCCGCGCAAAAGAAAAATCGAACCCGGCGCCTTGCTCGGCAAAACATTTCGTTATAAACTGGAATCGCTTTTGGGCAAGGGGAAAAATGCCGAAGTCTGGCTGGCAAAAGATTTAAAAATGCGCGGAGGTTTGTTTGCGCTCAAAGCCCTCAAAACTCCGATAGCTAAAATTAAAAAAGAGGCTTTGCGCGCCTGCCAGTCCGCAGCCAAAATCGCTGAAACCCGCGTCCATCCAAATCTGGCGCGAATTTTCTCTTTTGAAACGGATGAAGAATTTGCCTTCTTTGTTTCGGAATACGTCAAAGGCGCCACACTGGAAAGCCTTCTTAAGAAAAGAAAAAAATTAACCGAGGATGAAGTGCTTTGGGTGGCGCGGGAGGCGTGTCTCGGTCTTCTTTATCTCCACCAGACGGGACTGTCGCACGGCGCGCTGGCGCTCTCCAATATGATTCTCAGTGAATCGCCGAAAAACGACACACTCCCCACCGTTCCCACAGCCCGCAGCCATCCCCATCAATGTGTCCGACTGGCGGACTGGGTTATATCCATTGCAATTGAAAAGACGGCATCCAAAACCGTCTCCAAAACGCCCGCTAAAATGATAGTTGGCGATATGCGCGCTCTGGGCGGACTTTTGTATAACCTCTTAACCGGCAAATCTCTGCCCTCCAATTTGAAAGATTTAACGCTGCCGAAAGGCGCATCACCGCTCATCTCAGAGGTTCTTAAAATTTGTATGGCGCCGCCCGCTGCAATAAAATCCGATTCCGCCGGACGCGTGATTTCCATTATCGAGCGCGGACAAAAAGAGATGGTGGTTCTGGATTGATAGCAGAACTATAAAGTTTGAAAGGGTTTTTGATATGAAGGTTAAGGGGAATTTATTCATCCCGTCAAAAGTGCGTTATGTTCGCGGGGAAAAGCCGAACGTGGATTGCATCCTTTGCGCCATAAGAGAAAAAGATAAAAAAGTGGAATCGCTGGAAATCTGCCGGACGTCTCAGTTTTGCATCTGCGCCAATCTTTACCCCTATAACCCCGGGCATATCATGATATTCCCCCTACGCCACATCGAAGATATCCGCGAGATGAAAAAAAAAGAAGCCGCGGAACTTTTCACGCTGGAAATAATCTCGCTTGAAATTCTTGACGAGGTCTTCAAACCGCATGGTTATAATATCGGTTATAATCTCGGACCATGCGGCGGCAATAGCATAAAGCATCTCCATCAGCACATCGTCCCGCGATTCAGCAACGAACTGGGATTTGTTGACGTCATTACCGAAAGCCGCATCATCGTGGATGACCCGCGCCTTTCCCTGTCGAAACTGAAAAACTTATTCGCCGCAAAATTGAAAAAATGATTGCGATTATTTTGCCTGCCAATTTTCCTGCTTTTTCCTCTTGACACGGTGGGGGAGGGCTGCGGTATGCATTTAACACTTTTTTGTTGAATGATTGTGTCGAGCGGGAATAGCTCAGTTGGTAGAGCGCGACCTTGCCAAGGTCGATGTCGCGGGTTCAAGTCCCGTTTCCCGCTCCAATTTTATTATAGGCAATATTTTTCCCGATGAAAATCTGCCTTATCTCCCCTTATGAAAGCGTCTCTTCGTATGGGTTGCGTCTCCTTTCTTCCATTTTGAAAAAAAATGGACATCAAGTAACATCGCTCTTTTTGGGATTAAATTTTGTCAACGAATCAATCTCGCCCGAATCCCACGCAGAAATTGCAAAGTTTGCATGCGGCTCGCAACTCATCGGCATCAGCCTTTCTTCAAATTATTACCGCATATCCATAGACCTGACCCGCATCCTTAAAGAGCGCTGTCCGCAGATTCCCGTCCTTTGGGGCGGCATCCACCCGACTATCGAGCCGGATGAATGTATCAAATTTTGCGATATGGTCTGCATTGGCGAAGCGGAAGAAGCCATCAAAGAACTGGCACAGAGGATGGACGCCGGACAGCCCTACACGGATACTCGGAATTTTTTTTTCAAGCAACCCGATGACAGTGTAATAAAAAACCCGCTGCGTCCTTTGGTGAAAGATTTGGATTCTTTGCCCCTGCCGGATTATTCCAATCAGGAACAATATATTTTGCAGGATGGGAAGCTTATCCCTTCCACGCATGAACTGCTCAACGAAAATCTCAGCGGGCAATATCTGACGCTTGCCTCTCGGGGATGCGTCAATTCATGCGCCTATTGCTGCAATAGTTTCCTTAAAGAACTCTACAAAGGCGACCGCTGGTTTCGCAAGCGCTCGATTGAAAATGTCCTCGAGGAATGCTTCTGGGTGAAGGACAACCTTCCTTGGGTGACCGAAATTCTCTTTGATGATGACGCCTTTATGGCGCGCGGACTGGATGAACTCAAAACATTTGTCGAGGCATACAAAAAAAGAGTAGGGATTCCCTTTTTTGTCACCGGCGTTACCCCCCGCATGCTCTCCGAGGAAAAATTACAAACGCTGATAGATGGCGGAATGAAACGCATCCGAGTCGGCGTCCAAACGGCAAGCGACCGCGTCAACTTTGATATCTACAAGCGGCGCATCTCTCAAAAAGAGGCGCTTGAGGCTTTCAAAATTGTGGGGCGCCACATCAAAGATTTCCGCCGCACTCATTACGATTTCATCGTGGATAACCCATGGGAAACCGAAGAGGAACAGCTGGAAACCCTGCGCTTCCTTTTGAAAATCCCCCGCCCGTGGGCGATTAATATCTGCTCTCTGACATTCTATCCGGGCGTGGAGTTGTATGAGCGCGCCCTCAAAGAAGGATTGATTAAAGATAAATTCAAGACGATATATGACAAAAATTTCCATTTATACCGCCCCAGTTATGTTAATAAAATGTTTTATTTCTTCTGCCAGACCAATCTGCCCGTCTGGGCGCTGTCCCTGTTCGTCAACAAATGGGTCATCGCCCTGAAATTGAACTGGCCACTTTGGTGGGCGTATCTTGCGGCGCGAGATGCCAAACATTATTTTTATGTGCTCAAAGCAAAAATCCGCGGGAAATAAAAAAAGCGGGGCGCGGAGCCGTTCCGCCCTTATATGGTGAATCGGTTGCCATGATTGAAGTTGTCAACATCTCCAAAAAATTTCGCATTCACCGCAAACGGCGGACAAGCATCAAAGAGACGGCGCTCGAATTCCTCCGTCCCTCGCGCGATTCTTTTTTTTCCGGCTGGTTCCGTTCCCGCCCGAACGAAGAAATCTGGGCGCTCAAAGACGTCTCCTTCAAAACGGAAGAAGGCGACACGCTTGGCGTTATCGGCTCAAATGGCTCCGGCAAAAGCACATTGCTCAAAATAATATCCGGTATCACTCAGCCCACAATGGGGAGTATCAAAGCAAAAGGGCGCGTGGCATCGCTGCTCGAACTCGGCGCCGGCTTCCATCACGAACTCACCGGACTGGAAAACATCTACCTTAACGGCTCCGTTTT
Organism: candidate division BRC1 bacterium ADurb.Bin183; assembly: GCA_002070185.1. GTDB lineage: Bacteria > Sumerlaeota > Sumerlaeia > MWCT01 > MWCT01 > MWCT01. The sequence continues at coordinate 99,278 of MWCT01000007.1, forward strand.
GGGGCTTTCTCAAAACAAGATTAAAAGCGTTCAAGATGAAATCATCGCCTTTGCCGGTCTTGAACAATTCATCCACATGCCGGTTAAACATTACTCCTCCGGAATGTTAATACGCCTCGGCTTTGCCATAGCAACCCATATTGACCCAGACATCCTTCTTTTAGATGAGGTGATGGCGGTGGGGGATGCCGAATTTCAGGAAAAATCCGCCGCCAAAATCATGGACTTCAAAAAGCGCGGAAAGACCATCATCCTTGTCACACACAATCTGGATCAGGCGGAAGCCGTCTGCAATAAAGTCCTCTGGATAGAACACGGAAAGGTTAAACTGTTCGGCACTGTTGATGAATCCATAACCGGTTATGTCTCTGAATTCTACGAACAAAAACTGAAAGAGCCGCCCATCCCTTTCAGCTTTGAATTTGGCAGCGTATGCCAAACCACCCGCATGGGAAACGGCAATGTGCTGATTAACCGCGTGGCGTTCAAGGATGGTTCGGGAAAAGAAGTTCGCTCCGTCATATCTGGCGAAACCCTTCAGATTGAACTGTACTACACGGCGCTGCGCGATGGCATGGATTTGGAGGCAGTGATAGGCATCAACCGATTCGACAACACCAGCATCTGCCGTGTTGACTCCGCCTCTCAAGAAAACATTCTCAAAAACTGTCCCCAAAAAGGGATAATTACCGCCATTTTATCCCCTGTGCTCCTAAACAAAGGGGGATACCGCCTTTCTGTTGCCCTCAATCCCCCCGGCAAACCATACGAGCCGTATGACATCCACCTGCGTTTTTATGAGTTTCGAGTGGATTCAAACCAAGAGCACCGCATCGGACCAATTATCACCCATCCTGCCGTGTTTGAATGTTTCCCGATGAACGCCTCTGAATAAATTGGGAATAATGTAAAAAAAGGATTTGACAAATTTTCGGGAGCAATCGGACTTGCCCGCTTGTTATGGGAATAAATGCAAGAATACGGGATGAAATTGTATTTTTAACTTGACGAAAGAACCCCATAAAACCATATTTTTTTTTGATTAGTTATTATTCCACAAAGAAATCAATCAGAAGCGCCAGATTGATTTTTTCAAAAAGGCGGTTTTTTACATTGCAAAGGAAAAAGCCGGACAGCTTCACCCTGATTGAACTCCTTATAGTTGTGGCTATTATTTCAATCCTTTCCTCCATAGCCGTCCCCAATTTTTTGGAGGCGCAGGCGCGGGCAAAAGTCTCCCGCGCAAAAGCGGATATGGCTTCCATAGGAACGGCGCTGGAAATCTACGCCACAGACCACAACAATTACCCATGGCGCCGCGCCGAAAACTGGGAAAGCGATTCGGCGGATTTTGTCCCGCCTTACAAAACAAAACATAAAGACCTTCAAACTCTGACTACGCCGGTTCGCTATATGGTTTCCCTGCCGGCGGATATTTTTGACGTCAAAAGCGATTCGCCTCTGAATGTTTATAATTATTTCGACCCGGAGCAGACGAATATTTTCGCAAGCAACCAGATTCCAAGAGAGCCGCCTTGCTACTGCAAACCCAACGCCGGCAAAAAATTATGGATGCTGCTCTCGGTGGGACCGGACGGTTTTATAGGCGTTTTGCCCAGCGGGCGCCCTGGCGGATATCCCAAAGAGCCGCCCATCTCGGCGTTCAGTATTATTCAGGAATACGACCCGAATAATGGGACTATCAGCCGGGGCAACATCTACCGAATTCAGGGCGGCACAACGTTTAGTCAGATGATAGCAGCCAAATAAATGATGGAGGATATATCATGATAAGTATGGGACTGATGTCAAAAAAAGCGGTCTTTCCGATTTTTCTGATAGCTGGAATTCTCCTGCCGGTAGTTGCTTCGGCTGGCGCCCTGCAAAAGATTACGGTGGAGGAAATGGCAAAACTTGCCGATGTGATTGTTGTCGGGCTCGTCGAAAAAAAAGAAGGCGCATGGGTGGATAAACACATCGAAACCACCATCCGCATTCAGGTAAGCGAATATTGGAAAGGCAGCCTCGGCAGCACAATTGAACTAACCCAGATGGGCGGCGAGGTGACAAGACCCTTCCCGATTGCGATGCATGCAGACGGCGCTCCCCGCTTTTTTGAAGGCGAGCGTGTTATCCTGTTTCTCGAAAAACCAAAACAAAATCGCTCCGCCGCGCCCCCGCCCCCCGGCGCTAAAATCTCCGAAAAGTTGACATCCTCCATGCAAGTTTTGGGTTGGGCGCAAGGCAAATACACCATTATCTCCGACCCCAAGACCGGCGAAGATAAAGCCGTCTGCCTCGGAATGCAAAACGTCCGTGTGGTGGATAAACGCGAGATGGATAAATTATGCGCCGTTGCGGCAGAATATGAAAAATATCGCCTGAAAAATAAAGGCATCGCCGCCGGCTCAAAAGAATTCCCGACAAAAGACAACCTCAAAAAACCCAACCCCAAGATTGAAAACTTGGCATCGCAGAATTACACCTCCATTACACCGCATATTTCCGTGAAAGATATGGCTTCATTATCGCTTGATAAACAGGCGAGCATTGAAAAGTTCAAGGCGCTGGTTATTGAAAATATGAAAAAATAAGGATGCCGGATAGTGGCGGAATTCAATAAATCCAAAAGAGAGAGAAAAAGGACGATGAAAAAATACATCCTGTCTCTGATACTTTCGCTAACAATGATTTCCCTGTCATTTGCCCAAGTGGCGATTCTCAAACCGATTATCAACGACCCCATGACGGCGTCCGATGACGTTCTGGGCGTTGAATTGTTAAAATGGAATATAAAAGGGGACGACCCTTTGAGAGTTTCCATTTATCGAAATCAGGCAGGAGTTATTCTCCCAGAGGCGATAAATCCCAGAGATATCCTCGACGACTATATCTATATGGCGCTTAACCGCTCTTTGGAGCGTTGGAATGACGCTGATTGTATAGAGTTCCAAGGCGCCTATTATTCGGATTTTCTTGCCGGCATTAACCCCAACCTCCCCTTCGGTCCTATTCAAGTTGAACTTGACCGATTCAATCTCATCTCCTTTCAAGAACCCAATATCGTCCTGCCGACCGGCGTAATATACGGCGTTTATCGCTGGTATTTTACAATAGATTTTGATTTGGAAAACTATATTAATATCCCCGACCTGCCGGAAGGCATGATCCATATCCCCGACCCCAACGCGCCGGATATCGAATTTGACCTCAATATGGATGGCATCATGGATATCAACATCCCCCGCGGTAAATACAACGCGGGAACCATGCTCGATTGCGATGTTGTCTTCAACCAGCTATATACGGGGTATTATCTTTTCCCGGAAGATACGGACGACTTGACGCCCGAGCAGATTGCGGCGTATCTTGGGCTGACCGATATCGAGGCGGAGTTCATGGCTGCCGCCGGTGAAATGCTGGGGCTCTTGAGACTTTCTTCCCCCCTGCTGGAGCCAATGGTTATGGGACCTTGGATTTCTTCAGGTCCCTTCCGCTCAAACCCCTGGCGCAAGCGGGAGATAAAACTGGGGGATAAGCTGCTGCTCGGTTTGCTCGAGCCAAAGTGCTCCTGCGGCTCCGGCTGCATCGAGGGTAATGTTGTGGACGGCGCCGGATATTACGGACAGAGCAGCATATTTATCCTGCCGGATGTGCCGGTTTATCTGGGAGTCAAAGGCAGTTTTGAAAACATCGGACCGAATTCAGTTTTTTCTGAACAGGGCATTATTGATATCGTCGGCGTCTCCTTCACCGGTTTGCAAGACCTGAAAATTCCCATTGGACCCAACGCCCCGGATTCTTTGCTCAATTCAAATTTCAGATTTTCCTGCCTGGATCCCGGCACGTATGTCCTTTATATTGAACCTTCCGCCGATAGAGCCTATGCGCCAGGCTCGCAACAATATCTTCCCGTTATTCCCGCATATCCTGCGGAATATTACGGCGGCGCCACGCCGCCCACTTACGGCGATGGCAGCGCCGACGATAACAACGCCACCGATGACAATATCATCGCCAACAACTTTATCGAGGTGGCGATCAATCGGTATGGGCAATTTACAGCGGGCATTCGACTGGGTCCCGCACTTATGTTTGGGCATCCCAATCCCGGCACCTCCTTCACCAGCGTTCGCGTCAAAAAAGGAGACGTTGTCAATGACTTCACCAACAAAGGACACCCCTTTGGCATCGTAAAAAAACCCATTGTCCTTAATGATATCGCCAACTACACCAGCGGCACATGGGTGTTGGGCAATTCCATTGAACTGTCTCAGGGCATTCAAATTGTGAATTTTGGCGCGCCCGATAACAACCCCAAAAATTTCCGCGTTCAATATACCCTTAGAAACCTTGATGAAGACCCGGTAGAAGTCGGGCTTCGCATCATGATTGACACATTGCTCGGAGCCCGCGATGACGCCCCCTTCATTATCAATGGCGAGCAAGTTCGCAACGAACGGGAATATACGGGCGGTAGCATTCCTAATGTATTCCAAATCTTAGACCATCTTGAATTCCCCTCTTTACAAGCGTTGGGTATTCTTAAAAACCCCGCCATTACAGCCCCCGCCCGCTTTATCACTGCATGGTGGCCCAATATCTGGATATCGGATTTCGATTATGAGCCCACGGGCGTTTTCTTCTCAGGTGGAAATGCTTTCACGCAAGATAGCGCCATTGCGCTTTTTTACGGCATGAAAACCTTGCAGCCGGGCGAATCCGTCACATGGTCAACTCTTTATGGATTTGATAAAGCGCAAACAATCCCCGAAACCGGCGTTCAACATAACCCCGCCGCCCCCACCGAATATGACGATTATCCTCTCCGTTTTGAACCGCTTGAGGTGACCGGCGGACCTTGCATCCAAAATATCACAATCATCACGAATACAGGTACGGCGCCGGGCGGCGGCGCATCTTCCACAGACCGCGACGGCGACGGCATTCCCAATTCGGAGGATAACTGTCCGGATGTTTACAACCCGGATCAGGCGGACTCAGATGGCGACGGAATCGGCGACGCCTGCGATGACGATGTTGCAAAACTTGAGGACACCTCGCCCAAAGTAGGGGGGACCAACCTCCCTATTGAGGTCATGTTCTGCCTTGGCGCGGCGGCTGGCGATATTGACAACGACGGCGACCTGGATATCGTTATCGCCAATGGCGCAATCAACGACCAAGGACCGAGCTCTTTGTGCAACCGTCTTTATCTAAATGACGGAACAGGAAAATTCACAGATGTGACCTTTGGAGCGGATGGAATTCCCGGAACCGATGACGACCGTCTGCCCTACGCAGGCTCAATCGTCGCATCTTATGATATTAAACTGGCAGATTTTAACGGCGATGGTTATCTGGATATGTATGTGTCCAACTTTGCCACCGGCAGCGGAACGCTTGGCGCGCAAAACCAGCTCCTTATCAATATAGATGTGGATGGCGACGGCATACCCGACGGCTTTTTTGCAGACCAGACATCGGCGCGCCTGCCGGGTATTCTTGGATTTCCGCCTTATGCCTATGTGGACCAATCCACACATTCCGACGTCGGCGATATTGATTCTGATGGCGATATTGATATCGTGGTTTCTAATATTGACCGATTTACTGACATGGTTGGAACGACTGGTATTGACCCCGATGCGCCGACAACTCCCGCCAACCTTGGTTTATTAATGTTCAGCGAGCGGGTTTTAATTAACCATCTGAACGATAAAGACCCAGCCAAAAGAGGTTTTTATTTCACGGATGAAACGCTCGGCTCGGATTATAAGTTCGGAGGCAATACCTTAGATGAATGGGATCGCCTGCCCCCTCTGCTGCCCAACTACCCCGATGAAATCCCAACGCCAGACGTTGATGAGCGGGATTACAGTGTCACAAATCAGGTTGTTTTGGGTCCTATCTTCGGCGACAACGCGTTGGATATCCTCGTTGTTAATAGAAGCGCAACCCCCATTGAGCATTTCCGTTACAAATATGACGGCTATGATTTAGTGTATGATAATGTGGATGTGGATGGAGACGGTCTGCCCGATGGATATTTTGAATGCGTCAATTATGCCAGAGACTTTTTCATCACAACATCGCATGCAACTTCGCAGGAACCTCTCTGGATTGGACGACCCTCCGGGTTTCCCAACCATGGAAATATTCCACCGGCAGAAAGAGACTGGTTCACTCAAATCCGTTCCGACTCTGAAGGCGGCGCCATCCTCGACCTTGATTACACAGGTTATCGTTTTGTGGTCATTATCAACACGCCTGAAGGGGCAAATAGCCTGTTTCACCGCAACGCGGGTGGCGCACGCATGGGGGCGACTCGCGGACACCGCGCGCTCCTGGGCGGTTATGCCATTGACTATTTCTCCTTATTCCATACCGTAGGCGGCGATTATATGGATGATTACCCATCCGATATTCCCGCTCCCAGCGGACGCCGCCGCGCCATTGCTTATGGCGATTTGAATCTCGATGGTTGCGTTGACCTTTACATCTCTAATGATGCTGTAAACGGTAACCGTAACGTTGTTGGATTGCAGCCAGTCGCCAACCAAATTCTCCAGAATAATGGCTTCGGCGTTTTTACGGATGTAACCGCCTTATCAATCGGGACAAATGCAACCGGCGACACCACTTACTGGTCTCTTGTTGCTGATTTTGATAACGACGGCGACCTTGATGTTTTCTGCTGCAACTATGGAGAACAAAATGAACTTTTCCTGAACCGCATCATCAACGCCCCGCCGGATTTGAACAGCCGGGCGGATGTGCCGCTCTTCGTTGATAAAACGGCAGAATTCCTTCCGCCCTATTTCTCCTCCATTGCCAATCCGCCCGGATATGCACGCAGCGCCTCAAACGCCAGCCTCAATTGCGACCTTGCCGACATCAACGGCGACGGGCGTTTGGATTTGGTGGTGACAAATGGCGGCGTCAACAGCACAGCGGGCGATTATACGGTTGTCTATCTGAATCGAGGTCAGCCTCTTAATCAAGGCATCTATGTTTTCACGCCCAGCGGCTCGGCATTTCCAGCGCCGCGCGTGCTCCAGAATTTCAACACAGTGTTCCTTGAGCCCGCGCCTGAGCCCGGCTTCGACGCCAAATTTGCCGATTTCGACAATGATGGCGACCCCGACCTTTTCTTAACTCGCTCCGGAACACGCAACCGTATCTTCTTTAATGTTGATGTGAACACGTTCTCGGAAAACTCCGTGCCAGATGACGACACCATCGGCGACGGGCATTTCGTTGACCGCACGGCAACATGCCTGCCTAGTTTCCCCGTTCCCAGCCCGCTTGAAAATAGCCGCAAGTGCGCTGTCGGCGATGTCAACAATGATGGTTTGATTGATATTGTTGTCGCAAACGGATTTGACAGCGCCGGCGCGCCCAATGTCCTATACCTTAACGGCTACTTCCCCGGACCCAACGCCAAGCCCGGAAAGTTCTCCGCCCCTTCGCCTTGGGTCTTTTGGTCCGATGGCAGCCCCGCCGAAGTGTATGACGACTCCATGCAGCCGGTTCTTGCGGACTTCAACGGCGACGGCAATCTGGATATCTTTATTGCCAACCGCAACTCCTTCGGCGTCAAACCGCCCCATTTTGAAGAACGCTGCCGACTTCTTTTCGGCGATGGCACTGGCAAATTCACCGATGTCACCGATACCCATCTGCCCGTTATCATTGCCGATGTTCAGGGTGCAGTTGCATGCGATTTTGAACACAGAGGCGATTGGTCAGAGGATATCAACGGCAACGGCATTCTGGAACCTATGGAAGATACCAATAATAACGGCGTGCTTGACTGGGTGGACACCAACGGCGATGGGAAATTCACCCCGCATTATGATTTATTCCTCATCATTCGCGGCGGACAAAATATTTACCTGCAAAATGACGGCACAGGAAAATTCACCGACCGCTCCTCCTCACGCGTTCCGTTTGTTGTGGCGGACTCCTTCGGCGTGGATATCGGCGATGTTGATATGGACGGCAATGTGGATATCGTCGTCGCCCGCCAGACTTCCATTACCGAGCACTCAGTCCAACTACTGCTCAATGACGGAACTGGGCGTTTCCGCGATGCCAGCCATGAAATACCCATTCCCATTTCAGTCAGAGTTTACTCCGGATATGATTTTAACAATAACAGCCGCGGCGTGAGATTGGCTGACATTGATGGCGACGGCGACTTGGATATCGTGGTCTGCAATCTGGGAGACACGAACACATTCCCCATCCTCGGCGCAAATAACTACGTTTTCATAAACAGAATAATCGGCTCAAACTTCAACGCCAGAAACATCCAGAAACTGCGCACGCCTGGCAATCCACAAATCTCCAACGTCAGCCCTGCAAGCGCCCTGCAAGGCACGCCAAACCTTATTGTCCGAATCAATGGCTATAATTTCATAGAAGGATGCCAGATAGATTTTGGACAGGGTATCGCCGTTATCGGCGCTCCAAGAATTCTCAGCCCCACGCTTATGGAAGTGACAATCAACATTGCCAAAACTGCGCCGGTCGGCTCCCGCGCCATCACGATTGTGAACCCCGAAGGCGTCTCAATAGCAAGCAAAATGGGCATATTCAAAGTGACAACGGATGACTTCCCCAAACCGCCGTCTCCGCCGCTTAAGCAGTCATCCGCTAAACCAGTATGGAATTTATATAATTAATAAGGAACAGGTTAGAATCGGACAGGACGTTAGACTTCAGGACGATGGACAAATGAAAAACAGGAGGAGAGTTGTATGAAATTTCGGGCACGCTTAGGTTTGGCGATTCTGGCTGTTGGACTTCTGGCGGCGATTTATACACCCGCCGGATATAGCGAAGGAAGAGAGATTGTGTTCCAGTCTGCTTACGCCGCCTCCGCCAATCCCCATCCCAAAATCGCCTCGGAGCTCCAGCAAGCCATGGCTTTTATTAAAACCACTCCCAAATCACAAAGACAAGAATTATTCAAAAGCCTGACAAAGGGGGCGCCATCTCCTTTTCGAGTGGATCCCTTGGACCGCATTCAGTGTTACATCAAAATGACTGACTTCACAAAGGACGCCCTGAATAGTTTGAAAAATATCGGGGTTCATGTTCAATGCACATGCGAAGAGCGCAAAATCGCGCAAGCGTGGCTCACCCTTGCTCAAATTAATGCCCTTGAAAGCCTTAAAGAAGTCCAGATTATCCAACTCCCCAATTACCCTGTCCATAATGTCGGCTCCTTCACAACCGAAGGCTACAGCGCCATGAAAATTGACAAATTCGTCAACCGTCCGGAATTCATCGGAACCAACCTGACCGGCAAAGATATCAAAGTCGGCGTCATCTCCTCCGCTATAGACCGTGCAGACCAAAGTTCCGAGCAGGGGGATCTCCCGCCTGTTCCGCATGACGCCCCAAAAAATTTCTTCGGCGGCATCACCTATTGGTCTTTCCGCACTATCCCCGGTACAAACCAATATTACGGCGACGCCCTCAGAGGCATTACAACCTATTCTTTAGGCGGCGAGGAAACCGAAGACCAAGAGGGAACAGCCATGCTGGAAATCATTCACGACATCGTTCCAAATGCCCGGCTTTATTTCTCCAACTTTGATACTGATATCGAAATGAACATGAGCAAAGATTGGCTGAGGGAGCAGGGATGCGATGTTATCGCCGATGACATCGGATTTTTACAGGTTGGTCCCTTTGATGGAACGAGCGCGGTTTCTATGGGCAGCACCAAACAAGTTGAAAACGGCGTAGCGTATTATGTCGCTGTTGGCAATGCGGGCGAAAATCATTGGTGGGGATATTTTTCAGATGCAAATGCGAATAATTATCACAACTTTGGTCCGCAAGATGAAACCCTTGAAATTAAAATCCCTCCCTATGGAGTGATTATTCTGCTTCTCTCTTGGGATGAGCCTTGGGGCGCTGCCGGTTATGATATTGACCTTTACGCCCTCGACCCCAATTATCTGGACATTGGCAACCCGCTGGCTTTTTCCACCGATCCACAGTTGGGCGACGGCGATCCTTCAGAGCGATGCGCCCTTATCAATATAACGCCGAATACCCAGATTGTCAGTATTGTTATAACGCGCAAGGCAAGAATCGGCGGGTATGACGACGCTAAGCATCCTATGCGCTTGAACCTTTTTTATTTGGGCGGCACGATTGCAGAAACCGAATATCAAGTCCTTGAAGGAAGCATTCTGAACAACTGCGACGCCGGCGGCGGCGTTATCTCCGTCGGCGCTATTGACGTAAACTCGCGTCTGCAGAATATAGTTGAATCTTTCAGCAGCCGCGGTCCCACATGGGATGGACGCATGAAACCTGAAATCGTATCCTTTGATGGAACCCGCGGCGGCATCGCCCTCAACGGAACAAATTTCGCCAAATTTTACGGAACCTCTTGCGCCGCGCCTCATGCCGCCGGCGTGGCAGCTCTTATCAAAGGATATAAAATATCCGTCGGCGATACCGAATTCACCAACCCATGGAACAAAAAAGCTATCGTAGATAACATCAATGCCCTGATTTTCCAAGGCGCGGAAGACCTAATGCCTTTGGGCGCGGACAATACATCCGGCTATGGCAAAATCAATGTGGAAAATGTCTTTCTCAGATTCCTCAAAGCCACAAACCGCAACAAGCGTTTTGATTTTGCCAACTCAAAAGAAGGCTGGTTCTACTACGCCATTCCCGAAAAATTCACAGCGGGCGAAGGCATTTATGACAACGGCAAACTTACCATTAAGAGCGTGGATTCAAATACATACGGCACGTGGGAAAGTCCGCTGATTGTCTTTGATCCAGATAAAAAAGCCAATCTGAACACCGGCAAGATTTATATTGCCCGCTTTAATATTTCCACATCGGTGATAAATCCAAATAAATTCCCCGGGTTCAGACTCCGCGCCAACAGCAAAAATAACACTGTTGCCGCAGTGCGCGATTTCAACGCTAATTCCGGCAATAGCCACTTCCCGAGTTCCGCAGGCAAGGATTTCTTCTTGGTTATCAACCCTTCAGATACGGAAATCATGTCCGGAATATATCTCTCCTTTGATCTGGTCAATTTTGATGCGACAAAAGATCCTAAAGGCGATTTGTCGCTCGATTATGTGGAGGTTATCGAATGCAACAGCCCCATGCCAACACCTTAAAGAAGGGCTGAAATAAGTTAACCGGTTTTTATTTCCCGCAGCATTTCTTGAATTTTTTGCCGCTTCCGCATGGGCAGAGGTCGTTAGGTCCCACTTTGGGACCCTGCCTGCGGAAGGGCTGATGACTGACCCTTTGTTCTTGTTGAACAGGTCCGTCAGAAGAGGTTCTTTCTGGCTGAACGGCTGCTATCTGCGCCGTTGAAAAGGCTTCGGTTTCTTCCTTGCGATAAATCATCTGCCGGGAATTTTTCTGTTCATCCGCCACTATCTGAACAAGAAAGAAATGTTTCAGGATTTCCTTGCGGATAGCGCTCATCATATCCTGAAATAAAAGAGTTGCCTCGCGCTGATATTCCACGAGCGGGTCCCGCTGGGCATAGGAACGCAGGTGAATGCCCTCCCGAAGTTCATCAATCGCCAGCAGGTGATCCTGCCAGTCCGTATCAATAATGCGAAGCATGATGTATTGCGTTAAGGGTATAATTTCCGCTCCAACAGCCGCCACCTTTGCTTCATAGAATTCCTTGACCAGCTCCATGAGCCGAACAAGGAGGTCATCGAATTTTGTAACCTCACTCAGATCCAGATTATTTGTGTTCAAATTGGGAATGGAACGACGCAACCATTCAACAAATCCGTTTATGTCCCAGTCCGAGGGGTCTTTGTCTGGGTCGCCGTATGTGTGACGAAATTCATCTTCGATGGCTTCGCCGGCAAGGTCGAGGAAAATATTTCGAAGATCGTTCGGCTCGCCCATGAGAATTTCGCGCCGAAGTCCATAAATGGCGACGCGTTGCTTGTTCATGACATTGTCATATTCGAGTGTGTGTTTTCGCCGCTCAAAGTTGATGGCTTCTATTTTTTGCTGAGCCTTTTCCACGAATTTATTCAACCGCTTGTGCTGAAGCTCCTCACCCTCCTTCATGCCCGCGCCAAACCAGTCTAAAATACCCGCCATTCGGTCTGAGCCAAAAAGCCTCAGCAGGTCATCCTCGAAACTGATAAAGAATTGAGATGCGCCCGGGTCGCCCTGACGCCCGGAGCGCCCGCGCAACTGGCGGTCAATGCGCCGCGCCTCGTGCCGTTCTGTGCCGATTATCTGCAAACCGCATTCGCACTCAAGCGCGCATTGCTCGTGTTTGCTGCGGTGATTGACGCCGCGGCAAAGGTCAACTTCTTCGCACGTATCATTGCAATTGATGCAGCATCGCGCACACTTGACCACGCCGGCGCCGAGTTTGATGTCCGTGCCGCGTCCCGCCATATTGGTGGCGATGGTGATAGTTCCAGGTTTCCCCGCATCGCGAACTATTTCCGCCTCATGAGCGTGGTTTTTTGCGTTTAAGACATTATGAGAAAGCCCCGCGCGTTTCAACATGCGGGAGAGCAGTTCGGAAACTTCAACAGAAACCGTACCAACAAGAACGGGCAATCCTTTTTTATGCAAATCCTGAATTTCTTCAACAAGGGCGTTGTATTTTTCACGCTTGGTTCGGAAGAGCCGATCGGCATAATCAACGCGGCGGACGGGTTTATTCGTCGGAATTACCACCACGTCCATGCCGTAGGTGTGGGCAAATTCCTGCGCCTCTGTCTCCGCCGTGCCGGTCATGCCGGCTAGCTTTTTATACATACGGAAATAATTCTGGAGCGTTATAGTGGCAAGGGTTTGCGTCTCTTTTTCTATCTGGACATTTTCCTTTGCCTCAACAGCCTGATGCAAACCGTCCGACCAACGCCGCCCCGGCATAAGCCTTCCTGTGAATTCATCCACAATGATGACTTTATTATCTTGAACAATATAATCCACATCTTTTTCAAAAATCATATACGCCCGCAACAACTGGGAGATGTTGTGAATCTCCTCCGTGCGGATTTCATGTAAGCGGCGGATTTCCTCTTTCTTTTTTTCCTTATCCTGAGGGCTTAAATCAACTTGAGCCTCAATGCGCGCAATATCGTCCACAAGATCTGGAATCAAAAACTGATCCGGGTTTTCGGGGGAGAGCGCCTGCCGCCCTTTTTCTGTCAGGTCAATGTTATGTCCCTTTTCATCAACAACAAAAAAAAGTTCGGCTTCCAACTCCGGCACGCGCTTATCGCGCATAAAGTCCATCTCTGTGCGCTCAACAAGCCGCACCCAGCGTCCCTCTTGCAGATATTTTTGAAGACGTTTATTTCGCGGCGCGCCTTTTTTTGCTCGAAGGAGAAGAATGCCAATTTCTGGATCATCCGGGTTTTCATTAATTTTTTTTTCCGCCTCAGAAAGCAGACTATTCATGAGGTAGGTTTGTTTCTGCACCAATTTTTCCACCGGCGCGCGCACATGTTCGTAACGATGTGTGGAACGGTCAACCGGACCCGAGATGATAAGCGGCGTCCGAGCCTCGTCAATCAAAACGCTGTCCACCTCGTCCACAATGGCGTAATGATGCCCGCGTTGAACCAGATATATTTTGTTGATTGCCATATTATCGCGCAGATAATCAAAGCCGAATTCATTATTTGTTCCGTATGTGATATCGCAGGCATATTGTTCGCGCCTAACATCCGGCTCCATGTCGGTCAGAATGCAGCCGACTGTCATGCCGAGCGATTCAAAAATGGGACGCATCCACTCCGAGTCGCGTCTGGCAAGGTAGTCGTTGACTGTCACAAGATGAGCGCCTTTTCCTTCGAGCGCGTTCAAATAGAGGGGCATAATGGCGACGAGCGTTTTGCCTTCGCCGGTTGCCATCTCGGAGATTTTGCCCTGATGAAGCGCAATGGCGCCCGCCAGCTGAACATCAAAGGGAACCATGTCCCATGTGATTTCATTTCCTGCAGCTATCCATTTGCTTTGCCGCTCTTTGTGGCGGCGGCAGACCTCCTTAACGGCTGCATAAGCCTCTGGCAAAAAATCATCCGGTGTTTCGCCCTCTGATAATCGCCTGCGAAAATCCGCTGTTTTTTGTTTCAAATCCTCATCCGAAATATCGCGGAGATTTGCGAACTCTTCATTAATTAAACCGACAATCGGCATCAACTTTTTCATATCGCGGGCTTGTTTATTCCCGCCGAAGATTTTCTGGAAAATGGCTTTAAACATGTTCTCTCCTGTTGAATTTGCGTTCCAAATCGAGCAAACGGCGCTTCCATTCTAAACCGGCGCTAAAACCGCCAAGAGAGCCGTCTGCGCGCACCACCCGATGACAGGGGATGATGATAGGCAGCGGATTTCGCCCCAACGCCCCGCCCACAGCTCTGGCGCTTCCCGCCCGCCGCATCGCTTCGGCAATCCAGCCATAGGAACGCGTTTCGCCATAGGGGATTCTCTGCGCTGTTTCCCAGACAGCCATCTCAAAATTTGTCGCGCCCTCAAGGTCGAGCGGCAACGAAAAGTCTTTGACCCTGCCCTCAAAATACCCATTAAGGGCATCCCAATAGGGGCGCGCCTCTGTTGGGTGGGCGTCGAAATTCAGCGTATCCAGCCGCCGTTTCTCCGACTCAAGCGCCCTGCGCGCCGCGTCTTGCGTCCTTTGCGGAAAACACAATTGCGCCAATCCCCGCTCGGAAAAAACAATTCCCAGCCATCCAAAACTGATTCGACTTGTTGCCGTGTAATATGTCATATTCACATCTTTCAAAATAGTCACTAATGACGAAGGGGTTGCTCGGTCAAGGTCTAATCATAACGGATAACGCCGCTTTTCCGTCGAAGCGGAATAGCGGTATAGCAATGGGCGCACTGGTTATCAATGAGCTTGTCCATTTTTACGCCGTCCTTTTTCCGCACAATAAGAGGCGCCTTGCATTGGGGGCAATAGGTTATCTTCCCTTCCCGCTCATCCATATTGCTCAAATAAACAAACGGTAAAATGCGCCGCGCCAATTCCTGAAAATAATACATCCGCAATGGCTCCGTCGCGGGATTTTTATATTGGAAGGCTGGCTCATATCTAATCAGATGCAGCGGCGGCGGCGCAGGCTGCATCTGCCCCAGCCATCGGCAGAATTGCTCAAACTCCGCCTCGTTGTCGTTATGTCCCTCGATAATAAGCGCCGAAACCTCCAGATGGCTTTTGATATTCAGCGAAACAATATTCCTGAAAATCTCGTCCTTGTATCCGCCTGTCACATGTTGATAAAAAGAATCATTGAACCCTTTGACATCCACAATAAAAGCATCCGCCGCCTTGATTAGATCAAAAAGCGCCGCCTCAGAAATAAATCCATTGGTAGCAATGACCGCAGGCAGCCCCGCCCGACGCAAATGCCGCGCAGCATCCAGAATGTATTCGATATAAACCGTCGGTTCGTTCACGCCGAAAGCCACGCCCGCCACGCCTTGAGCCTGAGCCAGATTGACTAACTCCTTCGGCGGGACAAGACGCGCGCGCGCCCCGCTTTGCGAAACCCGCCAAGTATTGCAAAAAGGGCAGTGAATATTGCAACCCATTGAGCCGATTAAAAGAAATTTGGAGCCCGGATAAAAATGATAAAGAGGCAGCGACTCGATGGGGATGATTTCCTCAACGCTGACCCGACCGTATGTCATCGAATAAAGTTTGCCATTGCGGTTCAGGCGCACGCCGCACTGCCCATGCCGCGACGGGCTGATGGGGCAAAGGCAAGGGCATAACGAGCACTGAACGCTCCCCTCGCTTAGCGATTCAAAATATAGCGCCTCTTTCATTTCTCATTCCTCACAAACACAATTGACCCTGCTCCACTCCGAGTTCTGTTTGCAACAAATTTAAGACAGTGGAATTATGTTTATGACTAAAAAAAGTTGCCCTTTTTTTTGAACGTTCAAATTTTTTTGAAATTTTTCTTTGCGTTACCCCATCATTAATGTATATATAAAATAAATAATTTTCGAGGAGGTTTTTTATGAAAAAATTTCTTGTTTGGGGTTTGGGTATTTATCTTTTGCTTTCTCTAACATTGGTTGCGCCTGCGCAAAATTATGGAAATCAACCAAAGGAAGGAACGGGTTTTGATGCTTCTTTTTATCAGCCGCCTGCTGATAAGTCGCCGCTGCCTCTTTCTAAACAAACCAAAGTCAAAAATATTATTTTCATGATAGGCGATGGTATGAGCTTTGCCCATGTGGATTCAGCCCGCATCAAGGCAATGGGCGCTGATGGACGTCTATATATGGAACGCATGCCTGTGACGGGTCTGGTTAAAACGCATTCCGCCAATGCCCTCGTCACCGATTCCGCCGCTGGTGGCACGGCGCTTGCCACCGGATTTAAAACGAAAAACGGCACAATCGGTCTTGCGGCGGATGGGTCTAAAGTTGAATCCACGCTTGAACTGGCGCAGAAAAAAGGCAAATCCACAGGTCTTGTGGCGACTTCAACCATTTCTCATGCGACGCCCGCCTCATTCAGCGCCCACACAAAATCCCGCAACTCTGAAGAGGAAATTGCCGTCCAACTGGCAAACTCTGATATAAACGTACTCTTTGGCGGCGGCAAGCATTTCTTTATTCCCAAGTCCGCAGAAAAAAGCAAAAGGAAAGATGAAATCAATCCCCTTGAAATCGCAATTGCCAATGGCTACAAGTTCGTGGAAACTAAAAAGGATTTCATTGAGGTTCAAGGAAATAAAATCCTTGGACTCTTCCAGATGAGCTCCTTAAAAACAACCGGCGACGAACCGACCCTTTCCGAGTTGACAACAAAGACAATCGAGCTATTGAAAGGCAACAAGGATGGATTTTTTATGATGGTGGAGGGAAGCCAGATTGATTGGGGCGCGCATGAAAATAATCCCGATTATATGATTCGTCAGACGCTTCTTTTTGATATGGCAATCAAGGCGGCTCTCGATTTCGCCGCAAAGGACGGCGAGACGCTTGTGATTGTGACAGCGGACCACGAAACCGGCGGACTTGCCATCAAATCGGGTAACCTGGACGGCTCAGGTCTGGAACTCGTCTGGGGCAGCAAGGGTCATAGCGCCCTGCAAGTCCCCGTTTATGCCTTTGGTCCGCGCGCTGAGATGTTCATGGGCGTTCAGGATAACACAGATGTCGCCAACAAGGTGAAGACAATTCTAAATGAATGAACACTTCGCCTCGCAAATCTTTCATCTTAGTTTGATGCCAATTTGATGAAGCGCTTAATTATCATCGTCATTGCGCTTTTAAATGTATATTCTTTTTCCATGGCGGATGAGACGGTCGGCGCGTTCGATGAGCGCGCCGAGATTCCCATTAATCGAAAAATCAGAAATAAACATCCGCAAAAAATCACAAAAACACTCGATGGCATAACTTTTTTTTCGGATTATGATAATGGCAGCCTCGCGGACGTTGTCGCTATTAGCCAGAATGTGTTTTCATGCGCCATTTATTCGGAGACCGGCGTTTCGGGCGAGGCGCAATATTGGTTCCGCTTTCAGATGTTCGGCGTGGCTGGACAAACCATTACCTTGAATATCAATCATGCAAAAAATCCCAGACCAGTCATCAGTTTTGACGGTGTCTCGTGGCGACGCATGACAGCCGCCGAGGCGCCAAATACCGCCTCTGTAGTTTTTACTTTCGACCCCGAGCAGGACTTTGCCGAAATCGCCTTCTTTTTTCCCGCAGGGCTTGAGGAGATATATCAAAAAACTTCCGCTCTCGTGCGGCGGCATGATTATGTCACGAGCGAAATCATCGGACTCTCGGAACAAAAACGCCAGTTGTGGATGGTGAGCGCAACCAATCCGTCCGCGCCTGATTCCATGAAACATCGCGTCTGGGTTCATTCCCGAGTTCATGCGGGAGAGGCGACCGCCACTCATGTGATGTTGGGTTTTTTGGAACAAATCACAGAGGACTCTCCGCTGGGGGAGCGCCTTCGCCAGTTTTGCATCTTTAATGTTGTGCCGGTTGTCAATGTGGACGGTGTTTATCTGGGGCATACAAGATGGGACTCGTTGGGGCGGGATATCGAGCGGGGCTGGTGTCCGCCTGTTGTCATACCGGAAACGCTGGCGCTCAAAAACCAAGTGGATCCCTTCATGGCTGGCTCAAATCCAATTGAGGTTGCTTTGAATCTTCACTCCACCGTTGGTTCTTTTAAGGACACATTTTTTTTCAAACATACCGGCGCATCTGTTACGCCCGCATTTGAGGCGATTCAGCAGAGATTCATTGACGCCTTTGATAATGCCACGCCTCTTTTTGATAGCCTCAGCGCACAAACATGCGCCCTTGCGAAATGCCGTTTCATCGAATCATATTTCTGGAACAACTGGGGAGAAAATGTTATGGCGATGACGCACGAAGGGCACTTTTTCCGACGCATCACAGATAATGAATGGATAACCGACGACGATTATCGGGCGCTGGGACGCGCCATGGCAGCCTGCCTTGTGGAATATTTCGAGTTGCCGCAATACGCCCCGCAATTATGGATGTTGAATTAATTGCCGAAGAGGAAAAGAAGCGGTTTTTCAAGACGCGTACGCCACGCCTTTTCATTATGCTCTGCGCCTTCATCTTCATAATGCATCAAGTCATTATCGTCCTTATATCCGCTCTTCATCAAGAGCTCCGCCATGGCGCGTGTTTGCGGCGCGCAGTCTTGCGATTTGCCCGCCGTTCCGCTATCCAAATATAGCCGAATCGGTTGTTTTCCCTTTTCTCGAACGAGGTCAAGCAAATCGTTGCCCTTTGCGTCTTTATCCATCCCAAATGCCGTCGAAAGGCAAGCCGCCGCCTGCCGCGTTTTTTTTGATGTCAAATCGAATATTATTATCTGGAAATTCTTGATTTTTTTTCCGCTTATAGTTTGGAATAAAGTTAATTCGATGCCAAGAAAGGAACAAATCATGCCAAGAAAAATTAAAGTGGGTGTTTTGACATTTGGCGATGGGCGGGATTTTATGCAAAAACCGCTCACGCCCGTTAACGAGAAATTCCTCGCCGAAATAAAAAATCGCCTCGAAAAAGACGGCTTTGAGGTTGTCGCAGGAAAGGAAGTCGTTTGGCAAAATGAAATAGCTGCGCGCGAAGGTCGCCGCATGACCGCTGCTGGCGTGGATTGTGTCATCTTCAATTTTTCCGTTTGGGCTTGGCCCCAATACTCGCGCGTGGCGGCGCAGTTCTGCCCAAAGCCGATTTTGCTTTTTGCCAATTTCAATCCGCAATATCCCGGTCTTGTCGGGATGCTCGCCAACGCCGGCTCGCTGGATCAGGTGGGCATTAAATTCTACAAAACATTCGGCGATATCAATAATGAAAAAACCTGGCAGCAGGTCAAGTCGCGCATCATTGCCATTTCCGCGCTCAATCGCCTTAAAGGGATGACGTTTGCCCTTATGGGCGGACGCTCGCTCGGCATTGACACCGCTGTGGCAGACCCCGCTCTTTGGATGAAAAAATTCGGCATAGACGTGGACCATGTGGATCAATTTGAATTGGTCCGCCGCGCGCAATTGGAAATGAAGAAAAAAAAGGGACGTATTGATAACGCCCTTGATTTTCTCAATAAACATGTCGGTAAAATTCACTGGACTGCGCCCGACGCCCCCATGCGCCTGACGGAAGAATTGCTGCGCCGCCAATTGGGAATGTATTACGCCGCTTTGGATTTATGCGCGGAATTTAAATATGATTTTTGCGGCATCAAAGGACAGCGAGAGCTCACGGAACATTTTGCCACGGCGGATGTTGCCGAGGCGTTCCTCAACGACCCCTATGGTCCCGAAGGCGAACCGCGCGACCCTATTATATGCTCAACCGAAGCCGACATGGACGCCGCTTTGACTATGGAAATTTTCCATCTCATCAGCGGGCTGCCCGTTCTATTTGCCGACATTCGTCATTATCACACCGACCTTGGCGTCTGGGATTTGTGCAACTCGGGCGAACACGCCACCTATTTTGCCGCGCGTTCTTTTGACCCGCTGGTCAATTTGCCTAAAGTGGAATTCCGCCCCGAGGGGTTTTATTTCCCCGCCGGCGGTGCTTCTGTTTATCACATCTCCGCTCCCGGCGAAGTCACGCTGGCGCGCCTGACGCGTTCCGGCGATACCAACCGTTATCGCATGACAATTGTCCACGGCGAATTTGTCAGCTTTGGCGTAAAAAAGAATGAAAAAATCGCCGCCGGCGTGCAGGATAACTGGCCCCATTCCTATGCACGGCTCGATTGCAGCGCGGAAGCCTTTGTCGAGGCAATCAATTGCAACCACATTCACGGCACTTATGGCTGCTGGGTTTCTGAACTTCAAACATTCTGCGATGCGGCGGATATCGAATGTGTTGTGATTCAGTGAGTTTATCCGCTTGCCTCATCTCGTTATTTCCTTGCAGAGGGCAAACGAGTATTTTACACAATCCGTTTAGTTATTTCAAAATTAAGGAGTTTTTAAATGAAGTTATATATTTCGTGCGATATTGAGGGCGTGGCGGGCGTGCCCAGCTGGGAATACGGCAGCCGCAATAAATTGGATTATTCCGAGGGGCGGCTTTACATGATTGGCGAAGTCAACGCCGCCATCGAGGGCGCGTTGGAATCCGGCGCCAAAGAAATCATCGTCAACGATTCGCACGGCAACATGGTGAACCTTTTGCCCGCAAAGGTGAACAAAGCCGCCCGCCTGTTGCAGGGCGAGGTCAAGCCTTGGTCTATGATGGAGGGAATGGATAAACGCTATGACGCCGCGGCGTTCATCGGCTATCATGCAATGGCGGGAACTCAGTTCGGCTCCATGGCGCACACCTATTGCGGCGCCATTACGGCGGCTCGCGTGAACGGCGAAGTCTGGGGCGAATCCGAATTCAACGGCGCCTTCTGCGGCGCGCACGGAACCCCGCTTGTTTTTTTGAGCGGCGATGAAGCGGTAACTAAAGAGGTCAAAAAATTCATCCCCCAAATTGAAACAGCCGCCGTCAAAAAGGGCTATGGCATGAGAGCCGCGCTCTCCGTCCACCCCGAAGTTGCGCAACAAATGATTCGCGAAGGCATTATGCGCGGACTTGCGCGGCGCCGCGAAATCAAACCCTTCCTTCCCAAATCGCCCTACACGCTTGAAGTGGATCTTCGCGATCCGGATATGGCGGATATCTGCACGCGCATACCTTGCACCGAACGCGTCGCCCAGCGCACCATCCGTTTTTGTCACAAAAATTATAAGGAAATTTATCGCGCCTTCCTTAGCATCATGTCATTAGCAAGCCGCGTGTGATGTTGAGGTGCAAAGCCATGCAAGAAAAACCTTCAACCCCGCAAAAGATTTTGATTGTGCGGATGACCGCCATTGGCGATGTGGCGCACGTCCTGCCCGCCCTGAACGCCTTGCGCCTTGCCATGCCGGATGCCCGCATAGATTGGCTTGTTGATGAAATTCCCGCGCAGATTCTTATGGGTCATCCGCAAATCAATCATTTGCAAGTCCTCCGCCGCCGATGGCGGAAGGAATTTCGCCGGCACTTTTTCTCGGAGATTCGTCCGTTTTTTCGCCGGCTCCGAGCGGAGCGCTATGACTGGGCTATAGATTTTCAGGGATTGACCAAGAGCGGACTTGCGGCTTATTTCTCCGGCGCAAGGCGCATCATCGGATTCGGCGATCGCGACGGCAGGGAATTGAATAAACTTTTCACCAACGTCAAGGTTCGCCCCCGCCCCGGTCTTCACATCGTTGAAAAAAACATTTCACTGCTTGCCCCGCTTGGAATTGAAAATCCGCCGATTCAATTCGTTTTTCCCGATTTTGAGGCGGATAAGGTCTCTTTTGATGATAGCGGATTTTATGCGGCGGTTAACCCCGGCGCCGGTTGGCAGACCAAGCGCCTGCCGGTCTCAACGCTCGCCGCTTTGTGCGCCCGGCTCAACACCCAAAAGGGGATGCGGATTGTCATCACATGGGGTCCGGGCGAGGAGGAATTATCCAAAGATTTGCTCCAAAAGATTGCCAAAGCGGGCGCAAATGCGGAGATGTCCCCGCCTACCACGCTCCGGCAATTAGCGCGCCTCATATCCCGCGCCGGACTCTTTATCGGCGGCGACACTGGACCCTCGCACATCGCAGCCGCGCTCGGCATTCCCACTATTTCCTTTTTTGGAGCATCGGACGCCAAAAGAAATCGCCCGTATGGCGAGCATTGCAACACAATCCAAAATACGGAGATCCCGTGCATTCCATGTTGGAAGACGCGCTGCCGTTTTAAAGATGCGCGGCATCTTGCCTGTTTGAATTCCATCACAGCCGGAGACCTTTATGATTCCGCGCTGAGGCTGCTTGAATCGAAATGCGCAAAGTGAAATGCGCCAGAAATTTTATCACCACCTCCTTTGCCCTGACCTCTCTGGGCGCGCTGCTTTTTTTTATGTTCGCCTTTGGAAGCGCAAAAGAAAATGCCATCACATCGGATGAAACGGCGCACATCCCCGCCGGCTATATGATTTGGATGACCGGCGATTACCGGATGAATATCGAACACCCGCCGCTTGTCAAAATGTGGGCTGCTCTGCCGTTGCTTTTTTGCGGTTTATACAACCCCGTTCAGGATATTGACTGGAAACGGGGAGACGAATGGCATTTCGGCGGTTATTTTCTTTATCAATTTAATGACGCCTTTTTCATCGCTTTGCTTAGCCGATTTCAGATTATCGTGCTTGGAGTCTTGCTGGGGTTGATGGTTTATCTTTGGGGCGCAAAACTCTTTGCCGCAAGCCGGGACATGCGTCTTTTTTTTGCCGGACTTTTTGCCGCCTTATTTTATTTCTCCGAGCCCAATCTGATCGCCCATTCCGCCCTTGTCACATACGACCTCGCTTTTGCATTTGTTGTTTTTGCGGCGGGGTATGTTTACTGGCTTTTGCACATGGAGGGGTTTGCGAAAAAACGGATGGCGCTTTTCATTTTTTTGATGGCGCTTGCGCCGTTGATAAAGGTGGTGGGGTTGTTTCTTTGGGCGCTGATTTTTTTTCATTGGGGCGCGGCGGCGCTTTTTTCGCGCCGAAAGTGGAAGGCGCCCTCGCCGAGCTCGCCGCTTCGCATCCTTTCAACCCGATGGTCGAAAATTAAGATTGTAATTTTCTCCATGATTCTTTGCGGCGCATGCAGCCTTTTTTTGATATGGAATTTTTATGGATTTCGATATTATGCTTCGCCGGGATACGCTATCCCGCCGGGAGACCAGTCTGTAAAATATCTCGATTATTCGCCGATTTCCCAGCCCATCTTGCGGGAAACCCTCAATATTATGAAGGATAGGAAAATCTTTCCGCAAGGCTATATGTGCGTGCTCGGTCATGCCTTTATGGAAAAAGAGCGTCCGGCGGTGCTTTTGAAAAAGGTTAAAATGGCTGGCGGTTTTTATTCCTATTTTGTAATCACAACGATTTTGAAAACTCCGTTTATTCACCTTGCTGGGATGGCAACGGCGGCGGTTTTTTTTATATGGCTTGCGTTGCAAAACTTGATAAAGCGGCGTAAAGGAAAATTCTCCCGAGCAAGGTTTTATCTCCATCGCGCCGCCATTCCGCTTTATCTGATAATAGGTTTTTTCGCCCTAATCACCATGAGCCTGATGAACATCGGTCACCGTCTTATCCTGATGATAACGCCGCTGCAACTTCTGCTCGTCGGAAGCGTCCTCGAATATATCCTTTCGCATTTGCAAAAGACCTATGCCCGCCGAATCATCGGCGTTCTCATTATACTGGCAGCCTTTATCCCTGCCATATTAAATTACCCGCATTACATTTCCTATTTCAATCCCATCATTAAAGACCAGCGCATGGCTGGGCGCTATCTGGTGGATTCGAACGTGGACTGGGGTCAGGATATGAAAGCCTTAGGCGATTTTGTGACATTCAACCGCATTCCCAAAATCAATCTTTCTTATTTTGGCACCGCCGACCCTTGGTATTATGGCGTCAATCATTGGATTGACATCGGCAGCTGGCAGATTCTCATCCCGCGATTTCGGGAAAATACGCCGGACCTTTCCATACCAACAGCGGTCAGCGCCAATATGATTGGGTATGTGGCTGCTAAACATCCGGAACTTCTCCGCGGAGGCGAGCCGCTTCTTATCGGCGGCTCCATCCTTTTATTTCCGCCTGTGGAAGAAAAGCCCCGCTAAAATCTTATTCTTTGATTGCATTGATGAGCGCAAGGAGCTCCTCATGCGTTCCGATTGTGATACGGACGCCGACGTTCAATCTCGGGGCGTCCCAGAACCTGACGAGGATTTTTTTCTTTTTCAACTTTTCATATAACGATTTACCGTCGCCATTTTCGGCAAATATAAAATTCCCCTGCGAGTCATAGACCTTGAAACCGAGAGCGCGCAGCTCCTCCGTCAAAAAAGCTCGGTCATCTTTGATATGGTTTGCTGTTTCCTTATAATACGAATGCGCCCGAATCGCCGCGCATCCCATCACCTGCGTCATATAGTCCACGTTATATGAGTCCTTGAGTTTGTATAGGTTGTTGATGATGTCCTCCCCGCCTAAGGCATAGCCCAACCGCGCGCCCGCCAGAGAGGATGATTTGGAAAAAGTGCGGGTGATCG
Organism: candidate division BRC1 bacterium ADurb.Bin183; assembly: GCA_002070185.1. Taxonomy (GTDB): domain Bacteria; phylum Sumerlaeota; class Sumerlaeia; order MWCT01; family MWCT01; genus MWCT01. The sequence goes on from MWCT01000007.1 coordinate 123,959, forward strand.
CCGCATTGGGATACTGCCTTGCCAAAGCCAAGCAATCGCCATCTGCAAAATCCACATACGCCTCGTCAATGATGAAAAGAGTGCCGGGCGCGCTCGCAATCAAACGTTCCAAAATCTCCGGTTGGTAAAACGTGCCATAAGGCGGATTTGGATTGGCGATAACAAAAACCTTGAATGCAGATAAATCGGGAAATGGCGGCAACTCACCATTTTTTCCCAATTCAAAAACTTCAACCTTTGCCCCTATTTGAGCGGCAATGACCGGATAAAGCGAATAGGTCGGATTTACCATCGCAAGCGTTTCGGATGGTTCCAGATACGCCTGAAATAAAAGGCGCAAAACCTCATCCGACCCGTTGCCGATAAAAATTTCGGATACCTTCGCATTATGTTTAACCGCAAGCAGCCGGCGCAAATCCATGCAGAGCGGATCCGGATAAAGGCGGAGCTGTGAAAACGGCGCCTGATGAAGCGCAATCAACACATCCGGCGCCGCCGGGTAAGGATTTTCGTTTGTGTTCAACTTGATGAATTTCCCGCCTCGCGGCTGTTCTCCCGGAATATAAGGTTTTAATTTCCGCACGATTTCAGTCGGTTTTACGCTCATATATCCACTCTCAATATATTCGTTATGATTAGGTTATCGTTTGCTTTTTATTAAAGCCGCAATTTTATCGCTTGAGCGTGGGCGTCCAATCCTTCAACCTCCGCCAGATGAATAGCCGCCGCGCCCAGTTGCCTCAACCCTTTTTGACTAATTTGAAGAATGCTTGTCCCTTTCATGAAATCTGTCACTGAAAGGGGAGAGAAGAACCGCGCCGTTCCGCCGGTTGGCAGGACGTGATTCGGTCCGGCTACATAATCGCCAATCGGCTCCGGCGTGAACAAACCCAGAAAAATCGCGCCTGCATTTTTCAAAAGCGGAACGAATTTCTCCGCCTCTTCTGTCATGACCTCAAGGTGCTCCGGCGCTTTAAGATTGGCGAGTTCCGCCGCCTGTTCGCGCGTCTGGACAATGACCGCCGTCCCCTGCCCCTCAATAGCTTGCCGGATGAAATCCGAACGGGGCGAAGCCTCAATCTGCCTTTTAAGTTCCGCCTTAAAAGCCTTTTCATTCAACCGACCGATGTAAATCAAAATCGGCACGGCAAGGGCATCGTGTTCTGCCTGGGAAAGAAGGTCGGCAACGATATAGGGCAGAGGCGTTGTCTCGTCCGCAATGATTAGAATTTCGCTGGGTCCTGCCACCATATCAATATCTATCAACCCATAAAGGAGCCGCTTTGCCGCGGCAACGTAGGCATTGCCGGGACCGACAATTTTATCCACGCATTGGATGCCTGCCGCGCCGAGCGCAAGAGCCGCCACGCCCTGCGCCCCGCCGATTCGATAAACTTCCTTAATCCCAAGGAAATGCGCTGCGCCCAAAATAACCGGATTCACAATGCCCATTTTCCCCGGCGGCGTTATAATGGCAAGGCGCTCAACGCCTGCGATTTTTGCCGGTATTGCGTTCATGAGCAGGCTCGAAGGATAGGCCGCTGTTCCGCCCGGCACATAAAGCCCCGCGGAAGAAATAGCCGTCTGGCGATATTCCAGCCGGATGCCGTTTTTCTCGCTGATGAAATAACTCTGCGGTCGCTGCTTCAAATGAAATTTTTCGATGCGGTCGGCGGCGAACTCAATGGCGGCGCGGGTTTCGGCTGACATGCCATCCCAACTTTTTTTCAAATCGTTCGCGGGAACGCGCAATGTGGCGGGCGTCAGACGCGCCCCGTCAAACCGCCTTGTAAATTCAATAACCGCCTTCGCCCCGCGTTTTTGAACAGCGGCAATTATTTCCGCTGCGCGCTTTTCCACATCCGATTGATGAAATATAACCGGCGAAAACCGCTCCAGAATCTTCTTTTTTTGCGAAGGATATTTTAATATCAGCATAACCTGCTACCTATTTAATCAGATTCTCAATCTCTTTCTCAAGGTCTTCCTCGCTCATGAGCCCGATAATCACTTTTTTAATGATGCCGCTTTTGTCAACAAGCACCAGCTGCGGAATGAACTGAACATTATATGCTTTTCCGACATTTCCTGTTTTATCCAAAAGCACAGGCAGCGAAAGATTAAACTGATTCATAAAACCTTTAATCTTCTGTTCAGGTTCGCCGCTGCTGTTGATAGTCAGAACAATGACGCCCTTCGGCTCCCATTTGGCGGAAATCTTTTGCAGGACGGGCATTTCTTTTTGGCACGGCGGGCAGAACGTTGCCCAAAAATCTAATACCACGGCGTTGCCCTTATACTGCTCAAGGGTGTGCGTTTTGCCTTTTATATCCTGCAACTTAAAAGCGGGCGCTGCTTTGCCCTCCAACGGATTCTTCTGCTCCTCCTCGGCGGCTTTTTCCTCCGCTTGACGCCGCATTTTAGCAAAGGTGAATTCGTCCACCTTGTTTGCGTCATTGGGCGGAATAAATTGAAAAACATCTTTGCCCAGCTTTTCGTTGAGGCGGATATTCACATGCTCGTCCGTCACAAGAAATGCCAGCTCATCATCCCCGTCTTTTTCCTGAATCAGAGGCTTATTGTCAAAAATCATTTTGCGAATGCGCCCTGTTTTCTCCTCCATAAAAAGGTCAATGGACGCCTGTTTGTCGCTTAACTTTTTGACAAGGTTGATTACCTTGTGGGGCGTTCCGTCAATCTGAACGCTCTCTTTCATGGATGCCTTGAGCAGGTCTTCTTTCAGAATTTCCGAAGGTTTGCCGGACGCGGTTACATCGGCAATTCCGCTTATTTGCCCCAACGAGCCGGAACGCATCGCGTCAGAGTCTCTCAAACCATCCGAGGCGGGCTTGATGACGTATTCCTTTTCCTGCGGGAGATATTTAATAAAGGTTTTGCCATCCGAAACCATCAAGACCCCGGAGGATTGTTTATCGCTGGTGAAAACCTTTATGCGATTCGGTTTTTCCCAAACAAGAGAGCTCGAAAGAGCGGATTTGTATTCCTGATTCTCAAAGTTGATTTTTACGCTTAACAACACGTTTGCCTGATAAGTTTTGACGTCCGCATAAACCGCGTCAATCTGCTCAAAGCACGCTTTAACATCGGCGGGAAGCTCTGCGCCGGTTGCTATCCGGCAGATAAGAATTAGAAAAAGAGCAAATCCAAAAATTCGCCTCACAAAAGAAAACATCGCATTTCCTCCGTTCGCTGCAAAATAAATTTGTGCAGGCATCGCACAGGGCTTTCATGCCGTCAATTGATAATTAATGAAGAAAAAACAAAAAGGGGTTAAACGGGCGTTTCTCGCCTTTGTCAAAAACTCTTTGGACAAGGCGGCTATTTATCCCGCGCCTGCCGCATATAACTATCTATATTTCAACCTGCAATATTTGAATATCTTACAATGGATGGTTTTCAAGTCTATAGCTCGGCGAAATTGCCGCACCAATTAAAAGGCTTGCATATCGCGCCGAAGATGTTTTTTGAAAAAAATATTTAATAAAGGTCTTGACAGGGTTTCAGCCTCATCATTATGAGAACAATGCTTTTGTTTTCGATGATGAGAAATCAAAGGGAGATTTTTTCTTTCAAGAGAGGGTAGGAATGCCGACAATTAATCAGCTGGTTCGCAAAGGACGCAAGGAGATAAACAAAAAGACCAAAAGCCCGGCGCTGCAGAATTGCCCGTTCAAACGCGGTGTGTGCACCCGTGTCTATACCACCACGCCTAAAAAGCCGAACTCGGCTCTCCGCAAAGTGGCGCGCGTCCGCCTCACTAATGGAATCGAAGTAACCGCATATATCCCCGGCGAGGGACATAACCTGCAGGAACACTCGCTTGTTGTAATTCGCGGGGGGCGTGTAAAAGACCTTCCGGGCATTCGGTATCACATAGTGCGCGGCATACTGGATACCCAAGGCGTCCAAAACCGCAAAAAAAGCCGTTCGAAATACGGAGCCAAGAAACCCAAAAAAGAAACACCTAAATAATATAAAACGTCTTTTAAATCAATGGGGAGGGATTAAGACCCAATGCCGAGAAAACGCAGAATTGACACAAGAGATATTCAGCCGGACGTCCGTTATGGAAATGTGCTGGTAACAAAATTCATTAATAACCTTTTTAAATGCGGAAAAAAATCAGTGGGCGAGCGGATTATTTACTCAGCCATTGAAATGCTTGGAAAAAAGTTCAAAGAAGATGAACCGGTAAACATCTTTGTTCAGGCTGTGGAAAATGTCAAACCCGTGCTGGAAGTTCGCTCCCGGCGCGTCGGCGGCGCAAACTATCAGGTTCCTATTGAAGTGCGCCCCTCTCGCAAGCAGGCGCTCGCCATTCGCTGGATTCTGGCAAGCGCGCGCTCCCGTCCTGAAAAAACCATGGCGGAACGTCTTGCCAATGAACTGGCGGACGCCTACAACAAGGTTGGGACAGCCATTAAAAAACGCGAGGACACCCACAAAATGGCGGAAGCCAACAGGGCGTTCGCGCACTATCGTTGGTAAGGCGCCCCGCGCGACTGCTACTTTTTTCAAAAACAAGAACCGGCAAAAAGAAAAAATTCTTTTTCGCCGGTTTTTTTGTGCATAAAAATCGAAACGAAAAGGATTGAAAAATGTCTCGTAAATATCCCCTTAGTAAGATACGAAATATTGGCATCATGGCTCATATAGATGCCGGCAAAACCACAACCACAGAACGCATCCTCTTTTATACCGGAAAAACATACAAGGTTGGCGATGTCAACGAGGGCTCCACTGAAATGGATTGGATGATTCAAGAACGCGAGCGCGGCATCACCATCACATCCGCCGCCACCCGGTGCGAATGGAAGGGCTATGCCTTCAACATCATTGACACGCCCGGTCATGTGGATTTCACCATCGAGGTGGAGCGTTCCATCCGCGTTCTTGACGGCTCTATTGCCCTCTTCTGCGCCGTTGGCGGCGTTGAACCCCAGTCGGAAACCGTTTGGCGGCAGGCGGATCGCTATCACGTTCCCCGCATCGCCTTTGTGAATAAGATGGATAGAATCGGCGCTGATTTTTTCGGCGCTGTCAATATGATGCGCGACCGGCTCCACGCCAACCCCGTCATCATTCAGATTCCCATTGGCGCAGAAGATAAATTTAGCGGCGTTGTGGATTTGATTGAAATGCGGGCTTATGTCTGGGAAAATAACGGCGGCGAAAACCACGGCGCAACATTTATGACTGTGCCCATCCCTGCTTATCTTGAGGCGCAGGCTGCTAAATATCGCGACAAGATGCTCGAAGCCATCTCAGATTTTGACGATGTTTTTATGGAAAATTATATTAACGGCAATTCCGTGACGCCTGATGAAATCCGCCGTGTGTTGCGCAAGGGAACGCTCAAGGCGGAAATCACCCCCGTCATGTGCGGCAGCGCATTCCGCAATAAAGGCGTCCAGCCGCTTCTGGATGCCGTGATTGATTTCCTGCCCGCACCAGTTGACGTTCCCCCCATACAAGGACAAGACCCCGAAACTGAGCAGATAATCTCTCGTCCCGCGGATGATTCGGCGCCTTTTGCCGCGCTTGCCTTCAAAGTTGTCGCCGACCCTCATGTCGGCAAACTCACATATATCCGAGTTTATTCAGGACGCTGCGAAGACGGCGATTATATGTATAATGCGAACAAGGAACAAAACGAACGTCTGAACCGCCTCCTTCTGATGCATGCCAATCAAAGAACCCAGATTAAGGAAATCAGCACCGGCGATATCGCCGCCGTTGTTGGCATCAAAGAAACTAAAACCGGCGACACACTTTGCGACCCCGATCATCCCATCCTGATAGAACCGATGAACTTTCCCGAACCTGTTATTTCCGTTGCCATTGAACCGAAAACCAAATCCGATGAGGAAAAACTTGCCCTGACCCTTTCCCGACTTTCTGATGAAGACCCGACGTTTTGCGTTCGGACGGATCCAGAAACCGGTCAAACCATAATCTCCGGTATGGGCGAACTTCATCTGGAAATCATCGTTGACCGGCTCAAACGCGAATTCAACGTAGCGGCGAATGTGGGGCATCCACAGGTGGCTTACCGCGAAACCATAGAAACTATGGTCGAGGCGGAGGGACGTTTCGTCAAACAGACCGGCGGTCTTGGACAATACGGTCACGTCTGGCTGCGAGTTGAGCCGATGGAGCCAGGATTTGGATTTGAGTTTATCAACAAAGTGGTGGGCGGAACAATCCCCCGCGAGTATATTCCCTCTATCGAAAAAGGCGTCATCGAGGCGATGACATCCGGCGTTCTGGCGGGTTATCCGATGGTGGACTTGCGCGTTTCTGTTTATGACGGCAGCTATCACCCGGTGGATTCATCGGATATAGCATTCAAAGTGGCGGGCTCAATCGCGCTGAAGGAAGCCGCCCGCAAGGGACGCCCCTATCTTTTGGAGCCGATTATGTCCCTTGAGGTTGTCATACCCTCTATTAATCTTGGCGATGTGATTGGCTATCTGCAACAACACCGCGCCAAAATCGAGGACATCAGGGCGCGCAGAGATTTGCAGGTGGTTCATGCCAACGCTCCTCTTGCAGAGATGTTCGGATATTCAACAGAACTCCGTTCCGACACACAAGGACGCGGCACATTCACCATGCAATTTTCTCACTATGCCCGCGTCAGCGCCGATGTGCAAGAACGCATCTGCGGCAAGATTTATTAAGATTTCATCTCAACCTAAGCCCAGCAGCCTTCCCGCTTGAAAAACTATAACAGCGACGACCCATGCTGTGACGATAGTATGGACAACGGCAAAGGCAGGCCAGCGCCATGAATTCGATTCGCGGCGGATGATGGCAACGGTTGAAATGCAGGGGATATAAAGCAGGGAAAATATCATTGCCGCCAACGCGGAAAGCGGAGCATAAAGCGGTGAGCCATCCGCTTTGCGGGCGTTTTGCAAAGCGCTCCGAAGGGAGGGATTTTTTTCCCCTCCGCCCTCGCCGACAGCATAAAGCGTGCCCAACGTGGAAACAACTATCTCCTTTGCAAAAAAACCGCCGACAAATCCCACGCCCAGCCGCCAGTCATAAAGCCCCGCCGGATGAAAAACCGGCATGATGGCTTTGCCCAGTTTGCCGGCGTAACTCCGCTCGAGACGCGTTGTCTCCCAGTTTGGATTTTCGATTTGCGGCGACTGCCACGGCAGGTGGCTCAGAAACCACATAATCACGCATCCAGCCAGAATAACTGTTCCCGCCTTCTGCAAATATAAATACCCCCGCTCCCAAACGTGAATTAGCATCGCCTTCATTGTCGGGATCCGATAAGGCGGCAGCTCCATTACAAAAGGCGCAGTCGGTCCCTTGAGTAAAAACCGCCTCAAAAACCACGCCATTGCAATGCCTACGGCAATTCCAACAAGATATATTATGAAAAGCACGTTGCCTGCCTGATGTTCGGGGAAAAAGGCGCCGATGAAAAGGACATAGATGGGCAGGCGCGCGCCGCATGACATAAACGGCACGGCGAGCATGGTGGCGAGGCGATCTTTTTCGTCTTCTATGGAGCGCGTCGCCATGATGGCGGGGAGGCTGCATCCAAATCCCAGCAGCATCGGAATAAAAGAGCGCCCGTGCAGCCCGATTTTATGCATGAATTTATCCATCAAAAAAGCCGAGCGCGCCAAATAGCCCGAATCTTCAAGAAAGGATAATATAAAAAATAAAATGTAAATCACCGGAATAAAAACCAAAACGCTCCCCACGCCGCCAATAACACCCTCCACGATGAGCGAGCGCGCAGGACTCTCCGGCGAAAATAAACTGCCCACGCCGCGTCCCAAAAGAATGAACAGATATTCAATCCCTCGTTCAAACGGCGCGCTTGCCCAGAAAACAAAACGGAATACCAGCCATATAAGGGCAAGGAATATCGGAAGACCTAAAAGACGGTTCAAAAGAATAGTGTCTATCATATCAGAAACATCGTGGCGGCGTTCATAATCCAACGTCACAGCCTCGTCGCATGCCCCGCTGATAAAACCGTAACGCCGCTCGGCAATCAGCGTCTCCGGATCCTCCTTGAACAACGCTTTGAGCAAGGCGGATGATTTCCCCGCAGCCTCTAAAAGCAATTTGCCCTGCGGCTTTTCGCTGATAGTTTGAATAACAACAGCATCCTGCTCTAAAAGTTTTATGGCAAGCCAGCGGGGTGGATAAAGCCGGGCAATCTCCGGGGCGCGCTTGATAAATTGCATAACGATTTCTATCTGCCTATCCACCTCCCTGCCATAGTGAATGCGAGACCGCATCGGCACGGCTTTGCTCTCAACCAGTTTAATCGCCGCATCCAAAAGGTCGTTCATGGCAACCTGCCGCGTGGCGACGGTCAGAACAATCGGAACCCCTGTCAGGGCGCTCAACCGTTCCTTGTTAATCTTCATCCCCTTTTTTTTCGCCATATCTGCCATGTTCAGGGCAAGAATCAACGGCACATTCAACTCCAGCAACTGCACGGCAAGATAAAAATTACGTTCAAGGTTGGAGGCGTCAAGAACGTCAATCACAACATCCGGTTTTTCCTCCACAATATAATTGCGGGCGACGATTTCATCAAGAGAATGCGCGCTCAAACCATAAATTCCCGGCAGATCCACAATGACAAAATCATACCCCTTGTAATGAAGAAACCCCTCTTTTTTCTCAACTGTCACGCCCGGATAATTGCCCACATGCTGGTGCATGCCCGTTAAGTTGTTGAAGATGGTCGTCTTTCCCGCATTGGGATTTCCCGCAAGCGCTATTTTAATAGTTCTTGATTTACCGTTCTCTGATTCGCCCATTCGCACATTCTCCGCTTCTTTGTTTTTTACGCGTCAGCCTTATCAATCAGTCGGTTCCACAATAATGGAAGCCGCCTCGTTTTTCCGCAGGGAAAGGTCATAACCAAGAATGGATATCTGCATCGGGTCGCCCAGCGGCGCCATACGCTTGACTCGGATGACAACGCCGGGGGAGATTCCCATATCAAGCATCCGTTTGCGGATGCGGGATTGGGCGCGCACCCTGACAACGCGAGCGCTTTTTCCCGGCTCAATATTTTTAAGCGTCTTTTCCTCCGCGGGGTTTTTTTCCGGCGGCAGGATTTCCATGATGCGCCGGATGGTTTCCTGACTGACGTGATGTTCGATGGCGCAGGCATCCTTTTCTGCCGTCTCCGCATGAACGCCTATCACATCGCGCAAAAGTTGAGTTAAAAGATTATGGCGATCCAGAATCTTTTTTGCCAGGTTTTCGCCTTTTTCAGTCAGCTCAATAGATTCATATCGCCTGTGATTGACCAGCCCCGCCTCCGCAAGGCGCTTGATGGCGCTGTGAGCGCTGGACATAGCAACGCCCATATGCTTGGCAATATCACGCATGCGTGCCGCTTTTTTTTCTTGTTTCAATACCAACACCGTTTCCAGATAATCTTCCAAACAGCTCGATAAATGCCCCACGCCGCCCATTACGACTGCTCTCCGATTAAAAATATTTTTTTATAATTGTTAGAATTAACTAACAATATTTTGGCATACGAATCACCGAGCGCCAGCCATTGTCAAGATTTTCTGTAAAGTTTCCGTTGAAATTATAATGCAAAAGAATCTATGAAAAACATTTCGAAGATTGTTTATTATCCGCTGTTTAGAATTTTTTAAAAGGAGCCAACGCATGAAAAAGACCACCATTTTACGGAAGGCGATTATGGAACAGCGCGCTGTGGCGGTTCCCGGCTGCCACGACGCCTTCAGCGCCATCATTATCGAAAAATGCGGCTTCGAGGCGATTCAGATTTCCGGCTACGGTCTCGCAGGTTCGCTAATCGGCAAACCCGATGTCGGGCTCGTCCAGATGAAGGACGTCCTCGACATGACTTGGAACATCGTTCAAGCGGTGAAAATACCCGTTATGGCGGATGTGGACACGGGAGGCGGAAACGCCGTCAACGCCGCGTGGATTATTGAGCGCCTCATTGCCATGGGCGTGGCGGGGATGAATATCGAGGATCAGATTTTCCCAAAACGATGCGGGCATATGGCGGGAAAAGAGGTCATCTCCGCCGAAGAAATGGCAGGAAAAGTCCGCGCCTGCGCAGATGTTCGCGATTGCCTTGATAAGGATTTTGTCATCAATGCCCGCACCGACTGCTTTGCCCTTTATGGGCTTGATGAGGCGATTCGACGCTGCAATCTTTATCTGGAATCCGGCGCCGACCTTGTTTTTATTGACGGCATAAAAACGAAGGATGACATCAAAAAGGCGATTAAAAAGCTCAAAGGACCCCTCTCTGTAAATCTGATGGACGCCATCTCCGGCATGAAAACCGAGCTCGTGCCTATCCCCGAACTGGCAAAAATGGGCGTGGGGCGCGTTTCCATTCCCGTAGCATCTATCATGGTCATGCATAAAGCATTGACGAGCTTCTTCACCGCCCTAAAAAAATCCCCCACCGGCATCCTCAAAGGCGAAACTCAATGGATTACATCCTTTGAAGAATATACCGATGCCGTTGGACTCAAAGAATACCGCAAACTGGAAGATAAATACCTGCCCAAAGAGCGGATACAAGATAAATACAAGGGCGTTAAAAAAATCGCGGAATAAATCAGCTTATGCCAATTTGGATTTATTCGCCGATTATTTGGGTATAATAAGATGAAAGCGGGCGCCGGCGGGGGAGGCATTCTCTGCGTTAAGGCGCCCGCCGTGCGCTTCTGCTATCTGGCGCGCTATAGGGAGACCAAAACCGAAACCGCCTTGGCGCGTTGTATAAAAAACCTCAAAACACTTTTCCGGGTCCGTTTTCCCAAATCCTGCGCCGTTATCGGTTATGGTTAGATGCCAGAATTTCCCCTCAGGGAAAACCTCGATTCTTAACTCTTTGCGCGGCTGCTGCTCCATCGCCTGAACCGCGTTTAGTATCAGGTTCAAAAGAAGTTGCTTGAGGGATGTGGAATCCGCCAACAATGGGCACGCCGTCAAAATGGAGTTCTCCACCTTAATATTTTTTTTCGTTATCTCGCCGGAAACAAATTCCAGCGTCTCGCGAACGAGAACAGCAAGGTCGGTTGGATGCTTTTCAATCTTTCCCGGCAGTGCGAATTTCATAAAATTGGAAAGCGTTTGATTGAGATGATGAATCTCCCGCTTCAAACTGTCAAGGAGCTCGACAGCTTTTTTTTGCGAATCCTCCCGCGGGTCGTCCAACTCCTCCCGCACCACATCAATATTGATATTCATAGAATTGAGGGGGTTGCGGATTTCGTGCGCAAGTCCGGAGGCAAGCGTCCCGATGGCGGCGAGTTTATCCAATTGATCCCGCTCGCGAATAAGCAGGACATGGCGCGAAAAAATCCGCCAGAGCAGAAAATACGCAGCGGATAAAATTAAAAGAAGCGTGACCAAAAGAATCACAAGGCTCTGCGTAATTAGCGAACTGGAATCTGAAAGGCGATTGAGGATGGCATCCTCGGAGACGCTGAACTGCAGTTTGCCCATCATTTTTTCGCCTATCATGACGGGGATATCCATCTCGCGCATCTTTTCCCCTCTGCTATGTAGAATAACATCAAGGTGCGTGTCATCCATCGCCGAAGGAAGACTGCCGGTGTATTGCCCCCCCGCCTCAATGACAGCAGTGTCTGATGTGCGCCGTTCCTCACCCTGATATCGTCGAATGACCATCGCTCCGCGCTCATCCACAAGCGCCGCCATCACAATATTCTCATTCTGTTTAAGCAAAAGCTCGATGGAGGCATGGACGCGGGGATTCTGTTTCAGCTTTGCCATCTCCGGCTCGATGCCTTTGTGGATGATATCGGATATTTCCCCCGCCACGCGCTGCCCATGTTCTCGAGCAAGCGATATGGCGTTCTGAAGCATGCTCTTTTTCCAGTAATTGACAAGTAACGCCACAAGCGCCGTCAAAACAAATCCGGTCAAAAGCAAAGATGCCATGTATAAAATGAGCGCCTTTGTGCCGATGGAGTATTGCTTTTTCATGACTGCGAATCGCCGTCCTGCGGCGGATGCGGCTGGGTGATTTCATTTTTGAATTGTTTGATGGAATAAGCGGTTATCTCCGCATGCTTGCGGAAGGCAAAACGCGCCGTTGCCGCAATGTCCATTATCACAAGAACAAAAACGATGAAGATTATAACAAAACACATTCCCAGATATGCCAGCTGCCACCAAATGCCCCCGAAATATTTTGAAAGCGATGGAGCAAAAAGGCTGGTCAAGACAATGAGCAAAAGCAGCCCCAGACCCGCGAGCCGACGCCCCAGCCGCTGCGAGTAATACTTCTTTTCCCAGCCCGCGGTCTTTTGGCGATGGCAATAAATCGTTTCGCCCGCCCCCATAAGGACGAGCAAAAAAGCAATCACCGATAAAAATATTTTGGCAACCATCCCAGCGCCTTTTCCGCAAAAACAAATCAAATAGATGTTGAACTATCGGCAGATTGGCTTTCAACAAATATCCGCACGGGTTTTATTGCGATTGTATCAACGCAAAAAAAATTATGCCGCCAAGGCTCAGCGCCCCGAAGGCAGGCTCGCGAGCAATAAAGGTTTTTGGGGCTTTGCCGTCACGTCCTATTGAACAATTCGATTGCTCCAAATCTTTGACGCGCCGCTCAGATATTTAAGCCCGCTTTGCGCTGTGTTGAAAAAAATGTCGGAAGCCCAAAGAAAAAAAGAGAAATAAACGCCTCTGCCAAATGAGAAGCAAACCATCCCCGATTTCTTTTATTGTTTCAGAAAATCTAAAAGATCCGCTTCTGTGGTGATGCTTGAGTTGCGGTTAATTTCCTTTCCCTGCTCATCGAGAATAAGAAACGTAGGAACCAGATAAACCCTGTGCTGGGTGTAGCGAGGGTCGTTTACGCCTGATTGAATATATTCCATTTGAAAATTGGAGAGCGCTTTTGTAACCGCCGGCTTTTCCAATATCTCGGCGATGTTTTTACAAAAGGAAAGACTGGGATTGAAAAAATACAAAAGTTTCTTTGCCGGCTTGGGCGTTGGCGTTGCCGTTGCCGCCGTTGTTGTTGCAGGCGCGGCGGAAAGAATCGGAGTAATTGTGGGGACAGGCGTCACATCAGCAACCTTCACGAATGGGGAATATGTTGAAACGGGTCGGATGGGGGATATGGGAGTTGTCTGCGCTATTTGGGCGGCTGATGAATAAATGTATAATTCAAGAATACGCACCGCCCAGTCATCCTGCTTGCCGTTTACCCCCGCGCCCACTTGAGGATCGCTAACCTCAATCCCCACATATCGGAATTGAACGCCGGGAACCAAAATTTCATTTCGCGGAAGAGTATTATCAATAAACTCTTTGATAAGCGTCCAAGGACCCTCCATAGAAGCCGCGCTGCCAAAGAGTTTGTAATCTTCCGTTATCAAGTGTTTGCTGTCTGTGAGGTTGCCCTCATGAACCACAACAATTCGTGTGATAGGATAAATATTGCCCAAATCCATAATGCCCCAGTGAACCTGTGGCGTGTTGTAACCGGCGTGCGAGCAGCACCACTTTTTGGCGATATGCTCCTGTCCGTCCCAAAGGCATTCGAATCGGCATTCGGCTCCCGCTGGCCCGCAGGCTTTGTAACCGACGGGAATGATGCGATTTTCCGCACCCGAAACAATGCCCGCGATCGTCAACAAAGCCAACAGACCGTTAACCAAAATAAAACTATTTGGCTTCACAATTTTTTACCATAACCTTAGCGAAAAAGATAACATTTTTCTTCTCACGGTTTGATGCGGGTTGTCAATAATATAATCAAAAAATGAAAGCGTGGCGCACCTCTTTTGTGTGTTGGTATAATATGGACTTGAGCTTCTCCCCTTCCGCCAAGACCAAAAAAACATGAAAGTTAGACATTAGAGTATAAACATACTTTTTGTGCTATGTTAGAATTTGCTATCCGCATAAATAAGTTGCAAATAAAAATGACAAAATATAAGTGTCTCATGCGTTTAAGTTTGATAAGATTTAATGTATCCTCATAAAAATTATGTGGTTTGCGATTTACAAAAGAGAACTGAAAGCGTGCCTGCAATCGCCTGTTATTTATGCCCTCGCAGGCGTCTATTTTTTCCTGACCGCTTACTTCACACTGGGTATGATGATTGAATTTTCGGATGCTTATAATGATTACAACATGCGCCAGTTGTATGGCATGAGCTCCATGAACGTGACGGAGTGGGTGGTTCGTGGATTTTTTGGGTTGATGAATTTTCTGATGTTGATTGTCGCGCCGCTTTTGACCATGCGCCTTTTTGCCGAAGAGCGCCGCAGCCGAACTTTTGATTTGCTGGTGACCTGTCCCGTCCGCGATGGGGACATTCTGGCGGGTAAGTTCCTTTCCGTGCTTACTATTCTCGGCGCGTTGCTTGCCGTCTGTTTTGTGTTCCCGCTAATTCTGGGAAAGTATAGCCAGCCTGAATGGGCGGTGGTTTTTGCCGGATATCTCGGCGTGGCGCTGTGCGTTCTGGCTTTTGCTGCCTTTGGCGTGTTTGCCTCAGCGATAACAGAAAACCAGATTATCGCCGCCTTCATCGGTTTTGCGGGGCTTCTTTTTTTCTATCTAATAGGCGATGTTACATCTTCGCAGGCGGGCTGGAAGGGGAAAGCGGCGGGTGCGTTTTCCATTCGACAGCATAGCATGTCCTTTGCCCAAGGCGTTATTGAATTGAAAGACATTTTTTTCTTTTTCGCCTTCGCAGCGTTTTTTTTGTTCCTTTCGCTTGAGGTTCTCAAGGCGCGGCGTTGGAGGACGTGAAAGAATTGCTGCGATATGAGGGATATATCAAATATCTAAACCGACTGATGGCAAAATATGATTAAATGGATTGCTATTATCGGCGTCTTGATGATGTTTGCCGCGAATGTGATAGCCGCGCTGACGGGCGGATTTGCGTGGTATTCGCTTGCCTTAGGCGGCGCGGGAATGCTCTGCTTTCTTTCGATGCTTGTCTCCGGCGAGCAGGGCAACACCGCAAATTATATACGGCTAATACTGAATGTTATTTTTGTTTTTGGGACGCTTGTCTTTTTATACCTCATTGCCGGCAATCATGACCTCCGCCGCGACCTAACCAAAAACAAGATGTTCAGTCTTTCTCCACAAACCATCCGCTATCTGCGCGGCATGGAAGAGCCGATTCATGTCACCGGCTTTTCCACAACCCCCCGCGAAATGCAGCGATTTTTAGAGCAATTCACAGCACAGACGGATAAAATCAGCGCATCGGTGAAAAACCCTTTTGCCGATTTCCGCGAGGCGCAGCGGCTCAAAAATGAATTTGAGACCGACCTTTCTCCCGGCGATATTTTTATCCAGTCCGGCAAACGAAAGAAAAAAATAAGCCAAATGAATGAAAGCGCATTCATCAACGCCCTTGTCGAAGTGCGCCGCGCGCAGGATACCGTGATTTATTTCCTCGACGGTCACGGCGAAGGTTCGCTGGATGAACCCACTCAGGAACAACTCAGAAAAAACATCCCAACATTCAGCGCCCTCAAACGTGTTTGCGAAGAGCGCGGCATGAAGGTTCAACCTTTGGAAATCATGCGCTCCGGATTCGTACCGGATGATGCCTCCGCCATCGTTTGCGCCGGACCGCGCATAGACCTGTATCCGATGGAACTCGAAACGCTAAAGGCGTGGCTCAAGGGCGGCGGCAGGCTCATCCTGATGCTCGACCCCGCTCCCAAGCCCGAGCTCAATTACCCCAATTTCAAAACCCTTGCCGCTGAATTCGGCATCCTGCTCAAGGACGATATCATCCTTGACCCGAACAAGGAAAGCATGGCGCGATTTGATATGCCTATCGTCCCCATGGTCACAACCTATGTGCGCCACGCCATCACCGATAATATCCCCTACACCCAGTATCCGCTTTTTGTGCCGCTGGCGCGCACAACGAATCCCGCGCCGAATCCGCCCCCTGATATTTCCATTAAACCCTTGCTCAAAAGCAGCTCATCCAGCTGGAGTCAGCCCATCGGCGCAATCCTTGAAGGTAAGATGACAAAACCCGCCGCAAATGAAATAGGTCCGCAAACGCTGGCGGTCGCGGCGTCTCAAACTCCGCCCGATGGCGACGAAGAAAAGGCGGCGCGCCTTGTTGTTTTTGGCGACTCGGATATTTTTACAGATGTGAATATCGTTTATCAGATTCCCCTTTATCTTTTTTCCAACAGCATCAACTGGCTGACCCAGAAAGCGGATCTGGTTGCCGTGCCGCCGAAAATTGTCGAAGACACCCCCATGGCGCTCACAGCCGGGCAGCGGAATTTCCTTGCCCTCCTTTTTGTGGTCACGATTCCATCGCTCATTTTTTTTGGCGGACTGGGGTATTCGCTCATTCGGAGACGCATGCGATGACATGGAAAAAGACTGCCATCCTTGGGTTGATTTTCCTATGCGCCATGGCGGGGTATTTTGCTGATAGCAGCCGTTCAAGGCAAAGGCAGCTCGTTAAAGAACGGCAGAATGACCTAATTCCCTTTGACGCAGAAACGGCGACCCGCTTCACGCTTATCAATGCCTCCGGGACATATCGCCTGCAAAAAAACGGGGAGGTTTGGTTTATCACGGAACCGCGCCAACTCCAAGCCGATGCCGACCAAGTGCAGTCGCTTCTTGCCAACCTCTCCGCCGCCAAACAATACGATCCCGTTGAATCAAACGATTTTGCACAATATGGGCTGGATAAACCTCGGGCAAGCATCCTCCTTGAAGACCCGCATACCGGCGCAAAGGCAACGCTTCGCGTGGGACTTGAATCAACCGCCCATGACCGATTTTTTGCCGCGCTCGAAGGCGAAAAAAAAGTCTTCACTATCGCGGTTCATATCAAAACCGCCCTCGAAAAAAACCTTTATCACCTTCGCGATAAAAAAGTTTTCGCCATAAAAAAAGACCGCATCGCCCGAGTTCAGATTCAATGCGAAGGCGTCCTGACTGCCATGCAAAAAATGCCCGATGGCAAATGGCAATTGCAAAGTCCTTTCATGGAGGAAACGGACGCCCCGTCTGTGGAAAACCTTCTCTCAACGCTCGAGACGCTCCGCGCCTCTTCATTTCTGGATGACGCGCCAACCACCCCGGGCTCATTTGGGTTCGATAAACCCCGCGCCGTTATCGCTGTGCAGGCGGATGATTTAACCACGCTTATATTAGGGCGTGCGGAAAAAATCGGCGAAAGATATTTTGCCCGCATTAAAGACGCTCAGACGATTTTCACGATTTCAGAACTATTTGTTAATCAGATTTCAGCCGCGCCCAATTCGCTCCGCAGCCGCGAAATCGTCAAACTTAAAGAATCCGACATTTCAGAAGTTAAACTTATCACAGGCGATAACTACATCAGCGTTGTCAAAGATGAAAAAGGGGAGTGGCGCTTAAAAGACGATGACAATGTCCGGCTTGACCGCGCCCGTGTGCGCCGGCTTTTCGCAGATCTGGCATCCCTGCGTATCGCCACATTCGAGGCGGAGCACCCGCGCTCTCTTCAACCCTACGGTTTGGATAACCCCCGCGCTCGTGTGATTCTCTATCCTCAAAACCGCGAGGAACGCGTTGTGCTTTCGTTCGGCAATCAAGCGGAAGGGCGCGACGTCGCCTATGCCGCCATATCAAACAGACCGATAGTTTTTGGGGTGGACTGGACAAGAATCGGCGATTTTTATCTGGTCAAGAGCGACCTTGAAGATCGCAAAATCTTTGAATTTGAGCCGAGCGATATTCATCATATCCGCATCAAAGATAAAGATTTTGAAGGCATTCTGGAAAAAAAAGGCGAGCGCTGGCTGGCTATATCAAACGCCGTTTCAAAGAAGCCGGAAATCGCACCCCCCCAAATGATGGTTCTGCTCAATGAGATTCTTAACCTTGAGTATGAAATGGAAGTGCAGGAGCCGCGCACGCCAAAAGATGCCTCGATTGTTGACATCAAGATATCTGATAAAGACGCCGGCGAACTTGCAAATATATCCGTATATATGGAAGATAAACCGCAAGTTCTGCTTAAAACGGCGGGCGGAAAATCCTATCTTGTAAGACGCCTTGAAATTGAAAAAATAATCAAGTCGTTCATGGGTTTTTTTGAAAAGGAAAAAGAGTAATTACGTTCAGGATAAAATCGGGCGGTATTTGTCGGGCTGAGACACATTGGCGCCGTTGCAAAAATTTAAGGAAATGGGTATAGCCTTGAAGCGGCGAGGATATGCGGTTCCACATCGCGGCGACAATCCCAACACTTTGGGCGAGTGGTTGATTTTATTTGCGACAAGATGTCCGCCTTCAATTCGCCGCTCATGGCTCGATTGCGGCAAAATTTTAAATTGATGATGAAAGAAATCACTGGACAAAACACTGGTGAATCCGTTTTATTCTCGCGTTAATTGGTAAGGTTCAAATTTATGATTTTTTAAGGAGCAATATATGACTGAAAAAGTGACAAAAGAGGAGCTTCTTGCAAAAGCAAAAAAACCCTCTCACGACGCGATGATTATGCATCCCTACTACAAAGGTAAAATCGGCGTCATGTCCAAATGCGTCGTCAGAGACGTCAGCGATTTTGCCATCTGGTATACCCCCGGGGTTGCCGCCCCCTGCAAAGATATACAGGCAAATCCTGAGCGTGTATATGAACACACCAACAAAGGCAACATGGTCGCGGTTGTTTCGGATGGCACGCGCGTTTTGGGGTTGGGCGATATCGGCGCCGAGGCAAGCATTCCTGTTATGGAGGGGAAAGCCCTCCTTTTCAAATATCTCGGCGGCGTGGACGCCTTCCCTGTCTGCCTTGATACCAAAGACCCCGACCTGATGATTCAAACGGTCAAATTAATCCAACCCTGTTTCGGCGGCATCAATCTCGAGGATATTTCCATGCCGAAATGCTTCCGCATTTTGGATACATTGCGCAAGGAATGCCATATACCTGTCTGGCATGACGACCAGCAGGGCACGGCGGCGGTCACGCTGGCGGGACTCATTAACGCCCTAAAGATTGTCGGTAAAAGAATGGAAGATGTCAGAATCGCAATGGTCGGGGCGGGCGCTTCCAATATTCGCATCGCGCATGTCATCATGCAAGCGGGCATTGACCCACAAAAAATCATTATGTGCGATTCCAAAGGCACGCTGCATAAAGGCAGAAAAGAATTGGAATCCGAGTTCAAAGAAAAATGGGAAATGTGCCTTATCACAAACGGCAATGACGTCCGCGGCAGCATCCCAGACGCCATGAAAGGCGCTGATGTCCTCATCGCCCTTTCCCAACCCGGTCCGGATGTCATCAAAAAAGAATGGATTCAACTCATGAATAAAGAATCCATTGTGTTCGTTTGCGCCAATCCCATTCCCGAAATCTGGCCCTGGGAGGCAAAAGAAGCCGGTGCGCGCATTGTGGCGACAGGGCGCTCGGATTTCCCCAATCAGGTGAATAATTCGCTTGGATTCCCCGCCATATTCCGCGGCACGCTCGATGTGCGCGCCTCAACAATTACGGATGAAATGTGCATCGAGGCGGCAAGGGCGCTGGCGGAGTTTGCCGAAAAGAACCGAGGCATCAGCGATGATTACCTGCTCCCCACAATGGACGAGTGGGAAGTGTTCCCATACGAAGCGGCGGCTGTAGGGATGAAAGCCATCGAACAGGGCATTGCCAAATTAAAATTCACACGCGATGAATTGCTCGAGATGGCGCGCAAAAGAATTCGCCATTCCCGCGAGGGGATAGAACTGCTCATGAAAGAGGGTTTGATTCCGCCTGCGCCGCAAGTCTGAACGCAGCCGACCGTCAATGGGGGAGAGCATCTTATGAGGGAAATTGATGTTCGCGATATAACAAAAATAGTTGCGCGCCTATGCATAGAATCCAACTACTTCGCAACAGATGACCTTGTAAAGGCGACTGAAGAAAGCATCTTGAAAGAAGAATCGCCGGCGGGACGTGCCGCTTTGGAAAAAATCCGCGAGAACCAAAAAATAGCGGCGGCGGAAGAATTGGCGATCTGCCAAGACACCGGCGTGGCGGTTGTTTTCATCGAAGCAGGGCAGGACGCGCATTTCATCGGCGGCGATCTCGAGCAGTCCATCCACGAGGGCGTGCGGCAAGGTTATCGAGACGGCTATCTGAGAAAATCTGTCGTGGAAGACCCCCTGCGCCGCAAGAATACCGGCGACAACACCCCCGCCGTAATCCACATTCGAATTGTGCCGGGCGATAAAGTAAAAATCACCATTGCCCCCAAAGGCGGCGGAAGCGAAAACATGTCCACCGTAAAAATGTTTGCGCCATCCGCCGGGCGCGAAGGGATTATCAAGTTTGTGGTTGACTGGGTCAAACAAGCCGGCGCAAACCCCTGCCCGCCGACGGTGGTCGGCGTGGGAATCGGCGGCACGTTTGAAAAAGTGGCAATGCTGGCAAAAATGGCGCTCCTTCGACCCATCGGGCAGCCCAATCCCGACCCTTTCTATGCAGATATGGAAAAAGAAATACTGCAAAAAATTAACGCCCTCGGCATAGGACCTCAAGGTTTTGGCGGACGCATCACATCCTTTGCGGTTCACATCGAGACTCACCCGTGCCACATCGCCTCCCTTCCGGCAGCGATAAATATGAATTGCCACGTCTCGCGCCACCAATCTTTTATATTGTAAGGAATGCCCATGTCTTCCATTAAACGCCTCTCAACACCGCTGACGGATGAAGCCGTCTTGAGCCTGAAGATGGGCGATGATGTCCTCATCAGCGGCGTCATTTACACAGGACGCGATGCGGCTCACAAGCGTCTCTTCGATATTTTGCAAGCGGGCGGAGAATTGCCTGTGGACTTGCGCGGACAGATTATTTATTATGTGGGTCCCGCTCCTGCTAAACCGGGGCATGCCATCGGTCCCGCCGGTCCCACAACCAGCTACCGTATGGACGCCTACACGCCCCGTCTTTTGGAATACGGACTCAAAGGCATGATAGGAAAAGGCAATCGCTCCCATGAGGTGATTGAAGCGATAAAAAAATATAAAGCGGTCTATTTTGCCGCTATCGGTGGCGCCGCGGCGCTCATAGCCAAAAGCATTCATAAAGCGGAAGTCGTCGCTTATGACGACCTCGGTCCGGAGGCGATCCGGCGCCTGGAAGTCGTGGATTTTCCGGCAGTTGTCATCAATGATTGCATGGGAAATGATTTATATGTTGAAGGAGAAAGGCGGTTTAAGCTATAATACTAAAATGGAAATAGAAACAATGGACATAAAATCCGAGTTCGCGGAGCGAATTAGCGAAATCAGCGGCGCGAACCTCTTCAAATGCTATCAGTGCGGAAAGTGCTCGGCGGGTTGCCCTATGGCAGAGAGCATGGACATCCTTCCTAACCAGATTGTGCGATTAGCGCAACTCGGGCAGTGGGATGAAATACAGAACTCTAACACACCATGGATTTGCGCCGCCTGCCTCGCATGTTCTGTGCGATGTCCGCGCGGTATTCAAATCGCCGAAGCCATCGAAGCCGTTCGCCAAATCTGCCTGCGCAATCGGAACTCCGAAAGAAGGCTTGGGCTCAGCGATGAGCAAATCAAAGAACTGCCGCCCATCGCCATTATTAGCGCCTATCGAAAGATTGCGGAATGAAATCCATGACAAAATTATTGTATTATCCCGGATGCACCCTGAAGGCAGACGCCCAGCATTTTGAAGAATCGGCAATGTGCGCCTTGAAAGAACTCGGATTTGAACTTCAGGAACTGGAGCGATGGAATTGCTGCGGAACAGTTTTTTCACTCGCCACAGATAACACTATGTTCCATCTCGCCCCGCTGCGCAACCTTTTGCGGACGCGGGAAGAGGGCGGCGATAAATTATTCACCTTATGCTCCATGTGCTACAACACGCTCAAACGCGCCAATAAACTTTTTAACGAAGACCCGGAAAAAAATGACAAAGTCCGCAAAGCCATGTATGAAGAGGCGATTGCATACGACGGCAAAACGCAGACGCTTCATCTGCTTTCTTTATTGCGCGATGAGGTGGGTTTTGATACATTAAAAAATAAAATCGGCAAAGGATTGAACGGAATTAAACTTGCCCCCTATTATGGCTGCATGTTGCTCAGACCCGATGGGCTCGGTGTTGACAATATGGAACATCCCAGAGTCTTTGAAGATTTGATTCGAGCGATGGGCGCAGAGGCGGCGGATTTCCCGTTTCGCGCAGAATGCTGCGGCTCTTACCAAACGGCGCAGCAGCCGGAGATTGTGGCGGAGCGGACGCGGCTCATAATCGGCAGCGCCCGTAAATGCGGCGCAGATGCTGTTGCTGTGAGCTGCCCCCTGTGCGCCTTTAACCTCGACCAACGTCAAGCAATCGCCGCACGCCTGCATTCGGATTTTGAATTAATGCCGGTGCTTTACATCACAGAATGCCTCTGTTTGGCGCTGGGCATCGAATTCAAAGAGCCTTGGAAGGCGTTCCATTACGCGCCGGTGGATGCGGTCATCCGCAAAATGGAGAAGAAGGCATGAAAGGTTCGCCCATAAAAAAAATCGGAGTCCTTATCTGTCACTGCGGTAAAAATATCGCAGGAACGCTGGACATTCCGGAACTGATTCGAGGCGCAGCGGCTCTGCCGGATGTGGCGTTTGCCGGCGATTACAAATACATGTGTTCTCAACCCGGACAAGAATTATTGAAGGAAAAAATCAAGGAATTTGGATTGAACAGCGTCGTAGTGGCGGCATGCACGCCAAATCTCCACGAACCCACATTCCGCAAAGCCGCCGCGGAGGCGGGGCTCAATCCCTACTGCGTTGAGATGGCAAATATCCGGGAGCAATGCGCATGGGTGCATCAGAATAACGGACATTCCGCCACGGAAAAGGCGCTGCAAATCATCGCCATGATGGTGAAAAAAGTTGCTCAAAATTCCCCGCTATTCGAAGCATCCATTCCCATCGTCAAACGCGCGCTCATAATCGGCGGCGGCATTGCGGGAATGCAGGCGGCGCTCGACATCGCCGATGCCGGCTACGAAGCGATTCTTGTGGAGAGGGAGCCTTCCATCGGCGGACATATGGCTCAACTATCCGAAACCTTTCCCACGCTCGATTGCGCCCAGTGCATCCTCACCCCCAAGATGGTCAGCATCGGCTCGCATCCGCGCATTCGGCTGCTTGCCTATTCCGAAGTGCGCGGGCTGGAAGGATACGTCGGCAATTTCAAGGTGAAAATCGAACGCAAGTCCTCCGGCGTGGATTGGGATAAATGCACAGGATGCGGCATCTGCATGGAAAAGTGCCCCACAAAAGTTCCGGGCGAATTTGACCGCGGACTCGGCAAACGCAAGGCAATATACACCCCGTTTCCGCAAGCTGTTCCCAATAAACCAGTCATAGACAAGGCGAACTGCCTTTATTATAAAAAAGGCGTCTGCCGCATCTGCGAAAAAAATTGCGAGGCACGCGCCATCAATTTTCAACAAGAACCGCAAATCATCGAAGAAGATGTGGGCGCTATCGTGGTTGCCACAGGCTATGACCTTTATAGCACGGAAAATCTGGGCGAATACGGCGCGGGCGAAATTCCGGATGTGATTGACAGCCTTGCCTTTGAGCGGCTGCTCTCCGCCTCCGGACCAACCTCCGGCGAGGTGCGGCGTCCGTCAGATGGCAAAATTCCCAAAAGCGTTGTGTTCATCCATTGCGCCGGCTCGCGCGACCCTGAAAAACACAAACCCTATTGCTCCCGTATCTGTTGCATGTATTCCACCAAACAGGCGCTGCTCTATAAACACGCGGTTCATGGCGGGCAGCCTTATTTATTCTATATTGATATCCGCTCCGGAGGGAAAAATTACGAAGAGTTTGTTGAACGCGCCCAATCAGAAGGCGTGATTTACACTCGCGGAAAGGTGGGGCGCGTTTATCAAGAAGGCGACAAGGTTATAGTGCAGGGCGTGGATACCCTGCTCGGCAAGCCGATGAAAATTGAAGCCGATATGGTGGTGCTTGCCATGGCAATGCAGCCTCAATTGACCACGCCCGAGCTGCGCCGCATACTGAAAATTACAACCGATATTCACGGTTTTTGGACGGAGGCGCATCCCAAGATGAACCCGCTCGGCACAACCACGCGCGGCATTTATCTTGCCGGATGCGGTCAGGCGCCCCGCGATATTCCAGACACTGTCTCGCAGGCATCCGGCGCGGCGGGCAAGGTTATCGGTCTTTTTTCGCAAAATGAACTGCCGCTTGATCCCATGACGGTTTATGTGGAAGAAGATTTGTGCGCAGGCTGCGGGTTGTGCGTGGCGGCGTGTTCTTATGAGGCAAGGAGTCTTGACCCACAAAAACGGATAGTCCTTGTCAACGCCGCGCTCTGCCAAGGCTGCGGCGCGTGCATGATAGCCTGTCCTAATGGGGCGACGATACATAAAAATTTCTCCAGAAAACAGATTCTGAATATGGTGGACGTTTTGACATGAACGCCGAAAAACAAATCAACGGTTCCGTTCTCGTAGTCGGCGGCGGCATTGCCGGTATCCAATCCGCCCTCGACCTCGCCAATGCGGGATTCAAAGTCTATATCGTGGAAGAAAGCCCAAGCATTGGCGGCGCGATGCCGCAACTTGATAAAACATTTCCCACCAACGACTGCGCCATGTGCATCCTCGCGCCTAAACTTGTGGACACGGGACGCCATCCCAATATCAAAATACTCTGCAATTCTGAAGTGAGCGCCATTGAAGGCGAAGCCGGACGTTTCACGGTTGAAATCACTTCTTATTCCACATGCGTGGACCCTGAAAAATGCAACGGATGCGGCGATTGCGCGGAATACTGTCCCGTTAGCCTGCCTTCCGCATTCGATGAAAATATGGGACGATGCAAAGCCATCTCGCGCCCATTTCCGCAGGCAATCCCTAACCTCTTTGGCATCGTAAAAGAGCCGGAGATCGCCCCATGCCGCATCGGATGCCCCGCCGAAACCAACGTTCATGGTTATGTGGCGTTGGCGGCGCAGGGCAAATGGGCGGAGGCGTTTCATCTCATCCGAGAGCGCCTCCCATTCCCAGGCGTGCTCGGGCGCATCTGCCAGCACCCATGCGAGCTGCGTTGCAACCGCAAAGATATCGAACAGCCTCTTGCCATTCGCGACATCAAACGCTTCATTGCCGATTATTATTATGCGCATCCCGAACTCGAAGAAGAACTTCGCAAAACCAAGGAGGAACGTCTGCGTAAAAATGCGGAAGAAGGCGCGGATTATCGCGACCCCTTTGCGCGCGATGCCTCGCGAGGCGTCGGTCGCAAAGTTGCCGTTATAGGCGCGGGACCCGCCGGATTGACCGCCGCCGCAGACCTTTCGCGCCTTGGTTATACTGTCGAAATCTTCGAGGCGGATGACGCCAGCGGCGGCATGATGCGCACCGTTATCCCCGATTTCCGTTTGAATAAAAACTACCTGAACCGCGAAATCAAAGCCATTGTGGATGAGTATAAAATAACAATTCACTTCGGAAAAAAATTAGGGCGGGATTTCACAATCGCCTCCCTGCGCGAGAAAAAATTTGACGCCATCTTTATCGCCATAGGAGCCCAACTCAGCAAAGGCATGGCGCTGGAGGGAAGCGATAAATTTGACGTTCTGCCGGGCGTGGATTTCCTGAAAAAAATTAACCGCGGCGAAATGGCGCAAGATGCCTTCCGAGATAAAGATGTGGTTGTGCTGGGAGGCGGAAAT
Organism: candidate division BRC1 bacterium ADurb.Bin183; assembly: GCA_002070185.1. Classification (GTDB taxonomy): domain Bacteria; phylum Sumerlaeota; class Sumerlaeia; order MWCT01; family MWCT01; genus MWCT01. The sequence goes on from MWCT01000007.1 coordinate 149,749, forward strand.
GTGGCTATGGACGCCGCCCGCGTTGCCAAAAGACTCGGCGGTCGCGTGACAATTGTCTATCGCCGCTCCCTCAATGAAATGCCCGCCACGCCGGAAGAACGCGAACAAGCGGCGGAAGAGGGCGTTGTCTTCTTGATGCTCTCCAATCCAAAACGTTTTGTCGCCGAAGAGGGAAGCCGAGGCATGGAATGCCTCCGCATGGAACTGGGCGAGCCGGACGCCTCCGGACGCCGCCGCCCCGTTTCTATCAAAGGTTCAGAATTCATCATCCCCTGCGACATCGCCATCATGGCAATTGGTCAGGAAGCCGAAACTGATTGTCTTAACGCCGAAAGATTCGAACTTGCCGGCGGATTAATTAAAACGGATAACTGCACATTTCAAACCTCGATGCCGGACGTCTTTGCCGGAGGCGACATCGTCAGCGGTCCCGCCTCTGTTGTGGAAGCCATCAAGGCAGGGCATGAAGCGGCAATATCCATAGACCGCTTCCTGCACAAGGAAGACCTGCGCAAAGGACGCTCCAAAAACTTTAAAGGTTCGCCGACGCCTCAGCGGGAGCGTTACGCAATGCAAAGCCGCATGACGCTTCGAACGCGTCCCGCCGCTGAGCGCATATTAGATTTCGAAGAAGTGGAACTCTTGCCCGCGCTTGATGATGTCGTATCGGAATCCAAACGCTGTCTTGATTGCGCCGCCTGCTCGGAGTGTATGCAATGCGTGGCAAGTTGCGGACGCGGCGCGGTTGACCACACGATGCAAGACCGCAAACAATCGCTCACAGTCGGCGCAGTCATCCTCTCTGTCGGCTATGAAAAATTCCTCCCGCAAACCGGCGGGAGTTTTGGATTTAACCTTTACCCCAACGTCCTCACCAGCATCCAATTCGAGCGGATGTTGGCGGCATCAGGTCCGCAAAAAGGGCATGTGTCGCGTCCCTCCGACGGCAAAGAACCGCGCAAAATCGCATGGCTTCAATGCATCGGCTCTCGCGATGAAAGTTGCAACAGCCCTTGGTGTTCTTCCATATGCTGCATGTATTCCACAAAAGAGGCGGTCATCGCCAAAGAGCATCAGCCAGAACTCCAAACGCATATTTATTACATGGACATCCGCTCCTTTGGTAAAAATTTTGAACAATATATCAAACGCGCCGAGGAGGAATACGGCGTTGTCTATCGGCATTCGCGCATCCCGCAGGTGGAGCAAAACCCAACCACAAAAAATCTGATAATCCGATACATCAACGATACGGGCGGGGTTAGCGAAGAGGAATACGACATGGTGGTCCTCTCTGTCGGCATCCAGCCATGTGAAAAGTCAAAAAATATAAGCGAACTTTTTCAGATTCAATTGAATGAATATGGATTTTTCCAGACAGCGCCTTTCGATAAAACAAACACAACGCGCAACGGCGTTTATGTGGCTGGCTCCATCTCCGAGCCCAAAGACATCCCTGAATCGGTCACAGAAGCCTCCTGCGCCGCCGCCGCCGCCGCTGTCAACATCGCCTCCGCCCGCGGTTCGGAAGTTACGGATAAAAAATATCCCGCGGAAAAAAATGTTGAAGACGAAGAACCCCGCGTCGGTGTTTTTGTCTGCCATTGCGGCACAAACATCGGCAGCGTTGTGGACGTCGCCGCCATTGTTGAAGCCGCGCGCAATTGGGATGGCGTTGTTTTTGCAGACCAGAATTTATACACCTGCTCGCAGGATGCGCAGGATGAAATGAAGAAAAAAATCCGGGAACATAACATCAATCGCGTGGTCGTGGCGTCCTGCACCCCGCGCACACACGAGGAATTGTTTCAGGATACCATACGCGAGGCTGGACTCAATCCCTATCTTTTTCAAATGGCAAACATACGAGATCAGTGTTCGTGGGTGCATCGCGATTCGCCGCAAGAGGCAACGCGCAAAGCCATGGATATTGTGCGAATGACCGTTGCCAAAGCCGCGCGCCTTTATTCCGTCCGCCGCTCCCGATTGCCGCTTGTTCAAAAGGCGCTTGTCATCGGCGGCGGCATTGCGGGCATGAGCGCCGCGCTCGCCATCGCCGAACAGGGGTTTGATGTTTTCCTTGTAGAAAAAGAGGCGCATTTGGGCGGGCATCTGCGCGAAATCTATTTTGGCTTCCGCGAAGAGCAGCCGCAAAAACTGCTTGAGGAAACTGTTGCTAAAATCAACGCCCACCCCCAAATCCGCGTCTTCCTCAATTCACAAGTCGAAGCCCTCGCCGGCTATGTCGGCAATTTTACGAGCCGCATCCGCGCACAAAAGCATATCGAAGAGGTCAGCCACGGCATTGTGGTCGTTGCCACTGGCGCGCAGAACGACGAGCCAAACGAGTATCTCTACGGACAAAATGAAAACGTCTTGACTCAGCGCGAACTGGAAAAGGCGCTCTTTAATCAAACGGCAAACCCCGCCGATTGGAAACAGGTTGCCATGATTCAGTGCGTCGGTTCGCGGAACGAAGAACACCCATGGTGCAGCCGCGTCTGCTGCAGCGAGGCAATCCGCAACGCCCTCAAAATCTGTCAGATGAATCCATCGGCGCAAATCTTCATCCTCTACCGCGATATCCGCACCTATGGATTCAAAGAAGATTACCTCTACCGGAAAGCGCGCGAAAAAGGCATTATCTTTGCGCGTTTTGAGGAAAATGAGCCGCCGATTGTCGCGCAGGAAAAAGGGCGGCTCTCTGTTAAATTTTATGACGATATCCTAAAACGCCAATTGACGCTTCATCCCGATAAATTAGTTTTGAGCGCGGGGATTGTACCCGCAAACAATGAAACGGTCGCGCAGCTTTTGAAAGTTCCGCTCGGCTCGGATGGGTTTTTTGTGGAGGCTCACGCAAAACTGCGTCCTGTGGATTTTGCCAACGACGGCATCTACCTTTGCGGAACTGCCCACTCGCCGCGTTTTGTGGATGAGGCAATCACGCAGGCTCGCGCGGCGGCGGCTCGCGCGGCAACCGTCCTTTCAAAGGATACGCTCGAAACAAAAGGCATCATCGTTCAAGTCAACCCCCGCAAATGCGTCGGCTGCGAAGTATGTGTGGGCGTTTGCGCGTATGATGCCCGCCAATTCGACTCCGAAAAGAGGTATGTTGTTGTGAATGAAGTCTTGTGCCAAGGCTGCGGAGCTTGCGCGGCGGCTTGCCCCAACGGCGCCACACAGCAAAACGGTTTCACCAGCAGCCAGATTCTTTCGATGATTGATTCGCTTTTTGAAGAAGATTTTGAACCGGTTGTTAAAGTATAATTCCGCAAAAAAGATGCGCGTTGTCGAGTGTTAGGAGAAAAAGATGGCAAAAGAATTTGAACCCAAGATTGTGGGATTCCTGTGCAACTGGTGCACTTACACCGGCGCCGATTTGGCGGGCACGTCCCGCATTCAGTATCCGCCGCATGTGCGGATTATCCGCGTCATGTGTTCCGGCGCGGTTGACCCGGCATACATCCTCAAGGCTCTGCTGGACGGCGCGGACGGCATATTCATCGGCGGCTGCCATCCCGGCGACTGCCATTATCTCACAGGCAACTACAAAGCGCGGCGTAAAATGGTGCTCATGAAATCGGTGTTGGAAACGCTCGGATTGGAGCCGGAGCGTTTGTGGTTCCGTTGGATTTCCGCCTCCGAAGGGCAAAAATTCGCCGACTCCATGACCGAGATTTCCGAAGAGGTGAAAAAACTGGGACCGAATCCCATCAAGGAGTATTGGAATGTCTGAAAAAGGCGCTAATAGCGGAGCCGCTTTTTTGAAATTCAAAAAAGGCGGCATGAACGCCGCATTCAATGATTTTTTGGCGGGACTCATCAACAGGGGAAAGGTTGCCGCTGTTCTTGCGCCGCAACAGGTGCCTTCGGGAGGCATGGCATTCCCAGCCCTCATCAGCGATCCGGAAAAAATAAAAACAGACGCCTTTGCGCCAGTGCTTCCCGTTGCCACCGCAAAAATGATCTCTGCGCTCACGTGCGAGGCGCCGCTGACCCGGCGCGTGGCGGCGGTGATGCCGAATTGCCAAATCCGCGCCTTGATTGAACTTGTCAAACTCAAACAGGCGGATATCGGAAACATCGTCATCATTGGCATAGATTGCCCGGGCGTTTTTGATATTAATGATTATTCGAATCTCAAAGAAGATTCAGAAACGCTTTTCACCGCCCTTTTCAATAACGTGAAAAAAACGCCCGCAAAAATCCGCTCCGCCTGCGCCACGTGCCGCGAGCCCATCCCCGAATATTGCGACATTGCTGTGGGCGTCCTCGGCGTAAAAGACGGCGTCATGCTCGAGCCTCGAACGGACAAAGGACGCGACGCCCTTGATGGTGCGGGTTTGGATGAATTGAAAGATGCAAACGGACGCGCAAAAGCCGTTGAGGAGTTCAAAAAAAGCCGCGCCGCCGCAGACGAAAGTTTCAGAAAGGAACACGAAAAAATTCAAGGGATTGCCGAGGTGACAAAATTCTATGCCGCATGCATCAATTGCCAAAACTGCCGCACCGTTTGCCCCATCTGCTACTGCCATGAATGCTTTTTCCGCTCGGATAATCTCGCGCAAACGCCGAACACGCTTCTGGCAAAGGCGCGCGCCCGCGGTTCTTTCAAAATGCCGCTCGATACGCTCCTCTTCCATACAGGTCGCATGAATCACATGATACTTTCTTGCGTGGAGTGCGGATTGTGCGAGCAGGCGTGCCCGGCAAATATCCCGCTGATGCAAGTTTTGAAACGGGTCGCCGCCGATGCCCAGTCAAAATTCAACTACATACCCGGACGCCATCCGGATGAAGAGATGCCTCTGAAGGTTTTCCGAGAAGATGAATTTAACAATGTTGGGGAAGAATAAATGATGAACGAAGAAATCATAGACACAGGCGAACTGGATCCTGAATTCAAATTCCTGATAGCCTCCGATGAGGACGGCGCCGGAATTTTAAAATGCTACGCCTGCGGCTCATGCACCGTGCGCTGTCCCGAACAAAAAGTAAATCCGGAATATAACCCGCGCCTCATCATTCGCAAAGCGCTCCTCGGTTTGAAGGAGGAAGTCTTCCGCAGCGAATTCGTCTGGATCTGCTCCTCTCATTTCCTCTGCCTTTCCAAATGTCCGCAGAATGTTAATATCAAAGGCGTCATGAACGCCGTCCGCAATTGCCGCATCGAAGCGGAAACGCTCGGCGCGCCTGAATCAGAAAATCTGGACACAAGTTTTAAATATCGAATAGCGGAGCAGGAAGTCGGCAAAGATATCTTCCACTGCTTTGCCTGCGGCTCTTGCACGGCGGGCTGCCCCGAGCGCAACCTTGATGACGAATATTCGCCCCGCGCGGTTATTCGCAAAATTCTTCTCGGTTTGAAAAGCGACGTCTTTGCCAATCCCTTTGTGGATATCTGCTCCTCGCATGTGCGCTGCCTTGACGAATGCCCGCAAGGAGTGGAAATTCCCCGCTTGATGACGGCGATTCGGCGTCTTGCCGAAAAAGAGGGCTGGACGCGGGACGGCAGGCACATTGTCAAAGAGGTTATCCCCGAAAAGGTCGAACGCGAAAAAAGAAGAAAAGGCGAAGTGACAAGGGTGTTCATCAAATAACAGGAGCGAGTCATAAAAAGTTGAGGACGCAAGATGGTCAATAGTTCAAAAATATCCGGCGCAGTGGCAGTGGTTGGCGGAGGCATCACAGGCATTCAGTCCGCGCTCGACCTCGCCGGAATGGGATACAAGGTCTTTCTTATCGAAAAGAAACCCGCCATCGGCGGATATATGGCGATGCTCGATAAAACTTTTCCCACCAACGACTGCTCTTTGTGCATCCTTTCCCCAAAATTGGTTGAGTGCGGACGCCACAAAGATATTGAAATCCTCGCATGCGCCGAACTCATGGCAATCGAAGGACAGGCGGGCAATTTCACGCTCCGAATCAGAAAACATCCGCGTTTTGTGGATGAGGCAAAATGCACCTCCTGCGGCGATTGCGCCGAAAAATGCCCCGTCCGCATTCCCAACGAATATGAGCAAGGGCTTTCCTTCCGAAAAGCAATCTACAAATATTACCCGCAGGCGATCCCCAATGCATTTGTTGTGGACAAAGTCGGCTATCCGCCCGAATACAAAGGCTGCATTATGTGCCGCGCCTGCGAAAAGGCGTGCGGCGTTGGCGCAATTAATCTGGACGCCCAGCCGGAAGACATCGCCCTTGAAGTCGGCGCGGTGATTTTGGCAGATGGCGCGGAGGCTTTTCGCCCATTCATCAAAAAAGAATACGGCTACGGCACATTTGCCAACGTCGTTACAAGCCTTGAATATGAGCGCATACTTTCCGCGTCGGGACCTTATGAAGGACATGTCAAGCGACCGAGCGATCTCAAAGAGCCAAAAAGCATTGCATGGATACAATGTGTCGGCTCCCGCGACCGCCAAATTGGCAACAACTATTGCTCCTCAGTCTGCTGTATGTTCGCCGCTAAAGAAGCCATCATCACAAAAGAACACGCCAAAGATGTGGAAACCTCCATCTTCTATATTGATATGCGATCCTACGGCAAGGACTTTGATAAATACGTTGACCGTGCAGAAAAAATCCACGGCGTCCATTACGTCCGCTCAAAAATCTCGGAAGTGGTAGAAGACCCCGAAACCGCAGACCTGATTATTCGATATGAAGATGACTGCGGAGAATTGAAAGAAGAGCGCTTCGGGCTTGTTGTTTTATCCGTAGGGTTGTGCCCATCCGAAGAAAAACGCCGGCAACTTGCCGCGCTGGGGCTTGAACTTAATAACTTTGGATTTTGCGCAACGGATGCAGCCGACCCCGTAAAAACTTCCCGCGAGGGAATTTTTGTGGCGGGGAGTCTTGGCGAGCCGA
>MWCT01000008.1 GCA_002070185.1 candidate division BRC1 bacterium ADurb.Bin183
TCGTTGGGATCGGTGGGGGCTTTGACCTGCACCCGCCCCGGCGCAATAATTGCAATTCCGAGCCGCGAAGAAATCAAAGAAAAGTTCAATTTAAAAGTATAAAAAATAGGGGACGTATGTCCCCTTCGGATCCGCAAACTTTGGCAAAATATATTTCAAACCTTATTCATCTTCTTTTTGCCTTTCCTCCGTTGAAGACGAAGGCTGATCCTCTTTGTGCGGCGTTTTTGCAGGCGTGACGGCGTTTTTGAGGATATCGTCAATCTTTTTTTGAATTGCCGCCTCGCGCTCCTCTTCGCTCATTGCGTTCAACTCTTCCGCCGTCTTTCTTGCCCGTTCCTGCAAAGCCTCCTGATCAACCGGTTGTGGCGGAGCTGGCGTAGGCGTGGGTTTTGCCTCAAGGTCATCGAGCGTTTTCATGAAACTGTCGCGAATGTATTGATAAACAAAATAAACTGTATCCTGTCCTTCGGCGCGCACAAACCACTGATTGGATTGTTCCTTGCTTTCATGCCCAATGTAAAGGGTTGGAGTGGAAGAGCCGTCCTTGAGCGAACAGGAAATGGCAAAGGCGTCCGTTCCTAAACCATATTCTTCGTAAGGTTTTTGTGGGTAATCTTTAATGAAACCCGAAGCACGCAAGTGGGCAAAGGAGTTAACAATACGCGAACCGTCTTCCTTTTTAATCTGGAAACTTTTGGGCGAAAGGCATGTCCATTCATCAGAGGCAAGACGTCCCAGTTTGATGGGAGGCTGATTCGGATGCTGAAGCGTGAAGCCGGTAATATCTTCAGACTTGATGTCGAATATTTCCCGCTCTCGCCAGTTATCCTCTCCCGCTTGAAAAAGACCCATCATCATGCCCGGAATGGCGACAACCTCGTCCGAGCCCTCTGCGCGGACGTAGGTGATTGGGTTCATATAATTCGGACCCATCTTGCCAATATAATAATCTCCGATTGAGGCGTTGGATTTATCAAAAAATTTCACTCTTGTGCCGGTTAATTTATCCACCTGAAACTTGATGTGGTTTTCAGGATTCTTGGAAACAACCTCGCCTTCGCCGCTATTGCCGAGTGTTTCAAAGATGCGCTCCACATTCTTTTTTGCGGCGGGATATTTGCGTTCAGGGTTGGTATACCAAACCCCATCTAACTTTTTGAGCGTTGAGGATGACATGCCGTCCATCTGAAAAATCTGAATTTGATAGCAATCATCCGCCTTGATTTTTTGGAATAATGATACTTTTTTAGGGGCTTCGAGACGATCAGGCGTCTTTTGCCCGGCTTTATCCTGAAAAGGTTTTTCAGATACAAGGACAATGATGACAAGAATAGCAGCGATAATTGCAATAAGAATTACGTTTTTTGTTTTCATCGGTTCACACTCCGTAATTTCGTGGATTGGATATCATGATGAAAAATGAATCCTCACTCTTTATCTTTCGTCAAAAGCAACTCATAATAACGACGGCGGGCTTTGATGAAAGGGATGCGCGCCAGACCGAAAAGAATTATCACAATGGGCATTCCGAGAATGGCTGCCCATTTATACGTAGTTTTTTGAGCATCGGATAACTCTTTTTTGAGCGGACGCTGGGCGGAGGCGCGGCTGCGGATGCCGATTAAATCCTGACCGATTGCCATGCTGTCAATGGCGTTTTCAAGAAAGGTCAGGTTATCTTTGGAGCGGGTGGCATAAAGATATTGGTCGCGGACAAAAAGGGAGTTTGCCAAAACAAGTATTTGTGTTTCTGGGCTTTTATCTTTTCTTTGCTCTTCTGTCGTGCCGGAAGAGGGCGGAGCCGCCGGTTCGTTTTCTTTGTTTGACTCGCTTGCCTCATCATCTTTTGGAATCGGTTCCCCCTTATAGGCGCTGGTAAATTCTCCTTCCGCAAGAAAAGCCAGATTATATCTTTTAACATCATCTTTTGTAATTCTGCGATTTTTCTGTTTGAAAGGATTCAAATCGAAGGGAGCGGTGTTTTGATAGCCAGCCTCAGTTGATGATGCAAGGGCAGTCAACTTCACCCCTTCAGGGATGCTTTCTGACTGAGACAAGGAACTGACCCAAGGAAGTACCAGGGCAGAGAGCCGCTTGGTAATGGGATGTTCTCTATTCAAGTCGCGTTCCACGCTGACCCAGAAAGGATATTGCATCATCGTTTGCATATACCCTGTGGAAAAAGCCGCCATGCCGCTTGAACGCATATCTTCAATCAAATCATCGTTAATTTGTATCCCATATTTTGCAAGGATTATGGCAATATTGGGTTTTTCGGGATTTGCCTCGAGCGTGCGTTGGTCAATTTTGATGGCGTCAACAAGACAGATGAGTTTGCCGCCCCGCATGATAAACTGGTCAATTTCGAAAAGCTCATGCTCCGTGAAATTTTTAGGCGAGATGATAATCAAGACATCAACCGATTCGTGGATTTTTTGTCCTTTCTCAATTTGGATTGGGCTTGCCTGATATAATTTCTGGACAGATTTCATGAACGTTTGATACTCTTTGTCTATATCGAGTTCATCCTTGTTCGCAAGGATTCGAATTTCGGGAGGTTTGGGCATGGAGACCTTTTTAATTGCGGCAGAAAGGTCGTATTCCAGCGTCTCCGGATCAATAATCGGAACAGTTTCCTTACGATCCTCATAATTGATCGTCATGCCGAAATATGCTTCCATTGCCTCAAATGTGTGTTTTTCGACTGTTTGAATATTCAGAGGCGGAACGCCGTCATACATCAATTTCCGTTTCAATTCATCATTATCGGCGGGATCAAAAAATTCCACGCGAAGGTTTCCTTTGGCGTATGCCTGATATTCTTTAAGAAGGTCTTCAACATCCTGGCGGACAGTTGAAAGGTAGGGGGGGAGTTTCTGGCTGATATATGCCTTGATGGTCACTATATCTTTCAAATTTTCCACCATCTTTTTGCTGGATGGGGAAAGGGTGTAAATCTTGCTTTCAGTCAGGTCAATTCGCCAAACCAGGTGGCGCGCCACAAGAAAATTGACCACAACAAGAATTAACAACATTGATACAACCACAACGGTAAGATTGGTTGTTTTTGTTATCCTGCTCACGGTGTTACCTCCCAAATAAATTCAAAAATATTATGATAAGCAAACTCCATTACTTGCGGCTTTTTATCATGCAGGAGTTGAGGAATAAAAAGAAAAATATCACCGAAAAATAATACACAATATCGCGGATATCAATCACACCGCGGGCGATGTTTTCAAAATGGCGGCTCAATGAAAGATATTGGAAAAAAGGAACCAGCGCCTGAGGAAGCGCAAAGAGTCCGAACGGATCGCCCACCATATAAAGCGCAAAGCAAATGCAGGTTCCGATGATCCATGCGGCAATCTGGCTATCCAGTAAAGAAGAAGAAAACAACCCAATCGCAAGATAGGCGCCGCCCATTAAAAACAAACCGATATATCCGCCGATAATCGGACCTTTATCTGTTCCAACCTCCGGCGCAACCGTATATTTCAGAACCAACGGAAGCGCAAAAGTAAAAAGAATCGCCAGCCCCATAAAAATCCAGCCGCCTATAAATTTCCCCAGAACCGCTTCCATATCCCGCACGGGAGAAGTCATCAGAATCTCGATGGTTCCCTGTCTGCGTTCTTCCGCCCAAAGACGCATTGTGATGGCGGGGATAAAAAGGATGAAAATGATGGGGACAAGTCCGAAAAAGGAGCGCAAATCTGCCTGCCCGCGCAAGAAATATCCCCTCATGACCAGCCACTGCGTTATCACCAGAAATGCAACGAGAAAGATATAGGCAAGCGGCGTGCTGAAATAGCTTCGGAATTCCTTTTTAACCAGTACTATTGTGTTATGCATTTCACAACCTCGCTTATGGATTTTTCCTATATGTTTATCAGGATGATGTCAGATCGCGGAATATATCTTCGAGACTTGCCCGCTCGTGGCTCAGTTCCGTTAGAACCCAGTCGTTCTTGACTGCCATACGAAAAAGATCCTCGCATGGATTTTTGTCTTTGGGCGCAAGTATCTCAAAACGGCAGCCAATCTGCGGAGATTCTTCCTGAAACCGTACACTTTCAACGGAGATTAATTCTTGGATTCGCGACTGAACGGTATCTTTTGGTCCTTTGATGCGAACATAATAAATCGTGCGCCCGCGGCTTTGTTCCGCCAACTGCTCAGTTGTCCCGTCGGCAACCAGCTTGCCATTATGAATAATGATTGCTCGGTTACATGTGGCGGTGACCTCAGGAAGGATATGCGTGGAAAGGATAATTGTCTTTTTCTGACCGATCTTTTTAATCAACTCGCGGATTTCAATAATCTGGTTTGGGTCAAGACCAGAAGTCGGTTCGTCAAGAATCAAGATTTCCGGATCGTGAATCAGCGCTTGCGCAAGACCGACGCGCTGGCGATAGCCTTTAGAAAGCTCGCCGATATTTTTTTTAATCTCGCGTTCGAGACTGCACGTCTCCACAATCTGCCGAACACGGCTCATCTTTTTCGATTTGGGGATGTTGCGGAGCTCGGCGATAAACAGGAGATAATCCACAACTCCCATGTCCATATAAAGAGGAGTATTTTCAGGAAGATAACCGATTTTTCGGCGCACCTCAAGGGAATGCTCCTTGATATTCAAATCCCCGATTTGAACTTGCCCCTGGTCAGGCTCAAGATAACAAGTGATCATCTTCATCGTTGTCGTCTTGCCGGCGCCGTTGGGACCCAGAAAACCAACAATTTCGCCCAGACTGACCTTGAAAGAAACCTTATTGACGGCGACTGTTTCGCCGAATCGTTTTGTGAGATTTTTGACAGTTATCATACCTCACACCTTTGAAAAAAATAGATAAAAATTATTCTTTCTAATTCAAAGCAACGGATATGCCAGTTATATAAATCCTATTACATCAATGTTTTAATAAGTCGTTCCATCGTGTGCTGCGAAATATTGTCGCACCAAAGCTCCGCTCGATACGCCAATTTGCGTCATTTTGCATACTGCGGTTCTGTATCAAATTTTTGTAAGCGCATTCATTGCTCTTCTCATCTATCTTTTCACAATACCCAAATTAAGACATGCATAAAAAACTCATGTATGAATATACGCTATCGTTGACATTAAAATATTATTGATGCAAGAGATACTGATAATTTTTTATGCAAAATTTGGAAATTATTATTATTTTGTTTTGTGGATAAATAGGAATATCATTAGCAGATTTCATCCATGAAGATATTACACATCATCCCTTCCTTACAAATAGGAGGCGCGGAGATTCTGACTGTTAACCTTGCCGTTGCCCAAAAGAAATTGGGACATGATGTTTGCATTTGTTGCCTCATGTATCCTCCTGAAACCGGAACGCTCATCAGCTCGGCATCTGCAAACAATATCCCTGTTTATTTTTCTTATTGCAGGCACGAACCAAGATTACTCCCCATCATCAAACTCATGCTTTTAATAAGGCGCATTTGCCCTGATGTGGTTCAAAGCCATCTTCCAAGATCCAATCCAGCGGCAACCATTGCCGCTCGGCTGGCGGGCGTTCGTTGCATCGTGGCAACATATCATAATCCCATAATATGGTCAAACAAAAGACAAAGGCGATGGGGACGATTTGCCGCTCGTTGGCAGGATGGAATTTTTTGCGACGCGGAAATCATCAAAAAAAAACTTATAGAATATAACCCCTCTGTCGCCGATAAGGCGCGTGTTCTTTATCCGGGTGTGATTACAAAAAGGACGCCGCGTTTTCCTGAAAATTATCACGAAATCAAAAAAAAATTATGCATGACCGGCTCTGAAAAACTGGCGGGGATAGTGGCTCGCCTTGCGCCCGTTAAAGGACACGCGGTTTTGATTGATGCCGCTGAACAAGTAATCCGGCATAATCCAAACGTAAGATTTTTGATTGTCGGCGATGGACCCACAAAGAACGATTTATACAAAGTAATCATTCAAAAAAACCTTGAAAAACACGTTCTATTGACCGGTTATGTGCAGGATATTGACTCGATTTTTTCAATTCTTGATTTGTATGTGTTGCCCTCTTTTTCCGAAGGGTTTCCTTTATGTATCCTTGAGGCGCTCGTTTTTGGAATCCCTATCGTTGCAACTAATGTCGGCGGCATCCCGGAAGTTATAAAATCAGGCGTGAACGGGATTCTTGTCGAACCTAACAATCCGGGAAAATTATCAGATGCTATTTTGAAAACCCTTGCCGACCCTGTGGCAATGGCTTGTATGAAAATGAACGCCATCGAATCGGCAAAATCCTTTTCAATTGAGAATACAGCACAAAACGCCATTAAACTTTATGAGGAAATCCGAAGGTGAAAATTACCCCCATCAGCCTTGATGAATACATCGAGTTAGTCCAAGGGCTGACACCTTCAAGTGTTTTTCAAAACCCGCAATATCAATTTCTTCAGACTTTATCGAACCCCTCCCAATACAAGCTGATGCCTTTAAAAATTGAGGATAATTTTAATATTATACTTATTCCAGTCATTGTGAGAGAACGTCAAAATGGCTATCCTGAGTATCGAGTTCAAGCAGACAGCATTCACAGCGCCAAAGAATTGACGGAGCAAACTTATCGAACCGCCATGACTGCTCTACGGAAAATGAAACCTTATCGCATCACATTAGAATCTTCGATTTTAATACCCGCGCCTTTTCATAAAGAAGATGGCGAGATTAGAAAAAAGACAACTTATGTCATAAAACTTCCCAATGATTTTGAAGGATGGCTTGCCTCTTTATCTCATGATACGCGGAGCAAAATCAGACGAGCCATCCGAAAGTCGGAAGAACTTGGCATGGTTGTGAGAAAAAGGGAATTGGACGGATTGGAAGATTTTCTTGGGCTCTTTTATGAAAGATTTCGCAAAGAACCCGCGATGCTTAATTCATTGCCTGCCTTCTATTTCGAATCCATGTTTAAAATTCTGCCTCAAAATTCGGTTTGCATTTACGATGCCATTTATTGCGAAAAAAACATTGCAACGCTTCTTGTCGTTAAACTTGCGCCCGATTGCTTTGCGCATAGCACGGCGTTTAATCGTGAATACAGCAATTTAAAAGCGATTGAAATCCTTTTTGCCGCATGCATAAAAGATTTAATCGCCGAGGGTATCCAAACCCTTAATTTAGGCGGGATTGGAAAAGTCAAATCTCTCGCTCAAATCAAATTGAATCTGGGCGCTTGCCCGATTGATTTTCAAACCGTCTCATAGAAAAACCGCTGCAAGGAAATCAAAAAATATTTTCACTTGCCTCCGATAAAAAAAATCAGCCTTGAGAAAATGCACTGCTTTTATTTGGATTTAACAAAGGAAATCCGCCCTGTGTCCGTTCCTTCCAATCTCGAATATTTCGTTATCAAAGATGAAAAAAACTATTGGAGCGCCGTTGGAGATGGTTACGATGTTCGCGGGATTGATGAAAAAGGAAAAGAGTTCATGAATGAACATATTGCCTTTGCCAGATTAGCCGAAGGTCAAACCCTGTTTCTCGCATTCAGGAAAAAAAACCTTGTTTACTCGCAAGTCTGGGCATTCCATTCATCTCAGCCTCAAACAGAACTGATACCTCCTATAACGTTGGCGCCGGATGAGGCATATTTGTGGCATGCCAATACAAACGCCTTTTTTCGCCGCCTGGGTTATCACAAGATATTTGCTGCCGAAATAAACCGAATCCTGAAAGAAATAAATATTAACAGAATATTTATCTCCATCCGCGCAGATAACACCCCCTCTTTGAAAGCGGCTTATGCAGCAGGGTTCGAAAAAATCGGTTCTTTTTATCTCCTCCGATTCGGCAAACGCTCACGGAGCATCGGATTATCCGAAATAAAACGCTGGCGGCAGAAGTAGTATTTTACATTGACATTCCATATGGACGTCCGAATAACGCTCTTGTTTTAATATGATTAAAGTATTTTGCAGGTGATTTTTTTTGGAAAAAGCTGAAAAGAAAATTGAGATGGGCGGGCAGGCGGTCATTGAAGGCGTCATGATGCGCAGCCCTCAGGGGTATTCCATCGCCGTTCGCAAAAAAGACAAATCCATCAAAATAAAAAACATCCCTTATAAAGCGCTTACGAAAAGAATTAAAATACTCGGATTCCCATTTATCCGCGGCGTCATCACACTATTTGAAATGCTCGTTATCGGTCTCAAAGGGCTGGATTATTCCGTTAACGAATGGGAAGGGCAGGATGAAAAAGACGCCGAACAAAAAAAATCAGCCAACCTTGGCTCTGATTCTCCCGCAAAAGAAAAACGCCAAATCAGCGTCATGGGAATGATAGGATTGATGGTTTTCAGTCTTTCTCTGGCAATGGTCATGACGGTTGTTGTTCCAAACCTGCTCACACATTTTCTCGGATTTCTCCCATTTTTCAAAAAAACCACCGGAGCGGCGGGTCATTTGGTCGAAGAGCAATCCCCGCTTATCTATAATCTCATATCGGGCATGTTCCGAGCTATTGTTCTGCTTCTTTATATATGGCTTGTATCTTTTTCCAAAGATATACGCCGCGTATTTGAATATCACGGCGCGGAGCATAAAACTGTTTTTGCTTTTGAAGACGGCAAACCTTTGACGCTTGAAAATGTCCGCGCCTATACAACCTTTCATCCCCGCTGCGGAACCACCTTTTTAGGCGTGGTCATAATTGTCAGCATTATCGTTTTTGCCTTTCTGGCAAAATTGATAACAATCGTTTACCCTCCATTTACGGAAATGAATTTTATCTTTAGAAAAGCGATTATAATTTTAAGCCATATCATCTTCATGCCCCTTGTGGCGGGCACTTCTTACGAAGTCATCAAATACGGCTCGCGCCATAAGGAAAACATTCTAACAAGACTGTTAGTCATTCCCGGTCTGCTATCGCAGCGCATAACCACCAAGCCGCCTGATGACGAACAAATCGAAGTCGGCATCGCCTCTTTAAAGGCGGCGATGGCAATTGCACCCGACCAGACGGAACCCTCCATGACCATTCTTGCGCCCGGCGACGCCCTCAAATAGCGACTCCACCCTTTTACCCCGTTCAATTTTAATTATGGGAGTAATGGTATGTTTGATATGATGTCCTATCTGAATGAACTCGAAAAACAATACGCAGAAGTTGAAGAAAGATTTGCCTCGCCGGAGGTGGCAGCCAATCCGGAATTATTAAAAAAGATTTCCCGACAGCATCGCGACCTTGGCAAAATTATGGAGTCCTTTAATCAGTTTAAAACATTGCGCCGCAGACACGAAGAATCCCGCTCGCTTGTGAACGATCCTGACCCTGAATTGGCTTCCATGGCGGCAGCGGATTGCGAAGCCTCACAGCAGGAACTGGAAAAAGTGGAAAAACAGTTGCAAATTATGCTCCTCCCCAAAGACCCCAATGATGAAAAGAATATCATCGTTGAGATTCGAGCTGGCACAGGCGGCGAGGAGGCGGCGCTTTTTAGCTCCGATTTATTCCGCGCATACTGCCGCTATGCCGAAAAACGAAAATGGCGAATAGAAATCCTCAGCCAGCATGAGACCGGTCTTGGCGGATTCAAAGAAATAATTTTTAGCATCGAGGGAGATTCTGTTTACAGCCAAATGAAATTTGAAAGCGGAACACATCGCGTCCAGCGCGTGCCTGAAACAGAAGCGAGCGGGCGAATCCATACATCCGCCATCACCGTCGCCGTTCTTCCTGAGGCGGAAGAGGTGGATATTGAAATCAACCCGGATGATTTGCGGATTGATGTTTTCCGTTCGACAGGACCCGGCGGACAAAGCGTGAACACAACTGATTCGGCTGTTCGCATAACCCACCTCCCCACCGGTATGGTTGTTTCATGTCAGGATGAAAAATCCCAACACAAGAATAAGACAAAGGCTTTGAAAGTTTTGCGCGCGCGTCTTTTGGACCAGGAAATTCAAAAGCAAGAGGCGCAGATATCCGCTGAACGCCGACAACAAATCGGAACAGGCGAGCGAAGCGAACGCATTCGAACTTATAATTTCCCGCAAAACCGCGTGACAGACCATCGTATCGGTTTGACGCTTTATAAATTGGGACTTGTCATGGAAGGCGAACTGGAGGAAATCATACAGTCGCTTGTCATGGCTGACCAAATGGAGCGGTTCAAATCCATCACTTCTCAGGAAAAATAAAAACAAACTTCGCTAAAAACAAATAAAATTCCTTGCAAAAGATTGAAAAGATAGAAATAAGAAAAACCAATTTTTCCGTTGATATGCAATTGTATTATTTTGTCCTGATAAGTATTACAAAAAAGGATAATAAACATGGCTGTCACAATCAAAGACCTTGCCAAATCGCTCAATGTCTCAGTGTCCACCATTTCTATGGCTTTGAATGATAATCCCCGAGTCAGTGAAAAAACCAAAAAAGCCGTTCATGACCTCGCTAAAAAAATGCACTACCATCCCAATCTTATTGCGCGCGCCATGGTCAAAAAAAGGACAAGCCTTATCGGTCTCATCATTTCCGATATCATGTCCTCCTTTTTCCCGCAGATAATTCAGGGCATAGAAGATTTGCTTACCGCTCAGGCTTATAGCATCATCGTTTGCTCAACCAATAATGATGCGGGGCGCGAGAGGGATTACTTGAGAATGCTTCGAGAAAAACGCGTGGATGGCATCATAGCCGATACGGTTGAGTCAGATGAGAATAAAGACCTCTGGGAAGATATCGTTGCGCGGAAAGTGCCGGCGGTGACCATTCTCAACATCCCCCCAATAAAGGGTTTGTGCAATATCAAAGTGGATAATATCATGGGCGGTTTTCTTGCCACAGAACACCTCATTAAAACGGGGCATCAAATTATTGGACATCTCGCCGGTCCTGAGCGGTTTCAAATCAGCCGCGACCGCCTCAAAGGTTACAAAATGGCTTTGAAAAAATATAACATGCCCTCGTCTGAAAATATTATTCTTGAAACAACCTTCGACTGGGAAGCCGGATACAATAATATGCGGCTTCTCTTGCAGACAAAGCCGCGCCCGACGGCTATATTTTGCGCCGGCGATATAATCGCCATCGGTGCAAGCTATGCCCTGCGCCAGTCCGGTTTCCATGTCCCCAATGATGTTGCAATCATGGGTTATGACGATCTTTTCATTGCCAGCATCGCAGAGGTTCCGCTGACCACAGTTGCTCAGCCAAAGTATCATCTCGGATCCCTTGCCGCAAAAAAACTCCTCAGTCTGATTAACAACGAAAAAGTTGAAAGCGAAATTCTTCAACCGACCCTTACCATACGCAATTCCTGCGGAAGCCGTAACTATCGCGACAAGACAGCACCCACCTCAGCAAGCTTCACGCTGGATTACAAACATAAAAATTAATATGATTACCGGAGCATTTCATGCCTGAAAATAATCGCCGTATCCGCGTTGGAATTGATGTCGGAGGGACATTCACGCATGCTGTTGCGATTGACACGGCAACATTCACACTTGCGGCGGAGGTAAAAGTTCCAACAACGCACAGAGCAAAAGAAGGCGTCGCCTGCGGTATTATCGCATCGCTCCATCAATTGATGGAAGCGGGGAAAATTGAGCCCGATGAAATTATCCTCATTGCCCATAGCACAACACAAGCGACCAATGCCCTTCTGGAAGGCGATGTTGCGCCTGTTGGGATTATCGGAATGGGAAAGGGTATTGAAAAAAGCAAAGCGCGCTCAGAAACAAATGTGGGAGATATTGAACTCGCGCCCGGACGTTTCCTCAAAACATATCACCGTTTCATTGACACCGGCGAGCCTTTGAACCCGGATATTATCATGAAAACGGTTGCGGAACTCCACGATGAAGGCGCGCGCGTTTTCGTTGCCAGCGAGGCGTTTAGCGTTGAAAACCCCGCCAATGAAGACATGGTCGTGAAAACTTGCCTTGATAACAATCTTCTTGTAACAAACACTTATGAAATATCGCAACTTTATGGATTGCGCACCAGAACACGCACCGCAGTCATCAATGCCAGCATGCTGCCCAAAATGATGGAAACGGCGAACATGACCGAACAAAGCGTTCGCGAGGCGGGAATCAAGGCGCCGCTTATGATTATGCGTTCCGATGGCGGGATTATGGATATTAACGAAATGCGGCGCCGACCCATTCTCACAATGCTCTCCGGACCTGCAGCGGGCGTTGCCGCCGCGCTTATGTATGCCCGCATCACAGACGGCATCTTTCTGGAAGTCGGCGGCACAAGCACGGACATCTCCGCTATCAAAAATGGAAAATCCCTTGTCAAAACAGCAACAGTCGGCGGGCATCGCCTCTATATTCGCACACTCGATGTTCGAACTGTTGCCATTGCCGGCGGCTCTGTTCCGCGTATCAAAAATAAAAAAATTGTGGATGTCGGTCCTCGCAGCGCCCATATTGCCAATCTCGGTTATTCATCATTCTCAAAACTTCCGCCTGATGCAAAACCCATTTTAACTTATATTCAACCCATAAAGGACGACCCTGTGGATTACGTCAAACTGGAAGCGGACGGCAACGCTTTTACTGTCACGCCGACCTGTGCTTCCAAACTGCTTGGCATCGCAAACAAAGACAATTGCGCCGAAGGCGACCTCGACTCAATTAAAATTGCATTCAACGCCATCGCTGAAAATCTTGGAACAACTCCTGAAAACGCCGCCGAACAACTCCTTGATAAATCATTCCCCAAAGCGGCAAACCCCGTTGAAGACCTGATTGATGAATATCAACTTGACCGCAACCTCCTGACTTTGTCCGGCGGCGGGGGAGGGGCAATGGCTATCGTTCCTTACACCGCAAAAAAAATGGGGCTGCCGTTTGAGATTGCACCGAATGCCCCCGTCATCTCAGCCATCGGCGCGGCGCTTGCAATGGTGCGCGATATGATTGAGCGGAGCGTGGTTGATCCAAAGAATGAAGACATTCTTAGAATCCGCAAAGATGCCGAAGAAGCCGTTCTCAAAATGGGCGCTGTCCCGGATACCATAGAAGTGCAAGTTGAAATAGACCCGCAGAAAAATCTCCTTCGCGCCGTCGCCACAGGTTCCACAGAATTCAGAACGCGCGACCTTGCCAAATCAGCCATCTCGGCAGCCGAACGCGAAGCTATCGTCCGCAAATCCGTGCGCGAGGAAATTAAAAACATCACATGTCTGGGCGACGTCAGCGGTCTATTTATATACGAAGCCCACACCGTCCATAAAAAAATGATGGGATTATTCAAATCCGAAAAAAAACAATATCGTATTATTGATAGAGAGGGAGTCATCAGGCTTCAGATTGCACAGGGCGATGCCCTTATTAAGACCAAAAGCAATCTGGAGGGCGCCTTGAGTATGTTCATTGAACGCCATACCGATTATGGCGATGCCGGACGCTCTGTCCCTGGTTTTTTTATACTGTTCAGGGGACGCATCCTTGACCTGTCCGGTCTCATGACAGCAAGCCATATTATCTCTCTTGCCAATGCGGAACTTTCCCGCCTCACCGATGAAGACCCCGTCGCCGTTCTTGTGAATATAATCTAAGTTTTGAAGGAAATAAAAAAAAGGAGAAGTCGAAAAACCTCTCCCTATTTTTTATTATGAATTCGATTTACTTGCAAAAATTCGGCAGATTGTAAAACGCCTTTTTTTGCGGATACTGGCGCGCCGTATCGAGCTCCTCTTCGATGCGGAGCAGTTGATTGTATTTAGCAATGCGGTCGGTGCGGCAGATTGAGCCGGTCTTAATCTGACCCGCGTTGGTTGCCACTACAAGATCTGCAATGGTGGAATCCTCCGTTTCGCCGCTTCGATGCGAAACAACCGCAGTGAACCCCGCGCGTTTTGCCATCTCGATGCAATCCAACGTCTCGGTGACAGTTCCAATCTGATTCAGTTTGATGAGAATTGAGTTCGATGCCTTTTCGGCAATGCCTCGCGCAAGGCGTTTGGTATTGGTGACATAAAGATCATCGCCCACAATCTGGATTTTGTCGCCAAGCGCCGCCTGCATTTTCTTAAAACCCTCCCAATCCTCTTCGGCGAGTCCGTCTTCAATGGAAAGAATGGGATATTTGCTGACGAGCTCTTTATAAAATTCAATAAGTGCATCCGTATCTTTTTCCGGCTGCGCCTCGGCTTTCAGGATGTATAATTTCTTTTTCTCATCATAAAAAGATGACGATGCGGCGTCCAAACTAATAAATACTTCCTCGCCGGGTTTGTAACCGGCTTTCTCGATTGCTTGAACGATGACATCAAGGGCTTCAGCGTTTGATTGCAGGTTTGGGGCAAAACCGCCTTCATCGCCGACGCCGGTGCTGAGACCCTTCTCCTTTAGAATTTTTTTAAGCGTGTGAAATATCTCAGATGCCCAGCGAATTCCTTCTTTAAAACAACATGCCATCACGGGCATAATCATAAACTCCTGAATATCCACATTGTTATCAGCATGTGCGCCGCCGTTCATGATATTCAGCATTGGAATGGGGAGCGTCTTGGCATTAACGCCGCCGAGATACTGGTAAAGGGGCAAGCCAAGGGCATCAGCAGCGGCGCGCGCCACAGCCATAGAAACGCCCAAAATGGCGTTCGCTCCAAACTTTTCCTTATTCTCCGTGCCGTCCATTTCGAGCATAGTATTATCAATCAGCGCCTGCTCCGTTGCATCGTAATAACCGTTGCAGAGTTCTTCGGCTATCGTTTCGTTGACATTTTCCACAGCCTTTGTCACGCCCTTGCCCATATAGCGCGCCTTGTCGCCGTCTCGAAGCTCAAGAGCTTCATAAGCGCCCGTAGATGCGCCGGAAGGAACACAGGCGCGTCCGAATCCGCCGCCCTCCAGCAGACATTCCACCTCGATGGTGGGGAAGCCGCGCGAATCAAGAATTTCGCGTGCTGCAATTTCCGAAATTAGTGTCATAATTTTCATTCCTCCTGATATCAAAAAAAATTTTATCAATCGCTTTATCTAAGAACTCTATTCCTCTTCAGGTTTGAAATCCTCAAAAGAGACATTGCCCTTCTCATCTTCCAGAATTTTTTGAACCTTGTTCTCAAGGGATGTGAGTTCCTTGTGGCACAGAGAGCCGAGTTTTTTACCCTCTTGAAACAAATCGAGCGCCTTTTGAAGGGGAGGATTTCCCTCCTCCAGTTCATGAACAATTTCTTCAAGACGGGTAAGCACCTTTTCAAAATTAAACGGCTTTTTTTTGCTTGCGGTGTTTTCTGACATTTTTTTGCCTGCTAAAGGATATTATCTTGAATCCATTTTGCCTCAAGCCGCAAACCTTCATCAAGAGGCGTTGACGGTTGAAAGCCCAATTCTTTTTGTGCGCGCGTCGTGTCGGCATAAGTGTGGGTCACGTCGCCCTTTTGCCGTTCAAGGCGTTTAACGTTTGCTTTTTTGCCGACGATTATTTCCATGCTTTCAATACAGTGGTTAATGGTAACCTGCGAGCCGCCGCCGATATTATAAACACCGCCGGCTTGCCCCTTTTCCATAGCCAAAAGATTGGCGTCCACAGCATCTTTTATGAAAGTAAAATCGCGTGTTTGTTCTCCGTCGCCGTAAAGCGTGATCTCTTCGCCCTTCATGATGGCTTTAAGAAAACGATGAAATGCCATGTCTGGACGCTGACGAGGACCATAGACGGTGAAATATCTCAAAGATACGGTAGGCACGCTGAAATTTTTCCAGTAAAGACGGCAGAGATGTTCAGCTGCCAGTTTGGAAACGCCATAAGGCGAAACAGGATTGGGCAGGTCATCTTCTTGCATGGGGAATTTTTTCGTCTCCCCATAAACGGATGAGGAAGAGGCATAGACAACCCGAACCCTGCTTTCTTTAACCGCTTCAAGGAGTTTTTGTGTGGCGAGAATATTATTTTTAGTATAAATACCGAAATCTTCGCCCCAGCTGGCGCGGACTCCAGCCTGCGCCGCCTGATGATAAATGCCATCTATCCCATCAAGTATTTTGGGGAAATCCAGTTCAAGTATATTTTTCTCAATAAAAGCGAAAGTGGAATAGTCTCGAAGAGGACGGAGATTTTTCTCTTTTATCTCGCGCGGGTAATAATCAATAAAACAATCCACGCCTACCACATCCTCGCCATTTTGGAGCAACCTTTGGGCGAGGGAAGAGCCAATAAACCCGCCGACGCCGGTAATCAGTTTAACCATATTAAATTCTATTCCTGTTTGATATCTACGTTTTTAATGATGT
This sequence comes from candidate division BRC1 bacterium ADurb.Bin183, assembly GCA_002070185.1. Classification (GTDB taxonomy): domain Bacteria; phylum Sumerlaeota; class Sumerlaeia; order MWCT01; family MWCT01; genus MWCT01. Next base: position 16,244 of record MWCT01000008.1, read on the forward strand.
CCACACTGGACTCATTCACAGGTGAAGCGGTTTGTTTTGGAGGTTTAACAACTTTTGGTTTTTCAACCTGTGCGGATTGAATGGATGGATTGCCGTCCACAAGAACGGTGGTTTTTCCTTCAGCAGCCTGAACAATCACAATCTTGTCGCCCCGGGTCTCAAGGACGCGCCCCTGTTCATCCTTGTTCATGATGACAGGGTTTTCCAATAAAAAAGATTTGCCCTCATCGGGAAAAAATTCAAAGCGTCCCGCCTCCGCCGTAACGGTATTTTGAATGATTTTTACAGGTTTGCCCAGCGCCAAAAGGTTGTTTTTTTCGCTGTAATATTCAAGACGTTCGCAACGTAGATTAACCTGCGATGAGTCAATAAAAACATTCTCCCGCGCAACGATGCTTCGCAATTCGTTCTCGCTTGTGAAGGCGTAAAGAATTTCGCCCTTTTCCCCGGTAACAATCTTAAATTCTCTGCCGAACATTTTTTGCGCGGGCGCTGTCGCTTGACTCATTTGAGGTGTGCTTTTGCTGCCTGCATCGGATGTGAGTTTGGCGTTGCCGTGAACTTGGATAAGCGTGTCCCCGTTTTTCTGGCGCTCAATGGTTATTTTGTCGCCTTTTGTTGTGGTCTTGTGACCCTGTTCATCCTGAATGGTGATTTCTGGCGAGCCAATAAACTCTGAACGCCCCGTTTGATTATCAAACAAAAATTGAGCGCAGATGGCGGTCATCATCCCTTGGATAATTTTGACCTGCTTGCCTTTGGCGTTTATCTTCTGGGCTTTGGCATCATAATAAAGTTCATCGCACAACAATTCCAGTTTATCGGAAACCAGATGCACATTCATAACCGCCTCGATTGAATCGAGGGCGTTGGTCTTTTCGGAAAAATTGTATTTTAATGTGCCGCTTGTTTCATCAACCTCTAATTTAAAATTCTTGCCAAAAACCTCTTCTGCGGGGTTTGCCGTGGAGGTTTGGGCATATAAATTCAAACTAAAAAGGGAAAGGGAAATGATTCCCACAAGGATAAAAAATAACCTCTGCACCCTTTATTTCTCCTTCTTTGATGGAGTCTTGTCTGATTCTTCTGTTGTTTCCAAACTCATTTTAGCGCCGGTGTCTTCCCATTTGCGCAGATTTTTGTCCGTCACAAAACTTTTGCCTTTGATGATGATCGTTTGCCCATTGTTTTTTCTTTTTTTCTCAAACCCTGCATTTGAATATATCTTTTGAGTAGAACTCACATAATGCACCTCGGGTGTCTTTAGCGATGTCCCATCAGTCATATTGAAATTAACATTCCCTTTCAAATCAATATCGCTTTTTTGACGCTGCAAAGCGGGATTGTCCTTAAAATAATATTGCCCGTTTAATGCAACAAGAGTTCCCGTTTTGGCTTCCTCGCCGTCTTTGAAAAAGGTGAGGTGGATGTTATTCATATCAACACAACTCTGTTTTTCTTTCAATAGGGCTTCGTCAGAACGCAATATGTATTGCGGTTTGCCATCAAGAGACACATGCGCCTCAAATCCATTGATTTCCATTGTGGATGCCATCTGCATCGAAGGCTTATCATTCAAAAAATCCGAATCGCTGCAACCTGCAACCAAAAAGGAAATAATCAATAATTGCACAAACAACATCTTCATAATATCAAGACTTTCAATCCCCCCATCGTTTGTGCATCCACATCCACTGGTCCGGATATTGCCGAACGTATTTTTCAATCACTGCCGTATAAGCCGAAGAAATATTTTTTATATCCTCATCAATATTTCCGCTCAGTGAAAATATCATAGGATTATCAATAAACAGCGTGTGGGTTGTCAAATCTTTATTTCTGATAATAAACACGGGAACAACGGATACGCCGGTTCGGATAATCAACTTGGCAATATTTGAATGAGCTTTGACGGGATGTCCGAAAAAAGGAACAAATACTCCTTCGCCTCTAATGTTCTGATCCGCAAGAATGCCTAACCCCTCATTCCTTTTCAGCCGACGCAGAACTTCAATCCCCGAATTGCCTCTATAGACCACATCAAAACCCATCGCCTTGCGTTCTTCCTCGAACTTTTTATTCAACCATGGATTGGAAAAATCGCGAGCGACAACCGCGAAACGGACATTCAACATCTTCGCAAAAACCGCGCCCATTAATTCCCAATTGCCCAGATGACCAGTCAAACCAATCAATCCCTTGCCTTTATCAAACCCCCGCTTCAAACCCTCAGGGTTGACTATGGTGATATGGTTTTCAAGGTATTTGACGCCCAATTTATTCCATGAAAGGTTTTCTGCGGCGCTCCTGCCGATATTGCGGAAAACTTCTTTGGCGATTGCCCGAATTTCCGATTCGCTTTTTTCAGCGCCATAGGCGAGCCGCAAATGCTTAAGCGTTTTTAACCTTTCCCGCCGGAACAAATAATACGCCAACACCGCAAGGATAGGAGTGATTTTGAACGTCCATTTAAAGGGGAGGAAAAGGACAAATCGGCGCAAAACTAAAACAAGAAGATAGACCAGATAACGTCTTGCTTTCTTGACAAAATTGGGGCGCTTTTTCTTTCTTTTAGGACGAGCGGTTTTATTGGGCAATATAACCCTCCAGAAGTTTTTGCCAACAACCTTGTGCCTTGAGAATAATCTCTGCCGCTTCGCGAACGGCGCCATTTCCGCCGTAGGATGCTGTGACAATATCGGCGCGTTCACGCACCTCACTCGCCGCATCCGCCGGCGCTATTTTCAAACCGCAATGATTAAACAAAGGCAGATCTGGAAGGTCGTCCCCCATACAGGCAACGTGCGCCTCGGGGATGCCAATGCGCTCCAATAACGATTGATAAGGGGGGAGCTTTTTCAAACAACCTTGCAGGCATTCTTTGATGCCCAATTCATTGGCACGGCGCGACACAGATTCTGATTGGCGTCCCGTTATAATAGCTGTCTGGATACCGGCTCGATGCAGATATTTGATCCCCGCGCCGTCTTTGACATGAAACCGTTTGAACTCATCGCCGCCGGAAAGCCAAATGCTTCCATCTGTCAAGACGCCGTCAACATCCAAAACGACGAGCCGGATTTTTTTTAATAGCTCTGTTAAATCCATTTTGTCACACCTTTTCAAGTATAACCACGGCACCGGCTGAAATGCCGGTATGGGTGATGCTGACATGGATGCGATTAGCGCCAAGTTTGTTGGCAAAATCTTCCGCGCGCCCCATGACAGTCATTACAGGAGCCCCCGATAGTTCATTGGTCACTTCGATATCCCGCCACGAAACGCCTTGTGCGATGCCGGTTCCTATAGCTTTTGAAAAAGCCTCCTTGGCGGCAAATCGCCCAGCTGTTTCAATCGCCGGATTTGCGAATTTCTGGCAATATTCTTTTTCTCTTTCCGTCAATATTCGGCGGAGAAACCGTTCTTTGTGGGCATCCATTGCCGCTTTAATTCGCGCGACCTCCACAATATCCATGCCAATGCCGACAATCATTTGGAGTTATTCCTCGACGCGAAGCACAAAAGGTTTTTCACGGCAGAGCTTCTTTTCTTTCATGGCATTTAAAGCCTTCTGGAGATTGCCTTCGAGGGCGGTGTGGGTGATAAAAATAACTCTGGCAAATTTGCCCGGGTCGCTCGTTTTTTGAAGCACCGTTTTGATGCTTATCTTCTGGTCACCAAAAACGGTTGCCACGCGGGCGAGCATACCCGGCACATCCTTTAAGGTCATCCTCAAATAATAAGCGGTTGAAAGTTCTGAGATGGGTCTAATATTTTTTTTGCCCTTTGGGATATTTATAGGATAGGGGATATTAGCCCCGGAGGCAATCGCATTGGCAAGGTCAATAACATCTCCCAGAACCCCGCTGGCTGTTGAACCCCAGCCCGCGCCGCGTCCATAAAGCATCTGAGCCCCAATAGGCTCTCCTTCAATCTCAATCGCATTATAGACCCCTCTGACCGATGCGAGCGTTGATGTTCTGGGAATCAAAGTGGGGTGAACTCTGACTTCCGCTTTGCCGCTTTCATTGAGTTTGGCTATTCCCAACAATTTGACAATATATCCCAATTCTCGAGCATAAACAAGGTCATCCTTTTGAACTTGGGTGATGCCATTGACATAAACCGAATCGGAACGAATATCCTGTCCGAACGCCATTGAGGCAAGGATGCAAAGCTTGTGCGCAGTATCAAAACCCTCAACGTCGAAAGTCGGGTCAGGCTCTGCATACCCATGTTCCTGTGCCTCTTTTAGAACATCCTGAAAATCGCGCCTCTGCTCCTCCATGTTCGTCAGAATGTAATTGGTTGTTCCGTTCAGAATTCCACGGATAGTATTAATTCTATCTGCCGAATAGGAATAGGCGAGCGAGCGGATGATGGGAATCCCCGCGCCAACGGAGGATTCAAAAAGAAGCGAGACCTCGTTTTCTCTGGCGAGGGCAAAAAGGTCTGCGCCAAAATGAGCCAGTAAAGCCTTGTTCGCCGTGACAACATGTTTTTTGTATCGCAGGGCGGTTTCCACAACAGTTTTAGCGATTTTTGTCCCGCCGATTAATTCGATGATAATATCAATGGACGGGTCTTTCACGACAGACATCGTGTCATCGGTCAGGATATTTTTATCATATTTGACAGGACGCTGCCTTGTGATATCAATATCGGCAATGCGGGCGATTTTAATAGGACAGGAAAGTCGGCTCATAATAAGTTTTGAATTCTCGTTCAGCGCTCGAACAACGCCTGTGCCAATGTTTCCAAATCCGATAAGACCGACATTGATTGTTTTAACCATTTTTGGAGTTCCTCTCAATTATCGAAAATTAAATGGCAATTCTCTATCCTTGATGTCAAATCGTGTCAACGAAATATCTGCGGACTCGTTTTGGCAAAAAACAGATGCGCGAAACCTTATCTTTGATAAAACCGCCATCTATCAATTCTGGAATTTGTTATCAGTTGCACATCGCCGCCAATGACCAATGCAAAACCTTGCGGCGGTTCAGGTATCAATGAAGGGATAATCTCTATCTGATATATGCCGGTTGCATCAGCCGGTAAAATAACCATCTCCACATTATTTATCGTGTCAGCAGAACCGCCGCTGATGCTGAACCCATCCGCATCAAAATGGTTGCCGTGCAAAAGAACCGGAGTGGTGGATACATCCGTCACCAAGAGGTCGAGGTCGTTGACTAGCGCAATAGAGGCGCCGGGGTTTGCCGGATAATCCGTCCAGACCAGTGTAATCTTAATCTGCCCACCCGAAGCATTTCCCCCCGCCTCAAATTCCGCAAAATAAGCAGGCTGTGTGTTGGTCGTAAAAAAATCCCGTTCATCAACGGCTATAATTTTTCGCGCGTCGCCGGCGAAAAAAAGCGAGTTTTCAAGATGGACGCGACCCCATCCCTCTGTCTGATTTGGGGGCGCTCCCGCCACGCCTGTCATATCCACAGCGCCGTTCAAAAGCGTTGCCTTGATGAGCGCGGCGGAAGGCGTGAAGGCATCCGTTGGATTTTGCATTCCGTCTGGATACCAACCTTCTGTGTAATATTGGCGAACAAGGGCTGCCGCGCCGCACGCAACCGGCGATGCCATGCTGGTTCCCTGAATGACATATGTGGCACAATTATTCGAGTTGATATTATTATCCCCACGAGATGTGCGTGTTTGTCCGGGATCCGTGAGGTCGGGTTTAATACGCCCATCGGCTGCCCATCCCCGCGATGAAAACGAGGCGATGGAATCCGCATTGCCGCCGTTTGTCGGACTTTGCGCCGCGCCTACGGAAAGGACATTTTTCCCAACGCTGGGACTTCCCACAGAATTATTGCGCGGACCGCCGTTCCCCGCAGCGCACACTATCAAAAATTCAGGATTTCGCCAAATAACCTCATCCATATCCGCGGTTGGCGCCGTATAAGTATTTTGAGGAAAATAATTCTCGCGGTCGCCCCAGCTATTGTTATGGAAATTGGCGCCCTGCATAACGGCTTGATCCAAAATGGGCGTAAGGTCAATCACAGGACATCCCAATGCGGGCAGGTCTGCGCAATTATCCGTTGCATATCCGGCATCTTGCACTATCAACTTTGCCGCAGGAGCCATGCCATTATAGAAGCCCGCCCCAAGAGGGTTCGTAAAATGCGAACCCGCCGCATTGCCGGCAACAGCGGTGCCGTGTCCATGATTATCAAAATCTCCCGTTCCGCAGCCATAGTCCGGCGGATAAAGCAAATCATAGATGACTGTTTTGCGTCTCGAATAATCCGGCGAGCCAACCGCAGTCCCAATCGAAATTGGAGGCGAAGTTTTATCATCCTCGGCAAAATAACAACTGTCAAAATCCAAACCCGTATCCAAAATAGCTATGGTTTGATTTTCTCCATGCAACCCTTTTTGCCAAATGCCTCTGCTGCCGCCAGCGCTTCCCGATTGGATAATAGCGGATGCATTATCATTGAGAAGGCGCGCGCCGCCGGCAGGTATGATAGAATATACATCGGGATGCGCGCTGACTTGTTTCAATAACTCTTGAAGATTTTTGAATGGCGCCTGAACCCCAAGCCTCTCTTTGAATGGAGTCTCCGGACGATTTGTGATTGTGCCTCCTGCAGATTGGATAATCTCTTCGAGTTTGCGGGAATGCCTTGTTGAAAGAATGACCAATGGGATGTCTTGTTCCGGGTCAATCTTGAACGAAAGAAGATTAAGGATGGATGGGGGATATTTCCATTCTGGACGGACAAAGAGCGCGTTGAATTTTTGAAGAGTTTTTCTCGGAGATTCAATACCCTTTTTGCTTTGAACAAGATATGATGTTTTGGGAATGAAGGCAATGACATGAAACCCCGAATCTTCCAAAAGTTTTTTTGCCTCGTTTCCCGGCGCGACATCCAGCTGCAGAATGAAAATACCCTCCGATGGTATTTTTTCCGGCAGGGCTTTTAACGGCGCTTTTATTTCCTCATCAAGGACAATTCCATTAAATATAATATTTTGTGCGTGGGACACAAAGGACAATAAAAGAATCATGGCAATTCCCAAAATTGTTTTCATGAAGATTCATCCTTTTTAATTAAAATTTCCAGAGCAGATTGAGCTGGAATTAAACGCCCCCGCGGCGAAGGAAATGGTATGATGATATCCGGTTTGATATCCCGCTGTTCAAAGGGATGGAGGATAAGCCACGAACCCGCTGGCAGGTTTTCCCAGAGCCTCCCGATTTGAAAATTGGGCGGAAGAAATTTATAACCCAGCCCGCCAAATCCTTCCTCTCTCAATTTTATAGGCTCGATTTTATTATAGACCATAACCAGATAAGGCGCATAAGCAATATAGCCGGAGAGATAAATATTTTCAGGTTTGACTTCATGTTGGCGAGCCATCTCCATAGCCTGCTTGACCCCATATTGCCAGCTGGAAGCGGACTCATAGGGGTAAACGTGAAAAAGATGCCGGCCCATCCGTAAAACATTCAAGCATACGACGGCAAATATCAAAATGATTAATATTAGCGAAATATTTGCATAACGCTTATTTTGCGCCATGAAATCAATGCCCCGCCTCAAAAGGGAAGCAGCGGCGATTCCATTAATAATCTGGAAAAGAGGCAAGCCGGTTATAGAACGCAATGCATGGGGAACCCCTTCATTAGTCAAGGATGCTGCCACAGGGAAAAAAAACAACCAGCAACAGATAATAGCTCGATATTTTGTTTTCTTTTTTAAAAGGATATAAAAACCATAAAAAAGCAAAGGCGCCTCCCAAAGATATAACAAACCCCAGCCGGGCAGCCCATGACGCATCTCCCTGTCCCCGTTGACAAAAAGAAAATCAAATCTATAATGTTTAAGATAATTTTTTATAAAAAGAAATAACGATTCCGTTAATGCCTTTCCATCGCCAAAAATGGAGATGCGGCTAAACCGGGCTGAACGACCGCCCGTAATATAATGTATGAATATTGGAACCGCTATCCCCAAAAAAACAAAAGCTGCTATTCCCGACCATTTTTTTTGCGCCCATAATTCTTTCCTGAATATAATAAAGAGACTGAGCAATATCAAAGGAACAAATACACGGGCAACTTCGTATGTGTAAAAGGCAATAGCAAAAAAAAGGGCGCTTAAAATCAAATGGCGGGGCTTGTGGTTTATACCAATCTGAAAAAAGAAAAGCGCGGTTGTGATGCATAACGGCACAAAAATTCCCTGCGCCGCCCAGCGGCTAAATATAATATGCCAAGGCGAAACAGCAAGAAAACCAGCAGAAAAAAGAGCCGCCGAGGCGCTGCCTGTCCATGCAAAAACAAGCAAATAAAGCATCAGTATAGTCGCCGTCCCTGCCAGTGCGGCGGGAAGACGAATTGTCCATTCATTTAGCCCCCCCAGCGCTGTAAACGGCGCGGCGCAATACTGATAAGTCGCCGATGTCCAAACACCCATGACATTTATAAAAACCGGAAATCTCTGAAACCGTATTGATGGTTGCCCTGCAAAACCGGCAAAATAAAAATATCCGCCCATCCTGCCGATTGTCCACGCGCTATAACCTTTCTCCGCTTCGTCGCGAAAAAGGGCGGGAGGATTGCTGCCGAGATTCCAAACTCGGAAAAATCCGCCCACAAATAGAATAATCAACAAAGCAAAACGATTTTGTTTAAAAGACAATTTGCAGAAATACCTCTTGAGTTGTTAAACATTAATATAATAGGAAACTCTCCGTTTTTTTCGGCGAAATCAAGTAAAGGATTGAAAAACATGTTCTTTTGGAAGAAAAAACCTGAAGAAGAAACCCAACCTCAGCCAGCTCCATCTGTCCCCCTCGAACCCGAAAACCCAGAAAAAAAAGGGTTTTTCAGCCGTTTGAAAGACCGTCTTTCCAAAACTAAAGATAGCATTATCACACGGGTGAAGGAAGTCATACGCCTGCGCGGCAAAGTCAGCGAGGAACTCCTCGACGAAATCGAAGAAATCCTGATTCAGGCGGATGTCGGCGTTGATACAACCATGAAGATTATTGACCGCATCAGAAAGGAATCCCGCGCTCGCGGCATCGAAGACTCCGAACCCATGATTGACCTTTTCAAAGAAGTGCTGCTTGAAATAATTCAAAAAAATGAGCGGCTGCTTGAAATTGGCGCCGCGCGTCCGTATGTTATCGCCGTGGTTGGCGTCAATGGAACAGGCAAAACAACCACCATCGGCAAACTGGCTAAGCATTTCCTTGAACAGAAACTTTCCGTCATGATGGTGGCGGCGGATACTTTCCGCGCCGCCGCTGTGGATCAATTGGAAATCTGGTCGGAACGCACAGGCGCGCAATTTGCCAAACAAGCTATGGGAGCTGACCCCGCATCGGTCTGCTTTGATGCCCTCAATTCCGCAAAATCGAAAAATGTGGATGTAGTACTCATTGACACTGCCGGACGCCTTCATACAAAAGTTAATTTGATGGCAGAATTGCAGAAGGTTTTCCGTGTTATCAAAAAAGTTATTCCCGATGCGCCGCATGAAGCCCTTATCGTTCTTGATGCCACAACGGGACAAAATGCTATTAGCCAAATGAAGATTTTTAGCGAAGCCGTGCCTATCACAGGCGTTGTCATGACCAAGCTCGATGGAACGGCAAAGGGCGGCATTCTCATAGCTATCCGAGATCTCTTTGATGTGCCCATTCTTAAAATCGGTATCGGCGAGCAGATTGACGATCTGCGGGATTTCAACCCATCTGAATTTGTGGATGCTTTATTTGCAGAATGAAAATGGCAAACCCTTTCCGATTATTCAAAAACGCCATTCGAAAGGCGGTTCAGCCTAAAACATATTTCTGCGATCATCTTTGGACGTCCATCAGTGTGCGTGTGTCAGGAGAGATTGAACCTTGTTCGTGCGCTCCGAACAACGGACCGCTTTTCAATATCCTTTCAGAACCTGTTCAAAAAATCTGGAATAACGAATGGTTCCGAGATACAAGGCGTTTTCTTTTAAGCGGCAAGGATGGGGATGTTTTTGATTGCTGCCGAATCTGTCCCGTCTCGTTGGAAGACCGGTTTTATCTCTCAACTATGCGCCTTCGATTTTTTGAACCGAGGCTTTTGCACTCGCGCGTTCTTAAGCCCGCATCGAATCATCTGCTGAAACAAAAACATGAAAATTATAAAACGCTATTAAAAATCCTCCGACAAAAAACGGATGTTATCAACGCCATGCCGGTCATCGCCAACGTTGACCCCTCGAATGTGTGCAATCTCCATTGCCCGTTTTGCCCCGTCGGAGCAGGCGAAATTGACCACCAACCTCGCGGATACATGCCACTCGAACTTTATGAACGCATCATGGAACGGCTTGGGAACTACCTTATTTATCTTGAACTTTACCGTTACGGTGAACCGCTTTTAAATCCCGATATTATTCCCATGTTGAAATTAGCATCGCATGAGTTCCGAATTCGAACATCCATCAGTTCCAATTTCTCCAAAAAACTTTCGGATGCCTTCCTTGCAGGATTGATTGAAAGCGGTCTTTATCGTTTGACCATCGCCGCAGATGATGTGGAGCAATCGTATTATGAACGGTATCGCCAAGGCGGCGATCTGGATATAATTTTTGATAATCTGGAACGCCTTTTAAGGCTGCGGAAAAAATATAAATCACCATATCCTAAAATCATTTGGCAAACGTTAATCTTTCGTTTTAACGAGCCGCGTCTTGATAGGATTAAATCTTTTGTCAAGAATCTTGGCGTGGATGTTTTTCGTTCAGCCCCAGCCTATATCCCGTCCCACGAAGATTATGCGGACTGGATTCCTTTCGGCGAAGGTCAGCGCGGCAAGGCAGCGCATCGCCCCATGTTTATTTCTGACGCTACTGTTTCGCCCGAAAACCCATTGCCCTCCCAACCTTTGCGCATCCAATGCCGCGTGACAAATTATTCTGATGATAACTGGCAGCCCGACCATGGAGATAATGGCAGCATTCGAGTGGGAATAAAACTGCTTGATTCTGACAAAAAATTATTAGGCGAAATGGGAAGAATAAACCTTTTAAAAACGCTCCCGACCCAAAATTCAGTAATACTCGAAACTAAATTGCCTGCTCCTGAAAAGCCCGGAAAATATTTTTTAAAACTGGGCATGGTTAAAGAGAATCATTACTGGTTTGAGTATAATCCCCAAATACAAGAAATCCCCGCCCTTATTAGTCTCATTATCACAACCAAATGACCTGTCTGCGAGAAGAATTACTTTGACGCGTCCCCGTTATGTTTGAAAGGCTTTTCATCAGATACCCAATAATAAATCAAGGAGCGTTCTCATGAAAATCAGGCGATCGCCTTTTATCCTGATTTGGATTTGGTGCGTTTTATTTATTGCTTCATGCGCAAGACAAACATTCGTCCCCGCCGTCAAGGTGGATTTCGATGCAAGGCGAGAATGGAAAAAGTCGTTCAAGGCAAAAATTAGGGAAATGGCAAAAAACGAAAACTTCAAACAACGTTTCCCTGAAAAAGCCTGGGATTGGTTTTATTCTCGGCGTATGGGCGGAAAGACGGGCTTCATCCCCGTTGACTATCGAGAGGTCGCATTGCGCCATACGGAACGTTTCTGCCAGCCGACGCGCGGGCTCGCCGCTGATAGCAATTGGAGACCGCTCGGTCCTTATCCCCCGCGCGGACGCATCAAAGATATTTGCGTCCATCCACAAAATGAAAAAATCATTTACGTCGGTTCAGCCAGCGGAGGCGTCTGGAAAACAACGGATCAAGGTTTGAACTGGGTTAACCTCACGGATAATAAAATATCCTCCCTTGGCATCGGCTCGCTTATCATGAATCCCAACGATCCGAACAATCTCTATGCAGGACTGGGCGAGGGGCTTGCCGGAAAGATTTACGAACCTCTCGGCACAGGAGTTTACAGAACAAATGACGGCGGTCTGAATTGGTCATTAACCCCCGGCTCAGGCAATAATGCTATGCAAGTAACTGTGGATTTGCGTTTCGGCGCCAATTCTCAAACCCTTTATGCCGCTTGCCTTGGCATAAGATACGGCGCTTCTTTTCAAGGGCAAGGATTTTTTATTACAACGGATGGCGGCAACACATGGACAAAAAAAATGACCCAGCGCTGCTGGTGTATCTCTGTAGATCCCACCAATGCCAATAATCTGGTTATCTCAACAGAAGAATCTGACCAAGCCCGGATTTATTACTCCACAGATGGCGGCAATACTTTTACATGCTCAACGATTCCGAGCGATAACACAACAAGACGCATCGAGATTGATCGCTGCAAAAACCAACCTCAAAATCTCTACGCCCTTGCAGGCTCAAGCGGCTCGCTCTCCGGCATTTGGAAATCTACCGATAGCGGCAAAAACTGGACCGTTTGCCCTTTAGATGGCATTCCTATGGCGGATGATAATGAAAAACCGGGACAGATGTATTATAATAATTGCATCGCAGTTGTCCCGAATGACCCTAAGACCGTTTACATTGGAACAAATCTGCGCGCCTATAAGACCACAAATGGCGGCGCCAGCTGGCAGTCTATCGCCTATTGGTGGGTTCCCAACCAATTAAATCTCCCCTATATGCACGCAGACCACCACGGCATTGCTTTTGGCGCCAGTCCCAGCACGGTCTATTACGCAACAGACGGCGGTTTTTTTGTATCAAAGGATGCGGGAGCAACATGGCTTGAAAGAAATAATAATTTGCTCTGCACCCAGATTTATCGCAATGCCAATAGCGCCACGATTGAAAATAAATTGATGCTGGGCTGCCAAGATAATAGCGTGTATGTCACTAACCAAAGCGGAGATTGGTCTTATATCCCATGGTTTGGAGATGGTTTTGAATGCATCATTGATAAAGACGCACCCAATTATGTCTATTCGACGAGTTATTATGGCAGCAATGTTTTATTTTCAAATGCCGGCGGCGACACAACGGACCTCTGGTATTATTTGCGCGATCCACAAGGGGAAAATGGCATTCCCGCAAATGAGATGGGCGCTTGGGTCGCCCCGTTTGTTGCCGACCCGCTCGATCCAACAATGCTATATCTGGGGCTGGCGAATATTTACCGGATTCAAATCACCCGCAAGCCTCCCGATGAAAACCCCGGGCTGCCCTCATGGACGAAAATTTATTCGGGCGTGGGCGGCAGCAAGTATTTGGAGGTTATGCGGCTTTCCTACGGACAAGACAATCGCAAGATTTTCTTCACTCAAAGCGGGACAACGGAAGCCGTCAATTTATACAGGATGAATTTGGACGGCGCTTCTGTGGAACTCATCAGACCCCCGCGCGTCGGATTTATCAATGATATTGCCTGCGACCCAAATAATAACAACAATATTTGGATTTGCTACTCTGACATATTTTCCTATCCGAACGAAAAATCCAGAATCTATAAATCAACGAATATGGGCAACACATGGCAGGACAAAACCAACAATCTTCCCAAAACATTGCCGGTGAGCGCCATTTTCATTGACCCGGACAACTCCAACACAATCATTATCGGAACAGACCTTGGCTGCTACCGCTCAGATGATGATGGCGCCTCGTGGTATCAATTCAATAACGGGTTTACGAATGTTGTAGTGACGGATTTAGCCTATTTCCCAGCAGGGCGAAAATTGCGCGCTGCAACTTATGGCAGAGGCATGTGGGAAACGCCCCTTACCAGCGCCGGCACCCCCGACATAAAAGTAGTGCCGAACTCCGTTCAATTCCCCTAATCTGTATGAGGTTGTGTATGTTAACGAACAAAAAAATCTCATTTTTTCTCATGCTTTCCTGCATGATGATTCCCTGTATTATGGGCGAGCCGCCGGCTCAACTGGTTAAGCCCAACAAACCATTGCCAAAGCCGGTTGATATAATTCAATCTAAGACTCATTTTACCCTTCCTGCGGATTTTCAATTGCCGGAAAGTCCCCCTGCACCAAAAGCCATTGGAGAGCGGGCTTTGCATTATTTTTTTACGGATGATTTCGAAGGACCGTTTCCGGGCAAATACTGGAGTGTATATGCCATCCCTTCTCCACAACCCGATATCCCTTCCGTGAATGCCTACTGGGGTAAAACCAACTATGCCTATTATACCCCATATAACAGCGTCTGGTGCGCCGCATCAGGTCCAAATGGTGTCAACCCCGCCGCCAGCAATTATCCCAATAATATGAACGCCTGGATGGTTGCAGGTCCCTTTGATTTTACCAATGTCACAGCTGCGTATTTGACATTCAATGCATGGTTTGATTGCGAAAAATCAAATTCTGAGACAGGGGAGGGAGATGTTTTTGCCTTTGGTTATTCAGTGGATGGATATTCATATTATGGATATTTGATTTCCGGCAAATCGGTTAAATGGATAGATGATTTTCAAATTGATTTTTCCGAAAGTTATGGCGGACCAATCGGTTTAGGTCAACGCAATGTTTATATCGCTTTTGTATTTTATAGCGATAATACAATAAACTCTAAAGGCGCTTACGTGGACGATGTTAAGGTTTTCGGATATTTGCAAGGACCGCCGCCAACACCATCGCCAACACCGCAACCAACCAAAACGCATACGCCAACCCCAACACCCACGCCGCCGCCCGTCGGTTATCATACAACATTTCAGATTCAAAACACCGGAACGGCAGCCCTGCGGGTGACCAATATCACAAAAGAAAAAAACAGCTCATGGCTTAGCTTTCTTACCCATTCCGCCTATCCCATCAGAATCGCGCCCAACGCAAGCGCAACGGTTGATGTTTACGCCAGTGCGGCTGGTCTTGCCAAAGGCGTTTATAACGACCGTCTTGTAATATACTCCGATGTGGCTGGCAAGAACCCATATCCGGATGGATATCATGTCACGCTCAACGTTGCTCCCGCAACGCCCACGCCCACGCCTGCGCCTGTATTGCCTTCCGTCGTTATAGGAACTATCGCAGATATTCAGACGCGAAAACCAGTCAACGGAGCAACGGTGCAAATTGATGGCGGGGCGCTCAAGGCATTCAGCAACGCTCAAGGAAAGTTTTACATTCACGGCGTTTCGCCGGGCGCCCACACTTTGCAAGTCTGGGGATTTGCTTATGAATACAAGGAAAAAAACATAAATGTGTCCTCCAACAGCATATACGACGCCGGCTCATTCAATCTCCTTAAAGTCGCCGGCACGGTTGTCGGGCGTCTTACCGATAGCACAACCGACGAACCGCTCGCTGCGGCGACTGTGCAACTTGACGGCGGCGACCAATGGCGCACGCTCACCGATGAACAAGGGAATTTCATGTTGATTTTTGTCGCGCCCGGCGCGCACAAACTCCAAGCGTGGGGCTATGCTTATACCTTTCAAGAGCATAATATTGTCGTCAATTCATCAGGACCCACCGATGTGGGAAATAAATCTTTTATGATTATACCGGATACCGTTCGCGGACAAATCGTGGACAAGGGAACCGGTCGCCCCATTCTTGGCGCTCACGTCCAATATGACGGCGGGGGAGAGGGCAAACAGGTTGCAACCAATATCACGGGAAGATATATTCTGGTCTCTGTGCCTGCGGGAAATCATGAGTTGCAATCATGGGGCTGGGCTTATGGGTTCAATCAAAAAAAAATCACACACAGCGCGGGAACAGCAACCGATGCAGGGCAGCTGGCGCTTGCCCCCGTTGGCGGAACAGTCAACGGACGCCTCCTTGATGCTGTCAACGGTCTGCCAGTCTATAACGCAACCATCCAACTCGATGGCGGCAATTATGCCCCATGGAAAACAACCAGCCAGCTCAACGGCGATTTTATTGTATATGATGTGACCGGCGGGACTCATCAATTTCAGACTTGGGGCTATGCTTATCGTTTCCTGCAACAGGCTATTGAATGCGTGACTGGTCAAAATAAAAGCATGGGCGACATCCAACTGACGCCCGACCCGAACACATTCAACGGACGCGTCCTCGATGCGCAGACGCGCCTGCCAATCTCCGGCGCAGAAGTCGTCTGCACCGGCGCGGGCAAGACCATCACAACCAAAAGTTTCCCCGATGGACGCTTTGTCCTGCTCAACGTTCCCAAAGGTGTTTTTGATATCACCGTTGATGCAACCGGAAAGACCCTTGTCTATTTCAAATCCGCCCACCCCGGCGAAAACTTAAATGTTGAACTTGGCGATGTGCTAATACCATGATTCTTTCTGAAAAAACGATCAGATTAAATATTCATTCATCATGGCGACAAAACGTTTAGTAATTTCCTGCGGGCGGGTGATGGCGCCGCCTACCACAACGGCATGAGCGCCCATTTGCAATGCTCGTCCCGCTTGTTCGGGATAATGATAACGCCCTTCGGCAATAACAGGCAATGCCGTTTGTTCAACAAGCGCCTTGATTAAATCAAGGTCGGGACCTTCCATTTTGGGCGAATAGGGGGTATATCCGGAAAGCGTGGATGCCACAACATCAGCCCCCGCCTGAGCTGCCGCCAGCCCCTCCTCCGATGTAGAACAATCTGCCATCACCGGCAGTTGGAGCTCATCATGAATGCGGGCAATCAACCATGAGAGTTTTTCGCCGTTTGGACGCGGTCTTGCCGTTCCATCAATCGCAATCATATCCGCGCCGGCTTTGGCTATCGCCTTTGCGCTTTCAAATGTTGGCGTGATATAAACCTCGCTGTTGTCAAATTTGATTTTATTAATCCCGATGATTGGCAGGGACGTCGTCAATTTTATCTCATGCACATCCTTTACGCCGTTTGCGCGTATGCCCACAGCGCCGCCCAATTGCGCAGCTAGCGCCATTTTCGCCATAAAGCCTCCGCCAAAAAGCGGCTCATCCTCGCGAGCCTGACAAGATACAATCAATCCTCGTTTAAATATTTTTTCAAAAGCAATCATAACATTTCCCTCCCGATAATGATAGTAACATATTTTGTGCGATCAATACTGCACAAGATAAATTCGCAAAAAACTATCGCCCGGGCATATTCACAATGAGGAAAAAAGCGCGTCGGGATGTCGGGAAAAAGGGTTTCATGAATGTATTTTTCTCTTGAATATGTGCACAATTCGAAGAAAATGATATATAGATTATGTGGATAAGGGCATTTAAGCCCTTAAAAAATTATTTTTGAAAGTTAAAAAAGTATATGCGTTTACGTTGTTCTTTTTGCGGAAAAGACCAAAACATGGTTCGCACTCTTTTCAAAGGATATACCCAAAAAGGGGTGGGCGAAAAAATTTATATATGCGATGAGTGTGTGGTGCAGTGCCATGAGCGGCTTAAAATAGATGATTCGCAACCGCCGTCCCCCAAGCCCAATCTCCCCTTTAAACACATACCGACCCCGCCGGTAATCAAGGAACAACTCGACCAGTTTGTTATCTCCCAAGAAAAGGCAAAAAAAGTTCTCTCGGTGGCGGTTTACAACCATTATAAACGTATTTTGAGCAATGCTGGAAATAAAAACGGACCCGAACTTGAAAAATCAAACATCCTGCTCATTGGACCCACCGGTTCGGGAAAAACTCTTCTTGCCCGCTCGCTTGCCCGCATTTTGGATGTCCCCTTTGCCATTGCCGATGCCACGCCCCTCACACAAGCAGGCTATGTGGGCGAGGATGTGGAAAATATTCTATTAACGCTTCTCATAAATGCGGATGGAGACCTTGAGCGCGCCCAGCATGGGATTGTTTATATTGACGAAATAGACAAAATAGCCCGAACAACAAACAACGTTTCTATAACTCGCGATGTGTCCGGCGAAGGCGTTCAGCAGGCTTTATTAAAAATTCTCGAAGGAACGATAGCAAATGTCCCGCCTACTGGCGGACGCAAACACCCGCAACAGGATTTCATCCGCATGGATACAACCAACATTTTATTTATCTGCGGCGGCGCGTTCGTTGGTTTATCCGATATCATCGAGCAGCGCATCGGCAAACGCGCAATCGGTTTCGGTTCCGGAGTGAAATCAAAAGAGGAGCGTCCTCTTTCCGAAACGCTGGAAAAGGTTCAGTTCGAGGATTTGTTCAAATACGGTTATATCCCTGAATTTATCGGACGTTTGCCGGTCGTGGCTGTTCTTGACCATTTGGGTTTGCCCGAATTAAAGCGCATCCTTTTGGAGCCGCGCAACTCCATCATCGGTCAGTTCAAAAAGTTTTTTGAGATGGAAGGCGTGGCGCTTGAATTCACGCCGGACGCTGTTGATGCCATTGCCGGCAAATCATTCAATACCAAGACAGGCGCCCGCGGCTTGCGGCGCATTATTGAAGAAATCATGCTGGATATAACATTCGATCTCCCTGCGAGAGCCGCCACAACCTCCGAAGTGCGCATCACAGAGGATGTTATCCTCAACGGCGCACCGCCCGAATATATCCCATTAAAGAAAACCGCAACGGCATAAGATTAACATGAAAGAATCTGATAATATCATTTTGCCCGTGATTCCGCTGCGGGATATGGTCCCCTTTCCCAACAGCATTAATCCTGTCATTGTATTTCGTCCGCGCTCTTTTGCCGCAATGGAGCATGCCTTGGGGAAAGATAAACGAGTTTGCCTTTTGGCTCAGCGGCTTGAAAACGTGGAAAACCCCGAACCCGCCGACCTTTATAACGTGGGCGTTGTGGGCGAAATTGTCGAGAGCATGCGAGATCTTGATAATCAGGCAAGGTTGCTCGTGGAGGGACTCTATCCTGTGCGAGTCCTGAATTTTCTCAACTCTGGCGCATTTATTAATGCCATCGTTGTTCGTCAACAAATCCAGATAGAATCAAATAAACGCATCGAAGCGCAAAAACGAGCCCTCATCAAACAACTTGAAGAATATTATCGCCTCAGCGATCGCATCCCAGACGAACTTTATTTTTCCATCAGAGTCGTCGAAGACACCCTTGCAATTGTGGACTCCATTTCAAATTATGTCCCATTCAAAAAGATTGAAAAACAAAAGGTTCTTGAGGAAACCAAACTCGAAAAAAAGATGGAAAGATTGATTCGACTTTTGAGCTCCGAGAATGAAATCCTCAAAATTGAATCGGATATCATGGATGAGGTTCGCGACCGCATCGGTAAAAATCAAAAGGAAATCTTTCTCAGTGAACAGCTGAAGGTGATTGAAAAAGAACTCGGAATTCCCGGCGAAGACGAAAGCGACCTTCAATCTCTAAAAAAAACCATCGCAAAAAGTAAACTCCCAAAAGAGGCGTTGGAAAAGGCGGAAAAGGAATTTCAGCGTCTTCGAAAGATGGCGCCTCTTTCTCCTGAAGCTACTGTTTCGCTAACCTATCTTGATTGGCTGGCTGGACTTCCCTGGGGCAAAAAGACAAAGGACAATCTCGACCTTGATCGCGCACAGCGCATCCTTGACAAAGGGCATTATGGATTGGAAAAAGTCAAGGAACGCATCCTCGAATATCTCGCCGTTCATCAACTCGTCACAAATCCAAAAGGACCCATCTTGTGCTTTGTAGGTCCCCCGGGCGTAGGAAAAACATCGCTCGCGCGTTCCATTTCCGAAACGCTCAACCGTAAATTCGTCCGCGTTTCTCTTGGCGGCGTGCGCGACGAGGCGGAAATTCGCGGACATCGCCGCACCTACGTCGGCGCTCTTCCCGGAAAAATCATCCAATCCATGAAAAAAGCAGGCTCCATGAATCCCGTATTCCTTCTTGATGAAATTGATAAACTCACAAAAGATTTTCATGGCGACCCATCCGCCGCGCTCCTCGAAGTCCTTGACCCGGAACAAAATAAGGCATTCAATGACCACTTCCTTGATGTGGATTTCGACCTTTCATCCGTTATGTTCATCACAACCGCCAATGTCGGAGAAGACATTCATAGAACACTCCTTGACCGAATGGAAATCATCCATCTTCCCGGATATACCCGCGAGGAGAAAATCGAAATCGCCCGCCAGTTCCTCATTCCCCGACAGATTAAGGAGCACGGACTTTCCCGTCGCAATGTCCGCTTCACAAACGAGATTATCGCCTCTATCATCAACGAATATACCCGCGAGGCGGGCGTGCGAAATCTTGAACGCGAAATCGCAAAAATCTGCCGCAAATTCGCCAGAGAACTTGTGCGAAAGAAAAAAACATGGTCGGAATCAGTAAGCATCGAGCGCATACGCAAACTCCTCGGACCGCCAAGATTCAAAGATCAGGAAAAACCGCAAGACTCCGAAGTCGGCGTGGCGACCGGCCTGGCATGGACAGAACTCGGCGGCGAGATTCTCCCGACTGAAACCACCGTCGTCAAAGGCAAAGGCGTTCTCACTTTGACCGGACAAATGGGAAACGTCATGCAGGAATCAGCCAAAGCCGCATTGACTTACATTCGTTCCCGCAGCAAAAAATTCAACCTCCGCGATAATTTCTATAACCAGATGGACATCCATGTGCACATCCCCGAAGGCGCTATCCCAAAGGACGGACCTTCGGCGGGCGTGACAATGGCAACCTCCATGCTTTCCGCCATTTCCAAACGCCCCGTTCGTCAAGACGTTGCCATGACAGGGGAGATTACACTGCGCGGCAGGGTGTTAAAGATAGGCGGTCTAAAAGAAAAAATCCTCGCCGCTCATCGAGCCCATATCAAAACCATCATCATCCCGCGTGAAAATAAAGATGACCTCGACGAACTGCCAAAAGAAGTTCGCAAAGATATTCATTTCATACTCGTAAACAATCTCGACGAGGTTCTGGACTCGGCGCTGCTGGCAAAAAATCTCCCATCCAAGCCGTCTTAATCCATCTTTGATTCATTAAAAAGGCGAGCGTATCTTTTGAAAAAAATCAAATCGCCCCATAATGATGATTTTATATTTTATGGGGTCCGCCCCTCAAATTCTTGATTATTCAACCGCTCAAGATTCGCGCGGGCGATGGGGTCGGTAGGGGAGAGGGTAAGCGCCCGCTCCCACAACTCGCGAGCCTTTTTCAAATTACCCAATTGTATGCAGACAATGCCATAATTGTTTAGCGCGTCAATATTATCCGGATGCCGCTTGAGCAATTCAACATAAACGGTTGCCGCATCCGCGACCAGCGACGGGTTTTTCTCCATATGTGATTCAAATAATTCCGCAAGAAAAAGATAAGGCTCGGAGGCGTTCGGCGCAATCCTGATAGCGTCCCGCCATGCTCGCTCGGCATCTTGAATGCGCCCCATCCGTTCCAGCGCCAAACCTTTGTAGAAATACGACATGCCATAATCGGGATTGAGCGAGATGCCAAGTTCGGCAAATTGCAATAATTCCGCGCTTGCTTCTTTGCGTTGGGAGAGGATTTCCATCATCCCTGCAACCGCGCCAAGATGTCTGGGGTTTAAATGAATAACCCTGCGGAAAAATCGCTCCGCCTCATCAGGGCGTCCCTGCGCAAGGAGCAGTCTTCCCCGGAGGATGATGTTCATCAAAGAGGACGGAATTAGAGCCTCAGCAATATTAAAGGCTTCCTCAGCCTTTTCGAAATCCCTTTTTGCGGTATAAATCCTCGCAAACGTTTGAGCCCTTTGGAAATCTAAATTGATGCTGCCGCTTATATCAGCCGCATTAAGTTCTGTCAGCGCCTCATCAAGACGTCCTTTTGAAAAAAGAACCTGTCCATAAATGATGCGCGCCTGAGGATTGGCTGGATTTTTATGTACGGCATCCTGCCAGAGGTTCAATTCATCGCCCCAGATTCTCGCGCGCATGAGCGAAAGCGGAATGAATATGAGCAAGAAAATATATGCGGCATTTCGCCAAGGCGCCTGAACGGGCGGGAGGCATTCAAAGACAAATGCGAGCGCAATCGCTGCGCCGATAAGCGGGATGTAAAGAAATCTTTCTGCCATCCAGATACCCAGGGGAAAAATATTCAAAACCGGCAGCAAAAATAAAATAAACCAGATAATTCCGAGCGAGAAGCGAGTTTTTTTAATGAAAAAACGGAATGCAAAAAAACAGAAAAAAACCTCAATAATCGCCGGTAGGATAAAAAGCGCCGAAACGAATGAGGCGATGATTTTTATGCCGTTTGTATAATCGCAGTTTTGTTTCAGGGGCAAAATCGCAAGCGCAATATATCGGAGGGCAACCTGCGGAACGTTGAGCCAAGTTGTCCGGAGGCTGCCCGTCGGATAAGAAGGCATCCGAATACCCTTCACGAAAAAAAAGCGAATAATAAGAAACGCCAACGAAATAATAAAATAGGGGAGCAGTCTTTTCAGGACGTAAGCAAGTCGAGTTGATATCCATGCGCGGAGGTTTAAAGAGTCGGAAAGCATGTAATCAACTGCTATAATGACAGCCGGAAAAACAATGATAAGTTCTTTTGTAAAAAGACCGATGGTGAAAAGGCAGAGCGAACCAATGCCGCTGTATATGCTTCTTCTCTCATTAAAATAAAGCAACAGCGCGGTCATTAAAAACAGAAGCGCCAAAAGGTCGGTTCTACCCGAGATGAAACAAACAGATTCTGAAGCAATCGGGTGGACGGCAATCACCATAAGACTTAAAAAAGCATTGTAAGGGCGAATGCGAAGGACTCTTGTAAAGAAAAAATAGCACAGCATTATGTTCGCAGCATGGAGTAAAAGATTTGTCAACCTCCACCAAAAGGGGCGGAGTCCAAATAATGCGTATTGCAGGGTGTTGAAGATGATGACGATAGGACGATAAAATGTGATTTGTTCAGTCTCGAATGCTTCATAAAAAAAATCGCGCGTGAACGCCTGCGGTATATTTTTCAACGATTTGATGGCGGGGTTATGGGTAATCAGGAATTCATCGTCCCATAAAAAACCGCCCGTGAGCGAGGGGAAGAAAACGCCCGCCGAGAGAAAAATAAGTATGATGATGAATCCTGAATTTTTCAAATCGCTTTCTTGCTCATCTCCTGCGCTCGTCTGGACTCCAGATATATTTATGCCATTGGATATTGAGCCGGATTGGAAGACGCGTTTTCAGAATCCACGCGGAAAGATCTGCGGGATTCAATTTGCCGAATATGGGAGAAAAAAGGACGCTGACGCGGTTGTGGAGATCAAATTTTTTGACCACATCAAGGGCGTAGTTGAAATCTTGCAGATGCGATATCCCAAATTTCACCTCATCGAATTCTTTTAAGAGTTCCAGATTTTCCCAGCATTGATGTTCTGCCATGCCGCTGCTGGGGCATTTCACATCCAAAACAACGATAACGCTCGGAGACACATTTTTCAATGAAAACGTGCCATTGGTTTCAAGAATTACACGATACTTTTTCACAAGATTTTGCAACAAGCGAGGCGTCTCTTTTTGCGCAAGCGGCTCCCCGCCTGTGACGAGAACGGTATCAAGCCCCGTCTTGCGGCAATAAGAATATATTTGCATCGGAGACATGGCGGAAAAATCCAACTGCGCAAATTTTGTATCGCACCAAACGCAATTCAGGTTGCATCCTCCCAACCGAATAATTGTGCAGGGTTGTCCAGCCCAGGTTGATTCGCCCAGTATGGCGGGATACATTTCAGAGACATTGAGCATGGCATTTTCTCCTTGCCCGACTAATTAACTTGATGATTAAATTATTAAATAGGTAGGTGTAAAGCCCATTTTATATCAAACAGGAACAAATTTCAAAATTATTAGTCTTAAATAAAAAAGAGTGCAAGAAGGAGGATATCAAAAATGAAGGCAAATATTGTTCGATGTGCGCTGGTTGTTTCATTTCTATTGCTCGCCGCTTTGATTTTTGGGGATGGAGTCTTGATTGTGGGGCATCCCATTATTGCGTCCGATGTTTATCGTGAACCGTCTCTTCCAAAACCAGAAGCCCTACCGGTAAAGTATCATCACGTCACGGTTGAAATAAATAATCAGGTTGCAACCACAAAGATTGATCAGGTGTTTCTTAATCCGCATAACATAATCCTTGAAGGGACATATATCTTTCCGCTGCCGGAAGAGGCGGCGATTTCTGATTTCGCCCTCTATATGGACGGATTGAAGGTCAGCGGAGATGTTCTCGAAAAAGACAAGGCGCGGCGCATCTATGAAGATATCGTCCGGCGCATGAAAGATCCGGGATTGCTTGAATATATCGGACGCAATATGTTTCAAGCGCGCATTTACCCCATCCCCGCAAAAGGCGAAAGGCGCATTGAACTAACCTATCATCAAACGCTCAAATCGGATAGCGGCGTTATTCAATATGTTTATCCGTTGAACACAGAGCGGTTTTCGCCCAAGCCGCTTGAAGAGGTTTCTCTTTCAGTAAAAATCAATTCCCCCATACCTATCAAAAATGTTTATTCGCCCAGCCATGACGTTGATGTGAAGATTGAGAAGAACGAAGCGGCGTGCGGTTTTGAACAGAAAAACATCAAACCGGATAAAGATTTCGTTTTGTATTATACCGTATCGGAAAAGGACCTTGGGCTGAATCTGCTGGCGCATTGCAATAAAGGCGAAAAAGGATATTTCATGATGCTTCTTTCGCCGGGAAAGATTGACGAACCCGCGCATGAAAAGGACATCGTTTTCGTTCTGGATACCTCCGGCAGCATGCAAGGGAAAAAAATAGAGCAGGCGCGCAATGCGCTGAAATTCTGTCTCCAAAGCCTAAAAAACGGCGACCGATTTGGCGTTATCAGCTTTGCCACTGTTGTGAATGCATTTAAGACAGCGCTGATTGATGCAACTGATGCCAATAAAGAAGAGGCACTGAAATTTGTGGATGGTTTCCAAGCAAGAGGTGGCACGGACATCAACGGCGCGCTCATTCAGGCTTTGCAAATGTTTCCGGAATCCAAGCGCCCTCGCATGGTTGTTTTTTTGACAGATGGCGAGCCGACCATCGGCGTCACCGGCAAGGAAGATATTATCAAATATGTCTTAGATGCCAATAGGGCAAAAGCGCGCATTTTCGTCTTTGGCGTCGGAACGGATGTCAATACAGTTCTTCTCGATAAAATCGCCGAGGATAATCGCGGCGTGCCTGAATATATTTTGCCGGATGAAAATATCGAAATAAAGGTTTCCTCATTTTATGATAAAATCAGCGAGCCGGTTATGGCTGACCTTTCGCTCGATTTTGGAAAAATCAATACCTCAGAGATTTACCCTCAAGTGCTGCCCGACTTATTTCACGGAACACAGCTGACCGTCTTCGGACGATATACGGGAGATGGCGCAACGGCAATTACACTGAATGGGTATATCGGAAATAAAAAACAGACGTTTGTATTTGAGAATAAATTCCCCGAATCCGAGCAAAAAAATGATTTTATTCCGCGACTGTGGGCATCGCGCAAAATTGGGTATTTATTGAGCAAGGTGCGTCTGAAAGGGGATAATAAGGAACTTGTTGATGAAATCATCCGCTTGAGCCGCGAGTTTGGAATCATGACACCTTATACATCGTTCCTTGTGATAGACAAGGATGAGGCGCCGCAGACCTCCGATTTTGTTGGAAGAGCCTCCCGCGTTCCACAATCCATTATGAGCGCGCCGACATCAGAGCGGCAGCGTGAAAGCTTTTCAAAAGCCATGAGCTATGAGGTCGGACGGGAAGCCATGGATGTTTCTAAATCCATTTACCAACTAAGAGCAAAGAGAATTGACGAATCGCCCTCAGCTGAAAACGCAGAAATCAAGCATATCGGGTCAAAAACATTTTACCTAAAAAATGGTTTTTGGATTGACTCGGCTTTCAAGGACAATATGAAGTTTAAGGAATTAAAGTATCTGAGCGAGGAATATTTTGCGCTTCTTAAAGCAAAACCCGCATTGGCAAAATATCTCGCTGCCGCTGAAAAAATGATTATCGTCTTTGAAGGCAAGTGCTATAAAATCACCGAATGACCATTTAGGAGAATTTTTATGAAAAATCGCTCGTTGGTAATAATCGCATGTATTTTTTTCTCATGCACCTTCTTGTATTCCCAAGAAAAAACGCAATCGCCAACCTCCGATTTATCACCAACTGCCGCGTTCTGGAAAGAGGCTTATGAAAAAACCTTCTTCGGCATCAACGGGACTAAAACATTTCATATCCCGGCAGATTTGGAAACAACCGTCGAGCGGCGAATTAAACTCATGAAAGAACTTGGAGTGCTCTGGGATCGCTCCGACTGGTGGTGGCATATCATTGAGCCGAGGCAGGGCGAGTTTGATTTTTCAACTCCTGATAACATCTTGAAATACTTCGAGGAGCGGCATATACAGATTTATCCAATTTTGTGCTATGGCGCTGCGTGGTGGAAAGAGCGCAACGCCCCGCTCAATGACGAAGAGATTGAACAATTCGCCAATTATGTTTCCAAAACTGTGGAGCGCTACAAGGGAAGTTTCAAATACTGGTCAATCTGGAATGAGCCGAATATACTGCCCTTCTGGGCGCCCGAGCCGAACGTCGAGCAATATGCCAAACTCCTGAAAAAAGCTTACAAGGCGGCAAAGAATGCAGATCCCGATTGTGTCATCTGCGCACCGGTAGTGGCGCCAGTCGGGCAGTGGGATAAAAAATTCGTTGGTCGTCTTTTGCAACTTGGGTGTATGGATTCCTTTGATGTTTTTGATTATCATTATTACCGCAACAATATGCCGGAAAAGGAAGTCCCTGACGAGATAGCGGACATCAAGGCTTTCATGCGGCGGTATGGGGAGGAAAAACCCATCTGGATCAGCGAGTCGGGCGTCTCCGCTTTGATTGAAAATAAACCCGATTCCTACCACAGGCAGGCTGCATTGGTTGTCCGCAATCATCTTCTCAGCTTTGCCTGCGGAGTTCAGCGCTTTTTTTATTTTGACCTTCAGAACTGGAATGATACACCCAAAGAAACATGGGACAGCAAACTTGGACTCATAGAGGCGGGCTGGACGCCCAAACCGTCTTACCATGCCTATAGAACGATGGTCAAAGAGGTGGATTATAAAAAAATTATCGGACGATGTCCGATGCCGGATGAAGAACTTGAGGCGGTTCTTATTTATGATGAAAAACACAATGATTATATTCTTGCCGCTTGGCTTGCCAGAGATGACGTGGAGAAAAAAACCATCGAATTTGTCTGCAAGACCGAAGACATTAAAATAGTTCATCCTTATGGCGATGTTGAGATGCGCCCTTTGGAAAATCCCGCTTTGCCGGATCAATTAACACGCACAATAATCATAGAGATAGACCGCCATCCGCGTTTTATTCATTATGTGGATGATGGCGCTTATCTTCCCAAAGCGGGTGTTCGATTGATGCCGGAAAAGATTTATAT
This sequence comes from candidate division BRC1 bacterium ADurb.Bin183, assembly GCA_002070185.1. GTDB lineage: Bacteria > Sumerlaeota > Sumerlaeia > MWCT01 > MWCT01 > MWCT01. Next base: position 43,505 of record MWCT01000008.1, read on the forward strand.
GAACCCAACAGAAACAAAGCCGCTAAAAATTCATACCGATTCGCTTTTGGGTTCAGCGCAAATGAATCTCATTGAAATCAAGACGCCCAAAGGTTTTTTGTGGGATGCAGACAAAGGCGAGATTTCATGCGGCGATGAAGTTGCGCCGGGCATTTATGAAGTCTCGGTTTCCGCCGAAATAATTCACGGCAAAAAACCGCAAACGACAAAGGTGAATCTGAAATCTGTTATTGAGATATTGCCGGCAACCATATTGAGTTTGAGACCGTATCTGGACGAAGGAAAATCTTTGGCAGCGGCAACAATTACCAATCAATCGCCATGGGAACTATCAGGTCGGATACGTCTTGAATCGCTTGCCGATTCGGGTTCAGAACTTATTGCGCAGCTCGATTCAGGCACAATCAAGGCTGGCGAAACAAAGATAATTGAGATCCCGTTTAAAAAACAAATCATTGATGACATGTTAAAACCATCCGTATGGCGGCTCAGATTCCGCCAATTTGAAAGCAAGCCCTTTCACATTTACCTTGCCCCTTTTGTTGAAAAAAAACCTATCGTGGATGGAAATCTTGAGGAATGGATAAATGTGCCTCGAATGGAAATAAACCGAAAAGAGCAGATTGTCAGAAACCCGGAAGGGTGGAGTGTTGAAGAAAATTCAGGTTTCGTAAAAATACAATTCACAAAAGACAACGTTTTTATTGCCGCTGATGTTCTTGATGACGACCCGGTCTATAACCCACATCCGCCCAATATGCTCTGGAAGGGGGACATGATTGAATTATACCTTGGGTTGGGAGGTCCTGCCAAACGCACCATTCTGAATAAAGAGGTTGATTTTCAAATCGGCATTGCCCCGACGTATGAAAATAATAAACCTATAGTATTCTTATTCCATGCCGACAGGGTTTTAGAAGACGCCAAAGCCGCTTATCAGAAATCATCCAACGGATATACAATTGAGGCATCCATTCCGCTTTCCGCATTGGGTAAATTTGAAATGAAACCGGGGGATATTATCGGACTCGATGCCGCAATCAACGATTTGGACAAGGACGACTGGGCGCCAATCGGCAATGAACCCGGGCGCGCGATTATGTGGAATGGCAGCGCCTCCAACTGGATTGATCCCTCCGGATGGGGAATGGCTATTGTCAAATAAGATATTTAATCAATATAATCGTTTGCTTTCCTGTCTTTTTTTGCTTGCGCAGTGGATATCTTTTGGCACACTTTCCATCAATTTATGAAAATAAAAATGGGAAGTAATTCGTAGTTATGTTCTGGATTTTTCTGAGCCCGCTCTGGTGGATAGGTTTTTTTGGACAGGCTTTTCGGTGGTGGGTGGCGTGCGAGATATTTTCATTCGCCGTGCTGCCGATTTGTTTTTTTATCTTTCCCGCCATGAAAGACCGCGGCTGGGGTTTTTCCAAAATCTTTGGCATCCTATTTGTAACATGGATTAACTGGTATCTTTGCACCGTTCTCAAATTCTCTTTCCTCTCAGTATTTATAGCATTTCTTATCGCCCTTGTTGTATCGGGGCTATGCATCGGCAAAGTAAAATCAAGCCTGATTGCCTTCATAAAAAAACGATGGCGAATGATTCTTCTTTATGAAGCCATATTCCTTTTTGCCTTTTTGTTTTTTGTGAACATTCGCTCCTATTGTCCGGAAGCCATGTTCAATCCGGATTATAGCGGGGCGGAAAAACTCATGAATTGCAATTATCTCCATGCCCTGATGCGCACGGAGCATTTTCCGCCAAAAGATAACTGGATTTGGGGAAACGATCTCCTTACAAATAAACCATTTTACATCAATTATTATTATTTCGGTCACTTGATGTGGGCGACGTTGGCGAAGTTTTCAATCTATGAGGCGCGGTATGCCTTTAATTTGGGGCTTGCCACGATATTCGCCCTCACATTCATCGGTTCCTTTGCTCTTGGTTTTAATCTGACGCGCCGATTGCGATGGGGTTTTCTCGCCGCTTTTATGGTGGCTTTTTTCGGCAATATTGACGCCTTGCAGCAAACATTCGAGCGCATTGGGTTTTGGGTGGGACGCCAATCGGCGGCTCAATCCGCATGGAAAATCCTCATGTCCCATGTGCGCGAGGCTTTCCTTTCTGTGGATTTCTGGCGCACTTCGCGCGTCGTAGATAACACTGTCACAGAATTCCCATTTTTCAGCGCCATTTTGGGGGACTTGCATCCTCATCATTCCTCCTTGCCAATAGTGCTTCTGGCAATTGGCGCGAGCATGAGCCTGATTATGCGAATGCCTCGCCGTGTTTCTACGCCGATTGAATCAATAAAAAAGACCGGATGGGTTTTATTATTTTTGGCTTTTGTGATTTGCGGCGCGTTTGCTGCCAACACATGGGACGCTATCGTGCTGGGTTTTTTTGCGGCGGTTCTTATATTTTACATGAATATGCGCTGGTGGGGCAACACGCCCAAAGGCGTCGGGATGACCATAGCGATGGTTGCAGGTTTGGGGCTGACGTCGCTGTTACTTGGCTTGTTGTTCAAATTGTATTTTATCTCGCCCATCAAAAACGAGATTAAAATAGCCTCCTTTTTTCCTTTGAAATTTGAAAAGCTTAAACTGATGATTGTGCCGCTGAAACCCGAAATGCGCGCGAAATTATCTGATTACTTTGTGCTTTTTGGTTTATTTCTTTTCCCTTTGATAATCTATTTATGGGGTTTGTTTCGCAACTATCTTAAAAAATTTAACCCCTCCATGAAAACCCTTTGGATTTGTGTGTTCGCATTTATGATAGTCTTTTCATGGAATGTCTGGCATTTTTGGCTTCCCGGTTTGGCGATGGCATGGCTGGTTGCAACAATTGCGCTCCTCATGGACAAACGCTGGGGGCGCCGCACAATATATTTCCTCCTTCTCACAACGCCTATCATATTCTTCACCCTATTTGTGGACACCTTTTATTTTGACGACCGTATGGTTGGCATTCATGAACGGTATAACACGCTTTTCAAAATATATTATCCGCTATGGGAGTTTCTTGCCCTTGGCGCAGTTTATGCTTTTGCTCGAATGTTCCGCATCGCTTGGATTGGGCGCCGTTGGCATGCCCTTTGCGGACTCGCCCTATTCCTTTTGGCAACGCTTATTGTGGGCATGTTATATCCCATTCAATCAATAGGCGTTCGAACGCTCTTTTTTCATACCTCCCGTTATCTGGAAGACCAAAAAGAAAAACCGGTTCGCACACTGGATTCCACCGCTTATATGAATACCGAAATGACTCATCGGGTCAATATCGGCAATGTTACAAAGACCCTGACTTTCAAGGACGATGCCGGTATCATTGATTGGATAAGAAAAAATATAAAAGGTCAGCCGGTTTTGCTTGAGGCAATTGGCGGGTGCTATGTGCCCTTTTCCCGCGTGGCATCAATGACAGGTCTGCCTACGCTTTTAGGATGGTCCCATCATATTGCCCAACATCACGGAGACGATATTTACAAAAGCATGGGGCCGCGCGAAGCGGAGGCGAACCTGATTTATACAAGTTCAAACATTGAAAAACGCAAAGAACTTTTAGCAAAATACAATGTGCGCTATGTGATGGTGGGGATTCTTGAACGTGAAAAATACACAAAGGAAGAGTTGGATGTTTTTAACGGTTTTTTAAATCCGGTCGCCACATCAGGACAAAGCATCCTGTATGAAGTTCCTCATAATGGTTCAAAGAAAGATTAATTATCATACAAAGAGTGCATGAATATGGAAAACGATAATAAATTATGTTTAAATAGTCGAACAATTCTCATTATCCTGATTTTTATTTTTGTGATTCTAACCCGCCTCGTCAATCTTCATGTCAAAGCCATGATGCATGATGAGGACATGTTTTCCTATTACAGCCTGCTGCTTTATCAAAAGGGCGATTTTACCTATATGCCGATTTTGCACGGTCCAACGTTGGAACATGCCAATGCGTTGATGTTTGTTCTTTTTGGAGATTCCACATATACAACACGGCTCTTTTCCGCATTGTGCGGAATCATGCTCTTTTTTGTCCTACTTGGATTTCGCGCTCGATATGAAAAAGTCGGACTGCCCGCTTTACTCATTCTTTTTGCCGTTTCTTCATTTTTGATGTTTTACGCGCGCTTCTGCCGAAATGATATGCCCTTTACCTTTTTTGCCATTTTGATTGTTTATTTCTACTGGAAATTTTTTCGAGAGGGCGGCGGCAAAAATCTTGTATTTGCCATCATCTGCTCTATGATGCTGATATGCATCAAAGAAAACCAGATGATATTTTTCTTCACGATTTTCACTTTTGCCGGGTTTGTGTTCGTTGTGGATATTATAAAAGGGTTCTGGCTTGCCAAAACGAACAAGCAAAAAAGGTTGCCCATATCTGCCAGGTTTGCAAAACCCGATTTTCTTTCATTTGACCCCATCTTGATATTATGCCTTATTGCCGGGATGATTTCTTATATCGTCGGGATTCATGCGAAGTATTATGAATTTCGGCTCGCTGGTTTCTCTGCTATCGTTATTTATCTTATGGCGGCGTTCCGCAAGTATTACATCAAGGTTAAAGATGAGGAATTTCGAGTTGGGCAGTCCGCCCCCATGTTTTCTTTCTCATTTATTGTCCCATCTTTTGCCCTGACCTTTTGGAGTTGGATTTTATATTTGGACCTTTTTTCAGGATTGGGTCAGCTGCCATGGGGCTGGAAAATAGTTGCTCCGATGTTTATTATTTATTATCTTTTGCTAGCTATAGCCAATGCCGCCATTCGGAAAAATTGGGGCGAGGACAAGCTGCTGCGGAGATTTTTTCTTGCGCTGGGCGCCAATTACGTCTATCTCATAATCGGTCTGCTCATCTCCTGTCTTATATATAATGCCCTTTTCACAGGTTTATTCAAACATCCTGAATCGCCGCTTTCATTATACAAAAAAACCTTCGAATACTGGGTGGGACAGCATAAGGAACATCGCATTGCCGGACCGTTTCATTATTATCTGCCGCTTCTTGGGATTTATGAGCTCCCCGCTGTTTTGATAGCTCTTGGCGGAATTATTACGGCGCTCTTGAAATACAAGGGCGTGCGCCGATTTGTGATTCCCGCTTACATTGTTATTTGGTTGCTGATTGCGCTTTATTTTGCGAGCAACCCCATTACCGCAGAGACATGGAAAAAAATAGATCAAACAGTTAAGATGAAAAGCATGATCCATGTTTTCCTCTTTGCAACCGTTGGATTTTTCGGAACATTGCTTGCGGTTCTTTATCTGTGGAAAAAAGAACGATTTCATGCCTTGCTGGTTTATTGGACAATGGGCAGCTTTCTTGGCTATTCCTACGCAGGCGAGAAAGTGCCTTGGGTTGGCGTCCATATCGCAACTCCGTTGCTCATGCTTGCAGCAATTTATATCGGGCAGCTTTGCCGCTCTGAACATTTCAAAAGAACGCGGGTTTTCTGGTATGCGCTCTTTGCTCTTTTTATCCTATGGAATCTGAAAAGTTCTCTGACCGTATGTTTTGTCAACCATTCCAATATTGCCGAAAGAATGATTTATTCACATGCTCCTATGGACGTGCCTAAAATGGCGAAAGAAGCGAAACAAATCGCCTTTCAATTGGGCACAAAAGAAAAAACGAAGATACTCGTAAAAGGCGACTGGCCTGTCTGGCCCATGCGCTGGTATCTGCGTGATTATGAGTGGACAGAATACGAGGACCCCGCCACAACCACGGCGCCTGTTGCCATATTAGACTGGGGCATAGCCGATAAAACCAAAAACATTCAAGATAATTATCGGATTGTAAAATACAAAGCCATTCAGTGGTGGGTTCCAGAAATGCTTGATTTTAAAAGGATGTTTGATATCTGGAAAACATTGACGCCGATTCAATACACCCGCGACAGACCTTATGGAAAAGATATCAAAAATTCTAAAGAAGAATGGAAGAAACTTTGGAATTACATGATTTACAGGATTCCCTTCGAAGGGCACAGCGCGCGATGGCCCAGCATATCTGGAATGGAAATCGCCTTCTGCGTCCGTAAAAATCTTTTTGATAACTAATAAAGATAATTAATATACAGTCCACACCGCTTTTGGCTTGCGGGCGCGAAAATCAGCAACGTGAGGCAAATGGTCTGAGGCGGAGGAGACATCGCCCGCTTGCAGCCCGTAATAATCCAAATCAGCCGCAGCCATATCAGAAGTCCATAAAATAAAATGATTCCCCAATTCAAGGACGCTATCCGAATAAATAATATAATCCATGCGGCTGGGGCAGTAATAACTTGAATCCGAGCGCCACGTATAAGAAGATACTCGATTGGAATTGTGATATGAAAGACAATCCGCAAAATCGCTGCCATCCCAGTCCGGTTTGAAATCCGCGCCAAATCTTTCCTCATCAACAATATCGCCGCTTAAAATGGTTCTCAATTGTTGAGCCCAACCCACAAAATTTGTGTCACCGGTGAAAATTATCGGAGTATTATCCGGAACGGTGAGAAGCCCGCCAGGTGCTTTTGCGTCGCGTATAAATGACATGATTTTATCCGATTCCCGTTGTCGTTGGGCGTCAAATTCACAGCAGGGAAAATGAACATTGAACAGAAGCAATTTTTCAGCGCCAAGGCACTTGGGCGCGCTCAATACCGCAACCAGATTTCCATCCGAATAATAAGTTTCCAAAATTGGAAATCGGCTGACTGTTATGCAATCATTCACCTGCGCCGCATGCCATGAGCCATTTGTTGCAGAGGGCAAAATCTGCTCTATGAGCTCCGCCGTTTCTGCCGCAGTATGATTATACGTCTCTTGAATATTTATGATATCCGGGTTAATAGCCCGCAAAATCCGGCTATAATATTGCATTCTACTAAACAAACTATCCCGATGAGCGTTGTATGTGACAATGCGGATATCATCTGCCATTTCTCTTGCAAGAGGGATGCTGCAAAACGAGGGCGGAGAATCCAATGCGATTGAGTATGCGGTTGCGCCAGAATCGGGCATGGTATCAAGCCCAGAACTTGCCTCATTACGCAGCAATAACGAAATGGTTTTTCCCAATCTAATCTTATGTTCGGGAAAAAGCGACAGCGCAATTTCATATTCATTTGCAGAAACCCCAGGACTTTGCAGCAGACCCAATGCAGACGGTCGGACGGTTAATGTGCTATTACCGGAATAAACAGTTCCGCGCCTTGCGCCAAATTCCCATTTCACATCGGCTCCGATTCCTGCGATTTTGTATCCAGTCGCGGGCTGCCCATCCCAGTCAATGTATAGGACAATACTATTGTCTAAGTTGAGGATTAATTCCGCGCTTGTATCAAATCGGATAAATAAAAAATTATCATCATTTGCGATATATAAATTTCGAAAATCAATCGGCGATTTGCCATTATCTCCCACCGGGTCTTCGTATTGTGGGAGCAGATTGCCCCAATCGCTAAACAACCCATCAATTTTGATGGGGAGGGAATCTGCAAATGAACAAGCGGCAATTAACCACAAGACCCAAAATAAAAATTGATTAAACACCCAATTTGGGAATTTTTGCATAATCATAAAACTCCGCGCATCGTTTGTTTATCTTTCTGCTTGTCAAAGATGTTGTCCCTTTCACGCTGAATTCCTCGCAGTTGAAAGAAGCAAGCACCGTCCCAGCGACCATTGCGCGGCGGATTTCCAAAGGAGAAACGCGTTTTTGCGATGAGAGGTATCCTATAAAACCGCCGGCAAATGTATCGCCCGCCCCTGTTGGGTCTTTCAAAGAACGAAGCGGATAGGCAGGCAGAGAAAAATTATCATCCCGGCTTGAAATCATTGCTCCATGTTCTCCCTTTTTAATGATGACACATTTTGGACCCAACTCTAAAAGTTTATCGCCGGCATGAATCAGACTATCTTCATTGGTGAGCAGACGCGCTTCCCCTTCATTCACAAGAATCACATGCGACCGTTTAAATACTTCCAGCAATGCATCCTTTTTTGAGGTAATCCAAAAATTCATAGTATCGCACAAAATCATTTTCGGATTTTGAATTTGCTCCAAAACATGCAGTTGGAGAATCGGATCAATATTGGCAAGAAAAACGAAATCGCTGTTTTTGAAATGGAGAGGCAGGTCCGGCTGAAAGAATTCAAAAACATTCAGGCAGGTGCTCAAGGTGTTGGCATGCGCCATATTTCCATCGTATGAACCCGCCCAATGAAATGTCTTTCCATCCGGAACGACCTTTAATCCGCTCAAATCGAATTTCTTTTTTTTCATCAAATCAATATATTCTTTTGGAAAATCCTCGCCTACAACGCCGACAATGCGCGGTTTTGAAAAATAGGAGGCGGCGATTCCGGCGTATGTCGCCGAACCGCCAAGTGCGCGCTTAACCTCTCCATGCGGCGTCTTGACGCTATCAAGCGCGACCGAACCAACAATTAGCAAGGTCATGATATTATCCTTTCAAAAATATTTGTTCAGCATGATACGATGAACGCACATACGGGGCTGAAGCAACATATTGGAATCCCATCGCTTCCGCTTGCCCTTTCCAATCATCAAAAGTTTTCGGCGAGATATATTCTTTGACCGGATAATGCTTCGGAGTGGGGGCGAGATATTGTCCCAGCGTAAGGGCGTTGCAACCTTGAAGGCGTAAATCATAAAGGACGCTGAGAATCTCTTCTTTTGTTTCACCCATTCCAAGCATCAAACCGGACTTGGTTGCAATTTCCGGCGCCATAGCCTTTGACATGCGAAGAATACTGAGTGAACGCTGATAGTCGGCATCGGGGCGTATTTCATGATATAGCCTCGGCACCGTTTCCACATTGTGATTCAAAACATCGGGATGGGCGGATAAAATGATTTGAAGCGCGTCAGCGTTTCCCATCAAATCGGGAATCAAAGTCTCAATGGTTGAATCGGGCAGACGTTTTCGTATGGCAATAATTGTCTCCTTGAAATGTCGAGCGCCGCCATCGGCAAGATCGTCTCTCGTCACAGAGGTTAAAACAACATGTTTAAGATTCAAAAGAAATGCGGCTTCAGCAACGCGTTCCGGTTCCGATTCATCAACCGGTGCGGTCATACCTTTCTTGACGGCGCAAAAACGGCATCGGCGGGTGCAGACATCTCCCATTAATAAAAAAGTTGCAGTGCCATGCCCATAACATTCGTTTCGATTGGGGCATCGGGCGCTTTGACAAACGGTTGAAAGGTTAAGCCGAGAGAGAAGTTTTTCAACCATTGTCGTCTTGCCAGAATGAATGGTCTTGCGCCTTAGATGTTCTGGAAAACGTGAATTCATTTATTGTAATTATTTCGATAAAAAAATCATTATGCAATTGGGGACATTTCAAATCAGACAATTGCCTTGTCAAATCTTTTTTAGTTGCATTAGCATTTTCGCCTGCTATACAAAAGCCAACTTTTTTCTGACGAGGAAAAAAATGCCCACTTTTTCAAATGAACAGCAGGAACTGATTGACAACATAAAAAAGAAACTCTGGCACCGCGCTGAAGAAGTCTGGTTGCAGATTATGGAGAATCCAACAGAGGATGCCGCCTTTTATGAACATATAGCCGCAACCATTGCTCGAAACGGAGGAGCGCAGCGGCTTCCAGACCTTTGGGAGATACCCTTAACCAACTTTCTAAAAAAAGGAAAACATCAGTTAGTTTTGGACATCGCACGCTTTGCCCTGAAATATGTTCCCGATGCTCCCAATCTTCATCCCGCCGTCCTTCAGGCATTCAAGGAAATTCACAAAAATGTTCCGCAGCTTGATTACTATATCCGCGCTTCTCACTTACGTGATAAATTTAATCTGGGTAATTGTCTTGCGCAGTGTGAAGAATATCTATATCTGAATGAAGGGGAATTTTTTCAGCACATCAACTGGGGAATTGGCAAGGTTGTGGAACTTGATTTGACCCAGAGAAAGGTCGTAATTGATTTTCCCAAAATGCGCAATAAGACCCTCACCTTTGAAGGGGCGCATCAATTTCTGCAAAAAATTCCGCAGGATCACTTCCTCGCCCTGCAGGAAACTCAACTGGAAAAACTCAAAGAGATGGCTGAAAATGACCCGCTTGAACTGACAAAAATAATTTTAAAAAGCTTTGAAAAACGTATTAATCTCGCAGACTTGAAGGCGTTAATGACTTCTAAATTAATGTCCGAAGATGCGTTTTCTAATTGGTGGAACAAATTAAAAACAAAACTGCGCAACGACCCTTGGATTGAATTGAGTCCCGGAACAAGACCTGATATACGATTTCGAGATAAAGCGCTCGATTATTTTGATGAGATGCTTATTCGTTTTGATAAGGGATTTACTCTTTCTGATAAACACAAAATTTTAAAAGAACTCGAAACTCATCAAAAAGGCGAGCCGCTCCCTTTGGAAAAAGCCGCGCCCTTTGTAGCGCGCGTCCGCATGTGGCATAGGGACTGCTCCAAAGATGATCTGGCGGGACGGCTCATACTTGTTTATCTGATGGATGAAACATCAAAGTTCATGCCTTCTCCTACCGTGCCTCTGGAAGATTCTGAAGATTCCATCCTTAACAACATATCCAACCCTGTTGAGTTTATGGGACGGATGGATATCGCCAATTATGAAATCAGAGCCCTCGAACGATTTATAGCTCTGCGCCCTGAAGAATCCGCGAACCTTCTTGCCTTGCTTTATCTGGATGCGCCTCCGAGGGTTGGACAATATGCCTTTGAAAAACTCCTTGAGAAAAAAGAATTTATAGTTGCCGCTGATGCGGTTAATACCCTCCTCGACCATTTTGACCGAAACCCTCAAACCTATGCGTGGACAGTCAAACAGATTTTGAAAAAGAAATGGCCTGATGTGGATTTGGTTCATTCTGATTTCACACTTTTGGAAGAATCTTTAAACCACTTGGAACGAGTCCGCCAGAAATATGTTGCCAGCGATCCGGACGCGAAAGAGAACAGACATCTTCAATCCCTTTTGCGAGCCATTTTCACAGAAGATAAATTTGCCAATATCGCTGCGGTTCTACCCGAACTTTCTTCGAACGAGGTTAAAAGATTCAACAACTCGATTCAAACAAGTCCCGCCTTTATTTCCACCGTCAAAGATAGCATTGACAATCTCTTTCGTAAAATTCGCAAGGACGTCTTTGAAGAGGATGCGGTGGAAACAGGAACGAAAGTTCACTACTGCACCACGCATAGTTTGAAGAGCAAGCAAGAAGAATTGCGCCATATCAAATCATTCGAAATTCCACAGGTAACGAACGAAATTGAAATCGCGCGCGGGCATGGCGACCTTTCTGAAAATGCGGAATATCACGCCGCCAAAGATCGCCAGACACTGCTATTCAAACAAATGGAAGAACTGCAAGACCTTATTTCCCGCGCCCGCATTATTGACTCGGACAAAGTTCAAACAACGTATGTCGGCATTGGAACTCGTTTTACCATGCGTAATATTGAGACAAATAAATCTGAGACTCACGCCCTTTTGGGTATGTGGGAAACAGACCCTGAAAAAGGCATTATCAACTACCTTTCTCCAATGGGGCAAAGTATTATCGGTAAAAAAGTCGGAGATAAATTTGAACTCGAACTCCCGGGAGGGGAGAAATCAAATTTCGAAATTATATCAATTGAGAATGCATTCAAATGAAAACAAAACCCGTTAAATCAAGTCCCGCAAAGGACATCCGTTCTCAACTGCTCCCAAAAGGCAGCAAATTCTGCATTGCGCCCTCGATTCTTTCAGCGGATTTTGCAACCCTGAAAGATGATATTGGAAAAACCGTAAAAGCAGGTTCCCGCATGATACATCTTGATATCATGGACGGACATTTTGTTCCCAATCTGACTTTTGGGGCGCCGCTGGTCAAATGTGTTCAAAAGCATTTTCCGAAACTTTTTCTGGATGCTCATCTGATGGTTGAAAACCCGCTGGGGTATCTTGAGGATTTCACTAAGGCAGGCGTCCATCTGGTGACAATTCACAGCGAGGCGGTTCCCAATGTCAAAAGGGCGGTTCGTTTGATTCATGCCGCCGGACTTTTTGCGGGCATTTCCATCAAACCAAAAACGTCAATCGGCGTTTTAGAACCGATTCTAAATGAACTTGACCTGATTCTTATCATGAGCGTGGAGCCGGGTTTCGGAGGGCAAAAATTAATTCCGACAACCCTGAACAAAGTGCGCGAACTTCGCCTTTTGCGCGATAAAAAAGGTTATCCCTTTGTTATCGAAATTGACGGCGGCATTGATACGAAAACGGCGCCGCTGGCTATGTCGGCAGGCGCGGAGGTTTTTGTGGCGGGTTCGGCTGTTTTCCGCGAAGGCAAAATAATCCAAAATTTTCGAGCCCTTGAGAGGAGCCTTGAGAATGCCTGAAAGTTCCGCCAAAAATTCCGGACGTATCTTCTGGCAGCGTCTGGAAATTGCGGCGGCGGCCATTTTCCTATTCTGGCTTTTGGCTTATGGCGTTTCGTTAATTCACGCAAAATATTTTCAATTAGGATTTCTCGGATTCTCTTTTGTGGGCATGCTGACGCTTGTCGGACCTTTTATTGGTTTTTTGCTTTACTTCCCGACCACATTTTTCCTCGGCATACCGCTGCCAGGCATCCCATTATCGCTTAATCAGATAATGGGAATTCTTTTTGTAATATCTTGGACGTCGTGGCTGGCAAGAGGGAAGGCGGTGCTCGAAAAAAGCCGCCATACCTTTTTTCTATCCATCCTTGTTATATATTTTGTTATTAATTGTTTTTTTGCGGAAGATTTGGATAGCGGACTTTACCACCTGAGATACCTGTTGATAGACTTCTTTCTGGCGGTGGCTATCGCCTCTATGCTGCGCAAACAGAGCAACTTCCATTTTCTTTTCTGGATTATCCTCATCTTCACGCTTGGCAGCGCCCTTTTAGGCGCTTTCGAACTTGTCACGGGAATAGATGTTTTTACAAAATCAGGAACAAAATGGATGGGGCGGCTCCGCATTAATGGCGCCGCTCCCAATGCCATTGTTTACGCCCATCAACTCACATTTTCTCTGCCATTGGGATATTATCTTTTTTGCGAGGCAAAGTCATTTTCGACGAGATTTTTTGCTCTTGCCATCTCCATCTTCATTACTCTCATCGCCTTGTTCACCTTCAACCGACAGACCATTATTATTGTTCTTATTTTATATTTCCTTATCGCCCTTATATATAAAAACCGGTATTCAAAAATATTGCTGGGAATGATAATCTCAATACTGCTGATTAGCAGTCCGATTGTGGTGCATCAGATGTGGTCTCGGCTGCGGACAATCGGCTCAATCAAAAGAGACCGCTCGCTTGCATTTCGCCTTGATGGAATTCAAGTCGGGCTCGAAGTGTTGCGCCGTAAACCCTTAATGGGCATTGGTCTTGGCTCCTATCCAACAACATGGCACAAATATCTCCCGCCTGGAAAAGGACGTCAAATTCAATATTTCAAAGGCGAAAAGATATACCCGGATCTTTGCTATAACCAACTCATCAGCGAAGGGGGTATCATCGGTTTCAGCCTTGCTATTTTATTTTTCTTCAGCCTTCTTATCAGGGTATGGCGAATGAGGCAGGAAGCCCTTCAAGGCAAACAAAGAGAGATTATCAACCTCTATAGCGCTCTTTTGACATCGCTCATCATCTTCCTTTTTTCATGCGCTATTCAGGATACATTTCTTTATGTCAGCACGTGGGTTATGTTTGGGTTGATACTTGCCAAACAGCAGACAGGCGTCCGCCCCGACCTTGATGATAAAACCGAATCCGCTGTCACAAATCCCTGATTAAAGATTCTACGCTTTCGTTTATTCTCTCATTGAATTTTTGCATGGAATATTCATCTTTGGCTCTTTGATGAGCGGCGGCGCCAATTTGGCGGCATCTTTTTTCATCACTCAACAAAGCGCAAATGGCTTGGGCAAGCGCCTCCGGATTTTCTATGGGGACAATAATTCCAGCGTTAGGGGCATCAAGCATTTTGCTCAAATAGCCGACGTCGGTTGCAACGATTGCCTTTCCAGACGCCATTGCCTCAAGAACAGTCAGCGGCATGGAGTCGCTTCGAGATGGCAGCACAAAAATTTTTACGCATTCTAAAAACGATGGGACGTCGGCGCAAAAGCCGGGGAAATAAACCTGCCCCCCCATTTCCTCCTTTGCGTAATCAAATATTTCATTCATGAATCTTGGATCTGCGGTATCAGTGTCTCCCGCTATAACGCCTTTAACATGGGGGAATTCTTGGCTTACGATTTTCAATGCTTTCAAAAAAACATCTATTCCTTTTCTGCGGCTTAAAAATGACACGCTCGCTATGATAATATCATCAGATTGATAGTCGCACTTTTTCCTGAAATCAACATCCGGTTTTAATTGAGCGGGGTCATAAATCATGACGCCGTTGGGGATGAATCTTCCAGATTTGTGTTTCAATACATTATCGAAATATTCCATATCAGCGGGGGCATCAAAAATTATCAGATTGGAAAAATGCGCCACCACCCATCGTCGAAACCGATTATACATGTTATCCTGCAAATATTCATAAATATGCCAGATGACGCGTTTATTAAGAGCGAAAAGCGCCATACCCGCGTAAAATGATGCCGCGGAACTTAAGTAAATCAGGTCATAATCGCCGCGTTTTATCGTTCTTCTGATATTCAAAATAAATCGGATTCTTTTAAATATGAGGGCAATTTGTGAAAAGATGGATTTGACTTCTTTGATGCCGCTTTGGGGGTTATCAATAATAATGACTCGAAATCCTTTTTCAGCTGCAATGTCGGACATCCCGCCTTTTTCTGGATAACAAAAGTCCACCTCATACCTATCGGGTGAAAGCGCAAGGGCGGCATTTAATTGAACACGCGGCGCGCCCGACAACTCCGATGAATGCGAAATCATTAATATTTTTATTTTGCGCATTTTTGTTATCCACTTGCTATAATGTCCCTACGCCAATACATTGTCCATTTTCAATAACTGATTTTTTCATACATTGAATATTTTTATATTTTATTTTCATTGACTCACGCATCGCGCATTTAAAAAACTTCTTATGTTTTGTTCGCAAACAACCGATGGAAATAACACCGACAGCCAACAAAGAAACAAATAATTTTTTTAAAGTTTTTTTACGGAGATAAACGAATAAAATTGGAAAAGAATTGTCCTTATTGTCAAATAGGCGGAGAAACGAAAGTTTCGTGGAACCCAACCAAAAAATATTTTTGCCCCATGTGCGAAGGCATAGAAAGCGACAAACCCGGCTCTTGTTCCCGCTGCGGAATGGCACTGGAACGGCTTCCTGATTTGACGGGCGAACCTGAAGAGGATACGGGACAGAGCGACCTTCTCCTTCGTTTCCGCATTGGGCTTGTATTTGCAGTCCCTGTGTTTGTGATTGCCATGTCGGAGCATATCCCCGGAAATCCCCTTATGGGCATATTGTCTCGTCGAGTGAATTACTGGCTGCAGATGATATTATCAGCGCCGGTTGTTTTCTGGTCTGGGTTACCGATATTTCTTCGAGCATGGACAGCGTTGCGGCATCGCGCAACGAACATGTTCACCTTGATATCGTTGGGAACCGGCGCCGCGTTTTTAATAAGTGTTTTAGCTGTGTTGGCTCCCGATGTTTTTCCCCAATCAGCAAAGATGGACGGTCACGCGCAGGTTTATTTCGAAAGTTCTGCGGTGATAATTCTCCTTGTCCTCCTTGGTCAAGTTCTGGAACATAGAGCCCGAAACAAAACAGGCAGCGCTATTCGAGCGCTGCTTGGGTTGACGCCTCGAACTGCCAGCGTTATTCGGGATGGTGTGGAAACGGAAACGCCGATAGAAAAAGTTAAAGTTGGGGATAGGCTTCGGGTGCGTCCGGGCGAAAAAATACCTGTGGATGGTATTTTAATCGAAGGAAATAGTTCCATTGATGAATCCATGTTAACAGGCGAACCGATTCCCAATGGAAAACAGCCCGGTGACGTTTTGCTCAGCGGGACAATCAACCAAACTGGCGGGTTTATCATGGAGGCAAGGCATGTTGGAAGCGATACATTGCTTGCGCAGATAGTAAGCCTTGTATCCGAAGCCCAGCGGACAAAACCGCCAATCCAAAGACTTGCCGACCGCGCCGCCTCGTATTTTGTCCCAGCAGTTGTGGCTGTGTCGGTTATCACTTTTCTCTTATGGATTTTAATTGGTGGCGCTGCCCACTTTTCACATGCCCTCCTGAACGCAGTATCTGTTCTCATCATTGCTTGCCCTTGCGCGTTGGGACTTGCCACGCCTATGTCTATTATGGTGGGAATGGGAACAGGCGCCCGAATGGGAATTTTATTCCGAAGCGCAGAGTCTTTGGAAACGCTTTCCCAAATCAAAGCCCTCGTTTTTGATAAAACAGGAACCCTGACGGAAGGGCGCCCGTCGCTAACAGATGTTTTCGCCGTAGAACCCTTTAACGAGGAAAAATTGATTCAATTAGCCGCTTCCATCGAGCAGGCGAGCGAACACCCGATAGCAAAAGCGATTCTTCAAGGCGCTCAAGAGCGGGGAGTTGCTCTTTTACCTGTGACGGATTTCAAATCCGAAACAGGACGCGGCATCGTGGGACGAGTGGAAGACAGCAAAGTCATCGCGGGGATTCCATCGCTTCTTGATGATTATGGCATTGATGTGAATCTCAAAGATGAGCGGATTGAAATATGGCGCAAAGAGGGCAAAAGCGTTATATTTATTGGCGCGCGCGGGCTTTGGGCGGGAGTCATAGCCATCTCCGATCCGATAAAATCAGGAACTTTCGCAGCAATCGGCGAACTCAGAAAACAAGGCATACAGCTAAAAATGGCAACCGGCGATAACAAAATCACAGCGCAATTCGTTGCCCGGCAATTAGGCATCACAGACGTTGCATCAGAGATAGACCCGCGCCGTAAAAACGAGATTGTCAAAGAAATGCAAAAGAATGGATTGAAGGTTGCCATGGCGGGCGACGGCATTAATGACAGTCCTGCGTTGGCGCAAGCGGATGTTGGTATTGCCATGGGGACAGGCACAGACATCGCCATGAAGAGCTCAGATGTAACGCTGGTCAAAGGAGACCTGCGCGGAATCGTCAACGCGATAACACTAAGCCATGCTGTAGTTAAGAATATCAAACAAAATTTGTTTCTCGCCTTTGTTTACAATACAGTTGCCATTCCCATCGCAGCGGGTTTGCTATACCCATTCTTTGGACTGCTTATGAGCCCCGTCATTGCCAGCGCGGCTATGACTTGCAGCTCGCTCTCTGTTATTACCAACGCCCTTCGATTGAAAAATGTGTTTCGATAAAACGTCCCGCATATTTTTCATAATTTTATTCTTGCCAGAAGAGAAGCAAGTTGGAAACAGATTGCTTGTTTTTTGATTCTGCACAGGAGAAGTTGGATGAAAATTTTCGACCATCTGGACAAAATGTATGAGGATATTTGCGAGAGCGATTGGGATGATGTGGAAACTAAATATCGCGAATTGACCTTAAAATTGGCGGGAACAAAAATCGTCAGGGAAATTGATGCGATAGATATTGATGATTATGAAAAATCCATCATGCAAACTCTCTACGAAGCCGTCGAGACGGCGGAGAAGGCTTCTGCCGGCGCTATTTACTTTGAATATGATATGGACAACAACTGGCAGGGATGCTTCTATATCTGCCCTGCATACTATCGCGAAGAGGAAGAAGACGAAGACTGGGCGACTGATTATGATGAAGAAATTGAAGGCCCAGACCTTCCCGCTTATGCCGATATTTACAATGAATATGGAGGGGCTGGCGGGAACAAGGCTGAAATCGGAACCACATTATATTTGATCGCCCGAACCGTTTGCGCCTTTTGGCGATGTGTTGAGCAATTGCCATCCACCCCCGCGCTGGCTATCTGCATTGGATATCATGGACAAGATTATATCTGGCGAATTAGAGAAATGGAAGAATAATAAACCCGGAAGATGGACAATCAAAAAAACCGGTAACCCCCGAATATTATGGAACAAGAAAACAAAGGATTCCAGTGCAAACGCTGCGGCGAATGCTGCAGAGGCGAGGGATTTGTCCGAGCGTCCGAAGACGAAATTCGCGCAATGGCGGATTATCTCAAAATGGAACTCGACCAATTCAAAAAAGATTACACCCGCCCTTCTCTCTTCGGCGACTATTGGTTAAAGGAAAAAGAAAACGGCGATTGTATATTTCTTGAAGAAAATGGCTGCCGTATTCACAACGTCAAGCCGCTGCAATGCAAAACATTTCCCATGAACTGGCGCAACCGCGACAGCGCCCAGATTTGTCCCGGCTTAAAATGAGGCGGCATGATGATTCGAAAGGTGTATAAAGAAAAAAAAATCCAACGCCTCATCTGGTATGGGCTGATTTTGGGGTTCGCCTCGATTCTGGTTTATGCCCCATCGCTTCGCGGAGGATTTATTAACGAGGATGCGGAAAATATTCTGAACAACCCAGCCTTTCATGCCATAAAAAACATCCCCTCTTTATTTCAAAAGCCACACCCGAGCGCACAACACTGGCAACCTCTGACATCCTTGTCTTTTATGATTGATTATCGTTTATGGGAGGCAAAGCCAATAGGATACCGCCTCACCAATTTAGTATTGCATATTGTTTGCTCGCTGATTTGTTTTATTGCGCTGGAGCGTCTTACTCAAGCGGGCAATATTGCTTTTTTCGCTTCGCTTCTATTCGCGCTGCATCCGCTTCATACGGAAAACGTGGCGCGCATTTCGGGACGCGCGGAAATTATCGGTGGAATATTTCTCTTTGCGGCGTTGGTTTCGCATCTTGCGGCAGATGTGAAAACGAAAGGGATTCCGCTATTTCTATTTAATATTTTCGTCCCAGTATTATTTATATTGGGTCTTCTGTCGCATGAGGGATTAATCATACTGCCTTTTATTTTAATGTTTGGAGATTTGGTCTGGAAACGGGAGGAATCAAAATCTAATTTTTTCAAAATTTACACTCCGCTTTTCCTGATCGCGGCTATTTATCTGGTATTAAGAATAATAATATTTCGCATATCATTTAACATACCGAATTACATTGTCCGCATTATGGCGCAATTGTTGTATTTATCGTTATTCCCGCTTCGGTTAACAGTTTTCTATCCTGTCAAGACGTTGCCGGCAATGGGCATATCGCTCTTTGTCGGTTGCGCCGTTTTGGCGGCATTAATCATTTTACGAAAAAAGAGGCTTTTTTTTTACGGGCTTGGATTATTTATTCTCGCCTTAACGGGCGTTTTATTTATGTCGCCAGATTTTCAGATGATAGAAGGGAAAGCATATTATGCCACTATCGGCATGACCCTTTTTATCAGCGCGGCGCTCATGCATCTTGAAAAATCAGGCGAACGCCATGCAACGTCGCCAAATAGAATTGCCGCTGCCATCATTGGCTTATCGCTTTTAGGTTTTTATTCTGTTACAACATATATCCGCAGCGAAAAATTCTCCGATGATTTTTCTCTCTGGAATGCAGAATCAAAAATCCACCCAGATTCTGCGCTGATTTTGAACAACCTTGGGCGGGCGTATTATGGAAAAAGCGGGATGTCCGCAATGGCTGAAAAGAGTTTCCGGCAAGCTATCGCATCAGAACCGAAATACACACCCTCCTATTTGAACCTTGCGCGATTGCTCATTGATGCCAACCGGATAAAAGAAGCGGAAAAAATTCTTGAACACGCAGCCATCTCCGGCGGCAGCATTGATGATGAGAATTATGTTGTGCTGGCTATGCTTTATCAGGAAATCGGCAATGATGAACTTGCTGAAAAAATGTATGCAAAATCGGTTGAGATTCATCCCGGCAATTCCGTTGCTCTATCTGAACTTGGGCGGATTGCCTTTGAGCGCGGCGAGTATGAAAAAAGCATTGAATACATGACTGAATCCTTAAAAGGAAAACAGACAACGCTTCGGGCGCAGGTGTTTAGCAATCGCGCCTCCGCTTATTACAGACTGGGTAAAATAGAAGAATCCTTGGCAGACGCTCAAGCGGCGATGGCAGAAAATCCGCAACTTGCAAACCCATATCTTTTAATAGCGGAGATAGAGGCAAAGCGTAAATTTGCGGAAAAATCCGTAGCGGTGCTCGAAGAATCTTTGCAGAAAGTCCCCAATCCCCCTTTCGAAATATATCTGGCTCTTCACAAACTTTATATTGATTTCAAACAGGTTCAAAAAGCCTTTGATATCCTTTATGAATATCAAAATCGCGTGCCTAACGATATACGAGGGCACATGGCTATCGGAGAATATTGCCTGAATATGTATTTGCTGAGCCCCAAAGAAAACAACGTCCAACTGGGCAATGCCGCAAAAAGTTTCAAAAATGCGCTCAAAATCAATCCCAAAGATATTCAGGCGCTAATTCTTTATGGAAAAACAGCGGCGCTTGCCGGCGCTAATGAACAGGCGCGTAAAATATGGGGACAGGTCCTTAAACTTGAGCCAGATAATCCCGAAGCGCATTCCCTTCTGAAAGAACTGCCCAGATAAACTCGCCCTTTTATTTCAACGTTTTTCTGGCGGCTTTGAGCGTGTTAAAAAGAAGCATGGCTATTGTCATGGGTCCAATGCCTCCAGGAACAGGCGTGATGGCAGAAGCAACCTCTTTGACGTTTTCAAAATCCACATCGCCCACAAGGGCGTAGCCTGTCTTGGTGGAAAAATCTTTGACCCGATTGATACCGACATCAATGACCACAGCGCCCGGACTGACCATGTCCGCAGTCACAAAATTTGCCCTGCCTATGGCGGCGATGACAATATCGCCCTGACGTACGATTTCCGGCAGGTTTTTTGTACGCGAATGGCAAACAGTAACGGTGGCGTCCGCGCCTACGGCTTTTTGCATTAGAATGATGGCTGTGGGTTTGCCAACGATGTTAGAGCGCCCCACAATAACCACATGGCGTCCCCCTGTTTCAATACCATTACGCATCATAAGCGTCTGGATGCCAAAAGGTGTGCATGGCAAGAAACAATCTTCCTTTCCGATAACCATCCGCCCCACATTAATCGGATGAAAACCGTCCACATCCTTATCGGTATTAATGGCATTGATGATGGCATTTTCGTCTATATGATGGGGGAGGGGAAGTTGAACAAGAATTCCATGAATGGCGTTATCCTTGTTTAATTCCTTGATTAAATCCATTATATACTTTTGAGCGGTTTCGGATGGAAGGGCGAATGTTTTTGAATGGAATCCAACCCTCTCGCAAGCCTTTGCCTTGTTGCGAACATAGACTTGCGAGGCGGGATCGTCGCCGACGAGAATTACCGCAAGACCGGGAACGATATTATGTTCTCGTTTTAGCTGTTCAGCGGCGGTTGCAATCTCTGATTGAATTGTTAGCGATAGCACCTTGCCATCCAAAATTCGAGCAGTCATAACAATTGCCCTCCGTTAAAATAATCCATGAACAACGCCGTCAGAACCAATATCAACGCGGGTGCCGCCGGGTGTGCTGGGGAGCCCGGGCATGGTCATGATGTCGCCTAACAGAACATAAAGAAAACCTGCGCCGGCGGAAATCCCAACCTGATTGACGGATATTTCATAGCCTTCAGGACGCCCTTTCAAATTCGGATTGTGAGAAAGGGAAAGATGGGTTTTTGCCACGCAAATCGGATATTTGCCAAAACCCTGCTCGGTGAATTGCTTAATTTGCCTGTTGGCAAGCGGCTCATAATAAATCGAACCGGCTCCATATATTTTTCGCGCAATCTGTTCGATTTTCTCCTTGATGCCGATATCGGGTTCATAAAGCGGACGGAATTCGGATTCGCCTCGAGCGGCATCCGCAATAGCTTCCGCCATGGCAAGGGATCCCTCGCCTCCGCGAGCCCATGCGTCGCTGATAACAACAGCATGCGCCCCCGATTTCATGCCAGCCTCTTGGATTGTTTTAATTTCAGAATCGGTATCGGAATCAAAACGGTTAATGGCAACAACAACAGGGATGCCATAAATTTTAATATTCTCAATTTGCTTTTCAAGATTGGGCATTCCCAAAAGAAGATGGGGGATATTTTCAATCGTCAAATTTGCATCAAGAGGTTTGCCGGGTTTGACGTCATATTTGCCGCTATGCATCTTGATGGATCGAACACTGCAAACGAGCAAGGCGGCGGCAGGTATCAACCCGCTGATGCGGCATTTTATGTTGGCGAATTTTTCCGCGCCCATATCCGCGCCAAAGCCGGCTTCCGTGATAACAAAATCGGCGCATTTGATAGCAATCCGGTCTGCAAGGACGGAAGAGTTGCCCGGGGCAATATTGGCAAAAGGACCCGCGTGCACAAAACACGGCGTATGTTCAATTGTTTGCATCAAATTGGGTTTAATGGCATCCTTCATGAGGACAGCCATCGCCCCAGCGCAGCTCAAATCCTCCGCTGTCACCGCTTGCCCGTCATTGCGGTATGCCAACACAATTCGCCCCAGACGCTGGCGAAGGTCTGCAAGGCTTGTGGCAAGCGAAAGGATTGCCATAATCTCGGAGGCAGATGTAATAATAAATCCAGATTCGCGGGGGATTCCATTCGTTCTGCCTCCAAGCCCTATAACAATTTTCCGAAGAGCCCGATCGGAAATGTCCATGGCGCGTTTCCAGACGATTGAATGGAGATCAATATCCAACAGGTTTTTATGATGCAGCGCATTATCCAAAAAAGCGGCGAGCAGATTATGCGCCGCAGTGACGGCGTGTGTGTCGCCGGTAAGATGCAGATTAAAATCCTCCATAGGGATAACCTGCGAGTATCCGCCGCCGGCAGCGCCGCCCTTGATTCCAAAAGTTGGACCAAGGCTCGGCTGCCTGATACAGCAAACTGCGCTTTTGCCAAGTTTGTTCAGACCCATAGAGAGACCGATGGCATTGACTGTTTTCCCTTCGCCGAGCGGCGTCGGAGTTATGCTTGTGACGAGGATATATTTCCCATTGGGATTGCCCTTTTTTTGCTCAAGAATATCAAGATTGATTTTAGCCTTATATTTGCCATAAAGCTCCAAATAGTCATCAGAGATGCCAATCTTTTGTGCAATCTGTCCAATAGGAACAAGCGGAGCCTGACGGGCAATATCTATATCGGGGGGGAGAAGACGCCTGATATCCTGCCCAGTCATAAGCACATCACCTCATGATTCATTTATATTTTTCGAAGGATTATTACGGTCTATGCACACCTCAACATAATCAAGAATTCCGCAAAGAGGAACCTGCGGTTTGCGCACCTTGACCTTGATTCTTTCAAGTTGGGGAAAATGCCTTGAGATGCCATCAACGATATCATCCGCAAGCGCTTCCAGCAAATTATATTTTTTTTGTTTCGTAATTTCGCTGATGATGTTATAAACCTTTTCGTAATTAACCGTATAACGGATGTTGTCCGTTTTCCCCGCCTCGCTCAAATCCAGATACATTTCCACATCAAGATAAAAACGCTGCCCGATTTCCTTTTCGGCTTTTGAAGTGCCGTGAAAGGCGTAAAAGCCCATGTTGGAAAGTTTGATGTAATCAATTTCACTCAGCATCGTATTCCGCCTATTGTTGCTGGGGCTGAATGCCAGCCGCCGCATTTTTGCGAGCCAGTAGATACTCTTGAATTTGCATTTTTTGCTCTTTCGTGAAATTCTTTAAGATGAGCTCCATGCCATAAACGGGATTATCACGCTCATCCAACGGATAAATCCGATTCACCTCCACCATGCAATTCCATGTGTTTTGATCTCCGGGCAAACGGAACGCCATGGGGACATCATCGAATTGCTTCAAATCAGGAAGATCCACGTCCATGGGAAGTTCAAGGATGATTCTGTCTTCGGATATCTTTTTCAACATCGCCCTGTTAGTCTTATATTCCTTGCCCAAAACAAAGGCAAAAGGAGCATTCATGGTGATGAATCCCACGACCACTTCTTCCTGATTCTTTTTTTTGAATCCAAATGCCATATATTTTATCCGCCTTTCATAAATGCTTTTTAAACCATAACAATGTATCTTCTAATAATTGCGCATCTTCTTGTAAAGGCTTAAATCCATGATCCGATTTTGGAAGGAGTAAAGTCTCGGTTATAAGATGATTCTGGTTTCGCGCCGCATCATACGCCTCGGTATGTGAGGGCGGCACCACAGTGTCCTGCAAACCATGGCAGAGCAAAACGGGGTTTTTGAATTGGGATAGCGCATGGACGGGGTCGAGAGATGTTAGCGTTTCAACATATTTTCTGCCGATCTCCCATCCCGCATACTCAACAAATAAATTATCCGCGCCAAAGGCATCATCCGGGAAAAAATCCGGACGCCTATCAAAAAAGAGTTTCCAAGGAAAGGCAACGGGCGCCCATAACACAACAGTTTTAATTTCGGCGCATCTATAAGCGGCATACGAGGCGACGCATCCGCCAAGACTATACCCCAAAAGCCCTATTTGCCGGGTATCAACAGATGGAAGGTTTTTTGCCGCGTTTATCGCAGCGATTGTATCCGCCACATAATCCAGAACAGTATGGTCTCTGAACAAACCCTCGCTCTCGCCGCAGCCGCGGTAATCGAATCGAATCGAGGCTATCCCCTCCTGCGCAAGGCGTCGCGCCATTCGGACAAAAATGTAACGCTGCTCGATTCGATTTCCAGTATATCCATGGCAGAATATGACAACTGGAACAGGGGTTGTTTCTTTTGAAGGCGCGTGAGCCGTTGCGGCAATTCTTTCGCCCTCATATTCAAACGAGAACGCTTGTTCTATAAACTCAATGCTCATTTGATGCCATTGACCTCTTCATAAAGCCGGTTAAAAAATTTCAGCATATAACGGTGGCGGCTCTCTGCAATACTTCTGGCAGTTGCCGTAAATAATTTATCTTTAATACGCGAAAGTTTCATCCGAAATTCGATAATAGGTGTATGTTCTTTGTGATTGGTAATTTTGGAAATGCTTTCAGTATTGGGCGATTCAAGGTCGGCAGGGGAGAAGGAATCATATAAGCGCTGTCCATTTTCCCCGCCGTAGGCATAAGCGCGGCAGACGCCTATCGCGCCGATGGCATCAAGCTTGTCCGCATCATAAAGGACTTTTGCCTCTAAAGTGGCGGGGGGATTATCGCTTCGAAAACGGTGCGTGGCAATGCAATGAAGGACATCGTCTCTTTTTTCCGGCGGAAAACCCGCCTGTTCAAGAATAGGCGCAGCTTTCAGGCTGCTGAGTTCGGCGTGGCATTGGTTCTGCTCATCAGCCTCTTTGCGGGCAATGTCATGGAGAAGAGCGGCAGCGTAAAGAATTTCGAGATCTGCGCCTTCGCTGCGTCCGATATGCATACAAAGATTCAAAACACGCTGGGTATGGCTGAAGTCATGGGTCGGTGGGGCATCCGTAAATGCCTCCCTTGCCGCCTCTTCAATTTGGGGATATGCAATCTCCATAGCCATCCTTCGACTTTTCAAAAATCACAAATCTTGCAAATAGGGCGGGAACTGCTCGCCCTTGAAAAGGTCATCATAGGTCTCGCGTTTTTTTATAATGTGGAACTCTGCGCCTTTAACAAGAACTTCTGCAGGACGCAAACGGGTGTTGTAGTTGGATGCCATAACAAATCCATAAGCCCCCGCATCCATAAGCGCAAGAAGATCCCCCTGCTCAACGGAAGGCAGAGGGCGGTCCTTGGCAAAGAAATCGCCTGATTCACAGATGGGACCAACCACGTCCATTTCAATCTTCTTTCTGCGCTTTGGCTCGCGAATGGGAACGATGCGATGATAAGCCTTGTAGAGCGACGGGCGGATCAAGTCATTCATGCCGGCGTCCACAATAGCAAATTGCTTTTGGTCGCCGACCTTGATATAAGTAATGCGAGTAATGAGCGCGCCGGCGGATGCGACAATATAACGTCCGGGCTCCATAATCAGGCGGCAGCCGACCTTTTGCACATGAGGAATAATCTTATCCGCCACGCGCTCCACGTTCATGGGTTTTTCTCTTTCCGTGTACCCGATGCCAAAACCTCCGCCCATATTGAGCGTGCGAATCTCGATGCCCTCCTTGCGAAGCGTTTCTATCAGGGCGACCAGCCTCCTGACGCCGCTATTGTGCGCGGTGAGGTCGAGTATCTGAGAACCGACATGAACATGGAGACCCACGAATTCAATGTTGGGAAGCTTTGCTATGCGGGCGATGAGCGCGGGAGCGCTTTTATACGAAACGCCGAATTTATTTTCCTTTTTGCCTGTGGTGATGTATTCATGTGTGTGCGCCTCAACATCGGGATTAATCCGCAGCGCTGCTCGAACGGTTGTTTTTAACCGGCGTGCGATTTCTGAAAGGAGCACAGCCTCCGGTTCGGATTCAAGATTGATTATCATTACATTTTGCTGAATTGCGTATTCAAGTTCCTGCTCCGTTTTGCCGATGCCGGAAAAAATTGCCTTGTGCGGGTCGCCGCCGGCGGCAATTACGCGACGCAACTCGCCCGCAGAAACAATATCAAAGCCGCTGCCCGCGCGCGCCAGTAATCGCAAAATGCTCAAATTGGAGTTCGATTTGACGGAAAAAGCGATCAGAGGCGTTGCCGAGGAAAAGGCGTTGCGAATGCGGTTGTAATTTCCCAACAACTGTTTTTGGCTGTAAAGATATAATGGCGTTCCAACTTTTTCTGCGATGGCGGAAACGGCAATGCCCTCGCAGAACATCTCCCCATTCTTGTAACCGAGCATTTCTAATATTCCTTTCTCTTCAGCGACTTTAGCAATCGGCGGTTCGTCTTTCGGATACGCTCGCAAATAATCTTCGCCATATTCTTCATGACAATATAACCCATTCGCGGATGGCTGGCAAAGATTTCGTGCATCTTTTTTCCATTTATAGAAAGGGCGGTTGTATCCGTTTGAGAAATAGCGGTGGCAGAACGCGGACCGGCATCAATAATCGAAAACTCCCCGAGAATCTCTCCTGCGCCTATATTTGTCAAAATCACCGATTCGTTAGGCGTGATTGCCTCGATTTGGACAGTTACTTGCCCAGAGAGTATAACATAAAGGTCTTCTCCGGGGGAGGTATCCTCGAAAATCATTTCGCTGGCGTAGAAACTGACTCGTCTTGCGATGCCGGCAAGAAGGCGCAGCTCTCCTAAATCCAGATTGGCAAAGATTTCCAGTTTCCCCAGAATATCTTCGACATCATCGTCCGGCGCAATTCCAGCGGAGTTTATAGTGTTTGATTTCGGACACATGCATTTCGAATACTGTTGATGGAATCAATAAACGCTTGCGGTTTTCCCCAGCGCTTCTTCCTGCCTTTTCATGTCCGCCTCAACCATGATTTTGACCAATTCTCGGAAAGTCACCTTTGGTTGCCAGCCGAGCTTTTTACGAGCTTTTGAAGAATCGCCCACCAGCAAATCCACCTCGGCAGGACGCACAAATTGCTGATCCACTTTAACATATTTCTCCCAATCCAAACCCAGATGGGAAAATGCCGCCTCAACCAGATCGCGCACAGAATGGGTCTCGCCTGTGGCAACAACGTAATCATCAGGGTCATCCTGTTGGAGCATAAGCCACATGGCTTCCACATAATCTTTTGCATAACCCCAGTCGCGCTTAGCATCAAGGTTTCCCATGCGAAGTTCATTGGCAAGCCCGAGTTTGATGCGCGCCGCCGCATTAGTCACCTTTCTTGTGACAAATTCCAAACCGCGTCTCGGCGATTCGTGGTTGAAAAGAATTCCTGAGCAGGCAAAAAGTTTGTAACTTTCGCGATAATTAATTGTTATCCAGTGCCCATAAACCTTTGATACCCCATAAGGACTGCGAGGATAAAAGGGCGTAGTCTCGCGCTGCGGAACCTCGCGCACCTTGCCGAACATCTCGCTGGTGGATGCCTGATAGAATCGAATTTTGGGATTGACCGTTCGGATGGCTTCCAACATTCGCGTCACGCCCAGCCCCGTAATTTCGCCGGTCAGCAGCGGCTGGCTCCATGATGTCGGAACGAACGATTGCGCCGCGAGGTTGAATATCTCATCCGGTTGCGCCTCTTCGATAAGATTATGAATTGAGTTCTGATCGAGCAGGTCGCCTTGAACAAGATTAATCTTATCCGCCAGATGAGAAATGCGGTCAAAATTGATTGTGCTGGTGCGGCGGTGCATGCCCCACACTTTGTAACCTTTTTCGAGGAGCAGTTCCGCCATATAGGAACCGTCCTGTCCAGTGATACCGGTAATAAGCGCAGTTTTCAATCTAATTTTCTCCCCCTAATATATTGAGATGCTTTTATAAAGGTCGCTTTTTCCCCATTGCAACTATAATCTTGAATCAATGGAAATGAGTTCAAAATGAAAGAGGAATTGTTGAAATATTGTATATATATTATTTGTGCGATTTGATGATGTTCGATATTATGACATCTTCCGTATCAAGCAGATGGGGGTCAGCTCCTTGCCCTGACCACAAGGATTATCTTTCATGGCAGCCTCAATTGTTTGTTTGTTAATTCCGCTTGAAAAACCAATCGCCCAAGAACCGCCGATGTCGTTGATGTCCATAATCGCCGCTTCGCAACCGGTGCGCTCCTTAATTTGTTGAGCCACTTTTTCTGGGTCGCGCGGACCCAGAATGACGCACTGGTCGTAAGGCGGGACAGGCGATGTGTGGGCGGCGTCAATTGTGGCAGCTTGCATTCCGGCGATACGGTAAAAGTCGCCGCGTCGTCCGCATAATCTGGTTGCGCCGCCAAGCAAAGCCGCGGCAAGAATGCGAAAACTTCCGCATTCATTGATAGCGCATTGCATGGTGGCAGGGCTGCGCAACCCAATGCCATAGGGAACCTTTCGAACAAAACGCCAAAGGATGCGCGCAAGGAGACCGATTTTGAGGCTGTCTTCCCTAATGGCGCGCCCCTGTGTAATAGCTGTAACCTTTTCGCTGACGGCTATCATATCGCCCTGCTGCCGCGCTTCTTTGGTATAGCGATCAATGACGTCAACTATGTTATCCTTCTCGCTGATAATATGTGTTTGAATCAAGATTCTCTGGTAGGTAACGCCGTTCACAGTAATAGTAGGATTCTTCTTATCGCTCAAGACAACACCTCCGCAAAAACAAGACCAATAGGAACTTGAACAAAAACTTAATGATAATTGCTATTAAGAAGGTGAATGCGCGTCAATAATTAGTTTGGATGAAATTAGGTTTTTTCGCTTGCGAACCAAAACAATCTTGACGTGAGAATGAGGTTTATGAATTTTTATTTCCCATTAAAATGAAAAACTCTATTTACTTTGCAAGGCAATCAACAAATGAAAAGAAAATCCGTTTTCCTGTTGGTTTTGTTTTTTGCGATGGGGAACATGATTATGAATGCCTGTATCGCAGATGAAAAGGAAAGTTTGCCATCTGCGCCAAGATTGAAATGGACGGACCGCGCCGAAGAGCTTGGACTGGATGCAAAATCGCTTGAGCCTGCATGGGCGGCGCTTGTGAAGGCTGCAAAAGAAAACAAAGTCGCAGGGTCGGTGGGCGTTATGGGACGAAATGGTTATGCCCTGAAACCCTTTGCGGCGGGGCATGCCGTTCTCCAGCCGGAAAAAATCGCGATGAGCCCCGATACGATATTTGACCTTGCATCCATCACAAAGATGGTCGCCACAAACACATCAATCATGATACTTATCGAGGATGGGAAAATCCGCCTCGATGATTATGTTGTCAAATACCTTCCCGAATTTGCCGCAAAAGGCAAAGATAAGATTACCATTCGCCATCTTTTAACTCACACCAGCGGACTGCCGCCATTCAAGCAATATTACAAAACACTCAAAGGGCGCAGCGCCTTCTATAAAGCTGTTTGCGATGAGGCGCCGGCAAATGCGCTCGGAACAAACCGCATCTATAGCGATATCGGCTTTATGACGCTTGGATTTATTGTGGAAAAAGTTTCCGGCAAAGACCTGAACGAGTTCACTCAGGAACGTATATTCAAACCGCTTAACATGAAACACACGCGGTTCAATCCCCCCGCCTCATGGAAAAAGCAGATCGCCGCCACGGAATTTTGGTCTCACTGGAACAGGCTTGCTTGGGGCGAGGTGCATGATGAAAACGCAAATGCCATCGGCGGCATTGCGGGGCATGCCGGTCTCTTCTCAACGGCGGGCGACCTTGCAATTTTCTGCCAGATGCTCCTCAACGGCGGCAAATATGGCAACATACGCATCCTGCAACCTCAGACTATCAGACAGTTTTACACCTTGCAGACAAAACCTGAGATTTCCAAACATCAGGGGATGGGGTGGATTTTGGGCAGCACAGAAACGGACGGCACGGGCGGGCTTGGTCCTGATTCATTTGGTCACAGCGGTTTCACCGGAACGCTTATCTGGATTAATCCCAAATATCAAACATTCGGAATTCTTTTAACTAATGCCATTCATACCGACCGCAAAAATGCGCAGCGGGCGTATGTGAGAAACCCATTCTTTAAAGCCCTTCTTCAATCCATGAACGCGACAACAGCATCGCCGGAATCCCTCCAGAAACTACATCCTGTTGACTCATACTGGGTGGAGAGCGTTCTGCGTCGGCTGACGCTCGATGAAAAAGTCGGACAGATGATTGTCCCCACATATCACAACGACGACACCCTTGCCTTTGAATTGCTCCGACAGATTAAACCGGCTGGATTCATTGCATCTCGCGGCGTGAC
Source organism: candidate division BRC1 bacterium ADurb.Bin183 (assembly GCA_002070185.1). Lineage (GTDB taxonomy): Bacteria > Sumerlaeota > Sumerlaeia > MWCT01 > MWCT01 > MWCT01. The sequence continues at coordinate 74,340 of MWCT01000008.1, forward strand.
AGTTATGAATCTTGCCGAACGTATTAATAAATTGCAAGCCGCCTCAGACCTGCCTCTTTTGATGACTGCGGATTTTGAGCGGGGCGTTGGATGCTATTTTGATGGCGCAACAGATTTGCCCAGTAATATGGCATTAGGCGCTTCGAAAAATGCAAGCGACACAAAAGAAGCCGCTCGTATAACAGCAATTGAAGGACGCGCCATCGGCGTTCATCTGAATTTTGCCCCTGTGCTTGATGTAAATAATAATCCCGATAACCCAATCATCAACACGCGCTCATTCGGAGAAAATCCAAAAGAGGTGGCGCGTCTGGGCGAAGTCTGGATTCGAACGTCTGAAAAGTATGGACTTCTTTCAACAGGCAAACACTTCCCAGGGCATGGCAATACATCTGTTGATTCGCATTCATCCATGGGCATGGTTTCCGGCAATGAAGAACAGTTATGGAACATAGAATTGCTGCCTTTCCAAAAAGCAATCAAAAACGCAAAAGTTTCCAGCATAATGACCGCGCATCTATGGGTTCCCACCTTTGACGCCAAACCCGTTCCTGCAACGCTATCCAAAAATGTAATGACCGATTTATTGCGGAACAAAATGAAATTCGAAGGATTGTTGTTTACCGATGCCATGGATATGAGCGGAGCGGCAAATGGCATCACATTTGAAGAATCCATTATTCGCGCGGTTGAGGCTGGTTGCGATGTAATCTTAATGCCCGGCGATGCCGTAAAATCATGGGAAGCCATTTTAAAAGCTGTAAAAGACGGTCGAATAAAAGAAGACCGGATTGATAATTCGGTTAGGAAAATTTTAGCGGCTAAAACGCGCGTTAATCTGCAAAAGGAGCGGTTTGTAAATCTCGACAACATCAAAAATTATGTGGGAACAAAAGAGAATTATGATAAGGCAAAACAAATAGCTCAAAACAGTCTGACTTTAATCAGCGATGCCCCCGAGGCTTTGCCGCTTTCGACCAAGAAATCCACCGCTGTTATTATGATGGCAAATCAAGCGGACACGATTATGGACTGGAAGGATATCTATACCTTCGGCAAAGAAGCGATAAAACTCAATCCCAACACACGTGTTTTATTCATGGTTGATGATATCTCAGAGGAGGATAAAGAAAAAGCGGAGCAACTGGCGCAGGAGTGCGATCAGGTTGTTTTTGCATTATTTCCGCACATTATTATTGGACGAGGGAATGTTTCCTTAAACGCGGAGCAGCGGGAACTGCTGAATCACCTCATGAGTCTGCGCCTGCCAAGGACAATTATCTCCTTTGGCAGTCCTTATGTGATTGATGAAACCCCCGGCGCGCCTTCTTATATTTGCGCATATGGCAATGCTGCTGCAGTGCAATCCGCTGCAGCCTATGCCCTTTTTCATAACATTGAATGGAAAGGCAGTTTACCGGTATCGCTCAAAAAACAATAAATATTTTTATAAAGGAGATTTAGCCATGGCGGTATTAAAACAATTCTCAGTTAGGCTTGTGAACAAACCCGGCGCTTTGGCATGTTTGTGCAAACTGCTCAAAGATGCCCAAATTAATATCCTCGCCGTTTCCGTGCATGACAGCACAGATAGCGGTATCGTCCGCTTTGTTCCTGATAAACCGGATATCCTAGATGACATCCTTGTCAATAATCATTACTGCTACGATGTGAAAGATATTGTGATGATAACACTGGAAAATATGCCGGGCGCACTTTGGCGAACAGCGCAAAAATTGGCAAACAACAAAATTAACATTGACTACGTTTACACCGCAAACCACCCAGAGGTGGAACGAACGGTGCTTGTTATTAGTTCTCCGCAGCCTAAAAAAGTGGATAAAATTTTGAAGAAGAATTAAGAGATTGTTCAATTGCCAAAATCAGTCGGGCATTCTTCAACAGGGCGGGCAATTAGCATTGGGCTGGGTTTGTCTCTCAACACTTCATAAAGATGCCGCAACTTATGTTTGTAACCCCAGAAGTAAAGCCCTGCGCGCACCATCCAATCGCATGTCGTGGAAATCCAAATGCCCGCCAATCCCATCTTGAAATAAATGGCAAGAATATAAGCAAGAAACAGTCGAGGAATCCAAACGCCGATACTCCCATAAATTATCGGGCGCCGGGTATCGCCTGTGCCTTGAAAAGTTCCTTTTAATATTTGAACAACGGCAATAAAAGGTTGCTCGGACGAGCCAATCATTAGACATAGGGAAGCAAGTTTGATTAATTCAGTATCATCAGTAAAGATTCGGCATAGTAAACCGGGTATAATAAGGAATGAAATCCCAATGGAAGTCATCACAGTGAAAGATACTTTCATAGATTGGCGTACCGCCAATTTGATGCCGCGGGCAGAGCGCTCGCCATATTTTTGACCCACAATAGTCGCGCATGCGGTGGAGAAGGCGTGACCCGGTGTAAAAGAAAGCGATTCAACCGCAAGGGCAATCCGATTTGCCGCCATGGCAACGGTTCCCAATCCTGCGACGATTTTCGTAAACATAAGAAACCCCGACTGCACAAAAAACGGTTCGGTGGCGGCTGGGATGCTTACCTTTAATAATTCCTTCATATTCTTTTTTGTCACCATTTTGAATGTTGCCCAGCGCATTCGAATACGGCTCAACGGTGAGAAAAGAAATGCCGTCATAAAAATCGCTTCGATACCTTTGCAGATACCGGTTGAAAGCCCCGCGCCCAAAAGCCCAAGGGCGGGAAAACCGCCCTTTCCAAAGATTAGCAAATAATTCCCCAGAACATTCAGCATATTGCAAAATCCATTGATAATCATTGGCGTTCGAGTATCCCCCGCCGCCTGAAGAATGCTTGAGGCTATAAGCGACGTATTGGTAAAAATGAAAAAAACGTAAATAATACGGAGATATCGTCCCGACTCTCTAATAACCTCTGCCTCATCTATGAATAGCCCGCCGATTTTGAAACAGAAAGGAATCACGCAAGCGCTGACAACAACGCTCATAAAAATCCCCATAATATATGAAGTCGCCGCAAAAGAAGCCGCCTTCTCCTGATTCTTTTCCCCCCAGCTCCGAGCCACAGTTGCCACAGTTCCAATCGAAAGCCCCATTGCCACCATCATTATTGTCCAGTTGACCGGACCGGCGATTCCCATGGAAGCAAGAGCCACAGGATTAAGACGCCCCACCATCGCCGTGTCTATATTAAACATCAGCATGTGAAGAAAATTTTGAATGATGACAGGCCAAACCAGATGGATGAACTGTTTGCGAATTTCACGAGCGTGGTGATTCATTATTTATAATCGATTCTTTCTTAATTGCCCTAAAAAAACGGTATGAATCATGTTTCATTGAAGCAAGCCGTCAAGAACAAAGGAAATAAAGGCTCAAAAACCTAAAAAATAAGTTTGCTTATTTAGGAGATGATGCATGAGGTTGGACGCCATTTTTTATCCGCGCTTTGCCTTTGCTCCATGTGAAAAGGTTGTAAGAAGTCTGGGCAATGTTTTTTAGATGGTCGCCGATTTTCTCAAGATAATGCAACGCATCCACAAAGAAAATAGCTGAAGGCAGATGGCACACACCGGCTTTAAGACGCTCCAAATGCTCCTCATCCAATTTATCCCGCAAAGCATCCACTTCTTTTTCTATGCGAAGCACTTGAAGAGCGGCTTCCGTATCTCCTTCTTTTACAGATTTCCTCAACGGTTCAAACATACTCATCACAAGGTCGGAAATCATTTGCAACCCTACCAATGCATTGGGGGAAAAACCCAAGTTCTTCACCTGCAAATCTTCGGCAATACCGCCAAGATTTTCCGCATTATCGCCAACACGTTCAAGGTCGTTAATCGAATGGAGCAAAGTGGGAATCTGCTCCGATTCTTCCTTTGTAAGATTTCTTTCCGCAAGCCGAATTAAATAAGCCGTGATAGCCCGTTGATATTCATCTGTTTTATCTTCAAGTTTGTTAGTAAGCGCGGAAGCCGTTGTATCCTTTTTCAAAATTGCATCCAACCCCTTTTGCAAACACTCGCGGGAAATATCAATCATATTCACCATTTCCTTGCGAACAAGCGTCAGGGCAAAGGCGGGCGTATCCAGAAGATTCGGCTCAAGGACAATCGGTTTTTCTATCATCTCCTCTGGTTTTATAGGAACAAGCCAGATGGATATCCGTTCCAAAATTTTAATAGGTCCAATTAACAGACAGGCGTTGATAATATTGAAAAGCGAGTGGGAGTTGGCAATAAAATGGGCAATATCCGATGGGTTGGTTGGATCGCCCGGTGTTAACATGATGACAAATTTTTGAAAGAGTCCTTTATAAACAAACGGTAAAAAAATGCAAACTCCAATAACGTTGAACATGGTATGCGCCATAGCAGCTCGGCGGGCATTGCGATTTACGTTAAAAGCCGCTAACTGCGCCGTGATGGTTGTTCCAATATTGTCGCCCAAAACCAGACCCACGGCGCCATTGAAATCAAGCAACCCCTGTTGCGCCAAAACAATAGCCAAAGCGACGGTGGCGCTGCTCGATTGCAGAATACATGTCATAAGCAACCCTGCCAGAATCGCCTCAAAAGTATTGCGAGAAAAGTGCTGGAAAAATAACTTTGTGCTTTCACTATGACGCAAAGGACCCACACCTCTGGACATTAATGAAAGCCCCAAAAAAAGAAGCCCCAACCCTAAAATAGTCTCACCCAAAATACGATGGCGCTTGTTGGAAAGAAAGAGCGTCATAAAAACGCCACATCCAATAAAAATTGGAGCATATTGCAAAACGTTGAATGAAATGATTTGCGCAGTGATGGTCGTGCCGATATTTGCCCCCATGATAACGCTGATCGCTTGCGTCAAGGTCATGATGCCCGCGTTGACAAATCCCACAACCATGACAGTGACGGCGCTGCTTGATTGAACAACCGCTGTAACCAATGTTCCAACCGCCGCACCCATGAAACGGTTCTTGATCAGATAAGCGAGAATATTCTTAAGCCGGTCGCCCGCCACACGTTGAAAACCCTCCGACATCAGATTCATGCCGTATAAAAAAACCCCCAACCCGGCAATCAATTGTAAAACGATATTAATCCAATCAGTCATAAATTGTCCCCCAAATTTACCATAAAAGAAATAGCCGTTTACTATTTAAATGATTCAAGAGCCTCCTCTTCGGTGGCGAATAAAGAAAAGAGCGGAGTGAATCCCGCCACATTGAACACTTCAATAATTTGTGGTTTTAAAGCGCAAAGGACCGTTTTCCCGCCGGCGGCTGCAGATTTTTTGGCGCCCATCAAAACAGCCCGTAAACCAGAACTGCTGATATAAACAACCTCGGAAAAATCGAGGATAAAATCCTTTTCGCCCGATTCTAACAAAGCGGAAAACTTGGCTTCCAAAAGGGGAGAAGTGTTCACATCCAACTTCCAACAAATCTTGAGCACACAAACCTCGCCCTTTTTAATATCCATAATCGCAAGTTCCTTGTTCTCCATGATTTGTTACCCCTTGTCACGAATATTTTTACGGAATGAAAGTATATTGAAATTGTTATAGCGGTTATAACGGATCTCATCAACCAGATGCTTCACAAGATAAATACCCATTCCCCCAATGGGTCTTTCCTCCAAAGGAGCGTCCAGACGCGGTTCAGGATTGGCAAGTGGATTAAACGCCTTGCCGTCATCCTTGATCTCAACGGCAAGTATGCCATTCAACAGATTCATGTTAATAACAATCTCATGTTTCGTATCGTCCTCATAACCGTAATAAATTATATTCGATATGATTTCCTCAAAGACAAGATTCATTTTGAAAAGCATTTCCGACGGCAGCTGATGCTCCCCAAAAAACTCCTCCACGATAATGGAAAGCCTGCGGATTTCATCAATTCTGTTTTCCAAAATGACGCATTGCTGACCCGCGTTCGAATTTGCCACAAACTCTTTTTCCATACAGCGGTTTTTTTATTAATAATAAATCATGTAATCCTTTATCTTGACCAAAAAATTTAAATCAAGAAATATGTTGAAGAAAAACGAAGTAACTACCGAAAAACGAATATAATTAAAATTGGCGCAGAACGCTCGGGATTGACTGTTGATTGATTAAAAAAATCGAATCGGAGGTATAAGAGAAAATTTTCACCTTTAAATGCGCATGATATCAACCTTTTCTTGCGGCGAAAAAAGCGGCATTTTCCTACCATATGACATAACAATCCTCCTTCGGGTCGTTTTTTACTATCTAATTTCCGATGAGGATTTGTCCAGTTCCGACCGAAACAGAACATTATATTAGTCCTATCGTTTTATCCGATACTATGATATCCACATTATTTCTATTAATTTTAACATGAAACCAAGTATCATCTTTAATTGATAATGTTAAACTCTTTTGAACTCCTGAATAGCAGTTAATTGCAGTAATAGTGAAAGGAGTATTTTTTTTGATTTCAACATCTGGCAGACCAAAGCTAGGCCAATGAGATCTATATTCTTCAAGTGGTTCAAAAAAGATCAATAACCCATCAAAAAATACCATTCCGTTGGACTCGTTCGTTATTACTATACCGCATGTAGCATAATTATTGAAATCTTCATTATTTTGGGGATGGGTTAACTTTATCGTTGCCCGAGCAATTTTAATATTATTCGAAATTACATTATTTAAATGAGTTATCTTGTTATTCAAATAATAAAAATAACTAATACAGAATATGATACCCATAATTAAGGTAAGGAGATAATATTTTTGATATCTCATATGCTTCGGCTCCTTCAAATATTGGGTCTATATATCATGGACACTTTTTATTTTGGCAAGCATAAGTTCCATCCCATCCGGGGACGCTGATATGCTCCCCATTGGTTAGACCAAACCGAGTGCAAAATAAGGTGGAACACCATGTGGATGTTGGGGGGAACTGGGGGGCAAAGCCCCACTGTCAGTCATAGGTGGTAAAGCAACACGTCCTTCTGACAATACAGAATTGCCCATTGCCATTCCTTCCCAAACACCAACCATAACCCCACTTGCCAACTCTCCCGGATGGCAACATTTTTCCTTCTTTATCGTGCAAAAATATTTTTCCGCCGGACATGCGTTCCCCAACCCCTGATGCGGTCGTGCTCCCATCGAAATACTTCATCTGCGTCCGATTCCCCGCCGCATCAAATTGATACTGATATTCATACAGCCGCGATGTCAATGCCTGATTCATCTTCCGTTCGCTGATTTTTGGCGTCCATCTTCGCCGCCAACGCACCCAAGACCACACACGAGTAGCACTCGCTTTCGCCGATCTTTAATACTCCCATATTTTTACAACTTATTTGAATCCTCTTTTTGTCTAACCGATGGGGAGCAGCCCAGCGAGCCATAAACAAACGCCGCAAGAAAGTCTCATGCTTATTTTATTCTCGATGACATTATGGTTGGCGTGTGTGATTATTCTTGGCGCATCGTGGTCGGAATTCACGGAATAGCAGGAGAGCATTTGAAAAGAACGCAAGCCTTGGGTCCGATGCGAAGTTGAATCAACGGGACGCATTTCCAGTCAGGTCCCAGCCAGCGATTAGTCCACATATCAGATTCATCCCACTTGCCGGGCGCGCCCCAATACTCCACAACAAGCCAAAGACGTTTTCGCCCCTGCAAGACATCCGAGCGTTTGATGACATCTTTCCCCGCCAAGAGCCGCTCTTGAAGGAGCAGGTTCGGCGTTGATGCAAGATATTGATGATGGCGGGGAAGGTATGCTTTCATGGGGAAGTAAGAAAATTTACTTGAATGAATGATGGGCTCATCCTGCGCGGCGGAATCTTTTAAAATCCGACATGCATGAAGGCTGACATCTCTTATATCAAGCGATAAATACGAAATTGTTGGCACAAGCAAGCAAAGAGCGAAATAGATAAGCAATAGTATTTGCATGAGATTTGACGACAGCGCCACAATGCCCCGCGCGATGATGTAGAAAATCAATGACAGGTAGATAATAAAAGCTCGAGGATAAAATCTTCCCCGTGCCGCAAGATGGAGAACAAGGAGGATGAAACCTGTCATTAAAACTGATACCATCAAACGAAAAAGACCTTTTTCAGAACGCATAGCCATAATTCCACGAATGAATACGAGCGTGAAAATACAGGCGAATATCAGCCATCCCCACAAACCAAAAGGCACCCACGGCATGACACCGCCAATCGTTTGGGTGAAATACTCAAAAGCCATGCGTGAAAAATGCTCCCAGTGCGACTGGGCATGCTTGCCCGAGAAGGAACCAGATATGAGATGTTCGCAAAATGTGCCGAACCATGGGAGATACAGGATAAAGATACATAGCGCGGTTCGCGCCGCATCCATCATGCCCATCTTCCAATTTTTCAATTCCGTTGCGCGCTCCCAGCCGATAAATACAAGCAAGCCTAAAACATAAATGCCCGCGATGTAATGAGTGTAAATTGCAGCGGTTGCGGATGTGAGAAAAATGAAAAAGCCGGTTGCATCGGAACGCTCCGCAAAACGCACCGCCGCCCATAGCGTCAAATTCACCAAAAGAAACAGCAGCGCATACATTCGTATTTCCTGAGAATAGTGGACGGCAACGGGCGATATGGCAAGAAACAATAGGCACAACCGAAGCGCGCACGGAACGGCGCGGCGGCTCATTGCCAGATAGAAAGTAATCAGCGCCGCTATCCCTAAAACAACTGAACCCCATCGTAGAAATATTGGAGATTGAGAAATCAATAACTGCGCTTTAAGGAAAATATAAGACAGCGGCGGGTGGACATCCAAAGCAATAAAATGAAACATCTCCCCGAGAGAGCGCCGAGCAATTGAAATCCCTATCCCTTCGTCGAGCCAGATGCTCATTCTTCCAATATTTAAGACCCTTAAAACAAGCGCCGCCGTAAAAATGCTAATGATGGGGATGTGCTCGGAATATTTGTTTTTCGCGGCGCATGGACATGAAATCTCATTTTGAGGAAGAAGAGATTCCTTCTGCATAATTACATGACCGGTCCAAGGACAATGCTCAGGAAGGTGCGCACAACGCTTTGTTCCTCAGCCTCTTCAAACTGCGCCTTAATTTGGGTGACAGCCGTATTGGCATTATCAAAAAGGCTGGGGTCATTGACTAATTTGCCGAGTGTGCCATTGCCCTCATTGACCTTTTGAGAAATCTTGTTGATGTTGTCCATCGTTTCCTTAATCTGCGGACCAACATCGCCTAATGAGGTGACGAATTTATTTATGGATTCCTTATTCTCGGCGACAACAGAGTTTATATTATCCGCCGCTTTACGGACGTCGGCAAAGGTTTGTTCCGCTGATTTCATGAGATCATCGGAATAAATCAATTTTGATAGAGTGCCATCGCCTGTGCGGATATCAACAGTCAGGGAGGTGAACCCATCAGCGGCGTTTGCAAGCTGTTGATAAAGGGTGTTATCGGTGAATAATTTACCAACCGTGCCTTCGCCTTTTTTGACTTTTTGAATTATTTCATTAATGGAGGGCGCGGCTTCCGCAAGGGCATCTGTGGTCTTTTTGATATTATCACGATTCTCTTCGATGATTGATGAAATGTCGTCGGAGAGTTTTTGTTGGTTTTTGTTGAAGTTTGAGGCAAGGTCTTTGATTTCCTTTCCCACATCGCCAACAATCTGGAGCGCCTCGCTGATGTCCATGGTCTCCTCAGTCTGCAAAAGACCGCCGTGCTGCAAATCGGGGGAGGCTGGATCGCCGTAATCAATGCCGATATAATATTGCCCAAGCAAACTCTGCAGACGGATTGTTGCGACTGATTCTTTTTTCAGACGGTAAGGGGAGCGGATAAAGAGTTTGGTTTCCACCAACGCTTCGTCCGCATTAAAGTCCATCTCAATAACGTTTCCAATTTCAATGCCGCCAAGAAGCACAGGCGCGCCCAATTCCAATCCTTTGGCATCCTTAAATTTTGCCTCAACGTTTATACCTTCAGGTTTTTTAAACAAATCTTTTTCCACTCTCAAAGAAAGCCCGAGTAGAAGCAAAACTCCTATAACAATAAATATTCCGACCCTTATGGCGAGGCTGCTTTTGGATTCCATGTTAAACCTCCGCTTTAAGCCGCTATAAAATCATTACAGCGGCTGAATGATACTCCCTGCGTATAAAACTTTGAACAATCTGGTTTTTTGAATTTTTAAACTCATCCGGCGACGATGACACGATGATTTCGCCTTCATGGAGCATGTTGACGGTATCCGCCAATTTGAAAACGCTCGTCAAGTCATGCGTCACCATAACCGTTGTGACTTTAATGTCGCGTGCAAGTTTGAGAATCAGGTCATCAATCGTTTCAGACATCGGCGGGTCAAGCCCCGCAGTCGGTTCGTCATAAAGGATGAGTTCGGGATACAGGGTCAACGCGCGCGCGATGCTCACACGTTTGCGCATCCCGCCCGAAAGGTTGCCGGGCATTTCATTTTCCTTGCCTTCCAATTTGACAAGGGCAAGTTTTTCTTTAACAATTTCAGGGATTTTATCGCGGGGCGCCAATTTATGTTCGATTAATCCCAAAGCAACATTTTCTCCAACGGTGAGCGAACCGAGCAATCCGCCCGACTGGAAAATCATGGCAATGCGCTGGCGCAAAGGATAAAGCGACGCCTCCGAAAGATGCGTTATATCCCGTTCTCCCACAAAGATCTGCCCTGAATCAGGTCTGATGAGCCCCGTCAAATGTTTGAGAAGGACGCTTTTCCCGCTTCCGCTGCCTCCGACAATCACGGATATTTTCCCTTCGGGGATAGACAAATTCAGATTTTTGAGAACGGCGTTCCCTCTGAAGGATTTGCATAAATTTTTGATTTCAATTCTCATAATTCGAAAATCTTTTTACTATCCCAGAAAACGTGTGATAAAATAATCCGCCACAAGAACCAATGAGAGCGAAATAACAACAGCGCGGGTTGTTGAGCGCCCCACTCCCTCAGCGCCATTGGTGGTTGTCAAGCCGGTATAGCAAGAAACAATAGAAAACAACGCTCCAAAAACTAACGCCTTCCATAAGCATAATCTTAAATCTATCATAGCCAAAGAATCGAAAAGCCGTTTGTAATACACATGACGCGAGACTCCAAGATAGTTTACAGAAACAAGGGCGCCGCCCCAAATCCCGACAACAATGGAGTAAACTGTTAATATCGGTTGCATCGTTATCGCAGCAAGGAAGCGAGGCATGGCAAGAAAACGCACAGGGCGAATCCCCAGCGAACGCAAGGCGTCTATCTCCTCAGAAACGCTCATCGCGCCCAACTCGGCAGCCCATGAAGCGCCCACCCGCGCCGCCACGATGAAGGCAGTGAAAACAGGTCCCATCTCGCGAACGAGCGACAACCCTACGATTGTCCCGACTTGCTGCTGCAATCCAAGATTTTTCAATTCAACGCCTGTCTGAAGCGAGGTAATCATGCCGGTGAAAAGCCCGATCATGGAAGCAAGCGGCAGCGTGTTCCAGCCCACTTCCATCATTTGACGAATGATTCGGCGAGCATTAGAAGCAAAATATTTCAGTTCAATGATACACTCGCCCAGCAGCAGAACCATTCCCCCCGCCGTGAGAAAGATATCGCTGAAGACGGCTTCAATGCGTTTAAATAAACTTAACATAAACCGATTCTTGTTACGTTTAATTCCAAAATGATGAACAACGAATAATCGTATTCTCGCGTCCCGGACCTACGGATACAATAACAACGCGAACCTTGAGCAATTCCTCGATGCGGGCAAGATAATCTCTGGCTGCCTGAGGGAGCTCATCAAAAGATGCTGCGCCGGTTGTTGGAGTTTTCCACCCCGCAAGCGTTTCATAAACCGGTTCAATCTCTCCGGAATCCTCTATACCAAATGGGAAAATATCCACAGTTTTGCCCTTATATTTATAGGCGGTGCATATTTTCAAGGTTTCAAATTGGTCAAGGACATCCATCTTGGTAATGACCAGATCCCGCACGCCGGATATTTGAACGGCGCGCCGCATCGCCGCCGCATCGAACCATCCGCAACGGCGGGGACGTCCCGTCGTGGCGCCAAATTCTGCGCCAATTTGCCGCATGGTTTCCCCGGTTTCATCAAAAAGCTCCGTGGGAAAAGGACCGCTGCCGACGCGAGTCGTATATGCCTTGGCGACGCCGAGCATATCCGTGATGTGTTGTGGCGCCACGCCAAGCCCCGTGCAAACGCCCCCAGGCGTCGGATTTGATGAAGTGACATAAGGATATGTCCCGAAATCAATATCCAGCATGACGCCTTGCGCGCCTTCAGCAAGCACACGGCGATCCTGTTCGAGGTATTCATTAACCAAACTCACACCGTCCACAACCATTTCGCCAATTTCCGCGCTCAAGGGAAATATCTTGTCCATAATTTCATCCACAGATGGACAATTCAAATCGAACACCTTTGAAAAAATTGGATGATAATAATCTAAAGCGATGCGCAACTTGCCCGCGAATCTGTCCTTCTCAAGAAGGTCAATCGCTCGAATACCCTGACGAGAAATTTTATCCCCATAAGCGCACCCTATCCCGCGACCAGTTGTTCCAATTTTGCCTTTCCCCCGAAACACCTCCATCGCTTTGTCCATAAGGCGGTGATAGGGGAGTATCAGATGGGCATTTTGTGAAATTAGGAGACGCTCTCTGATATCTAATCCGCCTTCCTCAAGGGCTCGAACTTCCTGAAGCAGAACCTCTGGGTCAATGACCACGCCATTGCCAATCAGGCATGCGACATCAGGATGGAGTATTCCAGAAGGAATCAGATGAAGAATGTATTTTTTATCGTTGACGACAACGGTATGTCCGGCGTTATTGCCGCCCTGATAACGGGCGACCAAATCAGCGCTGCCAGCCAGCACGTCAACGATCTTCCCCTTGCCTTCATCGCCCCATTGACAACCAAATAAAACAAGTAAAGGCAAATTTGCGCTCCTTTCGGCGTAATTTAATTGAACAGGGGAATCTAATTGCTTTGTTTCACATTACGCAATAAAAAAAAAGATATTTAAAAACCGCCGTTCAAAATATCCGTTGACTCAGCATCCTAACTATTGGCTAATACATCATCTTATCAACAAATAGGGGAGACACGATGAAAGGCTTGTATTGTTTTTGCGCAATTATCTTGTTTGCTCTGATTTTAACGGGGTGCGGATACAAGCAGGATCGTTGCTGGGTAGATGATAGCCAGTATCTAAAAGCGAAAAAGATTTACGAAACAACCCGCAATATTGATCTCGTCCAGCGGCATCTTGAAGAGCAGCGCACATGGCGCCAATGCGAAATTAATGAAGCGATTTATCGCATCAAAAAGGAATACCATCTTGATGAGGAGGTTAAATAAAAAAAGCTTGGCTAAAGATTAGCCAAGCCTTGCAATTTTTTGGTGCCCCCAAGGGGATTCGAACCCCTGCTGCCGGCTTGAAGGGCCGGTGTCCTAACCGCTAAACGATGGGGGCAGATATTCTGGTGAGCGTGGCAGGAATCGAACCTGCGACCAACGGCTTAAAAGGCCGCTGCTCTACCGGCTGAGCTACACGCCCATTGGGTTGTTGAAATTTTTTGTTTGCTCTTTTGTATCAAACAACAAAAAAATCTTCGGACTCATATTGACCGGTCTGGTGTATGTCAACCCAAATTTTAATGTTTTTTTACGATTTTTCCACTATATGGAGGTGGCTTTGAATGGCAGCCAAAATAATTCTTCGCTCTCTTGAAGCGGTTCTTTTTACCAACCCTTATACCATAGAGAATAAATTGGGGTTTGCCTCTGAATTTGTGAAGAGGAGTTCAAAAATATTTTCACACGATCCCAACATTGTCACCGCGCCTCAAAATGCCCCTGCTCAGGTGCCCCGTGTTGAAATACGCAGTCCGGATCAATCCTATATTGCGCAATTTGCTAACAATCGCATTTCGCTTAAATATCAGGATATGCATAACCTGCGGGCGCCCCTTGGCGTTCAGTTCCCAATGTTTTTGGATAGCCTGACCCATGCGACGCAATCAACAATGGAATTTCTCAATCCCCGCGTCCTCAGGCTTGGATTTGTTATCGGCTTTCTTGCAGATTTGGGCAGTTCAAGCAACAAATATCTTTCTGAGGAATTTTTTCAAAATAATCCATGCTCCGATGCCCACGAAATAAACTTGGGCATACTTTATAAATTATCTCTGGAAAGTTTTTCCGCCAATCGCTGGGTTCGCTATCAAACCCTGCGGGCGCAAAACGACCCGTCCATTGATTATGCTATGGCGATTGATATTGATATTAACACCCTTGCAGAGGTGATGAATAATTATTCAACTTCGGAAATCATTACATTCTATAAACTTGCATACGAACATGTGAATACAAGTCTGGGGCAATTCCCATTGTTAAATTTGCTGCAGCAGGAATAAACGAAATAAGATAAACCTCAACTTCTTCGTTTTAATCGGACGGCAAAGAATCCGTCCATGCCGGTTTTTGCTGTGGATATTTTTAGATAACCTTCGGATGTAATCAAATCGCCCGGAGTTTGCGGCAATATTTTTTCAGGATTACCAATCTCGAAATCAGGATGCATCTTAAGAAATTTTGTTATAACGCCCTCATTTTCATCGCGCATGATTGTGCAGGTGCTGTAAATCAACGCCCCGTTTGGAGCGACAAGGGATGCCGCACTTCCCAAAATTGCCGATTGTTCTGCAGGAAGTTTTTTTAAGGCGCGCTCATTTTTTTTCCATTTGAGGTCAGGATGCCGGCGAAGGATTCCCAATCCGCTGCATGGCGCATCAACAAGAACTATATCGGCTGGATTTTGTTTTAATTCACTCAACAAGCGATGTGTGTTATCGCCAATATGAACATTTTTTATGCCAAGTCTTTGACAATTCTCCTCAACTAACTTAAGCCGTTCTCGGTTGGCGTCTAAGGCAAAAAGTTCGGCGTTATTCTCCACCATTGCGGCGATATGTGTAAGTTTTCCTCCCGGTGCGCTGCAATAATCAACAACCCGCAAACCGGGTTTGGGCGCGGCAAGATAAGCTATCAATTGAGATGCCTCGTCCTGTATATAAACCCATCCTTGTATGAGAGGCAGCCAATCAATTTTTATTGTTAATCGTTTGATGTTTATTGCCTCGGGACAATATTTCCCTGTCTCAATATCAACTTCAGGATGATGGTCTCGAATCCAGTTTGCGACATCGGCAATGGATGTTTTGAGTGTATTGACTCTCATCGTCAGCGCTGCGGGTTGATTGCTCGCCGAGAAAAACATTTCCGCATCGCTTTTGCCGCATTGGCTAATTATTTTTTTTACCAACCATAAGGGAAAAGAGTATTTGACCGATAAATACTGCTCGAAAGATTTTTTTTTATCGGGCAATACAACATCTTCAATTTTTTGCGCGGCGACCTTTCGCAGAATGGCGTTAACAAACCCCGATTCTTTGCGGCTATAAAGACGTGATATTATCTGCACAGATTCATTCACAGCCGCATGCGGCGGCACACGATCCAAAAATAGGAGCTGATAAATCCCCATTCTAAGAATTATCTGAATTGATGCCGGCGGATAAGAACGCGTTTTTAATAACGGTTGATACACGTAATCAAGGAAAAGGCGATGTCTTAACACACCGTAAACGATTTCCGCCGCAAGAGATCGGTCGCGCTCATCAAGGTTGCTTTTATCGAACAATTCAAACATAATATCTGAAAGCGAAATCTCAGGTTTGGCATCAACATCATTCAGAATGTTGAATGCAACTGTCCGTGCATTTATGGGCAGGGGAGACCTCACAACATGAAACCTTTATTAGCGCAGGCAGCCTTCTGATAATTTCAGAACAAGTCTGATATGATTATGGAGAGCCAAAAATTCCTCTTCCGCCCCCGAACAGCCAGTATGGTCAAAATGGAGTTCTTCAAACCTTTTCCCGATATATGGTTTTAGAAAACCATCCAAATCCGCAACGCCTTCAACAAGCGTCAAGGGGGCAATGAAATCAATGCTCAGCAACTCATGATTCGGCGAGACTGTCACAAGATAAAGATACGGCGGATAATATGTTCCCTCGGAGCGATCCACAAAAAATGTATTCGCCGCATGTTTGTGGTCTTTATATAAGGCATAGTAATGGATGCGGGTTGAATCCAATTCATCGGCATACTTGCCGCCATCCAAACGCCTGACTTCGAATGAGTCATGAGGAACTTTGATTATATTCAAAGCTCTTTCGTCCGGAATTATACCCCCAATTCTTGCAATAGGTTTTTTCATCTGCGTTGTATCTTTTTTTCTCAAAAAAGAAAAAAAGCCTTTTGATTTTTTTTGAATAGGGAACGATTGATATTCTATTTTATCAATATTCGCCGCACCATTAATATCAAAGGATAACCGTCCCACAAAATCCTCGCCTGTCTTATGCACAATATAGGTCTGGTTTATTTTGCGAATAGGTACTTGTGATGATGAGTGGGATTCAATTATAATATTAATTGATGAATACTTTTGTGCGAGAAAATCATTTTCAGCAGGGGAGAGGTTTGAGAGTAAGATGTTGAAAGTGTTTTCTTTATTATCCAAATAAAAATATGAGATTATTGCCGCTTCGATATCCTCAATTCTAAAAAAAGACATCAAGGACGGTGCGGAATATTTGCTGTCAAAGTGTGTTGCGCCGATAATCCTAAGATTACACTTTAAATCTGCCGTAGGAATATCTGCAAATGGACGCCCCAAACGCTGTCCATTATCAGAGAGCAAAGCCAGTGAAAGGTATATTGGTTTATTCTCGGGGAAAGGACATTCCCACAAAGTAAGACTTTTTGATAAAAACAAATCCCGAGCCCCAAAATTAATCACATCATATCTGTGTGTTCGAAAATGAGCGATCGCCGGACTCTTCTCGCATCTTTCCGTAACATCCAACCAATTAAAGAAATTTCCCGTATCAACAACGATAGATTCAGGATATAACTTAAATATCTGTTTAAGAACAGTATTCAGCTGTGCGATGTTATTTTTCCGAATTTGTTCCGATTCAATTGAATGGAATAAATCGCCAAGATTTCCGGTAATAATAATAGATACCCTTTGTAATTTAACATGTTTTGAACCCAAGCATAACAATAAAACCGCGATGAAAAAGAACAAAGTTGTCCGTTTTTTCATGAAAAAACCACCCTCCGATAATCGTTGTTTGAGACGTCAAGCAGCCCAATGGAAGCCTCGCCAGTCAGCCATGCGCACGCCTCACCGGGATTGTAAGATGGAATGCCTTTGATAAAAGCCCTTTCCGGTTTATGCGTGTGCCCGTATAATATTATATCAGGTTGAGGGAATTTGTCCAAATCTTTTTCACAAATAGGCGCATGATTCACAAGAAATAATTTGCCGCCTATTGTATATAGATGAGGCGGGTTATGCAATTCCCCAAACGGCGCCACAGTTTTTATGAGCCCTTCGCGTTCTCCGTCATTATTTCCAAATACTGAATAAAATGGACAGTTCAATCCCTGAAATAGTTTGGCAGCAAAAGGGGCGACAAAATCTCCGCAATGAATCACCGCCCCAACGCCTTCAGATTTAAACACATCAATAGATTTTCGAATCATAACCATTTGGTCGTGTGTATCGGAAATAACGCCGATTATCATTTAGAAGAACCCCTTTTTTCGCTAAACAGTAAATATCGCCCGATACCTTCTTTAATAGATATCGGGACAATTCCCAAATTTTTTTTCGCCAACGATGAATCCAAAGACACATCCGGCGGACGATAATAATTTAATTGCGCATCCTTTATGTTTGTGCCGCAAATATTTGAAAGCTCATAACCGCCTTGCCTCGCAAGTTCAACGCCAAATTCATAACGCGAACAACGGTCAGCCCCGCCAAGGTGCATGACACCGCAGAAATTTGAATCAATAAGCCTCACAAGGGCGTTTGCCGCATCTTCAACATAAAGCGGCGTTCTGAATTCATCTTTAAAAAGGGTCGCTTTCCCTTTTTCCAAACTCGATTCAATCCACCCAGCAAAGGATTGTTTGCGCCCAAGGGCAGGACCATACAGCAAAGCAACGCGAATGATGGCGTGATTTTTTCCCCATGCCTTAACAAGTTCTTCTGCCTCGAATTTTGTCTTTGCGTAAACCATCAACGGGTTGGGCATATCGGATTCGTTGTAATTGCCCCTCAAACCGTCGAACACGAGATCTGTTGAGACATAGATGAAGCGCGTGGATTCGGATGAAAATAATTTGAGCAGCTCTGAAGTCGCATCAACGTTAATACGACGGGCGCGTTCTGGTTCTTTTTCACAAAGCTCTGTCTGGGCAAGCGCGGCTATATGTAGCACGACATCGGGATAAATGCCTTTTGCGGCTAAGGCGATTGAACCGCTTTCTTCCAAATCGGCATCAACCGCATTAAAATGATGCGTTTTCGGTAGGGGAGCGGCATGGCGAAGGGCATAAACATCGTAGCCTTTGCCTTGAAGATGATTCAAAACATGCAACCCCAAAAAACTTGATGCGCCTGTAATAAATATTTTTAATTGCTTCATAGATTGTCCAGTTTTTCAACAGCCTGCTTGAGTTTATCGGGATTGGTATGAGTATAAATCTGTGTGCTTGTAATCGAGGCATGCCCCAGAAGTTTTTGAATTTCAAGAATGTCAACTTCATTCATGTGCAGCAGCGTGGCAAAGGTATGGCGAAGTTTGTGGGGCGATATTTTAGATTTATTAATCCCCGATTTGAGAACATATTTTTTTACGAGGGTCTCAATCGAACGACCGGAAAGGCGATTCCCAAATCTATTAAGAAAAATTGACGGACATTCTGAAATAGGGCGGCGATCCAGATAAGCCCTTAGCGAGTTTAATACAATTTTATTTAAAGGGACAAGACGTTCTTTTGAGCCTTTGCCAAATACTTTTAATGTGCTGCGCTCAAAATCAATATCAGTCAGATTAGCATTAACAAGCTCTTTTAGGCGTATGCCCGTAAAAGCAAGCAATGTAATTATGGCGGCATCTCTGATGCCGGATAGCTCTGTCTGGTCTGGAGTATTTAGCAGTTTTTGAAGCTCGCTTGTAATAAGATAAATAGGGAGTTTTTTGGGAAGTTTCGGATTGCTGATAATACCGAGAGGGTTGACTTTGATATGATTTTCTTGAACGCAAAATTTGAAAAAGGTTCGGAGCGACACAATTGTTCTCGCAATGGAGGACGCCCTGTATTCGCGTTCCATTTGGAGATGATTCAAATATTGGCGTATAAGCGGGGTTTCGATTTTGGTTATAAGCGGCTCCGACCCTTTGGTGCGGATGAGATATTCCACAAATTTGCGCAGTTCTTGACGATATTCTTTTCGCGTGCGCTCCGCTAGATTACGCTCGACGCTTAAAAAGTTATCGAAATCAGAAATTTTATCTGATATTTTCATATAATATCTCCAACAGATGAATAACCTTCTTTCGGCATTAGATGTTTTTCAAGTCCCAAATTTTCCACAAATGTCGCGCGCGACTCCATTTCGCCCCTAATCGCCCCCTTCCAAGCCACAAAACGCCAAAATCTATAACTTCGACAAATCGTAATTTGTCGAAGTTGTGCGTAATTTAAGCGTTTCCAGCGTTAAATAACTGCCTTTATTGGTCTTATTGCCTTTTGTTTCAAGTTTTTTATCATGGCGAAACTCCAATTTATATTCCACAAATATTTTTGCTGGTTAATGAAAATTTATAAACAAGGCTTTTTTCCTGTTTGTGGTTTTTTATTCGATGATGTCTTCGGGGGATTCTTCCGGCAGGTTGTTCAGGAGATATTCATCAATCTCTTTTTTGGTTGCGGCGATTTTTTCACCATCAAGAGTTTGATCCTGAATTGTTATTTCTTCGCCGGTTATCCTGTTTTCGAAAACAAGCAACGTTCGTTCGGGGATATTGTTCTCAGGTTCTGCGGGCGCTGCTCTGGTGCCTTTCCAATTAAAGACCTTATACCGCATCAAAAGGTGTGAAATATAAAAAAGCATATAAGCATTGCCTTCGCCTTTTTGCGCGTTTAAAAACTCGAACATCCGAAGGAGAAGATTATTGCGCTCTTTTTTCGTCAAACGGCGCGTGTTGTCCGGTTTGATTCTTTTGGTCAGCCAGTAGGAAAAATAATCTCTATCCTGAATCTTTTCCCAACATGTTGGACAAAAATCCTTTCGAGTGGGTTCTTGTTCAATTTTCGCAAGAATTGAAGGATGCTTTTCAACTTCAACGAGCGAACATCCGCAAAGCAGGCAGTTTTTTTCAGGTCTTTTAATGTTAAGATATTGTTCTTTTTCCATTAGTAACGCTTATTTCCATTCTTTGTTTTCGGCTTTGTCTCGCCTATAAATTCGATAAGAAATTTATCAAAAAGAAGTTGCAAGTCCGGCACATATAAATCCGTTGTTCTGGGGTAAACATAGCAACCAATCAGCAATAACTTATCCAATCCCGCATTGAGTTCCGCTATAGTATAATTCTTGCTCGCCTCTTCAATGTAGGATCTAACTTTGGGGGGCAAACCCAAAATGTTGTATTTGATCTCGGACGGGAAAAACACATGGCGGATCTGCTCGAGAGGCATTCTTTGTTTCCTTTTTGAGTCAATTACCTTTGCCTGAAGGAGTAATACAATTGACCTCAATAACGAATAGAAAATCTTATTGGACGCGCCATCAGAATCCTTCATATACCATATTTTCCGGATATTCAATGCAGATTTCAGGTCGCGATCTTTAATCGTGTTTTCCAATTGCCAAGCAAGAGGCATAACAGTGTGTTCAATGATATGCCCGTGTTTGCTTATCGTTTTGTAAAGAGGGCTTTGTTCTTTGACCCGAAGGTTATTTTCCGCATCTTCCGCGCTTTGAAATATTATGACGTTATTGGTAACGGGAAGCGATTTTTCAAGATATTCGATGAGGCGCGCCTCATGGTTTGGTTTGTCGGATTTTCGTGTCTTTTTATCTGAATCTTTTTTTGAGGCGGCGCCCGATGAAGAGCGCTTGGCGCCATATAATTCATCCAGATTGTAAACGACAACCACTCTGCGGGAGTTCGGGAAAAAAGAAATTGTCCCCAGCTCCATTAAAAGCTCTGGCAGAATTTCTGAAAGGTTAACCCGCGTTTTTGCGCCTTTGGGATAAAACTCTTTGTAATTTTCCCCCCGTTCCTCTTTAATCAAAAAGGCATCAACAACTTCGCAGCGGTCGTTGTTGAGGTTGCTCTCATCGTTGCCGTGGAGCAAATATATTTGCTTTTTGGGGAACGTCATGATTTGCGCTTTAATTGTTCTTTTAATACCTGCCGCATATGATTAAAGAAATCAATCGCCATCTTCTCCCGATAATCCGGATATGTCCACTCCCATGGGGCAAACGTCTTTTCATCGCCCTTATAATGCAAGGTCACCTCGCCGAAGATTTTTCTGCCAAGATAAAGGCGGTGATTGTAATCTTTCGTGGTGGCAAGGACAACCTTCGATAATCCCAAATATCCAGGGTCTATATTGACTATCCGCGTCCCGTCAGCCCGCCCGAAATGCCTTTCGAGAATATTCGTTTGAATTTTAACGCTGGGCAATTCGTCGGGAACCGTCAATTCTTTAATAGAGATAAAGACTCTTGAAAGATTTGCGCCGATTTCTTTTTCATAGTAGGAGGTCTTATCAAACGGGACAACATCGCTCATATTGTCAATATCGCCATAATCATTGGCAAGCCGTTTGAGAACGGCGTCAAAAATATCTCGCTCAGCAAATATCAGCCCGAAGAAGAGTTTAACCTTTTGAGGCAGCTTTTCCTCCCCCATTATTTCCCTCTCCCCTATTTGATTTCATCCAAAACTAATTTGATCGGCGGCGCAGGTTTATCGCTTATATTGATTGATTTTGAAAGACGCGCTGTTGCCTCGCTGAGCGATTTTTCGTTTCGATAATAAACGGTAAAAAGAGACTCGCCAACGCCGACCGCGTCGCCGATTCTTTTATGGCATATTAATCCGACGCCATAATCAATAACGTCATCCACCTTTGCCCTGCCGGCGCCCAGAACCATGCAAGCGTTCCCAATCTCCCGCGTATCAAAACTCTGAATATATCCCCTCTTGGGCGCTGTTAATTCTGTTTTATTCGGCGATAAATCCATGAGTGAATAATCCTCGCATATTGCGGGATTGCCCCCCTGTTCAACCAATATTTCGCGGAACTTGGCAAGGGCGGCGCCGGAGTATAACCGCTCTTCAAGAATCGAGCGCGCCTCTTCGATTGATGCAGCTCTTTCGCCAAGCAAAAGCATGCGGATGCCCAATTCAATGCAAAGCTCCGTGAGGTCTGCCGGTCCGCGTCCTTTGAGCGTTTCGATTGTTTCAATTATTTCAAGCGTGTTGCCGATGGCTTTGCCCAAAGGCTGGTTCATATCGGTGATAAGCGCCAAAGACTTTTTCCCGAGTTCCTTCATGACGCCGATAAGCGAACCTGCCAGCGCGGTCGCCTTTTCCTTGGTGTCCATGAAAGCGCCCGAACCGCACTTCACATCAAAAACAAAAGCATCCGCGCCCGATGCCGCCTTTTTGCTGACAATACTTCCTGAAATCAGCGGGATGCTCTCAACCGTTGCCGTCACGTCGCGCAGGGCATAAAGTTTTTTATCCGCCGGAACAAAATTATCCGTCTGCCCAATGATGGCAACGCCGTTTTTTAATATTAGTTTGCGGAAGCAAGCCTCGTCCATCCTCGTTTGAAATCCCGGAATGCTATCCAATTTATCCAGCGTCCCGCCCGTGTGCCCCAAGCCGCGACCGGAAACCATCGGCACGGGCAAACCCGCCGCAGCCGCCAAAGGAGCAAGAATCAGCGAAACCTTGTCGCCAACGCCGCCTGTGCTATGTTTATCAACCTTTATGCCCGGAATGGATGAGAGGTCAAAGGTGTCGCCGGAATTCATCATAGAACGCGTCAATGCGCCCGTTTCGGCAAATGTCATCCCCTTGAAATAAACAGCCATCAAAAAGGCGGACATCTGATAATCAGGAATATCGCCCTTAACATATCCATCAATCAGAAATTCAATCTCTCCCCTATCAAGCTCTCCCCCATTGCGCTTCTTGGCAATTAAGTCAACCGCGCGCATAATGCGACTCCCTTTTTTTTAAGTAATTGAAACAATCTCTTTCACAATACCGGTCATGAGCTTGGAAAATTTCACCTCAACCAGTCGGGCATTTGCGAGAACTTCCTCATGCGCCGTCTTGCCGTCCGATGGCAGAACCGCCGAGTTGGAAATAAAGGAAATCCCCAAAACGCGCATACCCAATTGACGCGCCATAAGCGCTTCGGGCGCGGTGGACATTCCAACCGCATCCGCTCCCAAAAATTTCATGAATTGAATCTCAGCCTTTGTCTCATAATTAGGACCGCAAGTCGCAAGATAGATACCCTCTTTAAGCACAATCCCCTCCCGCAGCGCCGCATCTCTGGCGACCTGCTGCAATTGCGCGTCATAGATTTGACGCTCCCCTGCAACGCCGCATGGCTTGCCGCCGGCTTGCGCCGCCGCTTGGAAATTTTTGAACATCAAATTGATATGGTCGGCGATAAGCATCAAATCCCCAGCCTGCAACAGATTGCTCACACCCCCGGCAGCGTTTGTCAGAATCAAAATTTTAACGCCGAGTTCCGCCATGACATAAACGGAAAAAAGACTTTGATTAACGCCTGCGCCTTCATAAAGATGCTTGCGCCCCGCCCAGAGCGCCAAAGGACGCCCCTCCAGCAAACCAATAACAAGCGCGCCCTTATGCCCAGCCACCGTGCTTGCCGGAAAGCAGGGAATATCCGAATAATTCAGACTTATGGAGGCGGACACAGAATTCAAAAACGCGCCAAGTCCCGACCCAATAACAATCGCCGTTTGCGGAAAAGAGCCCGCTTTACCGCGAATAAAATCCGCCGCCGCTTTCACCTCTGACAAAAAATTATTATACATCATAAAACTTTTAATTCAAAAAGATGAAAGGATGCTTCAAATCTTCCGAAAAAATAGCAAGAAAGAAATTGGTTACAAACCAACTCTAATTGTCTTCACTGCCCCATTTGCCCGCTATCTTTTTGATGGCAGGCTTTTTTTTACTTGATTGTAAATCAATTTCAAATGATGTATCTAATTGTTGAACGAGATTGATATTTTCAGGAAAATCTGTCTTCTCTAATTAATGGATTCTTTACTGATGGAAAAGCAGGTTGTCTCAAAAAAAAGAGTCGCTGACCATGGCGAAGTTTACACCGGCAAGCGGGAAGTCAACGCCATGCTCGATCTGGTAAAACAGGAAACTGAGCGGATTGACTCCCGTTTTCTGGAGCCTGCCTGCGGCACGGGCAATTTTCTGACGGAAATCTTGGAGCGGAAACTGCGTGTGGTCATAAAACGCTACGGTAAAAGCCAGTTGGAATATGAGCGTTATGCCGTGCTTGTTGTCTCAAGTCTTTATGGCATAGATATTTTGGAAGATAACGTTATAGAATGCCGCAAACGGCTCTTTGAAATTTTTAATCAGAAATACACCAGTCTTTTCAAAAAGACGGCAAAAGTAAGTGTTCAAAAAGCAGTTAGATTTATCCTTGAAAAAAATATCATTTGGGGCGATGCGCTCACTTTGATGACAGTCGGCAAGAATCCGGAGCCGATTGTTTTTTCCGAATGGTCTGCAGTCAACGGCGATATGCTTAAACGAAGGGATTTTACTTTCCATGGCTTACTTGAGCATGAGGCGATAAAAGAACTGCCGCTGTTTTCTGACCTTGGCGAAGATGTATTTATCCCCAAACCCATAAAAGAGTATCCTTTGATTCATTTTTTGAGGATTGCCGATGCTGAAAAAGAATAATTACAATCCTGATGTCCTGAACTGTCTTGCCAATCTCTCCAGCGACGAGGTCTTCACCCCGCCGCAACTGGCAAATCAGATATTGGACCTTCTGCCGCAATCTCTTTGGAGTAATCCCGAAGTTCGATTCCTTGACCCGGCTTGCAAGACCGGCGTTTTCCTGCGCGAGATAGCAAAGCGGCTCGATAAAGGATTAGAGCCGAAAATCCCTGAACGGCAGGAGCGAATTAATCACATCATGAAAAAGCAGATATTCGGAATTGCAATCACGGAGTTGACCGGACTTCTTTCGCGTCGCTCGCTTTATTGCTCCAAAAATGCCAATAGCAAATATTCCGTCTGCACTGTATTCAATAACACGCAGGGCAATATCCGCTTCAAGCGCATCGAGCACAATTGGAGGGATGGCAGATGTCTGGACTGCGGCGCAAATGAGGAAAATTATAAACGCGGTGAAGAACTGGAGACACACGCCTATCAATTTATCCATGCACATAAACCGGAGGGAATCTTTAATATGAAATTCGATGTCATTATCAGCAACCCGCCGTATCAGTTGAGCGATGGAGGAGGTACGGGTATGAGTGCGCGCCCAATCTACCAATTTTTTGTTCAGCAAGCAAAAAAAATCAACCCTCGCTATTTAAGTATGATTATTCCTTCGCGTTGGTTTGCGGGTGGAAAAGGGTTGCAAGAATTTCGAGCTGAAATGCTTAGCGACAATAGGATGCGAAAACTTGTTGATTTTGAAAGTGCTTCTGAAGTGTTTCCTGGTGTTGACATTGCTGGAGGAGTTTGTTACTTCCTTTGGGAACGCGATACACAGGGGCCTTGTGAAATTACTAGCTTTTATGAAGGGAAACCTGTTATATCTGTTAGGTCACTAAATGAATTCCCAACATTTATAAGAAACAGCCAAGCTGTACCGATTATCCGTAAAATACTTGCAAAGAATGAGAACAATAATAAGCGCCTTAACGAAAGAGTATCTTCCAGAAAGCCTTTCGGCTTACCATCAAATTATGCTCCTAAAAGCAAAGGAGTTCCTTGCTGGTTCACACAAAAAATTGGCTTGAAATTTGCAAGTAGTTCTGATATTTTAGATGAACATGGCTTTTTGAATAAATGGAAATTATTGATACCGTTCGCGCCTATCGCAGGTCAAACTGATTTTTCAAAACCAGTCGGGTTTTACTATGATGGAAACGTAAGAGTTGCCAAGCCGGGCGAGTGCTGTACAGAGTCGTGGCTAGTAGCATGTGCCTTCTCCACAAAAGAGAAAGTTCTTTCATTCAAATCGTATCTTTTTACTAAAACTGTTCGCTTTCTGTTATTACAAATGGTGATGTCACAAAATGTTACCAGACAGAATTTTTACTTCATTCCAGATTTAGAAGATTACGAAGGTGAATATACCGACGAACTGCTTCGCAAAAGGTGGGGCGTTTCTGATGAAGAGTGGAATTTTATAGATTCGAAAATTCGCACTATCGGCGAGACCAGCGATGAGTAAGCCCAAGAGCAAAGCCCTTGCGGCAAAACCCCCTGCCCTCTTCGACCGCATCGTTTCAATACTCGAACAGGCGCGGGGCAATGTTGCCCGGGCGGTCAACACAAATATGGTGCTGGCGTATTGGCTGATTGGACGGGAGATTGTAGAAGAAATCCAGCGCGGCAAAGGACGGGCGAAGTATGGCGAAAAGGTCATAGAAGAACTTTCAGCGAGGCTGACCGGGCGGTATGGGAAGGGTTTCTCCAAGCCGGTGTTATGGAATTTCCGACAGTTCTATCTAGCGTATCCCGACAGGGCGGAGATTCTCTTCCCACTGGGGAGAGAATCGACCGATGTCGAAAAACTCTCCCCAGTGGGTGGGGAATTGGTTTCAACCAAAAGCCACCTACCAGACAGCGAATCTTCGCTGGGGTTTTCTCCTCAGCTTTCCTGGTCACACTACCGGGCGTTAATGCGCGTAGAGAACCGGAAAGCGCGCGATTTCTATGAGCGCGAGGCGATCGCGGGCGGTTGGGATAAGCGCACACTGGAACGGCAAATTATCACGCAATACTACGAGCGTTGTCTGCACAGCCAGCAACCAGAAAAAATAATCGCTGAAGGACGGAATCTACAGAAAACGGAAGCCTGCGCAGCCGATACGCTCAAAAATCCTTATG
The DNA here is from genome assembly GCA_002070185.1 of candidate division BRC1 bacterium ADurb.Bin183. Taxonomy (GTDB): domain Bacteria; phylum Sumerlaeota; class Sumerlaeia; order MWCT01; family MWCT01; genus MWCT01. Next base: position 101,476 of record MWCT01000008.1, read on the forward strand.
TTCTGGAATTTCTGGGCTATCCGAACTTTGCTGAACTACGTGAGTCAGACCTGGAAACGGCAATCATCACTCATCTGCAACGCTTCCTTTTGGAGTTGGGAAACGGATTCGCTTTCGTCGCGCGCCAGAAGCATATCCGCATTGAGGAGGATGACCGCTTTATTGATCTCGTTTTCTATCACTGCCGATTAAAGTTCTATCTGCTGATTGATCTGAAACTGGGAAAGCTGTCGCATGAGGATGTCGGGCAAATGGACGGCTATGTGCGGATGTTCGACGGTCTTTTTACCGCGCCGGATGATAACCCGACTATCGGCTTAATTCTCTGCACGGAAAAGAGCGACACTGTTGCCCGCTACTCGGTGCTGAACGACCGCAAACAGATTTTCGCATCCAAGTATCTGCCGAATCTGCCCAGCGAAGAACAATTGCGGTTGGAAATCAACAGGGAACGCCGGCTGATCGAGGCAGCGCTGGAGGAACGCCGGAAATTGCCGGAAGGGAGACAATCATGAGTAAGGAGTTTTTTCCACAACGCCCGGCATCGCAGCCCACAATCTACGCTTATGAGGATACTAATCCAATGTATGCCGGCATGCTCAAGGTAGGCTACACTTCAAAGGGGAATGCGCGGGAGCGTGTGGCGGCGCAGTATCCAACACTCCGACCTGGAGAACCGCCCTATAACATCGTCCTTGAAGAATCTGCAATGCGCCGCGATGGCACAACCTTCACCGACCGCGACGTTCACCGCATGCTGCGCATCAATGGAATTAAGAATCCAGCTGGCGAGTGGTTCTGTTGCTCGGTTGAGCAGGTTAAGTCAGCGATCGTTGCTGTGCGGGAGGGACAACTGTTTGAAGAACAGAGATCTCTGGATTTCAAAATGCGCCCCGAGCAGATAGAAGCTGTCGAAAAAACGGCGTCATACTTTGCAAGTTGGCTTAAAGAGGAAGGCAACCAAAATAAATCGCCGCACTTTCTCTGGAATTGCAAGATGCGCTTCGGCAAAACCTTTGCCGCCTACCAACTTGCCAAAAAAATGAATTGGAAAAAAATCCTCGTTCTGACATTCAAGCCGGCTGTCCAGAGCGCTTGGGAAGAAGACTTATTAAGTCATGTGGATTTCCAAGGCTGGCAGTTTATCAAGCCCGGCGGTTTGACTTATGAACAAGCCGACAAGAAGAAACCAATAGTCTGCTTCGGGTCTTTTCAGGATTATCTTGGGCGCAACCCCGCCACAGGCGGCATTAAAACCAAAAATGAATGGGTGCATACAACCAATTGGGATTGTGTGATTCTGGACGAATACCATTATGGCGCATGGCGTGAAAAAGCCAAAGAACTATACGACGCAGAGGATGAAAATGAGCGGGCGTTCGCCGAAGGTCAAGGCGCAGAATTCTTAAAAAATACAGAAGAAGAAATCGGGGATTTCCTGCCCATCACAACGAACCACTATCTTTACCTATCCGGCACGCCGTTCCGCGCTATTGCATCTGGCGAATTTATTGAAGAACAAATTTTCAACTGGACATATTCGGATGAACAAAAGGCAAAAGAAGAATGGACAGGACCGGATAATCCTTATGCCGCATTGCCGCGCATGGTGCTGATGACATATCAGTTGCCGGAAGCCATCCGCAAAATTGCCCTTATGGGCGAGTTCAACGAATTTGAACTAAACGAATTCTTTCGCGCTGAAGGTATTGGAAAAGATGCCCAATTCAAACATGAAAATGAAGTGCAAAAGTGGTTGGATCTCATACGCGGCACAACTCGCGAAACGACGTTAGACTATTTAAAAATGGGAGCGCAAAAACCGCCGCTTCCTTTTTCAGATGTAAGGTTATTGAACGTGCTCTCTCATACATTCTGGTATCTACCGAGTGTTGCTTCCTGCTACGCCATGAGCAATCTAATGGCAAAAAGGCAAAACACATTCTATCATGACTATAAGGTGATTGTTGCGGCGGGCAGCGCCGCGGGGACGGGCGTTAAAGCCTTGCCGCCAGTGCTGGATGCTATGAATGAGCCCCTCAAGACGAAAACCATCACACTTTCCTGTGGCAAATTGACGACCGGTGTTACAGTCCGTCCGTGGGCGGGCATATTCATGCTGCGAAAATTGAGCAGTCCAGAAAGCTATTTCCAATCTGCTTTCCGGGTGCAGAATCCGTGGGTTATTAAAAATCCAGATGGAACCGAGCCTAATAAAGAGTTGTTCCTCAAAGACGAATGTTATATTTTTGATTTTGCTCCCGACCGTGCCCTGCAACAACTGGCGGAGTATGCTTGCCGCCTGAATGTGAACGAGAGCAGTCCGGAAAAAAATATCGAGGAATTCATCCGCTTCCTGCCAGTGCTGGCTTATGACGGCAGTTCCATGAAGCAGATTGACGCCGCCGGCATTCTCGACATGGCAATGAGCGTCACAACGGCAACCCTGCTTGCGCGCCGCTGGGAGAGCGCCCTATTAGTGAATGTGGATAATGAGACACTGCGCCGGCTAATGAATAATGAAGAAGCCATGCAAGCATTGATGAGCATTGAGGGATTCCGCCGTCTAAATCAGGAAATTGAGACTATCATCAACAAATCCGAGGCAGTGAAGAAACTCAAGCGTGAAGCCAATGACCGTAAACTTTCCAAAAATGAGAAGCGTCAGTTGTCGGAAGAGGAAAAAGAATACAAGAGCAAGCGCAAACAAATTCAGGAAAAACTGATTAAATTTGCCACGCGAATCCCATTGTTTATGTATCTGACAGATTACCGTGAACGCAAACTGGAAGATGTCATCACCCAGTTAGAACCGGGTCTGTTCAAAAAAGTGACCGGTTTGGCTGTCAAGGATTTTGAACTTCTTGTAAGCCTTGGATTATTTAATCGAGCTTTGATGAATCAAGCAGTCCTATACTTCAAACGGTATGAAGACCCTAGCTTGGTTTATACTGGAATTGATAAACATGAAGAGGAAAAGATAGGGCTTTTTGACACTGTTATAAGCAAAGATGATTTCGATGCAATATTCGTAAACCAAAATTGATTTTCCCTCTGCCTATTTAATCGCAAATCATTCTCGCTAATTTTCAAGGCAGAACGCCCTTGACCCGATGGGGGCGTTTGAGGTTACATCTTATTATCATCGCAATTATTCCGAAAGTTTTCATCAAAATCAAAACACCAACAGCGGCAATCGAATTGTGTGAGGTTTGAACATGCTTCAAAAACGTCTTGATGATTTCAGGGTGCTTTTCCCGCGGGAGGGAAATATGCAAACAGACGCCCTTGTTTATATCAGCCGCAATCTTGAGCCAGAACCGGAGGCGCTGCAGCAACTCATCAACGCCGCATCCATTCCCAATGTGCGCAAGGCGCTCGCGACGCCGGACATCCATACAGGTTTCGGCGTGCCTATCGGCTCTATTGTCGCCATGCCGAACGAAATTATTCCCTCCGCGGTGGGTTATGACATCAATTGCGGGATGCGTCTCATGACAACGCCGCTCATGCGTGGGGATGTAGATGTTCGGCGGCTTGCGGATTCCATTCATCGAAACATCCCGCTCGGCGAAGGGAAAAAAAATATCAAGGTCTCCAACTCCGAGATGCGCCTTATTGTGGAGCGGGGCGTGCGCAGCATGGGCGACTGGGCGCGCGCCAATCCCAAACTGGAAAAGGTCTGGGACGAGGATGAATATCAATCCGACATGGAAAAAATCGAAGAGCGCGGGTCGATGGCGGGGCGAATCGAGGCGCTCTCCAACCGCGCCATTGAGCGGGGGCTCGACCAGATAGGAACGCTCGGCGGCGGGAATCACTTCATCGAGATTCAGGAGGTTAAAAGCATTGCGGATGAAAAACTCGCCGCCGCTTTCGGCTTAAAAAAAGGGCAGATTGTTGTCATGATTCATTCCGGTTCGCGCGGTTTGGGACATCAAATCGGAGGCGACTACATGCATCGGGCTGCGGGCGCGGCGGGAAAAAAAGCGCCCGACCGCTCGCTTGGATTTTTCTGCGTGGAAAGCTCTGATGGCAAAGATTATATCGCCGCCATGCATGCTGCCGCCAATTTTGCCTTTGTCAATCGCCAGACTATGGCGATGCTTGTGCGGAGGGAATTCAGATACCTTTATGGCTCAATGCCGATGCCGCTTATTTATGATGTCCCGCACAACATGGCAAAGATGGAAAAACATGGAGGCGAGCATCTTTGGGTTCATCGCAAAGGCGCCACGCGCGCCTTCCCCAAACATCGAATGCAGGGCAGCCCATATTCCCATTTGGGGCAGCCCGTCATCATTCCCGGTTCTATGGGAACAGCAAGTTACCTTCTCCTTGGCACAGATACCGGCTCCGAAAGTTTATACAGCGTCAATCACGGCGCGGGACGAACCATGTCGCGGACAGCGGCGGCTGGTAAGTCGCGGCGTCGGGATGGAAAGGCGATAAAGGCGGGAAGTATCAGCGATGAGCGTTTCGAGGAGACCATGCGCGGCATATATCTCGTGTGCGAGGATCGCCGCACGATTAAAGAAGAAGCGCCGGATGCCTATAAAGATATTGACGAAGTGATTAACGTTGTCGTTGGCGCAGGCTTGGCAGCTCTCGTCGCCCGAATGGTTCCGCTTGCTGTTCTGAAGGGATAGCGCGCGGGAATGCGGTTAATGAATCATATACAAATAAGGCTGCGGAAGAAAGGGTCTATAATCGTTTGGAACGCGCTGCTGGGCTTTATCATCAAGCGCTTTCTCAAAAGGGCGGATGTCGTAAAATAATTCAAGATAGGCATCCGTCCAAGTCAGAATAATGGGAAGCTTTTTATAATTCGGCTGAATAATCCACGACATTAAATCATTAATAAACGCCTCCTTTGATTCGGGAACATCCGTCTGGCGTATGGTAATCAGCGGAGAATTGGGCGGGGCGTCCTTAAAATAGGCGGCATACCAGCCGCTATGGATGAAATTCGACCCGACGATTGTCAAATCCTCCCTCATGCCAAGCGCCTTTTGCATATACCAGAGAACATATATGTCATTATCGCTTTGAGTAATCACCAGCGACTGATGCGGCGCCTTGCGGCAAACATTCAGCCCATAATTAAAGGCGTCAAGATGCCTTGATTTATCCTCAAAATGATAAAGGCTTAAAAGGCTGATGAGCGGCAAAATAAACAACGGATAAATAATAAAATTAACCTTTCTACCGCAGAAGTAAATCTCAAACAAGTGCAAAAGTCCAATCAGCCCAAAAAGTGCGGAAATGATTATCAAAGGCAAGCAAGCAAGAAAATACGGCTCAATATCAGGAATATTATACAGCAGGCTCATAAGCAGCGAAAAGACGAACGCCCCTAAAACGGCTGCTCCAACTGATTTCTTATATCTAAAAAGAATACCTGTCCCCCATGCCCATACAACCATCAAAGCGCAAAGGCACACCAGTTTAAGCGTTTTTGTGAAAAACGGGAACTCATAAAACTCCGACACAATCCATTTTCCAAAAAAATACAGACGTTGCGATACATGCCATTTGAATGTTTCAACGGTAAATGGAATGCCCGGCAAAAACGACATAAATTGAAACTTTTTAAATTCGCCGCCGCTTACAACCCAGATAAAATTCTTCAAAGAGAGCGGATTGCCCCAGTTTAAAGCGGGCGATTGCGCAGCGCGTATTGGCAGATAGATATATGGGGAAAGCCCCGCTGCAAACAACAGACAGCTGATTATTAAAACCTTTGATTTCCCTTTTTCGGCGATATGGTTTGCAATCGCAATAACAATCAGAGGCGCAAGCGTAAGGCTGAGCATGTGGTTGCTGAATGCAAGCCCCCATAGTCCCATCATGCCCATCAAATAACCCTCGCGCCTCTCCGTGATATGTTTTAGGAAAAGCTGGATTATCAAAGCCATAAAAAATATATGGAGCGCATAAACCTCTGTTGTCGTGGCATGGAACCAAAAAGTCCTTGAAAAGGCAATCAAAAACGCGCCAGCCAGCGCCGCCGCTTGCCTATAATGTTCATGCAAGAAATAATTCGCAGGAAGCAACTGGAGCGCCAAATTCAGGTTAAGAAAGAAAAAGCCGACAGCCAATGCGCCAAACAAAGCGCACATCAGATTTGTTCCCAACGCCGGATTATGATTGAATATCTGGCAGAAAATATGACCGATTAAAGTAAACAGAGGATAACCTGTCGGATGGGCGATTCCAAGAGTGGCGCAGACTGTAGCAAGCTCTATCCCATCTCCCCAATAGATGCTCGGCGCCAAAGTTGCAAGATACACAGAAAACGATACCACAACCGAACAGATAAAAATAAGAATATTAATTCGATTTTTCTTCAAGGATGGGCGCATGGCAGAGAAGTCAGTCACCTTTGCAACTGAGTGCGCCAGCCGATATCATATATCTGGCTGCAATTGGGGCATTTAAGTTTCACATTGACTTGTTCGGAAAATTTAATCGGCTCCAAAACAACATGAAAACCATTCTTATAACCGCAATGCTCGCATTCGGAAAAAGGGGTCATAATTTTTTTTGAAATTTCTTCCATCTCATTTCCTTATTTGAAATATGATAGATATCTTTTTGAATATAACCATGTCAAATAATATTGATGAAAAGACGGCACAAGATTGCCGATAATTAAATCAATCCTTTTTCGAAAATGAAAGTTGATAATTTTGTAAATGTCATTATTGACAAGCCACCCGTTTTACATGATATTAACTTTATTATTAATTAGGAGGAGTCCTGCAAAACAGATATTTTTAACCAACCAAACAATTGAAAGTGTGGTATGAGGCGTGGAAAATCTACTTGGAAAAGAAATATATGCAAACAGAGTTGCGCAAGGATTAACTTAGGACCAGTTTGGCGTCAAATATCGCATTACAGGTCCCGCGGTTTTCAAATTTGAAAAAGGTTATGTCAAACCTTCGCTCGAGTTATGGATGCGATTAGCAAAGGATTTTGAAATTCCTGAGACTCGCGCAGTTTTGATGTGGATTCGTTCCCGTCTGCCGGAGGAATATCAACACCTTGTACAAATCAAGGATGAACCGTTTCTCCTTGAAGAACAAGCGGAATATGCGCCATCCCGCAAAAAAGACTATGCAAAATTTACCAACCGCGAAGAGATGAAAGAGGCTGTCCTCAAAGATGTCAAAATCCCAAAAGAATTGAAGAATTTCCTCAAATCGGATGAGGTCTGGTTGATTTACAAACCAACGGGAACGGAAATTAATCTCTTGCGGGATCGTTTTGGAGACCTCGGACCCGGCAATGTGGATGCTTGGCGCGAAGCCTTTCGCGTGATACGGATGTTCAAATCGTCGGCAAAGTAATTTTGCAACGCTTCCCTATCGGCATGCGGGAAGATAGCCGCCCATTAAAAGGTGCGGATTATCTTCTCGCATTTTTCTTTCATCGCGTTGATTGTTTCTTCAGACGAGCGTCTGCCATTCAAAGCCGCCTCAAAGTAATCAGTGATAACCGTCCTCACGGGTTCCCAAGTCAGAACCCTCGGTTCGAAAATTCCATTATCCAAAAGCGCTGCGGCTGAGCTGTAACGCGGATTTTTTTTCAGATAATCCTGCATCATCTCTGTTTGCATAACGGAATAACGAATAGGCAGATACCCGGTTCCAACCGACCAGGCCGTTGCGCTTTTTGTATCCGTCAGAAAAGAGATAAATTTCCATGCGGCGACTATTTTTTCGTCGGGATGATTTTTGAATATACCAATGTTTGTCCCCTGAAATAGAGTTCGAGCGGATTCTTCTTTCCCATCAGGATATGGGATTGGGGCAATACCCCAATCAAAACGCCCCGCCACCGCCTTCTCCGTATATGGAAGACTCGCTGTTGAATTCACACACATGGCGATTCGTCCAGCTCCAAAAGGCGTGTCAAGATATCCGGGTTCAACATACACCGAACCGTCCTTGACCTTCATATCCACAAGATAATCAAGAGTCATTCGACCGATTTCATCGGCGAAAAGAACCTTTTTGCCATCGGAATCAAGGTATTGCCCGCCAGCTCTAAAAAGAAAGTATGTGAAACCCTCGATAAAAGGGCGCACGCCGTAGCCATATTGCCTGACCTCCGTCCTTTCGCGTTGGGTCATTTTCAGCGCGGCATCTCTAAATTCCGACCATGTCACAGGCGGACGCCCCTCCCCTTTTTCATTCACAAATCCAATCTTTTTCAAGGCGTCCTTATTATAAAAAAGCATATAGGCGCTTTTATTGAATGGCAATGTAACAAGTTTGCCATTCCATGAGTTATCTTTTATAAAAACTTCGGGGATATCGCTGCGGCTTTCCGGAGAAAGCCCGCCATAATCTTTTGCCAGATCATCAACGTTCTTCAACAAATCATAATCCAGAAACCGCGTCGTCCAACTTTCATACATCTGAGACATAACCGGATTTGTGCCTGCTGTGCATGAGGCAGTCAGATTAGTCAAAAGCTGCGTATATCCGCCTTGATAGACGGGATTGACATGGATTTGAGGGTGCTGGCTTTCAAAATCAGCGATGATTCCATTCAAGATTTTGCTGTGTTGAAGCCCCATAGAATGCCAAAAAGTAATTGTTACTTTCTGCGCCAAGCCATCATCTCGATGATTGGTTTTGCAAGATGAAAGAAGGATGATAAAAAGAAACACAAGGATATATAAAGCGGGAAAACGTTTTTTCATTTGGCAATACCCCGAAGAATCAATTAATTAAAATCTTTGCATGCCTCATCAACGTTCGGATATATTTTGAAAAGCGAGGTCAAAAAAGTCACATCAAAAATAGTTTTTACAGAATCATTAACCGCGGCGATTCTCAAATCGCCTTTATTCTTGCGAAATTCCTTAAGTTTTAAAATAATGGCGGCAAGACCGGAGCTATCAATGTAATTCACTGCGCTCATATCAAGAACAACATTAAATCGGGATGTGCTGACCATATCGCCAAGAATTTTTTTGAGTTCAGATACATTATCCGCAATAATATCGGTTTTGATTGAGATTATATGGACATCGCCTCGATTCTCTTGTATAGAATCCATATATCTTATAACTCCTTTAATCTGGGAAATTAAAAGGATTTTCATTTTTCATTGATGTCTGTGTCAAGTGGGGATATGGAAAAAGATAGAAATTCATAAACAATTATCGCCAATTATGTTTTTAATATTAATATGAAAATCGCAGATTCCCTTTTTAAAATAGCGTCCATTCTTATATTTTTGAATCTATCCCATTTAGCCGCCCGCGGGCAATTCACGAAAAATGATTGGGACGCGCTTCATCGCTCTTTAGAACGCTCAACGGCGACTTTTACCGTCGGCGAAAATTCCGCCACATCGCGCCCCTTAGAACAACTCTGCGGATTAAAGCCGCCAAAGCAAATCTTGAAAAACGCTCACGTCTTTGAGACTCCGATAATAACGCGGGGCTTCCCCTCAAAATTTGACTGGAGAGAGGTCGCCGGGTGTCCTCCAATCAAAGACCAGAAAAATTGCGGAGCATGCTGGGCTTTTGCTACCATTGCGCCGCTTGAATGCAATATCCTTTACAAAGATGGGCGCAATATCAATCTTTCCGAACAATGGTTGATTTCATGCAATAAGGATAGCTGGGATTGCCTAGGCGGTTGGTGGGCTTATAAATACTTAATAAACCCAGGCGCCGTCTTAGAGTCTGATTGCCCCTATCGTGGTGGAGTCGCCCCATGCGGAGAAAATTATTTTTATCCTTATCGAATCAAATCTTGGGATTTTGTCCATACTGAGTATGCCGTTGCGCCGATTGACAAAATCAAACAAGCCGTTATGGATTATGGACCTGTTTCAACAGCCATCTATGTGGGAAACGCCTTCCGGGCTTATACGGGCGGCATCTTTAATATCAATGAATCGGGAACTGATTACGTAAATCACGGGGTCACTATAGTTGGCTGGGATGACAACATCGGAGGAGGATGCTGGATTATACGTAACTCGTGGGGCTCTGACTGGGGTATCGGCGGTTATATGTATATCAAATACGGGCTCTCCAATGTCGGTTATTCTGCCAACTACGTCATTTATGAAAGCGGAGCGGATTTTGTTTCTTATACAATTGATGACGATATGAACGGCATGAGCTGCGGAAATGGGAACAAACTTCCCGAACCCGGTGAAACAATCGAATTAGGAATTGTATTAAAGAATAACACAGAGAATGTATTAACCGACATCGAGGCTCGGATTTCATCGGATAGCATGTATCTTGATTATATAACCTCTGATACCGTAACATTTGAGGACATGGCGCCGAATGAGGAAAAGCATTCATTAAATAAATATGTCATCACGCTTGCTGACCAGATATCGCAAGGCAAAAAGTTAAAATTCAATTTGGATATTAACAGCCATTCGAGCCAGTTCCACACCCATTTCATAATGCCTATCCATGCCGATCCTGCCATGGACATTTCACCCGATTCATTGAACGTTGTCATCGTCCCCAATGATACGGTCGAAAAAATAATCACCGTTGGAAACACAGGATTCAACCCTCTGAATTTCCGTTGCGGCGCTTTAGATACAACCCTTTTTGGAGCACAAATGAACGCATTGCTTGAAGACTCCGCGCATTTTGGAGGTCCGGACAATTTCGGTTATTTGTGGATAGACAGCGAAACAAATGACGGCGTAATTTTCAATTGGGTTGAGATAAACCAGATTGGCGCTCCCTTGATTTTGGGCGATGATGACCATGCAGAAATCGCGCTCCCATTTTCATTTCCCTTTTACGGCTCTTTGAAAAATAAGATGCTCGTATCTTCAAACGGTTATCTCACATTCGGAGAAGACGGCGATTCGTATTCTTTCGGCAATATCCCGTTTCCCACCGAGCCCAATGATTTCATAGCGCCCTTTTGGTGCGATTTGAACCCTGATTCCGGCGCCCATGGAAGCATCTTTTTTTATCATGACATCGCCAATCATCGGATAATTATCGAATGGGACAGCGTTGAGCATAACGATTTTAAAAACCCCGAAACTTTTCAAGCCATTCTCATCGAAGACGGGCGTATCATATTTCAATACAAAAAAGTAAACTCAGGGAATAAATGCACGGTCGGAATTGAGAATGCCGACGGTAATGACGGACTCCAGATAGCCTTTCAAAAAAATTATCTGCGCGATGGACTTGCCGTCCTTATTCAGCGACATGCCTCATGGATAACATTCTCTCCCCCATCCGGAACAATCAAACCCGATGAAACCATGCAAATCAAAGTTGCGGTTGAAAGCGCCTCATTATCAACCGGAACACATACAGCACGATTGATTTTCAACTCCAACGATCCGAAAACACCTTGCGCAATACCGCTCAATATTATCAAGGCTGGCAGCAACCCATATATTGAACATACTCCGCACGCCGATACATACAATACCGTTAGTCCATACAAAATTATTGCCGAATTTTTTTCAAATGCTAATCTTGCAGAATCAAAACTTTTTATTTTTTGGAGAACAAACGATGATGAGGCATTTTCCACCGCCCCCCTTATCCATGTAACCGAAAACAGATACGATGCTATTATTCCCGCGCAACCAATGGGAAGCGTTATCGAATATTATTTATTTGCCGAAAACATCAACGGTGACGCCGCAACTCTGCCGCAAAATGCGCCCGAGTGCTCATTTAAATTCTCCATCATGAACCGCCCCATCATAAATGTTCATGCAGAAAATCCAACCGAATTCTCATTCCCGCCCAATGAACGGAATACCGTTTTCAATCTCTTCTCCGTTGGAAATGACGGAACGCTGCCTTTGTTTTATGAAATAACCCGCCCGCCCCAGACATCGTGGATTGTTATCAATCCACAATCCGGTTTGCTTGAATGCGGCGATAGCCGCGCAATGTCCGTTGCCATTGATACAAAAGATTTACTGCCGGGTGATTATTATGCGGATCTGCTTATTTCCAGCAACGATCCAATAAATCCGCAAATAGCTCTGTCGGTTAAATTGTCCGTCAACGAGCAAATACCCAACCGCAAATGGACCTTCATGGTTTATATGGATGGAGACAACGACCTCGAAAAACAAGCCATTAAAGACTTTCTTGAAATCACTAACGCCAATCTCAATTCCAGCGTTGCAGTCCTCATCCAGTTTGATCGGGTTAAAGGCTATGATAACCAATTTGGCGATTGGACTATTTGCCATCGCTTTGCCGCTCAACAAGGGATGACTCCCCTCGAATCTCTTGCAGCGCCTGATTGGGGCGATGGACGAGGCGGACGAGAAGTGAATATGGGCGATCCCAAAACTCTGGCTGATTTTATCTCTTGGGGCGCTGAAAATTTCCCATCGCCTCACTACGCCCTTATTCTTTGGGATCATGGCGGCGGATGGCGCAAAGAACCCGCCCCGATTCTGCGCGACATCTGCAAAGATATCACCAACAATGACATCCTTTCCACAAAAGAAATGGGCAACGCCCTTGAAGCGTTGGCAGATAAATTTGACATCATTGCCATGGATGCCTGCAATATGGGAATGCTTGAAGTCGCATTTGAGATACGAAATAAAGGCTCCATAATGATTGCATCGGAAGGGAGTGTTCCTCTTGAAGGTCTGCCTTATACGGAAATCCTTAATGATTTATGCACAAGCCCGTCCCTTTCTGCCGCTCAATTTTCTAAAAATATTATCGAGCATTATTCTCAAAAATATCGCGGGGTGTCTTCCCTTTCCGCTTGCGACCTTGAAAAAGTGGAAGCCCTTGTCCATGAAATAAGCTCATTCGCATCAACTGTTATCTCCAATCGGGAGCTCATTCCCAGCATTGCTCATGCCCGCCGACAGATTCAATCTCATCACGTCCTTGATGAAACCTGCGATATACTTGATTTTGCAAACACCCTCCATCGAACATGCAAAACCCCCGCAATAAAAGAACCTATCGCGTCAATCCAAAACGCGTTGAAAGATTTGGTCATATCATCCTATTCCGCCAACTGCAAACCTGCTAATGGATTATCGTTTTATTTTCCAAATCCTTCATCATACAAAAAAATTGACGTTGGCTACTCATGCAAGAATATTCAGTTTGCCTGCGAATCAACTTGGGATGATATGCTTCCGCTGATTCTCGGCTCAGACACAAATCCGCCGCTGATTCAACATTCGCCTCTCAAAGATACGTTGGATACTTCTGGACCCTATCAGATTGAAGCTGCGATTTCTGGTGTTTCCGCCATAACAAATGTCAACCTTTATTGGAGCAAAGGGCTCAACTCAATTGAAGTCATTCCTATGAACCGCGGCTCCGAACGCTACTTTGCCTCCTTCGGCAGCGGCGGGGTCATTGGAGAGCAATTCAGTTATCGAATCGAAGCCATAGACATCAACGGAAATACTGGCTATTTTCCCGGACCAACCGAAGAACAATTCTGGCGTTTTGATATTGCAGAACCTTTGCAAGGTCTTTGGGAAACTTTCGAAACGGGAAAAATGGATTTAACTAACACCCGATTGACATTCATTCCCGACCCATCCAGCCCGCAAAGATACCGTGTTTGCTCTGAAAAAATAACCGATTGGAGTATAAATCCTTATGGCGGGCAGAAGATTCATCTGTATGATAATGATTTCAAAGAAATAAATATCGCAGAGCACAGGGTCTTTCTCTACGGAACGCCATATTCCAAGTTTTTTATTGGCTCAAATGGTTATATCACATTTGTCTCAGGCGATTGCGATAACTCTCCCGTCGCGTTGAAACACTTTCAAATCCCGCGTGTTGCTCTTTTTTATGCCAACTTCGCATCTTTTTCAGAGGGGATGATTACTTGTGAACAGATGCGGGATCGCATTGTAGTTTCCTATATCTGCGTCAACAATAACAATATGCAGGCGGAACTGGGATATGATGGAATAATTCGCCTTACATGGCTTTCCATGGATTTGCGTAAAGGGATTGTGGGGCTCTCAAATGGACAAGGTGTTCCAATGGGCAAAATGACGGATTTTTCAAAAATGCAAACATGTTTGCCTCCAACGCCGCCTGAGATTGAGTTTGAAACTCTACCGGATTTTGCAGGCGGATTCTACACCATTGCTTTCACCATCAAAGACGAACAATCCAACCCTTGCAACATACTTGCGGAATTTTCCGCTGATGGCGGCGCACACTGGCAAACGCCAATCATTATACAAGAAAAAAATAACGGGACTCGTTTTTTGGCCGCACCAACCGGAAAAAGATTCGCCTTAAAATGGAATACTTTACAAGATTTGGGCTCAGGGACTTTTCCGAACATAATATTTAGAATCACTGCATATAATATGTTGATAAGCGGATTGCCTGCGGATACGCCAAATTTTTCAATACAAAATCCAAGCCGAATTGAATTATTGGACTATATACTTGCCCGAAGATTAAACAGCGCCGAAGAAACAACAAAACTTGACGTTAATCACGACGGCATGATAGGCGTCCCCGACATTTTGTTTCTTATCAATAATGGATTATGAAAATCATTTTATTTATCGAGTGTAAAAATTGAATAAACGTTCATACTTGCGGGCGATTGATATTTTAAACCTATCCTATTTGGCAATCATCAGCATTATCATTCTTGTCTTTCATAAGAATATGCCGAATTGGCTCCCTCATTTTTTCATGCACATCGCCATCTTTGCGGCTTATTGGGGATTTTGCAGATTGACTGCGTTCAGCCGCCGAAGAGGAATTCGTTTTTTGCGCGATGCCATCAGCCCCATTCTTCTTATATTTTATTATGAGGAGACCGGCAATCTTAATCATCTGATATTCCCTTTTTACTTTGATTCCTTTGTGGCTGGAATCGAAGAAAAAATATTCGGCGGGCAGCCTGCGTTAATTTTTTATCATGCCATGCCATCAAGGCTGTTCAGCGAATTGATGCATTTTTCATATTTCAGTTATTACCTCTTGATCCCTTGGTTGGGACTTTTCTTTTGGCTAAGGAGACGTCAAAAAGAATATGATTCGCTCATGTTTTCCGGCATGTTAAACATGTTTTTTTGCTATCTATTTTTCATCGTTTTCCCCTGCGCCGGACCATGGTTTTATTTTGCCGCCAACTCCGCCCGCTGGGATTTTCCCGGTTATCTTTTCGTCCCAATTATGGAGTACATTTTAAAGCATGGGGAAATCGCCAATGGCGCATTCCCGAGCAGCCACGTGGCTTTGGCTACGGTCATTCTATGTTATGCCGCCAAATATACGCGAGCGAATTTCTGGGTTATGTTTTTCATTGTTTTAAGCCTTTACGCATCCACAGTCTATACACAAGCCCATTATCTGATTGATGTGCCTGCCGGTTTGGCGGTTGGGATTTTCTTCTTTTTGGTCGGCGACAAAGTCAAGAACTGGCTTGAACGGCGTCTGCCCATACGCGTTTCGGATGATGAATATATCAACGCTGTTTCTCTATCAACATCGGGGAAAAAATATGGCAAATTGTTGAATCTGGAAACTGAATGACGACAAAAATAAATCAATTAAAACCTCCCAAAAAAATTAAGATAGGGATTGATGCTTCTTGTATCCTTCCCAGAAAAACCGGCGTCGGAAAGTTTTCCCTCTCCCTCCTCAGAGAAATGTTGTCTCTGGAATCCCCGTTTGAATTCATCCTTTTTCTCAATTCCTTTCGCCATTCCAAAATTGATTTGCCCTTGGCAGGCATGCAAAACATCAAAATAAAACAATACCGTCTCCCCGGTCCCCTGCTTGTCCAATCATGGCGATACCTGCGCTTTCCTCCCATTGATTTATTGACAGGTTTCGTGGATGCTTTCCACAGCTTAAGCGGATACATTCCCCCTCAGATTCATGGCAAAAAAATTGTTTCGGTTTATGATTTATTTTTTATGCGCCACACGGAACAATGCGACGTATTGGGCGGGCAATACTTTGCCAGCGTTTTCCCAAAACAACTTCCGCAATGCGAGCATATCATCTGCCCGTCAAACTCCACAAAAAAGGATTTGATAGAATTATTAAAAATCCCAACCGATAGTATTAGCGTCATATACGGCGGTGTGGATCAGAGAAAATTTCACATAATTACGGATTATCCGCTGCTGGAAATGATCCGAAAGGAATACTGTCTGCCGCCGCGCTATATTCTTGGCGTCTCCACGCTGGAGATGAGAAAAAATTTGGACGGGCTTTTCATTGCATACAAACATTTGAAAGAAAAACTATATAACCCGCCCAAACTGGTGCTTGTTGGCGGCGAGGGGTGGAAATCAACCGAGATTAAATCCGCCGTAAAACAGCATCGCCTAATTTCAGATGTCATATTCACAGGTTATATCCCCGAAGAGCATCTTCCCTTAATTTATAATTCCGCCCTTTTCTTCGTTTTTCCATCGCTATGGGAAGGATTTGGATTGCCCGTTTTGGAAGCGATGGCATGCGGGGTGCCCTGCCTGATATCCGACATCCCGGCATTGCACGAAATTGCCGAAGAGGCGGCTCTTTTTGCCGATCCCTATAATTATTACGAAATGGCTGAGCGCATGAAAGACTTGATTACTTCGCACACCTTAAGGGAAACGCTTCAACAAAAAGGACTTGCTCAGGTTAATAAATTCTCTTGGCGATTAACCGCTCAAAAAACATTGAGAGTTTACGAAAAGATTCTTAAAACATAACACTTTTAATTTTGCGGCTGTTCGGCTGGAGGACAATAGTCCCCAAGTGTCTTGCGAACAACTATCCTCGAAGGGATCAATTGCCTGATATTTGTAATCTCGTTATTGATGAGACGATGCATGGCAACAATGGCTTCCATCCCTTCTTTTTCCAAATCCTGATGAACTGTGGTCAGCCCCAAATCCTGCGAAAAATCCAAATCGTCATGACTAACTAAGGATAAATCTTCCGGAACCCTTAAACCAAGATCTTTCAAATGATTGATAACTTGAAGCGCAGTAAGGTCGTCCATGGCATAAATCAATGAAATGCCATCCGAGATATATTTTTGCATTTGCATCGGTTTCATGGACATAAAATCCTTAAGATGTATTAACTTCACATGAGCCGGATTCAGCCCATGTTCTTTCATCGCATTACGCGCGCCTTTAATTCTAAGATGCGCCGATGAGTTGAGAATGGAATGAACATAAAGGCATTTTTTGTGACCTTTTTGAATCGCCAGCGACATAAGGCTCCGCGCCGATTCCTCGTTATCTGGCACAACATAATTTTGCGGTTCAAAATTTTCCAACATACTGTCAACACACAAAAACGGGATACGGTTTTCTATGAACAACCGCGCCAGTTTATGATTTTCGGCAATGCATTTCTCCGCCGGATCATCAAGGGTGAAAATGGGCGAAAAGAAGATGCCTGAAATACCGTGATTAACCAGCTCCTTGATATAAGAACGCGCCTTGTCAAAAGAAAAATCCGCGTTGCATAAAATGATTGAGTAACCCATTGAAAAAGCGGTTTCCTCTATGGAACGCACCAGACCATGATAAATGCCCGCATCAGGCAGACAAGGGATCATGATGGCAAGAAGTTGAGATTCCGAAACCTGCCTTGAAAGGACATACGTCCCTGAGCCGCGGGTTCTTCGGACATACCCAGCCATTTGCAATTCCTTGATGGCGCGGTTGACAGTCATGCGCGAAGCTTGAAATTTCGCGGTAAGCTCTGTTTCCGGCGGAATTCGAGAATCAGGCGGATAAGTGCCGTTCAGAATCTGGCTTTTTAATGTTTCACATATCAAACGATGTTTTGTCAGTTTCGGGATATCCATTTTTTTCTCCCATGTGTTTTCGATTCAACTATAATCAATACGGCAGTTAAATATATACCATTAATGTATTGTCAATAGGATTTTTGTAGTCTTTTGCAATAAATACACAACGCCCGGATTTATCGCAGATTGATTAAACAAGCAAACTCTTCGCGCATTTTGAGAAATTAATTACATCTTAAAATCTATACTCGGAATTGCATTATTAAGAAATACGAAGAACTTTTGCGCCGCGAATGCGCTTTTGTTTCAAATCTAAAAGAGCCGTGTTGGCTTCAACGAAGGGGTATTCTTCAATAATGGGATTGATGAAAATTTGAGAAGCCAGTTTAAGAAAGTCTGCCACATCCGAACGCGCAACATTTGCCACACTCTTAATTTCCTTCTCCATCCAAAGTTGTGATGAGTAATCCAATTCTAAAAGCAAATCTTTATCCGCATCCTCCTTGCGAATGGCATTTATGACAAGGCGTCCGCCGGGGGCAAGATTCTTTAACGCCTCAAGGATGGGCAGCCAGACCGGCGTCGTATCAATGATAGCATCCAATTTTACGGGCGCAGATTCTTTTATTGAACCCGCCCAAACAGCGCCAAGCTCGCGCGCAAATGTCCGCTCTTCCTCATTGCGCGCAAAAACATAAATGGAGCTATTAGGATAAAGTTTTTTAGCCATCTTCATTACCAGATGGGCGGAGGCGCCAAATCCCGTCAAACCCAGATTCTGCCCATCCTTTAGCCCCGTCAGATGGAGAGAGCGGTAACCAATGGCGCCTGCGCACAAAAGCGGAGCGGCTTGTGCGTCTGAGAAATTTTGAGGAATAAGATATGCAAAATCCTCGCCGACCTTCATATATTCCGCATAACCGCCGTTGGCATCGCGTCCAGTCGCCTTGAAATCAGGGCAGAGATTTTCCCGATTACTTCTGCAATAATGGCAAACCCCGCATGTCGAAAATATCCATGCCGCCCCGATTCTATCTCCGATTTGAAATCGTCTGACGCTTCTGCCTGCCGCTATAACCACACCAACCGCCTGATGTCCGGGCACAACCGGCAAGCTCGGCGGAGGCGTCCGCCCTTCGATTTCATCAAGCTCGGTATGGCATACACCGCAAACAGAAACTTTAATCAAAATCTCGTTCTCCAGAAGAATCGGCTCCGGAATATCGGATAAAAAAAGCGGATGATTGCACTCTGATAAATTCACTGTTTGTTTCATCAGAAAAGCCTTCATGAATTTCTTGATTCACTCCGTTTTGTGGCTTTCCCAATAATCATCCAAAATCATCTGGGCTTTGGATTGGATGCGGCGGATGGCAACGTCCATAGCGCGGTCGTCGGATTCATTAAGCTCGCCCGCTTGGGCGGTATTTATAATTTTACCTTTTTCATCCGGGACTTGACGAAGGAGGATTAATTGAAGCCCTTCGTTGATAACTTCATCCACCTTGTGCCATGCGGGATGAACAGGCGGGCTTATGGCATCCGGTATAGTATCAACAATATTTTTATAGATAGAATCATCCTTGAATATATCCTTGTAAGCGATTCGAGAGGGCAGCACGCCCGCCTCTCGATTAATTTCCTGCCCAGCCTCAAGAGTCAGCCATCGCGCAAAACGCGCCGCCGCCTCAGTTCGTTCAGGTTCAAGAGGGCGGTTGAAAACCATCAAAGACCCCACTCCGTATGAGCCCATAACCTGCTCGCGCCCCGGCATGCGGGGATACTGAACCACAGCAATATTGAGCGGCGCAGGAGGCTCATCATTTGGATGCTGTTTAATGAATTCGAGACGGCGTTCATTTTGCACCTTAACGGCAAAAAGCGACCAAAGCCCCTGACAGCTGATAGCCAAGCGACGCTGTTTGCCTGCAAAAGCCGTCCACGTTGTATCGTCCTGAATTCCTCCCGCTCCGGGCAGACTGACCTTATATTCAAATTCCATCTCAAGCAGACGGCGTATGCCCTTGCGCGTTTCGGGAGAATCAATCAACATCTTGCGCCCGTCCTCGCTGATAACTTTCATCCCCTCCCCTAATATGAAAGGATAAGCCTCCCATTTTTCATTTCCTGTATTAAAACCAACACCGTAATTATCCATCTGCCCGTCGCCATCGCGATCAAAGGTCAGTTGCTTCATCTTCGCGATGAATTCATCCCACTCCCAGCGTCCGTTTTCCGGCAGTGCAACGCCGCGCTCATTAAATATATCAGTATTGCAAACCATCACCATCGCCTCTTTATACCATGGAAAAGAATAAGCGGTTCCCTGCCATTGGACAGCGCGAAGGATGGAGGGGTGAATATCCTGACGAAAAGTCCGCCCACTCTCATCGCCCGGAATTGCCTCATCAAGATATGTATCGAGCGGGGCAAGAAGACCTGCCTGAACATATTTGGGATCGAGAACAGAGCCGGCAACATCAGGCGGGCGATAGGCAAAGGCTGCGATTGCCAATCGTTCGCCGCCTTTTGCCCAACTTAAACATGTGTATTGAATATCCACATCGGGATGTTCTTTTTCATAGCGGACAATGGATTCCTCCAGCCACTGCCGCACCGCCGGAAGCCGCGGAAAATCCCAGAATACAATCAAGGTTTTACCCTTTTCCCCGCGGGGCGGAGCGCAGGATATGAGCAGCAATGAAATGCCGATAAATAATAAAATTGGATGTCGTTTATACATTATTCTCTCTCATTATTTTATATTGGATGATGAAAAAAATTACATGTCTCGATGAGAGTTCGAGTCAACCACATTTTTAATCATTCGGCTTGATTGGAAAAGAGAGGGCATATATGGAAAATTTTATAATAGGAGTGAAAATCACATGAAATCAAAAAATCAGATTGTCGCCGACTGGCTGCCTCGCTACACAGGCACCCCATCGGATAAATTCGCAAAACATATTTTGCTTGTTAATTTTAACAACTATGTCGAGTTATTTGCCCGACGTTTTAAAGTTTCCGTTGATGGCAAAGACAAACCCATGCCCAACGCCACAGCGAATGGAATCACAATTATCAATTTTAGCATGGGGAGCGCCAATGCCGCCACAATCATGGATTTGCTGAGCAGCATTCAGCCGAAAGCCTGTCTTTTCCTCGGCAAATGCGGAGGACTAAAACGAAAAAATAAAATCGGCGACCTTATTCTCCCCATTGCGGCAATTCGAGGCGAGGGGACATCAAACGATTACTTCCCCTCCGAAGTGCCAGCCCTGCCAGCCTTCAGTCTGCAAAAGGCTATTTCATCAACTATTCGCAATCATAACCGCGATTACTGGACTGGCACTGTTTATTCAACCAATAGACGCGTCTGGGAGCATGATGATGAATTCAAGCAATATCTCCGCCGCATCCGTTGCATGGCGATTGACATGGAAACAGCAACGATATTTATCACAGGA
Organism: candidate division BRC1 bacterium ADurb.Bin183; assembly: GCA_002070185.1. Lineage (GTDB taxonomy): Bacteria > Sumerlaeota > Sumerlaeia > MWCT01 > MWCT01 > MWCT01. The sequence goes on from MWCT01000008.1 coordinate 122,717, forward strand.
TTTTTCAATAAGATTCCAACCGGTGCCTTGCTTTTGGTTTCAGATCAACCAATGATTCCCGAAGGCATTAAAACTGCCGAAAGCGATAAAAAAGTCACGCGGGAATTTCTGGATATGCACCTGCAAATCGGAATTGAATCGCTCGGGGAATTAATAAATCACGGCGTGACTGTCAAGCATTTGAGATTTTAAGCCAAAGCATCCCTCCCGCAAACTTTGCCCATCATGAGTGCGGGAAATATTACGCCTTGCGCGTTTTGCTGCGTCAAACGCCAAGATGCGCATTGATGACGCATCGAAGAATCCGTATTATTAAAATTCAAAAAGCGCCGCCGAGAAAAAATGATGCGGTGTTTTTCAGAGCGCAATCCACTTTTTCATTTTTATCGAACGATATGCGGCGTCAATTATCTCATTGGCGCGAACGCCGTCTTCAACGCCCGGACCGCAACTTTTTTTGCCTTCTATGATTCCGATAAAATTGCGAATCTCATCCTCGAAACGGCGATTGATATCGCGCTTGATAGGTATGTCGCGCCAATCTTTATCGCCCTCAAAACGCGCGCGGAATGGTCCCCAATATTCATAAATTATCTTGCCTTTGGTTCCGCTGACCTCGAGATATGCCTGCCCGATAGCCACATTCCAGCTCGCTTCAATAACGCCTATAGAGCCCGCGGAATTTTGAAGAAGAACGCATGAGGTATCCTCCACTTTCAAACCAGCCATACGGGATGCCGTGCGCGCGCTCACGCTTTTTGCCTCCCCGCATAGATAGCGAAATAGGTCTATACTGTGAACGCTCGTGTCAATCAAACACCCGCCGCCGGAATATTTGGGATTGGAAAACCACCGCTGTTGAACCCCATCAAATCTGGAGGAGAATTGATTTCTGAAAAAAACAACCTCGCCCAATTTGCCCGAATCAATTATTTTCTTAATCTGCATAATAGGCTCGACAAATCTATGGCAAAAAGCCGTCATAAAAGTTGCTTTTGCCGATTTTACAGCCTTTTGGATGGCACGTGCATCAACAACATTATGCGCAAGAGGCTTCTCGCTGATAATGTGCCGAACGCCTTTTTTCAACGCCTCCTCCACAATCGCACGGTGTAAATTCGGCGGCGTGCAAACGCTGATGATATCCGGTTTATCTTTCTTAAAAAGTTCATCCAAACTGCCATAAGCCGCCGTGTTGAATTGTGCGGCAACCTTCTTTGTCAATTCCATTTGCGGATCAACCATGCCGATGATTTTACAACCCTTGATGGCGCGGCATCCATCCGCATGTTGCTGTCCCACCCATCCGCAGCCGACGATTGCAATCTTATACATAGACAACTCCTTTTGTCATAAAAATATTTTGTTTATACTCGCGACAATCGAACAAATAAAATGCTTCCGAAAAATATTTTCGCTGTCCATAAAATAAATCAATCAGCATTGCGAAAAAAAGCCGTGAGGCTATGGCATTCAATTAAACGCTTAATTGGGGAATGATTTCAGAGATGTGCAACACCGCAAAACACAACATGGCGATTGAAGACTTCCATAAAAAGGGCGCTTTTTTTAAGCCCTGCCTGAACTTCAGGCGATTTTTCCTCAAAAGGTTCCAGAACAAATACAACGGTTGACTCCGTTAACTGACATTGGACTTTTTTCACAAAATTGGTATGCGTGCGGTCAAGCCCGTCGGCGATTCTCAACAAGGCGGCAAGTTTTTTGACCCGTCCCTTGTCCTTCTCTTCAAGGGCATTAAAAAATTTATGCTTTTTCTTGGGCGGCGATTTTCGATGATAACGGGCAATCAATGCAATCAACATTTGATCCAACTCATTCAATCCGGAGAAATCGGCTTTTCGTATTAAATCAAATGACACCTTGTGATGATTTTCCTCGTCATATAAAAAACCCACATCGTGCGAAATCGCCGCCGCCTGCAAAAGAAATCTGTCGTGCTCATCCAGCCCATGAAGCGGACGCAGGTCATCAAATATCATAAGGGCAAGAATAGAGACTTGCCGCATGTGGTCTGGAGCCCATTTAAAGGTCTCCATCCACCTGTTCATAATCTCAATTATTTTTTTGCGCGCTATTCCCATTTGCAAGGCAATCCCAAGTATGAAAAGCCGCGCCGATAATACCGGCGTCGTCGCCCAATAAGGCGCGAAGGATTTTCGTCTCCTTAAACATGGCAGGGATGGAATGAACATCCGCCGATTTGATTATCTGCTGGAAAAAGGAATTATCAAGCGCCTCAATTAGACCGCCTCCTAATATGACGGCATCCGGATTAAAAATCGCAATAATAGAAGCCACGCCGCGCCCAATATAAAAAGCGGCATTTTTTAAAACTTTAACAGTTAACGCATCGCCCTCCTGCCATGCCTTCGCGATGGCATTGCTTTTGATAGAAAGAATGTCCTCGCTTTTTTCCATGAGAAGAGAGGTTTTTTCGCCTTGCTTGACGGCATTGGCAATATCTCGAACGACCGCAAGCCTCCCCGCTATCGCCTCAAAACAGCCCCTCCGTCCGCAACCGCACAGCGGTCCATCCAAAACCATTGGAATATGCCCCACCTCGCCCGCCATGAACGAAGCGCCCTCATATAATTTGCCGTCAATGATAATGCCGCCGCCGATGCCCGTGCCAACGAACATGCCAAAAATGTTTTTCATTCCCACGCCAGCCCCAAAGCGTTGCTCGCCAAGAGTTCCGAGGTTGACATCATTTTCCAAAAAGACCGGGACGCCTAAATCATCTTCAAGGAGTTTTTTTAACGGGACTTCTTTCCAATTCAGATTGGGGGCAAAGTGGATAATGCCCGCGATTGGATTCATGGCGCCGGGCGCGCCGATTCCCACGCCCGCAATGTCCGCAAGGGGAATGCCTGCCTCCTGCGCCGCGCCCCGGGCGCAGGTTGCAATCCGTTGAACCACTTCTTGAAAAGGTTTTTCTGCTTTGGTGCGTTTCTTGAATCGCGATAAAATTTTTCCAGTTGCATCAATTGTTGAGGCAAGAATTTTTGTGCCGCCCAAATCAATCCCGATTACAGGATGCTCCGCGGCGCTTCGTTCCATTGGTTTTTCCTTTGTCTCTTTGGATTGGCTTGCCGGCATCATTTACTCCTCAATGGTATATCAACCGCCCCAAAATATTTATTGAGGAAGGAGTTTGGAGATACGCGTCTTCAGGTCGTTGAAAATTGTTTTCATGCTGCGATTGCCGTTAATAATCTGGAAACCGTATTCATCTTGCATTTTTTTGAATTGTTTCTGAATCTGATGCTGATAACTAAAAAAACTGCGGAACATATCCGAAGAATATCCAATATCCATACCCGATTCCCAATAATCGAGCGTGGCTTTTTTTTGAAAGTTGCGCTCAATAAGTATCTGTGGGCGAACCATCATATAAAAAACAGCATCGGGAATAATAGCCATTCCATAAAGCGATTTTACCCATGCAGGGTCTGCCCCGCGCACGATAGCCCGCGCCATAAGCGTGTAAATATATCGGTCGGAAAGAACAATGAATCCCGCGCGAAGAGCGGGGATAATCGCATTCTCCAGCTGATCCATAAAGTCAGTGGCATAAAAAAGACGCATGGTTATCGGACCGACGGCTTTATTCTGCTGAGCGGCAATAACCTGCTTTGATATCAGAGTGGAACGTTTCAGCCCTACATTGACCACAGCATAACCTTCGTGTTCCAGCCAGTTGGTCAGCATATTAATTTGCGCGGAACGTCCCGAACCGTCCGAGCCTTCAATAACAAATAATTTACCCGAAAGGGCGTCGGCAACAACATTGGGAGGGACAATCTCATAAAACTGCTTTGGGCTCATTTGAATGGTCTCCATTTGTAACGAGATAAATCAATTTTTTCAGCGATAATTCGGCGAACCTGTTCTTGTTGTTTTTCCACCGGCTGCGATGCATCAATAACCAGCATGTTATATTCTTCAACCAATTTATGATATTCCTCATTGATGCGCCCTTGAAAAATGCGGAAACTCTCAACAATATCCTCAGACAGATTAAGGTCCATCCCCGCCTCATGATATTTCAATTTGGGACGCCCCGCAAGAATGCGATTCAGAGCCGTTTCGAGAGGAACCTTGAAAAAAAAGGTGATGGTCGGATGAACCGCAAAACTATAAAGCCTTCGGAGCCAGCCCCGATCGCAATTGCGCACAGAATCGCGGGCAAGCGCTGTATAAATATATCGGTCTGCAAGCACAATATATCCCGCGCGCAGGAGGGGCATTATCTGCCGTTCATAACGGTCTGCCAAATCCGTGCAATGGATTAGGCTGAATGTCGTTGGCGTCAAAAGATTCCGTTTCTTGGCTTTCTGAGTTGCTGGTTTGACCGCAAGAGACGAGTTCCACTCTGTAAAAAAAACCTTGTAACCCTCAATCTCAAGCCAGCGCTTGATAAGGTGAATCTGTGTTGATTTGCCTGAACCATCGAGCCCCTCAACAGCAATCAACACACCCGGATAATTCAATTGAGCGGGTGATATTATCTCCATGTCTATACACTTTCAAAGATATTTTTACGAATGCACGACCTCAAAATAAAAGGTTTTCAATTAGAAAATTTGCCGCTTATACGTCAATATAAATTGCAGTTTGCGCCGGGCAAAAATTTTTTCTTGAAACGCAAATCCGATTTTTAATATAAATTACAATTGGAAGCGTATCATATAGAACCCGTATTGAGAAAGGTTTTGTTTTGGATTCCGACCCGCCGGCACAAAAAAGAGCCGTTATCTTAATATTCCTGGCAACAGGTATTTTGGTTTTGGGAATTTTTGCCGCCTTTGCCGAAACAAACAATCGTCCGCCCGCTATTCATTTAACGCCCTATTTCAAACATATACTCTGGGTTTTTCTCGCTTTATTTCTGCTGCATTCTGGTTTTTTTTCCGCCAGCGAAACAGCGCTTTTCTCGTTGGACCGTCTCCGTCTTTCGCAGATAGAAGCGGAACATCCCACCGGCTATCGTTCAATAAAAAAACTTCTCGATACCTCCCATTCAACGCTGACATCCATCCTTCTTTTGAATCGGTTTGCCAACGTGGGGGCAACTATATCGGCGGGAGCCTTGTCAGAAATATACTTTAAAGGAAATCCCATTCTCGGTTTTTTTATCGGCGCCGTCAGCGTCATCCTGCTTATATTGATACTCGGCGAAATCATGCCAAAAACCTACGCCATCGAGCGCGCCAAAAACCTTTCCCGATACATCTCGCCGATACTCATCTTTTACATCCGCCTTGCCGCTCCCCTGCGTTATCTGGTGGACTTGATTAATGGAATTATTTTCCGCGCTTTGAAAATTTCGCCGGCGGATAATGCTGAAACAACCACGGAAGAAGACCTTAAAATGATTTTAATGTCAGGCGAATTCGACAACCTTCTTGGTGAAGATGAAAAAGAAATGATAGACAGCGTCCTTGAATTGCGCGAAAAAACTGTTGATGAAGTCATGACGCCCCGCATTGAACTGGAAGCGTTTCCCACAAGTCTATCGCAGGAAGAACTGATTCAGCAAATCCGTAAAGGAACCCATAGCAGAGTAATCATCTATGACGAAGACCTAGACCATATTCTGGGGACTTTGCATGTGAAAGAGTTGCTCCTTCATCCCGAACGCCCCTATTTGGAATTCATACGCGAACCGTTCAAAGTGCCGATGAAAAAAGAACTTACCACACTGTTGCGCGAAATGCAAAAATCGCGCATCCACATGGCGGTTGTGTTGGATGAATACGGCGGAACAGCTGGGATTGCAACCATGCACGACCTCCTTGAAGAAATTGTCGGCGATATTAAAGACGCCAAAGAGGCGGCATCAGACCAATCGTCCGTTATTCGCCTTGACCGCAACCACTTCCAAGTTCTGGGAAAAGTTGAAGTTGCAGAGTTGAACGAAAATTTTGGGCTGGGGCTTGATGAAGAACTGGCGCGGTCAATGGGAGGGTATGTGTTTAATTTGCTGGGACGCGTTCCCATTGAAGGAGAGGTGTTTGAATCATCCGGCTGGCGTTTTTATATTCTGAGAATGGACGGCAACCGAATTGATAAGGTTTCAATGAAAAGGATTCAGGAAAAACCAAAAGATGAGTGAGCTGGTTTTGTTGGCGCTGGCGATTCTTGTATGTTCGGCAATGACAGCTTTTTTTGCCGGAAGCGAGACCGGCGCCATATCCGCCAACCGCCATCGGCTTCGCAACCTGCAAAAATCCGGCGATGAACGCGCAGATGATACCATCGTTCTTTTATCAGATTCTCAAAAAATCCTGACCATCACGCTTGTGGGCACTAACATTTTTTCCATTCTGGGTGTTCTGTTTGCAAAAAACTTTTTTGAAATCATTCTCGAATCATTGAACGTTCACGAAGCCGAAGGCATTGCCGACATCGTTTCCCTTCTCACTATGACTCCTTTTTTGCTCATTGCCGGCGAGATTATCCCAAAACGACTGTTTCGCAAATATCCCGATCAATTAATGCTGGCGTTCCGCAAACCATTAAAATTTTTCTCGATTATTTTTATGCCGGCAGTATCTTTCTTCAACAGCATCACTTACATCCTATTGCGTCCGCTGGGCATAAAAAAAGGCATCACGCAATCTAATCTGACGCGAGAAGATTTGCAGAATCTTGTGGAATCGGTTGAACCGGCGCCGAGCCATGGGCATCGAATGCCGGCGCCCAATGGCGAAGCGGATATGATTCAAAGCATCATCAATCTTGAAAAAACACTTGTCCGGGAAATCATGAAACCCCTTGTTGATATTATCGCCATCCCCATTAACGCCGCCACAAGGGAAACCATCATTGATACCGCATTAAGAACCGGCTACACGCGCATCCCAGTTTACACCAATTACATCTTCAATATGGTCGGATATATTGACGTTTATGATATCCTACGGGGAGATGCGACAGCATGGAAGGACTTGAAGTCCGAAATCAAAGACGCCTGTTATGTTCCAGAGACCAAACGTATAGATGACCTGCTGCAGGAAATGCTGGGCAAACACATCTCTGTGGCATTTGCCATAGACGAATATGGCGGCTGCAGCGGCTTTGTCACACTGGAGGATATCCTTGAGGAAATCGTTGGGGAAATTGACGACGAATTTGATAAAAGCACATTCACCTTTTCCGAACAAAAGCCGGGAGTATATATCGTTGATCCGCGAATGGATTTGGATGACCTCAATGAAAAGATAGGCATTTCGCTGCCCAAACGCCACTGCGAAACTCTGGGCGGATTTATTTACAGCACGCTTGGGCGCGTCCCTCAAGTCAATGAAAGTTTTATTTTCGGAGATTACCGAATTACCATAACAGAAATGAAAACACCCAAAATCATCCGCGTTCAGATTGAGCAAATCAAAACAAAACCTGAGATTGATGAGCAAAGGGAATAATCAAATAATCTACGGCTGGCTTTGCAATTTGGCGGAAAAAGTCTGCCAGTTGTCATTCTTGCCATAGATGGCGCGAGTGATTTCCTTGCCGTTGGAATCCATAATAACAATAGACGGCAATTTGAATATGCCGAATTTTTTTGCCAGTTGACCGCCTTGCAGCTGGTTGACGTCAATTTTGACCGGGATATATTTTCTCACAAATCTTTGAGAATCACTGTCCGATGAAAAAACACTGTCGAGTTGTTCAACAGAAGGAACATTCGGAGCGCTAAAATAAACCAGCATCGGTATCTTGGTCGCCGTGGATGTCCGCCATCCCGTCTCAGTATCAAGCCATTGGGGAGGACCCAGCGGGGCGGAGGCGGAAGGTGTGGAAACCGCCTGAATGGACGCCGCCAGTTGTGCGGCAGCCTCCATACCCGGCAATATTGCCTCCGGAGCGGTCACGGGAGATTGAGGCGCAGACGTGATAAAAGTCTCGCCCCAAGAACCTACGTAAGGCGAAGCGGGTATAGGATAGTCTTCATTTGTCCACTGAATCGAAAGGTTATCAACATAAACCATATCATCCTTTTTTTTATTGGCAAGCATAACGCCCACGCGCAGCTGCCGTATCGTTGATTCTTCCACAGGTTTATCAAAATAGATTTCCTGACCGTCAATATAGCAATGAATGCGGGAGGGACCTTCAAAAACAATGGCAAAACGGTGCCATCCCGGTCGGGGCAGTCTTCGAAAAAGAGCTTCGTCCCATTTGTAAATTCGTGCGGCTTCTTCATCTTGAACCACAAAAGAAAAATAGACATGGCGATTTTCTGTCATCCCAAAACGATAAAAAGAACGTGGTTTTTTCTCACCGGGAACCATCGGCTCCATGGCAAGAACGGCAATGTTGGGAACAACTTCACCGGGTGCAGGCATAAAAAAATCAGCCTGATACAGAGCCTTGCCCTTTTCGCCAAGACGATTTCTATCAAGGATAAAATCTTCCGATAAGTCGGAAAGTCCGATTATCCATAACGCGGGATTAACTGTTATTTGCAGACCATATTTGCCGATTTCTTTGCCTGCAATTCCAGAGTCAAACTCGGGCGGCAGATTGGTTAATTTGTTATATTCCACCACCTTGACGTTGTTTTCAAAATCTTCCCCAATCGGAATAAATTTGTCGGGCATTTTGCCTTTCTCAAAGTTAGTCCATTGGAATAATTGATATTGGGCAAAAACCCCTGAAGTAATAAAGCAGGTCAAAATTATCATTAATATATTGACCCTTTTATTTGAAAAACGATTGCGCATAATAATCACCTCCAACAAATAATCGCTTTATTCCTAACAAATATCCTTTTGTTTCGTCAATTCCCTTTTCTCGGTTTTTTGCATCGCACTGAAGAATCTGAGCGACGATTGGCAAGATGCCTTGCCGTAGTTAAGTATGAATTGCTTTTGAATCCGCATTGAAAAGAGCTAAAGGATTCCGGCATAAATATACCAATTTTTTGAACCCGCTATGCCGGTTCTTTCTCTCAACCGCCCTCAATGAACATTCTCAGAATACACTTATTCGCTCTCGTTTGGGTTAGGGGCTTAATGCCGATTTTACCGATTATTTTTCGCCAACATCCAACCCGCAATTTTTATATATCTCATCCACATAAATTAAAAACGACCCAAAATCCATCAAGGCATCCAACTCAGATGCGGACATGACGGCGGAGAACTCCGCATCGGAAAGCAGATTTTCGCGCAGAGGTTTTTTTTCTTGCCAAGTTTTCATGGCGTTGCGCTGAACAATGGCATACGCCTCTTCGCGCGTCAGCCCTTTTTCCACCAGACCAAGCATTATCTTTTGAGAAAAAAGCAAACCTTGAGTCTTTTCAAGGTTGGCGGCAACGGCATCGGGATAGATTTCCATTCCATCAATGACCCATTTGATTTTTTTGAGCATATAATGCGCAAGACTTGTTGAATCGGGCAATATGATGCGTTCAACCGATGAGTGGCTTATATCCCGTTCATGCCAAAGCGCAATATTCTCAAGGGCGGGCATCAGATTGGAACGAAGCACGCGAGCCAGCCCGCACAATTGCTCGCATACAACAGGGTTGCGTTTATGCGGCATCGCGGAAGAGCCTTTTTGTTTTTTACCGAAAGGCTCCTCCATCTCCCGAATTTCCGTTCGTTGCAAACCGCGCACCTCACAAGCAATCTTTTCGATGGAAGCTCCGATAATTGCAATCGCAGAAAGAAATTCGGCGTGGCGGTCGCGCTGTAAAACTTGCGTGGAAATAGGCGATGGTTTGAGCCCTAATTTTTCGCAAACGTATTTTTCAATGAATAAACCTGTATGCGCGTATGTGCCCACGGCTCCGGATATTTTCCCCACCCGAATAGATTCAATCGCCAGCTCCATTCGCTTTTTATTGCGGAGCATCTCCTCGCGCCATAAAAGGAACTTCAAACCGAGCGAAGTCGGCTCAGCATGAATGCCATGCGTTCGCCCCATAATAACCGTGCGGCGATTTTCAAGAGCGCGCTTTTCCAGCGAAGGAATCAAATCATTAATGGCGGCAAGAATCAGCCTGCCTGCCCGCACAAGCAAAATCGAAAGCGCCGTATCTACCACATCGGAGGATGTCAGCCCCATATGCACAAAGCGGGATTCCGGGCCGATATTCTCCGCCAGAGAAGCGGTAAAGGCGATTACATCGTGGCGCAAATCTCTTTCTAACTCCTGAATTCTCTCCACCGAAAAAGCCGCTTTCCTCTTGATAATCTCAAGGGCTTCGGGCGGGATTTTTCCCGCTTGCGCCCAAGCCTCGCAAACGAGAATTTCCACCTCCAGCCATGCGCCGAATTTGCTCTCTTCGCTCCAGAGCTCCTTCATTTCAGGCAAAGTATATCGTTCTAACAATATTCCATCTCCTTCATCGCTCTTATTAAAATCATAACATGAACCCAAAATAAGTTCAGGACGCCCTGTCAATGCTTTTTCGCATACTTATCGCAAGAGATTATGCCTTGACGCATTATGCAATTTTGAGATGATATCTGATTTGTTATGATAATGAAAGGAATGAATGATTTGGCAAACACATCAAAAGACTATCAGCGAAAAAAACTGGAGATCTGGCTCCTCTCCAACACGCTTGAACTATTCGCGCTCGTTTTTTTTCTAATAACTGGATTGAGCACCGGATTGCGTTCCTCTCTCGAATCCATTCTGAATAATCATTTTGCGGTTTTCTCATTATATCTTCTGATTATTGCCGCCGCGCATTTTCTTCTTTTCTCCCCTTTTTCATACCTGCGCGGATACAGACTTGAAAAACAATACCGTTTAACCAATGAAACTTTTTGCAACTGGTTGAAAGACCATTCAAAGATGGCAGCCATCGGCTGGACGCTTGGATTTGCCGCCATTTTCTGCATCAACTTTTTATTGAGACATTACCCCGCCAACTGGTGGAGCTGCGCGGCGTTGCTCCTCTGGGCGGGATATGTCCTCCTTGTTCAATGGATGCCGATTATCATCCTGCCTTTCTTTTTCAAAATCAAACCGCTCGAAAATGAAGAGTTAATGAAACAGATTTCGTGCCTTGCGGCAAAGGCGGGGATTGGCATATCCGGAGTCTTTGAATTTAACATGAGCCGCAAAACCAAAGCTGCCAATGCCGCTGTTGTCGGACTTGGCTCCACACGCCGCATCCTCCTTGCAGACACGCTGCTTTCCGGATTCACAAACGACGAAATCTCCGCAGTTATCGCACACGAGATGGCTCATCAAAAACAACGGCACATGCTCAAAATCATCTTCATCAATCTTATTTTCCTGCTATCGTTTTTTTATGTTAGCGATACTATTTTGAAATGGGGTGTTGGCGCATTCCGATTTAAAGGATTGGATGATGTTGCCGCCCTCCCCTTGTTAGCAATCGTTTTCACCATCGGGAGTTTCATTTTGCTGCCCCTCATCAATTCATTCATGCGCAAAATGGAGAATGAAGCGGATGATTTGAGCCTGCGCTGGTGCGGAAATCCCGATGCCTTCATCTCCATGATGCAGAAACTATCGGATGAAAATCTTGCCGATCCCGACCCCCCGCCGCTGCTCGAAACTTTTTTTTACAGCCACCCCTCAACCGGCAAACGAATTGCCCATGCCATATCATTCAAACATAACAACGTTCAAACAAATGATAGCAAATATTAGAATCAACCATTGACTCATCCTTGTGCGTTGTGGAAGAAAACTTTTTTAGACAAAATAAAGAAGCCGTCAATAACGATAAAATTAAGTTGAGTTTTCAGGGCTGCCGTAAAAAATTGGTTCAAAAAGGAAAATGAAAGGCAAAATATTTAATGTCTTTTCTACCGAATAATATAAAAACTTATGAAGAATACCGCGATGCGCTGTCTGCCTTGATTTGCGGACGCGGCGCGCAGGAAGCCGCGTCAACGCTCATCTCCAAACCGCCCATTTCCGAGCGATTGATTCAATCTATTTGGGCGGAAAAACATCTTAAATCAGATGCGATGCAAACCCTTTCTGGAAAACCAACAGAAATCCTGAATACCGGACGTTGGAACGAAGAATCCGGACCTGATTTTATCGCGGGCGAAATCCGCATCGGAAACCAAATATTGAAAGGCGATATCGAAATACACATCCGCGCCTCTGACTGGCTTCGGCACAAGCATGAAAGCAATTATGAATATAACCGCTGCATCCTCCATGCCTTTCTGACTCATGATGACGGCGAAAAATTCGACACCCTTTTCAACGGTGTTACTATTGAGCGCTTGTGTCTTGAACCTTATCTGGAGCCCGACCTTGAAACCCTGCGTCAGATTTACTCCGCTGATGACTACAACTATCGCGAGGATGCGGGCGTGGGCAAATGCTCTAACGTCATCCGCAAACTCGCGCCGGAATTCCTTCATAAATTCCTCGACCTTGCCGGCGATCGGCGCATGGAAGAAAAAGCGGAACGCCTGCGGCAGCAGCTCGCCGGCGAATCTTATGATCAGGTCTTCTATCAGGCGCTGATGACCTCGATGGGTTACAAAGGGACAAAGACTTTATTCTTTTTGCTATCCAAAAGAACGCCGATTGCTGAACTGCTCGATTATTCGCAGGGCAAATCTGATGAAGAACGCATACTCATCTTTCAATCCATTCTCCTGCACGTTGCAAATCTAATTCCAGTTTCTGAAGAAAGCCGAGTCCCGCCGGATGATGAAACACTCGCTTATCTGAACTCGCTCAACAGATGGTGGGCGGAATTTTCCGGCTATTTCTCAGACCGAATCCTGCCCGCAACTAAAAGATGGTTCACACACGTGAGACCAGTAAACTTCCCCACTCGGAGGATTGCGGGCATCTCCCGGCTGATGGGACTGTTGTCTCGGAAAGAAAAAATCTTTGACGGCATCCTAACACTCTTTCGCAATGCCGCCGCGCAAAAGCTTGATAACGCCGGCATGCGGCGATTTACGAAAGAAATGGAAAATCTATTGCGCGTTGCCAGCGACCCTTTCTGGTCATATCGCTATAATTTTACAAGCGCGCGGACGGAAAAACCGCTGACGCTGATTGGCGCTGACCGCGCCCGCTCTATACTCTATAACGCTGTCCTGCCGATGGCGCTTGTCAAATCGCGAATGGATGCAGACAAGCCGCTTGAGGAAATCCTCTGGCGATGCATACGCGATTACCCGACTTTATCGGAAAATGTGATAACAAAATTCATGCGCCGGAGACTTTTCGGAGACGATGAAACCGCGCGTCCTTTTCTCTTCAACGAACGGCGGCATCAGGCGTTATTTAAAATATTCCACGACTGCTGCAATTCCAACGAAACCACCTGCGATGAATGTTATTTCTACCGACAGTGCGGAGAACAAATTTAATTTCAGATTGGACGTTTTTGACACCAAAGGGCGAGCATGAGAAGCCCCCATAATTGGCGACTGAGGTCCTCCCTCTTTTGCTCATGCTGGCGGTAGAGACGCATGACCTCGCTGACGTCAATGATGCCGAATGATTTTTTAAACGCCGGGTCGTTCACGGCATCGCGGAAAAACTTTTTGAGATTTACCTTAAGCCACTTGGCGGCGGGGATGGAAAATCCTTGTTTGGGTCGGTGAAAAATCGGACGGAGATTTGAATTTTCAAAAGCGGCGCGAAGAGGTTTCTTTTTGCGGCGCATGTCAATTTTTTCCAAATCAGGCAGTGGCGCAACGAACTCGATAATCCTCCTATCAAGCAGCGGAACGCGCACCTCCAAACTGTGAGCCATGCTGCTGATATCAACCTTTTTCAAAACGTCATTGGGCAGGTAGAGGCTCATATCCGCAAGAGCGGCGGCGGAAATCGGATCTTGCCCATTGAAAGAATTAAAAGCGTTCTCCCATAGCAAGACGGTGGCTTCATTCTTGCAATTTGAATTCTCCCATTCCTTTGTGTAGAGTCGTCTTTTCTGCTCCTCGTTAAAAATCACCTTCCAGAGGAAATGGCGTTGGGCGGGCGATTCAGAAAGATGGGGCAGAAATCGAATCAACTTATAAAGCCGCGTTGTCTTTCGGTCGCTTGCCGGCAGCATTTTGAGAAGCCTTGCCATGGCGGGGGCAAAAAAATGGAGTTTGTATTGCTTCATGCGCATGGCATATAAATGGGCATGATACGGCTCATAACCGCAAAAAACCTCGTCGCCGCCCTCGCCGGAAAGCGCAACCTTCACATGTCTTGATGTCTGACGGCAAAGTTCCCACACAGGCACAGCGGAGGAATCCGCGAAAGGTTCATCAAAATGCTCCGCCATTTTTTGCAGCAAATCCTGAAGATTGGGCTTTAGGATAAACTCCGTAAGATGAGCGCCGACAATGCGAGCCGTCTGCCTTGCGCCGGGGCGCTCGTCGAATGTCTTCTCCTCGAACCCCACACAAAACGCCTCCGGTTTGGGCGTGGAATAATCGCAAGCAGATTTGAGAATAACCGCCGAATCTATGCCGGAGCTTAAAAAAACCCCAACTGGGACATCGTTTTGAAGCTGCCCTCGAACTGATTCATTCACAAGAGCGCGAACCGTTGCTCCCACTTCTTGCGGGCGATACGAATTTGCGCGCTGCGCAGGCGGAGTCCAGAATTTGGACTTTTTCACCTTTCCCGCCTGCCAAATTAAAGTTTCTCCCGGTTGAAGTTTTTGAACCTCCTCATGAATGGAAAACGGCGCAGGAATATAATTCAGCCCAAGATAATGATGAAGCGCGCGGGAATTGATTGTCCATCGCATCATACCGCAAACATAAAGCGCCTTAGCCTCAGAAGCAAACCGGATGCCATCAGGGTCAATGCGGTAGAGGAGCGGCTTGATGCCGAGCCCGTCCCGCGCAAGCAGCAGCCGTTTTTCCTTTTTATCCCAAAGGGCAAAGGCAAATATGCCTTCCAATTGGTTGACGAATTCAAAACCGCAATGCTCCGCCAAAACAGCAATCACCTCAGTAACGCAACGAGTATGAAAAGGGTAATTTTTGCTTTGGAGAAAAGCGCGGAGTTGAGAGGCGTTGTAAATGTCTCCATTGTTGACAACAACATAGCGCCCGCTTGGTGAAAAAAAAGGCTGCCCCCCTCGCTCAATATCAATGGCGCCCAAACGGCGATGCCCCAATGCAATGCCCGGCTCCTCAAAATATCCCTCTCCGTCAGGACCTCGATGAGCTATGGCGCGGGTCATGCGGCGGAGAACCGCCGGATCAAAAGGGCGATTGATATCGCACGCAGCCCAACCGCAGATGCCGCACATCAGCATGCCCCCCCGTTTGTCTTAAAATGCTTTTTGCCTCGCATCCCGACATTTCGGCGGAATGTATCCACAGCAGATTCGGGAAGCGCGGATAACAAAACCTCAGTCACTTCATCGAACCCCGCCTCCTTAAACCAGATAGCAACGTCTGCCGCCTTTACGCGATGGGCATAAAGTGGCGTGAACCGATCGCGAACGGCATGCAGGGCGCGGGAGAAATTATAAGCCTGACGTTTCTGTCCCGAAAGCCGCTGCAACATATTTACGCCCATGTATCCCAGCGCAATCGGAGTTAAAACAACATTTGCCATCGCGGAAGGCATGCGCGCCAGACGAGGACGCAAGAAAACCTCCGCCGAATATGCGGCGCGGCGAATAAAACTTTCGTTAATTGAGCCCGGTCCATAAACCCAGATATAGGCAATGCCGCCTTTTTTGCAAAAAGGGGCAACCGCTTTGAATGCGCGCTCCGTATCGCATGTGTGATGAAGAACGCCGTGCGAATAAAGCACATCGCAAAACTCGCGGGAAAACGGCAGCCGCCACAACGATGCCTGAATAAAATGCATGAATGGTTTATGACGATAACGTTCCGCGGCGCGCATGGCAGCCAAGCTCAAATCCACGCCCACCGCATCGCATTGAAGATAATCGGAGGCAAAGGATGTGACAACGCCGATCCCGCAACCAATCTCAAGAAAACACGAAGGCGCGCTGGATATAGCTGACGCGCCAATCTCAGCAAGAAATATTGCGCGCCGCTCTTCATAAGTCCAAGTCCACAACACATCATCAAACGAATAATCGCTCCATTCGCGGGAAAAAGACTGAAGCACATACTCTTCGCCGGAGACTGGATTCTCACACGGCGGCGAATAACCCTTCCCCAATTTTTTTATCTGAACGGAATACAATTTCTCAAACTCTCGATGGCTATCGGTCGTATAAGGCAAAAAAATTGGCAGCCCTTTCAATACCGGAAACCATAGCCCGCACTCGCGGCACACAAATAACCCCGCATCTACACAGGTTGATAAATCCTCAAAAGATAAACCTGCCCGTTCTCCCCTTGCACAATCCTCGCTCGATGGCGATTCATCATGTTCATCAATAACAATAAGCTCCACTGGTTTTTCACAAATAACACAACGCAGATTTGGGGCAAAACGTTTCCACATGATTTATCGCATGCTCTCCCACCGCGAAAGATTCCGCCTTAAAAGAAAACGATATAGCCCGGCAAACGATGCGGCAATCACGGCAAACAAATACGACGCGTCTAATAATCGCGGCGATTTTTTTTTAAGCAGCATCTGCAAAATTGCCGCGGCTGCCGAAAATCCAACCGCGCCCCAAAGGGCAACCGCAATCCAAAAAGAAAATCCAATCGGCAAAAATGCGCCCAATACCATCATGAAAAAGATGGCGGGAAATGCAAGATAACGGCATAATTTTTTAGCGATCAATTGAAGCAAAACAAATAACCGCATGAAAAAGGGAGATTGGCAAGCGCGCGCATCTCGAAATGCAAAAAGGATGGAAAACACCACACCGCTTAACCCGCGGGCGATAATCCGCGATTTGCGCCGGAACTCGCCTCCCGCTGTTTCCGCCGCTTCCTCTTCGGCTATCGCCTCTGGGTCGTAAACTGTTTTAAATCCCCGCAGCCTTGCCACAATTGGCAGAACCATATCATTCGATTGCTCCCCCGGCAAATAAACCGCAAGCCAACGGCGAAGCGCGAATATAGCCCCATTTGCGCCAAGAAGGCGCCCGCTCTTTCCCTCGCATATTTTCAGGCGCGTATCCCAGTCCCAATAACGGCTCTCCCCTTGCGCTTTTGCCGCGCCTCGATGAAATATTTTTAACCGTCCGCAAACACATCCAACTTTATCATGTTGAAACCACCTGACAAGTTTTCTGATGGTATCCGAATGATACATACTATTGGCGTCCGAATAAACCAGAATCGGGGCATCGGCGGCGGCAACCGCATCATTCAACGAAACCGTTTTCCCGCGATTGACCGGATTTTTGAGATGAATAATGGAAGGATTGTTAAATTGCGCAATAATGCTATCCGTGCCATCCTTTGAGCCGTCTGTATGAACAATCACCGTCAGCAAGTTCGCAGGATAATCAAGCGCCAGCGCATTTTTAATTTTTTCGCCGATGACTTTTTCTTCATTATATGCAGTTATCAAAAGCGCCACAGGCGGCAATTCATTTGACTCAACGGGCGTTTTCAACGGGGCGAGCAAAAGAGATAAAGCTTTCATTAACAAAGGGTAAATAATAAGGGCAATCGCCGGGATGGATGCCAACACCCAGAATAAAAAGATTATTAACCGGGACATATTCATTGTCCGGCTATTGGCTCCTTTTGCCATGGAAATTGGATGGCAAGCGCAAATAAAACCCACAAGTATTTTGAGATTTGCAAGGAATGGAAAATGTTCATGACAAAAAATGCGGTCAGAGCGCCCGCAATAATACCGATAAATATCAAACCTTCATAATCCCTTTTTTCTTTCAACCGCCCCGAAACAATCCACAAAGAATGAAACGCCATCAAGTTCATTGCCAAATAAGCGCCAAGCGCAAAAATACCCATCTCCGAAGCAATGCCGAGATAGGCATTATGCGGCGTGCGGGGAGCACCTCTAACATCGCTAGTGTATCTCAAATAATGTTCGGGATAATTCCCAATCCCAATTCCAATAAACGGATTATCAAGGAATATATTAATTCCAGTCTGGATGGAATAAATATGACCTCGTGTGGAACGATCCTCAACGCCTGTTTCTGCCAAACGCCGCAGGGTGAATGGAGCGAAAAACACAATGAGAATGAGAACCACAGCCAGAATGGCAAGCGTGTGGCGCGGTCTGCCCCAGAAAAAGCCAGCCGCCGCCACCGATGGTATGAACGCTATATAGGCAGCGCGCGACAAAGAAAAAAGCAGCCCTAAAGATATTATCGCAATAACAATTGCCCAGAATGTCTTTGCGGCGCGAACTTTTGTTGTCAACATCAGGGCAATGCCAAACCAAAGAGCAACATAAAGGTCAGCCGATAAAACAGCGGCATTCTGGGAAACACCAATGATGCGCACTGTAGGATCCGTGATGTATTGCCCAATTCCAATAAGCGCGCTCACGCTCAAAGTCAGGACGGCGACTTTGCCCAAAACGCGAAGCCGCTCAATATTTGTGACAAGAACCCCAACAACCACAAACAATATCCCAAGCTGGATAAACGTGAAAAGACTCGAAACCGCGGCGGTATAATTGACGGCTTTTAAAAAACTCGCCAACCCGCAAAGCAGGAATACCCCAATAATCCCAACGACAATCCCAGACTTGATTTGCATCTTTCCCTTGATAAAGTAAGGCAGAAGGGAAACCACAAGAAGCCCTCCTACAACCTTCGCGATGGTGATGGTGTATAACTCTCGAGGCTGAATGGCGTTAATCGCCTCAAAGGCAATGAGCGAAAGCAACACACACAAAATAGCAAATGGACGCGTAAACAAGAATAAGGCAATCATCGCCGCCGCCGCCAATAAAACGGCTATGGGTCCTCCAAGGGCAAGGGCTGCGCCGCATAAAATTGATGCAAATACCCCTGCGTAAAGAGCAATGTTCCCGTTAACAGATGCCTTCTTTGCGCTCGACCATTCCGATAAATTTGTTTGTGCCATTCCCCTTTTCTCCTATCAAACAAATTCCTTAAATTTTTTTTCTAACGTTTCTGCATTTTTGTCCTTGTCAAACATCGCCATCGCCTTACGGCGGGCGTTTTCTGCAAGCTGCTCCCTGAGACTGGCGTCCTTTAACAATGCCTCCATCCCATGAGCCATTTGCTCAATATTCCCCGGCTCAACCAGAAGCCCCGTTACACCGTGTTGAATGAATTCTCTTATAGAACCGAGATCGGAGACAATACAAGAAACTTTTAACATGGAAGCTTCAATAATAACGTTGGGGAGGTTATCCTCGCCCAATTTATTTTTTAACGAAGCAAGGGCAAATAAAGACGCTCCGCTCATTTCCTCGAACACTTTATGCTGAGGCAGCCTTCCTAAAAATTGGACGCTTCCGGCAATCTTCAATTTTTCGGCTAAATTTTTTAATTCGCCTTCGAGCGGACCTGCCCCGATAATGCGAAGGCGGACATCAAACCCCTTATTAAGCAAAAGCGAAAAGGCATGAAGAAGCCGATTATGCCCTTTATACGCCTCCAAAGAACCCACAGTTAGGATGACCGGCGGCTGCGACGGGTTATGCTCGTATGAATCCAGCGAAGAGGAAAGGAAATGCCGCACAAGATAAATTCGATTGCGCGCGCTCCCATGCGCAAGATTTTGCAAATATTCCACATTGCGCTGGGTGCAAGTCGTGACAAACGCGGATTTTTGAATTTTTTCCTTCAACGACACAGGCTTGCCATAAATGTCCCATGCGTGCGCCGTAAAACTGAAACGGCATCCTGTTAACCTCGCCATTGCCGCCGCGCAGGATGTCGGCATGGTTGCCCAATGCGCATGAATATGTCTGACGCCTTCCTTTTTTAAAATCGCCGCAAAGGCGGCGGTCTTCCACCAAACGGCAAAAGCCTTCGATAACTCTACCGGCGACTTGAAATTCAAGCCAAGAATCTCGCCAAAGGCGCTGAAATATCTGACAGGGTGCAAAACCATCAATTTAAGATTCGACATAAAAATCTTGCCGCTGAACCAGCGAAGATATAAAACATCTCTCATCAACGGCTCCGCTTCTTTATGAACAGCGCCTTCCTTTGAAGATTTGAGAGAAATGATGCGGCACGATAAACCCCGCTTGTTCATTTCAATTATTTCACGAAGAATAAAAGTCTCGGATACTTTGGGAAATTGGGAAAGAAGATAAGCCAAATCATAATGCCTCCCTTTTATCAACCGTTCGTAATGACTTGTCATATCATGAAGCATGGCATCCATTCCAAAACGATTCTGTGCGCGGCGCTTTGCCTCCTTGCCGAGGTTTTCTCTTAAATCGGCGGAACTCATTAAACGAATAATGGAATCAACCAGATGTTGCGGCGATTTGGGAGGAACTAACAAACCCGATATCTCATCCTCAACGGCTTCCGCATTGCCTCCCGCATGAGTGGCGATGCAAGGTAATCCCGCCGCCATCGCCTCGATAAGGGCGTTGCAAAATCCCTCGCTCCGCGAAGGAAGTATAAAAACATCAAAGGCGCAAAGCAGCCTTTGAACGTCATCCCTTTTCCCAAGAAAAACGACATCGCGTTCAAGCCCCGATGTTTTTGTAAAATCTTCCAGAGTGCGGCGCAGACGCCCATCGCCAATAATAAACAACCTTGCATTTTTGCCCTGATGCTTTAAAAGAGAAAAGGCTTTGATAACATCAACATGCCTTTTGATAGGCTCTAAACGCCCCACACAAACAGCCGTAAATTCGTTATCTGCGATTCCCAACTCTCTGCGCAATTCTGCGCGATTGCTTAAAGGCGGCGACGAAACGCCGTTGAATATCCGCCATATCGGCGGCGCGCCAAAAACCTTTTTACGGTAATAATCCTCCACATGTTTCGAATTAACAAAAACCGCATCCGCCCGACGCGCGGTCAAGATGGATTCCAAAAGCGCATAAAGTCTTTTATCAAATTGATGGGCATTCAAAAGCGAGCTGATAAAACGCGCACTCTTTCGCCGCGGCATGACGCATGACGTCCAGAATGCCGTTTGCGGCGTCATGGCGTGAATCAAATCATATTTATTTCGCAAGACCTTGCGAAGGCGCAGCAAAAACGAAAAATCAATCAGACGCTTCTTGCCGAGTAATAAAACCTCCGCCCCTGAATCGCGAAACTGAGACGCCATGTCCGAAAGTTTTGCTCGGAATGAGCCAACAACGCATTTATCCCCTTTTGCGCAAAGGTAGCGGCATACTTCGAGCAGCTGCCGCTGAATGCCGCCCACCTCCAGCGAGTCCACAAGAAAAAGATATTCATGACGTTTTTGATTCAACGCTTTTATTGCCCCCGGATTTCTTCCCATAATCCCGCAAGGATTCCGCGCGCCTTATGAATCCTTTGATTATACTGCATCGAAAATATGGCGCCGCCAAGATAAATAAAAACAAGACCCAGCAATGCCCATGCAAAAAACAAAAAACTCCAGATATGTTTTTTGAAAGTCTTGCGATAAAAAAAGAACTGATTCTTAACCATCATCTTTCCAAGGGCATAATCCTGCGTGCGGGAATGCTGGCTTTTTCTATGAATGCCAACCGCCGCCGGCTGGCAAAGAAGGATATGCTCCCGCGATATTCTATATGAAGCTTCTTTATCGTTGCCGTATGCGTAACCCTCATACCATGTGTTGAAACGATACCTCTTCAAAATATCTGTCCGCCAAAATCCAAGTCCGCCTGCGATAAATTCAGTCGGATAGGGATGATTGGGGCGATAACCCCAGTAGTAATCCGTGCAATAACTCGATGGCAAAAAGAAACCTTCCTTCCATCCATTCAACAAAAACACGCGTTCAAGAAACAAACGAACATAAAGCCGCCAGTTACATGTCCAGTCTTCGGGCGGAACGCCATACCCGGCAATGCCGGCAACTTTGTCAGGCTCTTTGTATGAATACAAGGCATCCGCCATCGCCTCCATAAAATTCTCAACAATGTTCACATCATCATCCAGAATCAACATCCATTCAGTAGGGCAGAGCTCAAGGGCAACATTCAAAGATTGAATTAGTCCCGGTGTTTCCTTGCGATGATAAATCAGCCGCTCGCCTTCAGAACCCATCCATGCGCGAATTTCATCAGGATTAAGCTGCCCGTCATCAACAATGATATATTTCTCCGGTTTGATTTTTTGAACATAAACAAATTGCAGACATTTGCGGAGTTCTTCCGGACGGTCTTTTGTCGGAATAATCAATGAATAATTGATAGACTTGTTCATGCCGCGCTACTTTTCATTTTCCTGATAATTGTCGCATACCAAACAGCAAGCATCCTTCTGTCTGAATCCTTTAATATAAGACTCCCTTTAATGGCAAAAATTAATATCATAACAAAAATGGCATAAAAGATTGCATCAGGCAAAATAGGCGCGAATGTCAGCAACATAATGAACCAAGAACGAAAGGGGATGACTATCCCGCTCAAATGAATAAAAACCAGATGCGCGCTCATGGAAACCAACAATCCGATAAGCGTTCCAATAGCTGCGCCCGTTATTCCATAAGGTCTAATGAGGAGCCAATTGAAAAAAATGTTGCTGCCCGCCCCCGCAATAAGCGCTATCACATGAACCCAAGTCTTTTCCTCCAACGCCGCAAAACATCCAAGAATATTGAACATATTATAAAAGATGCTGTATGATAAAAATAATGGGAGGATAGATGACGCCTTCGACCAATTCTTCCCGAGTATAATCCAGACCAGCGGCTCCGCTATTCTTAATAAAAAGGCGTAAATCATGGAGCCCAACATCGTGATTGCCATCCCGCCCCACACAAAAGCTTGGCTTGTCTGATGCGACTTATTCGATTTAAGCTCAGCGCCTTTGCGCGCCACAACCGGCATCATGGCTCGCCCCAGCACAAACATCCCCCCGGTGAGTATGGGAATCAAAGAATAGGCGCCCGTCGTTTCAAGATTGTAATAGCGCGCCAGCATCCACCGGTCAATAAAATCAAAAAGATATTGAAAAAGAGGAATGAGCGCAAACCATAAAGAAAATTTTAATGCGCGCTTAAAAAGCTCATCCGCAACCTTGTCTTTTTTTTTCGTCAATATAATCTTTGGGCTGAAAATCATAAGCCAAATGATAGATGCCCCCATGCCGATTAAAAATGAACCAAACACCAAAGACGCATCTTTTACCACGAACAATAAGATAGCTAAACCCATAATAAAATATATCAAATTCTGAATCGCCTCTCCCACTGCTGAATCTTTGAACCTCCCCCTTCCCATTGCCACTCCAAGGTAAGATTTATAAATCACTGTAATAGGAACGCTGATGCAGACTAAAAAACCAAGGAAAAGATAACTTTTATCAAAAAACAAAAACATCGCAAATTCATTACGAAAAATCATGAATATCGCCGCAATCAAAAGCGATGGCACAATAGACCAAAAATATGTTTTCCTGATGAATATCTCCGCCGCCACCGGATCTTTCACCTCCGGCAGATAACGCATATAGCATGTATATAAACCCAACCCGGCAACGGAAGAAAAAATCGCCGAGGCGGTTGATGCCAACCGAAGGGCGCCAAAGCCAGCCATCCCAAGCAGCGGAGCGAAAAACAAAAGACGCAAGGCTCCCAAACCCTGATTAATCATCCCGCTCGTCATCAGAGACCCAATGCCATGAAGCCGCGTATTTTTATGCCCTTTTCCCAAATCTCGCCCTTTTCAAAAAATCAAATAGCCTCAAGGCGTATATCTTATTTCACCGCCATAAGGTAAATATTCGAACCGCCCAATAATATTTTTATCGGCAAAAAATTAGCCAACCCCCACCGTTTCTTTTTGCTGAATCTATCCAAAAAACCTTCCACCGTTTTCAAATAAAATTGAGGCACAAAAACCGGTTTCTGCCCTGCCATCACAAATTTTTTCACCCGTTTGAATCCCGCTTTTTTAAAAATTCCCGATAATTCATGAGTGGTATATTCCTTAAGATGCAAACCCGTTGCCCGCTCATCAAAGAATTTTGATATATCAAACGGACCAAAAATCCGGTTTGGCGTGACGCATATAAAAATCCCGCCAGGTTTGAGAACTCGATAAATATCACTTATCTGAACCATCACATCATCGGGATGGAGATGTTCAAGGACTTGATAGCTGTAAGCGATGTCCATACTTTTATCATCAAAAGGAATATGCAAACCATCAAAAAGAACTAAACGGAAGTTGGACGGCGTTTTTTTTTCATCTATGGCTGCGGTTGATACTTCAAGGGCAAAAACTTTACCGACTCGGCTGGCAATAGCCAACGCCAAATCACAACCGCCCGCGCCGATTTCCATAAACCAGCTATCAGATTTAACAAAACGATTGAGTATGTTCAATTGTGATTGAACGGCTTTTTGTTTTAACTCCGGATTGTTTTTTCGTTTAAGGCTAATATGAAAAGGCATTATCTGAAAAAGATTGTC
The DNA here is from genome assembly GCA_002070185.1 of candidate division BRC1 bacterium ADurb.Bin183. Taxonomy (GTDB): domain Bacteria; phylum Sumerlaeota; class Sumerlaeia; order MWCT01; family MWCT01; genus MWCT01. The sequence continues at coordinate 147,169 of MWCT01000008.1, forward strand.
ATACACCTTAGAATATAACATTCTTCTCTCTTCGGCGCCGGCATTTTTGAGTTTCCCCGCCAATATCTTTTCAATCTGATAATGCAGCTCATAAGGGTAATCATTATCAAATCCATTGGACGGCTGGATGGCTTTATTCATAAAAAATCCGAACTCAAAAAAATAATGGACAGGATACAGAGTTGTCTATTGCATGCCTGATTATCCTGTCCATTTAATAATGGGTCAAAAACGGTTTAACTTACCCGCGTCGCTGCCTTTATCAAATCCCGGATTTATCATCCCCATTTTTTTGGCTTGTGATAAATTCCATCAAAATTAAAAACAATCCGATACCCAAGCCAAGAACTATTGAGATAATCAGATTTTGCATAAGTTTGGGAGAAACAGCCAAAGGATTGGGCGCCGCCCAGTCCAAAACAACGATGCTTGTCGCGGATGCAGTCCGCTTGGATGCGGCAATTTGTGCTTCCGCCATCTTTTGAACCTGAAGATCAAGCGCTTTTGCCAGCCCAAGATATTCGGCATACATGCTGTTCATCACAATCAACTGGCTCATCTTATTGTCATAACTGGCAAGAGAGTTGGCGAGTTCCTGTTGTGCTTTTTCCATGGCAGCAAGCGATTCGCGTTCGCCGGTGAGAATGATTTCGATTTCCGACCTAAACGCATTTTCCTCATCTTTAATCTTCTCACGAACATCCATGACCTCGCGGGCGGAATCATTATAAGATGTTCTGACTTCGCTTAACTTTGTTTTCAGATTGGATATTTTTGTCTTGATGGCGATAACAATAGGATAATTGACATAATCAGAAGGCAAGGACAAGGCATCCGAACTTTGAAGTGTTTTTTCCAGCGAGGCAATAAGGGCTTTCTTCTTGGCAATCTCCGCTTTGCCATCTTCATATTCCCGGCGGATAAACTCCAATTCCGGAAACAATCGGATGGATGATTTGCCCACATTAAACAACTCAGGCAAAAGACCGTTGCTATGCCCGCTGAATTGCGAAATACGCTCAAGAGAACGTTTGGCGGTGGCTGATGTCTCCTGAACTGCGCTATCCAGCATTGCAACCGTTGACCGCGCCTGTTCAGAACGAATCTTGGAAACAACATCAAGATAGGCGTTCACAAGCGCATTTGTCGCCACTGCAGCTTTTTCAGGAGATGCGTCCGTCACCTGAACAAAAAACATATTGGACTCGCCTATTCCGTTGCCCGTGAAAGTCGTTTTGCCCATGCTGGAACGTGAAGAAATAGTTACCTTGGCAAGGAACGATTGTATTTCGCTGGGCGCAACAGATTGTTCCGGTTTTTTCTCAATAACAGACAACGCCTTTGTTAAAACGGCGTTGCTGATAAAGATTTCCTTTTGTGTTTCCAAAAACATCTTCCGTTCTTGCTGCGAGCGCACATCAAGAAGATACGGATTATCCTCTTTTTGCGGTTCAGCCAGAATACGGGCGGTGGCTTGGTATTTCTTTGGCGATATCAAAGACACCAGCATCACAATCACAACCGTCACCGCCAAACAGGCAATAAGAACCTGTTTTCTATCAAGGGCAACTGACGCAAAAGATGGCGAATTATTCACATTTTTTCCCATAGGAGCCCCCTTAGCTTTATTATTTTGGCAGTTAGTTATTAATTTGATACACTGCATTCAAATTAGATGGAACGATAGTCCAAAGCCCATCTTTGAAATACGTCTGCGCAAAACGATCTATATCGCCGATAATGGAGTTGGGCACATAGACAAGATCCCCCGGTTGAAGCATCGGGTCGCGCGGTGCATAATCATGAGGACTATCATAGTTTCTCGGATTCATCACCGCTTTCAAGTCCACGTTCAGAACAATAGGTTCATTATCGGAGCCTCGCCGTAAAACCAGAATCTGAGATTCATTAGCACCGGCATTGATGCGACCGCCCATTGCAACCGCTTGACTTGCGGTGATACCGGTTTCCGCATCAAGCGGAATCCGACCCGGCTTTTCCACAGCGCCGAGAACATAAACAAAACGATCTATCGCTTTAGGAACATAAATAATGTCCCCTCGGCGAATGGTGGTATTTTCTGCAGGGTCAAAAGTCATTCTCCATTTTTCAAAATCCAAAACAAACCGGCGCTCGCCCTCCACACCGCTCTTTGCCACAAGGACATGGCGTCTATCTGCCTCGTTGCTAAATCCACCCTGTAAAGCAATAGTGCGCCAGACATCGTCATGTTCCTGAACAACCACCGGTCCCGGTCTTAAAACTGCGCCCATGACATATGCCAGAGGAGCTTTGACTTCCAACAAAACAACCGTAACATCAATATCCAAAACCCCAACGGATTTGTATTTCTCCAAAATGGCGGCGCTCGCCTGCGGAACGGTCAACCCGCCCAACAAAACATCCCCAATCAAAGGAAGCGAGATGTATCCATCAGGACGCACCGGCTCCATACGGCTCTGACCGCGGGGCGCCGTTGTGATAGCTCTTTTCAGCTCCTCAATAGCCCAGTTGGATTTGACAACAGAGACCTCAACTATCGGGTCTTTCAAGAACTTAGAATAACGCTGCGTGATTTCATTTCCAACATCTGATGTCGTTTTACCATAAACATCAACCTCGCCAATCATAATAAGGTTGATTTTGCCGTCCACTCTCACCGTTTCTTTGCGATTCATCTGCGGCGTGTAATAAAAATTTATTTCCAGTTCATCCATGATGTTGATACGGTAAGGCTCGTCGCGTTTTTCTGCTTTCAATTGGTAAATGATTTCGAGAACGTCGCCAGGACCAAGACGATAATTAGCCGTATCGGAAAATTCAAACCTGTCCTTCACCGGTTCAAGAACGGCGTCTGCTGGGAACATTTTAAAATCAAGCCGATTTTCCTCCGAGATAACCTTTCCCGCCGTCTGGAAACGATCAACAGAAAATCTGCGATTTTCCATACGCCCGGGATAATTGGGCGGAGGCACTTCCTGATTGCCGTGATATGGTTTGTATTGCTTCTTACTGCATCCAAAAACCAGCGTAAAAAGCAATAACAATAAAACAGCGCGATGCAAAACTCCCGACGCGACAAAACGAATTTGTGTCCGCATCTCTCCCCCTCTTTTCATACATGATTTCAAAACTCTGTTGGCTTATTTTTCATTTGCGCCATCAGAGATTGCTCCCCATGTTCGAATCCCAAATCAAAACGCGATTAACCTATAAACCAATCCTAAATGATTATCACCAGTCAAGAAAAGTATAACCAGTAATTAATTATTTTGTTTTACCCCTCGACTAAGATAAGTCTTGCCGCGAATCACTGTTTCCATAGCATCGGCAAGTTCTTCAGCGGCGAATTTCTTAGTCAGATAGCCCAAAGCGCCGCATTTGAAAGACCTGTTTGCAAAATGTTCTTCATCGTGAATGCTTAACATGATTACGTGAACGTTTGGCTTTTCCTTTTTAATACGGGATAAAACTTCAAATCCGCCCATTTTGGGCATGGAAATATCTAAAAGCACCAAATCATAATCATTCAAAAATATTTTATTCATCGCCTCTTGACCATCGCCGGCTTCTTCCGAATAAGCATCGCGATAAATTTCAGATACCATTTGCCGAATGCCTTGGCGAACGTCCGGATGATCGTCAACGATTAATATTCGATGTGCCATAAACTGCATCTCTTTCGAATCTCAGGCAAAAATGCGCGCCAGCCATCTTATTAAAAAGATGGCTGGCGCTGCCTTTTCAATCAATTAATGACCGACACCCCTTAAAGCATGATTCAAACGATCGGAGATAAACAAATCGCCGGCAGAGTTGACAACAATCCCAACAGGATAATTTAATTGCGCCAGCGTTGCCAACCCCGTATCTCCGAAATAGCCCGCAGTGCCTGTGCCGGAATAAGTTGTGATAATGCCAGAGGCATCCACCATACGGATACGATGATTGCCGTAATCCGCAATGTATAGCACGCCGCCGGGACCAAGCGCCACATCAGCAGGCTGTTTCAGTTTTGCGCTTGTCGCAGGTCCGCCGTCTCCGTCAAATCCGGAAAGATTGCTGCCGGCCACCGTTGTGATGATACCCATCGTGTCAACCTTTCGAACCTTGCCCTGACCGAATGCTGCTATGTAGAGCGTTCCATCAGAAGCAACAGCAAGTCCGCGGGGTCCCGTCAGAGGTGTGGTCTTGGCGTCCACATTCTCCGCGCCTTGACCTGTTAGACCGTTGCCCGCAACCGTGTCAATGACGCCGGTTACAAGGTCCACGCTCCTGACGCGGTTGTTTGAGTTGTCTGAAATATAAAGGATGTCACCGTAAACAATCACACTGTCCGGATTGTTCAATTGCGCTGAGGTCGCCTGCATTCCATCGCCGCTGAATCCCGCCGTGCCGTTGCCCGCCACAGTTGTGATGATGCCGTTTGGCGCAACACAGCGAACCACATGATTGTATTGATCTGTAATGTACAGATTGCCCGTTGCATCCAGCGCCACATCCGTCGGGAAGTTCAGCTGGGCATCCGTTGCCAGTCCGCCATCGCCCGAATAACCGCGATTTGCCATCTTGCCCGCAATGGTCACAATGCTCCAGTCTGCGGAGATTTTGCGCACTCGATGGTTAGAGCGATCAGCGATAATCAGATTGCCCATGGAATCCAAAGTGATGCCGCCGGGATAATTCAATTGAACCAAACGAGCATCAGGACCGTCGCCGTTGAACCCATTGGCTCCCGTTCCCGCAATGGCATCAATGATACCAGTTTCAATATCGGGGAAATCTGCCGGCTTCTTCGGATCCTCAAGGTCCATCCAGCGAATTCTCTGGTTATAGCGGTCCACAATATGCAAAATGTTGTCGGTGCCTATGGCGATGCCAGTCGGATGATTCAGCATCGCTGATGTTCCCAGAATGCCGTCGCCATTGTAGCCAGCAATGCCTGTGCCTGCTACAGTAATAATGTATCCCGTCTGGGCGTCAATCTTCCTGATTTTATGGTTATACTCATCCGCAATATAGAGGTTGTCGTGTGTGTCAAAGGCGATGCTGTAGGGCTTGTAGAGATACGCATCCTCGGCTAAACCGCAATCTCCAAGCGGGCTGTTGCCGCCCCTGCCAGTCACGGTGTAAATCTTGCCCCCCACGATCTTGCGAACAAGATTGTAACCATTTTGCTCAGTGAAATAAATCGTTCCGTCGGAACTTTGGGCAATATCATGAATCCATTCAATTGAAGTGCTCGTCGTTATGTCGCCATCATCGGCATGTCCCGGCAATCCATTGCCCATCACAGTTGTGATAATACCCGTGGCGGCATCAACTTTGCGCATGGCAAAATTGAATGTGTCTGCAATGTAAATATTGCCGGCAACATCCACAAAAACACCGCGCGGACGATACAATTGAGCAAGTGTTGCAGGACCGCCATCGCCGGAATAGCCTTCCGTGCCGTTGCCAGCCACTGTTGTGATGATGCCCGTCAGCATATCCACCTTGCGGATGGTGCTATTGCCCAGTTCGGCAATATAAAGGTCTGTCCCGCGAACATAAACATCCGATGGGAAGTTCAGTTGCGCATCGGTTGCCGGACCGCCGTCGCCGCTATATCCACGCGGACCCGGCTTGCCAGCAACGGTCGTAATGATGCCCGTCAGTTTATCAATGCGGCGAACCATGTGATTTGAGTAATCCGCAATGTAAACATTATTCTCCTGATCCAAAGCCACCTGCATCGGATTATACAGTTTGGCGGTGGTGGCAGGAACGCCGTTTCCATAATATCCCCCATCGCCCGTTCCGGCTTCCGTATCAATGGTGTAAGTCAAACCGCAAAAATCATCCAATGTCGGCGGCGTTTCAACGTTCTTGATGAGCGGCGTATAGCCTGAATCGCAAAGGTCGGCGACGCCATCTTGATCTATATCGCAGCAGGCGATGTTCTCAACAATCCCGCCATCCATAGCTTCTATCGTAATGACCGCCGTAAAGACGATTACCTGAGTGCTGCCAGCGGGCAGGGCAATATCGCGAACATCGAGCGTCATCGCATTGGAGTGCGTAATATCTGCGCCGATAGGATAGATGATGTAATCCAAATTTGCCAGCCCTATCGGCAACATATCAAGCACGTCAACAACGAGTCCAACAGTCGGAGACTCATTAGTTATCTTAATTGTAAAGACCAGCGTATCGCCGATATCAACCACACCCAGCTCATTCGTATCTGTGAACATAACGCCGTCCGACTTCTCGAATTTGACATCAGGAGTGGGTGTTGGAGTTGGGGTTGGAGTTGGGGTTGGCGTTGGAGTCGGCGTATTAGTCGGAGTTGGAGTTGGGGTTGGTGTTGGAGTCGGTGTTGGAGTTGGTGTCGGTTGAGGCTCCTGATAGCCCACTGGAGCAGCCGCGGCATTTGAACCGCCGGGGACGATAACCGTCTGCGGATCGCTGCCAGCCGTTAAGACCGAGCCAGCCGGAAGAGTTGTCTCGTCAATATTCGCAGTCGTGCTTCCCGCAGGCACTGTCGCCGTGTAATTGCCATTGACATCCGTCGTCACAGTCTGCGTGCCGCCGAGGCTGTCGGTGATAACCACATCAACCCCCGCCAAATCCGGCTCGCCCGCATCCTGAACGCCGTTGCCGTTTATATCGTTAAATATATGACCGGAAATCGTGCCCTGCTGCTGATAGCCCACAGGGTCGGTTGCCGCGTTTGAACCGCCGGGGACGATAACCGTCTGCGGATCGCTGCCAGCCGTCAAGACAGAGCCAGCCGGAAGAGTTGTCTCGTCAATATTCGCCGTCGTGCTTCCCGCAGGCACTGTCGCCGTGTAATTGCCATTGACGTCCGTCGTCACAGTTTGCGTGCCGCCGAGGCTGTCGGTGATGACCACATCCACCCCCGACAAATCCGGCTCGCCCGCATCCTGAACGCCGTTGCCGTTTATGTCGTTAAAGATATGGCCGGAGATTGTCCCCTGCTGTTGATAGCCCACTGGGTCGGTTGCCGCATTGGAACCGCCGGGGACGATAACCGTCTGCGGATCGCTGCCCGCCGTCAAGACAGAGCCTGCCGGGACGGTTGTCTCGTCAATATTCGCAGTCGTGCTTCCCGCAGGCACAGTCGCCGTGTAATTGCCATTGACATCCGTCGTCACAGTCTGCGTGCCGCCGAGGCTGTCGGTGATGACCACATCAACACCCGCCAAGTCAGGCTCGCCCGCATCCTGAACACCGTTGCCGTTTATGTCGTTGAATATATGTCCCGAAATCGTGCCTTGTTGCTGATAACCGACAGGGTCGGTTGCCGCGTTGGAACCGCCGGGGACGATAACCGTCTGCGGATCGCTGCCAGCCGTCAAGACAGAGCCAGCCGGAAGAG
>MWCT01000009.1 GCA_002070185.1 candidate division BRC1 bacterium ADurb.Bin183
CTCTATCGGGATGGACGTTTGGCGGCGATACAACCCTTTATCGCCCGTCGGCAAACACGTTGAAAACCGACGGCGTGTTTGACGCTAATCAGTTTTATGCCAGCTCTGTTTTGTGGAAAGATTGGGCGGCGGCGGCGGGTAGCGGCGCTTTTGTTTATGACGCGCAATCCAAGGCTATGACCACAACCGTAAATGGCACTTTGCAATTTTTTTCCATCCCTTATGAAAGGGGAACAGTTCTGACTCGCCTGCGTGTGAAGTGGCAGGCGCAAGGGGCGGGGGATGGGATTAAGGTTCGTCTCATCAAGCGGGACGAAAGCGGGACGGAGAGCGCATGGACGCTTGTCGGCGCGCAACAAACATACACGGATGCGGAAGAGCCTTACGACGTCGCCGTATCCGTTTATGATTTCGATGATGAGACAATGGCGGCGAATCATAGTTATACAATTGAGGTGGAGAGCGCAGTTGTGTCTGCGGGTGTGAAACTTTTTGCTGTGGGCTTGGAGATGTCGAAAAGAGTCATCTAATCAAATAATATCAGGCGGTTTTCCCCGCCGACACGCGCAACCAAAAAGGCGGCATATCCCCGACGGATTAAATCGGAAGAGTTGACGATTCGGCGGCGGTTCTCTTTTTTCGAAATCCGTTCAAATTATGGATTTGCGCCCTCAATCGGAATCACTATCATATCCTTTTCAATCTCCGGCGCATCCCCGCCAATTCTCATATAATCAATCCCCCAAAGATAACGGATAGAGCGCTCATCTTTTCCGCGGGTCTGGATAACCAACGTATGATTTCCCGCTTTAAGCGTCCGATTTCCAAGATTAACCAAGGCAGGCTGCACGACGGCGGCGTATCCGTTGAAATTGGGAAGGAGGTCTTCGCCATCAAGCGAAAGAGAGATTATTCCATAATCGGGCGCTTGGGTCATGACCAAAATCATTTCGCCGGAATATACCTTATCGGTGTTCCAACGAATTTGAACAACCGAGTCGGATGTGTTGTGGTTGCAGAAAAGGTGGTCGTTATTTAACCATCTTTTATCCGGTTTTATGAAAAAATCTAAATCTTGGACGTCAACAATGCCCGGCGGATTGGATGAGATATCAAAATACTGCAATTCAAAAAGACCATCGGGCAGGATATTTTCTTTATAAACGGGGGAACGTTCGCCGGCGGGCGGCAAACTTCCAACAAGTCGAACGGGCTTTTCCATATACCAATATGCCACAGAAGAGTAGTCGTTGTTTCGCCCGCCTTTGCGCGTGTTGTCAAATCCAAGCGCCCCGTGTTCGATTTCCGCTTTTAGCGATTTGGAAAATGCGATGGGATTTTCAATATGATAGCGATACACATTCCAGTAATTGTTCTGGCTCTGGTTCAAATTTTTTCGATAGGGCATGCCGAAAAAGGGATAATAAAATGTGTTTCCGTAGCACCATGCGCCGCAGAAATAATCCTCCGAACCTGTTCCCCAAATCGAAGGGATTTGCTCTCCGTCAATTGTGAAAATATCATCGCCCTCGCCCCACCAACCGCTGACCTGAGTATGGACGGAGAGGTTTACGCCCATGAAATGTCCGACGCCGCCGCTTGTTTCCAAAAAGCAATAATTCTTGCCGCTCTGGCAGGGAAATTCTTGGCGATATTGGGCGTGGAAATATCCCATGTTGGGGGGCATGGTTCTAAAAAGACGCCAATCAACATAATAATAGAAAGCCTTTACGGGAATCGTGCTTTCGTTTGTCGCCTCGATTCGAGCGGATTTCTGAAACGGCATGGGCCAAAAGGAATTCATCGCATTATCCGTCCCGATGGATTGAACGGCGCTTCCGTAATAATAATATGCTCCATGACCCAATCCAAAAAAATCGCCGATGGGCGATTCGACAGAGGGGAAATCATTCCCGTCATAATACACGCGCATCGCAATATTCCTGAGATGCTTTGGATCCTCAGAGCTGATAGTAACCCAGATGTGGGTGATTTCGCCCGGACCTTGAAGGTCTGCGATTACAAGGGTTTCGCCGGCGCCGATAATTTTGAAGTCGGCATTGCCCATGCGGTCCTGGCTTGAGCTGCGCATGGTTTGATAATCTTTTAAAACAGGAATGCTTGAGAGCGGGCTTAAGCTAAAAGGCGTATATCCGCCTTGCGTGTTATTTGTGGACACCCGCGCGCATGAAGAAAAAATAAGGCAGCAAATAGCGGCGAATGCCGCAAGCGCGCAAACTTTTACGAAAGCGTTTTGAGGCGATTTATTGCCGTCCATCGCGAATATCCTCCGATAGAGTTTATGGTCTGCCATTGGCAAATTATTTTCATAGGAAAATAAAAAGATAATGCCCTTTTATATTAAGCGTCCCGTTTTTTTGCACAGGCATTAAACGCTTTTCATAGAGGCTCCAAAAAAAATGACAACAAAAATTTTCATTTCCCAAATTGAAAAAGCTCGCATAAAAAAATGTTCTGAATTAAACTTGACCACAAAACAACATAAAGATAAGAATCCCTTTCGATGCAGTGGAAATTTTAATTCAATGATATGTTTTAACGTCTCAACAACGACGCAGTTGGGAATTGACAAACTTTGGATATTTGCGTGGCTGAAAAAAAACCCATTCTTCTAATGCATAATATCTCCAAGCGTTTTGGCGGCACGGCGGCGCTCGAGGGTGTGAGTATCGAATTATATCCGGGCGAGGCGCATATTCTGGCAGGGGAAAACGGCGCGGGCAAGAGCACCCTTATCAAAATCCTCTGCGGCGTTTATTCGGAATATGCCGGACGGATTGTTCTTGAAAACCGCCCTGTGAAATTTTCGTCGCCTCAGGATGCCGCACGCCATGGAATTGCAGCAATCCATCAGGAACTTTCCCTCATCCCGGCGATGAGCGTCTCCGATAACATTTTTTTGGGGCGCGAGAAAATGAAGAAAAACGGGACGGTTGATTTTTCCGCCCAGACAATAGCAAGCCAAAAAATTCTTAAACGCCTTGGAATAGACGGCGTTGACGTCCATCGCCCTGTCGAAGAATACCCCATATCTATTATGCAGATGATTGAAATCGCCAAGGCGCTTTCCATGAATTCGCGAATCATCATCATGGATGAACCGACCAGCGCGCTGACCGAACCTGAGGTGAATAAATTATTTGAAACCATTTCCGCCCTTAAATTGCAAGGGCATGCCATTATCTACATCACGCATAAGATGGAAGAAATATACAAGATAGGCGACCGCATAACCGTGTTGCGTGACGGTCGTTTTGTTGCCGCCGCTCCTATCGCGGATATGGCGCGGAACGCCCTCATCCGAAACATGGTGGGACGCGAGCTGAACGAGCAAATTCAGCGCCGAAGCAAGGTGTGCGCTGAGGAATTATTTCGTGTTGAAAACCTCGACATCGCCGACCCGCAAGGAAATCGCAACCTTGTGAACGATGTTTCTTTTTCTGCGCGCAAAGGCGAAATCCTCGGCATTGCCGGGTTGCAAGGTTCCGGCGCAAGCGAATTGCTGAACGGCATTTTCGGCGCATACGGACCCGTTTCAAAAGGTAGCGTTTTTCTAAACGGGAACCCTTTTGTTGTTCGTTCTCCGGGGCGTTCAATCGAGCAAGGTTTGGCGCTTTTGACAAACGACCGAAAGACAACCGGTCTCGTTTTAGGCATGAGCATCGTTGAAAACATCACGCTGGCATCTCTGCCGCAATACTCGCCTGTTTGCTGGATGAGAAATAGCATGGAGCAAAAGGCAGCCCTGCGCTACAAACAGGAACTGAACATCAAGGCGGATGAGCTCTCGCGGGAGGTCTCCTCGCTTTCCGGCGGCAATCAGCAAAAAGTCGCCCTTGCCAAATGGGTCGGAACAAAACCTTTAGTGCTCCTTCTTGATGAACCCACGCGCGGCATTGACGTGGCGTCAAAACATGAGATATACGAATTGATGAATCGCTGGACGGCGGCGGGATGCGCCATTATTCTGATAACGTCCGAAATGCCGGAACTGATTGCCCTTTCCGACAGGATTATCGTCATGCATCGAGGGCGCATTTCGGCGCGGCTCGAAGGAGACCGCATCACACAGGAAAACATCCTTCATGCAGCGATGGGACAAGAAAGGGAGGTTGCATGATACCGTTAGTTTCCAATACATCGCAAAAAACTTTTATATCGCGGCTGATGCAATACCCCGTCACGCGGGCGATCCTCGCGCTGATTGTTATTTTCGTTATCGGACTCGTCTTCAATGGCGGAGGCGCATTTTTCAAATGGCCAGCCCACCGCGACATGTTGCGGCAATATTCTGTTTTCGGCATCCTTGCCTGCGGCATGACCATTGTGATTATAACCGCCGGAATTGATTTATCCGTCGGCAGCATGCTCGGACTTTCCGCTGTAGTATTCTCCTTATTAACCATACACCGCGATTGGAATCCATGGCACGCCATCCCCGCCTGCATAGCCATGGGGGCGATATTGGGCGTTGTCAGCGGCGGGTTGATTTCACGGTTTCGCATCCAGCCGTTTATCGCCACGCTCGCCATGATGGTCTTTGCGCGGGGACTTGCCAAATTCATATCCGGCGGCATGAAAATATCCACCTCCATTCAGCAGGCGGACGGCTCCTATATTTACAAAAACGACCCCGCAATTTTCAAAATGATAGATTCCAGAATCCTTGATGGAAACCTTGCCGTCGTAACCCTGATTTTCATATTCTGCCTATTTATTTCGTGGCTGATTCTTTCGCGGCTGCGGATAGGGCGATATCTTTATGCCATCGGCGGCAATGAAGAGGCGGCGCGTCTTTCCGGCGTGCCGGTCATAAAGGCAAAAATATTCGCGTATGGGATGTGCGGACTTTTCTCTGCGATTGCCGGAATCTGTCAGGCGGCGCAAGAATATCAAGGCGATCCCGAAGCAGGCGTTTCGTATGAATTGACCGCCATCGCCATCGCGGTAATTGGCGGCACAAATCTGATGGGCGGACGCGGCAGCATCCTGTTGACGCTCTTCGGCACGTTGACTATCGGTTACCTTGATAAAATATTGAGCATCAACGCTGTTAGCGAAGCAGGACGCCTCATGCTGACCGGCGTGATAATCGTCAGCGCCGTTCTGCTCCAGCGGAGAAGAAAATAGCGATAGTTGGTAAATTTTTTTTGGAAAATAAATTTCTAAAGGAGTAAAAACTATGAAAAAAACACGTTCAATGCTGGTAGGAATCGCTATCGTCTTATGTCTGGCTCTCACTGCGGCAACATGGTCGGCAGAAAAAGGCACGCCGGAAAATCCATGGGTTATCGGCATGAGCCAATGCAATCTGGGAGAGCCGTGGCGCGTGCAGATGAACGCCGATATTAAAAGCGCCGCCGATGCCGCCCCGTCCATTAAAGTGATTTATAAAGACGCCCAAAACGACACCCTCCGCCAACGCGCCCATATAGAAGAATTTATCGGACAAGGCGTGGACCTGCTCATCGTCAGCCCAAAGGAAGCGGCGCCTCTCACGCCGATTATCCGCAACGCCTATACAAATAAAATCCCAGTCATCGTATTGGATCGCCGAGTGGTTGGAGAGGATTACACCTGTTTCATCGGCGCCGACAACAAAAAGATAGGCGAGGCAGCCGGTCGCTGGATTGCAGGGAAACTTAACGGCAAAGGCAACGTGGTCGAGTTGAAAGGACTCATGACCACAACACCGGGACAAGACCGCAACAGCGGCTTTCGCAAAGGGATAGAAGGCACGGAGATTAAAGTCATCTTTGAGGCGGATATGAAATGGCTCGAGCCGGATGCCCGCAAAGAGATGGAATCGGCACTGGCGCGTTTTGACAAGATAGACTTGGTTTACGGACATAACGATCCAGCCGCGCACGGGGCGTATCTTGCCGCTAAGGCTGCCGGACGCGAAAAGAATATTATTTTTGTCGGGATAGACGGACTGGTTCAAGAAGGGCAGGCATACATCAAACAGAACATACTACAGGCAAGTTTCGAATATCCGACCGGCGGAAAAGAAGCCATTGAAATCGCGCTCAAAATTTTAAAGGGCGAAACAGTGCCTAAAGAGATAACACTCAAATCCCGCGTTTTCACGCCGGAAAATCTTGAAAAAGGCGGCGAATGGCTCCCCGAAATGCCCGCCTCCTCCGCCCCCGCCCAACCCGCAAAAAAAGAACAATAAACTTTTAGAACCATCCCCAAAATTCAAAAACGCGGAAAGCCTTGATATTGCTGGCTCTCCGCGTTATATTTTTGGTGCGCCTGAGACGATTCGAACGTCCGACCTACGGATTAGGAATCCGTTGCTCTATGAGTATAAGTCTAATAAAATCAATGAGCCTATTTTTTTCAATGTAAGTTAGGTGTAAGTCCACCCGTTTTTTGAGTTGCCTTTTCAACGCCCAAAATTGCGTCAATTCGTCCGCAAATCTCTCTTCTCAGGGTCTCAGTGTCTATCTTCAAATAATGCCTTTCCATCATGTTTAAGGGGGCATGTCCAATATAACGCCGGACAAAAACATCTGAGGCGCCCGCCGCCGTAATTGTTGACACAAAAAATGACCTCAGGCGCCGGGGAATGAACCCCTTCAGGTCATCGCGCCGCGTGTCTCTGTATGCCAAATTGACAGATTTAAGCAATGTGGCAGATACGCCCGTCAAACTCCATCCTTGTCCGGCATTTTCCACATGAGTCGCCCGCCGCCCGCTCTGAAAGATATAGCAGTCTTTCCCTTTGACCTTATTCTTTGCTATAACATCCTGTAAAGTCTGGCATATTTGCCGGGGAATTGGAATCAGGCGCCTTGAGTCTCTGCTTTTGGGTTTATGGTGCGGGGTTATGTCAATCTTGATTGTTGACGCCTGAAGGTCAATATCGCATTCACGCAAAAAAGCCGCTTCCCATTGACGCAAACCACAATAAGCCATAAGGGAAAGCATCGCCGCCTTGTCAATGTCCCTTGCTCTGGCATGTTCAATCAACGCCCGGACAGATTCAAGACTAATCATGGGCGCCGCGCCCTCAAGACTGTTTTCAGGCTTTTGAACCTTTACCTTCCGCGCTATATCCTTGAAGCGCTCATATTCCTCCGCCATGAACCTTGACGCCGCCTTGACGATATAAAGGCGCTTCCGGATACTGTCATACGCCAAGCCTTGAGATTCGCAAAAGGTCAAATATTGCGATATGTGGGAAGGTCTCAGTTCTCCCCATGATTCAAGACCGGGTTGATATTGCGCAAGCCAATAAAGGAAACTATCCGCCGCGCTCTTATAATCCCGCCGGCATCGGTTGCTTGCTTTGCTGTTTGCGATTGTCTGAATCAAGGCTTCCAAAATGGAAATCCCGCCTTTATTGTTTCGCATCGTAGGAAGGAAGCCGCCCGCCGATAATAAGCCTTTGTTGATTTCGCCCGCCATAGATTCCGCCTGTTTGTAATTCTCCGCCGGAAGCAATCGCCTTACATAACGCTGTTGGTCTGCATTCCACCAAGCCGCAAGCCAACGCCCGCCCTTTTGGGTCAATCGAACAAAGCCAACTTTTTTTCCGCTCTGATTTGCCATAATTAGGCGCCTCCCTTGCCGCCCGCCTTTTCGTCAAGGTTAGCCAAATACTGGTCAATAATGAATTTGATTAGATTCGCCCGCGGTCTCCCTTGCTTTTGCGCTTCCTCATCAATGCGCGCCAATTTATCAAGGGGAATCTTCATAGACAAAACGCCTGTCGGAATCTCATTTTTTAATCTTCCCATGTTATAAGCCTCCCTTCCAAAAAAATTTCAAGAAACCAACTTCGACAAATGTGTATTTGTGGAACTAATAAAGGCTCGTTTCGTCTATGTTTGTCAACAAAAAAATTCCCGCTATTTCAAAATTCTATCAAGGGGGATTGTTTGAACCCGCCCGCGCTTGCTCTTACATCCTGTTATTTGGGCGCCAATATCAAATTGCTCCGGTCCCTCAGGCGCCGCCGGATTGACTTCACCGTTTTCATTAACCCTTTGCATCGCGTTAATTGCCCGGATAATGTCCTTGCCATAATAAACGCCTTTCAGAATCCGCTCAGGTTTCACGCCACGAATAAAGGTCTCCACATGGCAAATGTCTTTTAAGGCTTCCGCCAAGTCTTTTTTGGAATATAACGCATGTGGTTTTATTTCAAACATAATCACCCACGCGGTTAAAAGTTGGCTCAAATCGAAAGTTGAAGGTTGAAAGTTATTAATCCAAGCCTAACACGCGCCTTGAAGCATAAGACTTGTTAGCCTTCAGGCGCTGCCGCGCCGTAGGATTCAAGCCGAATGACTTTCCCATATCTTGAAGCACCTTGCTCAATATGACAAACGTTCTGATTATTGGATTCATGACCTGCCTGATTGAACCCTTTTTATTTCGTATCTCTATCATGGGCGCCGCGCCGGTTCTGGCAATTTCCCGCCTCAATTCATTTACATAACCGCTAAGGAAGCAATAATCCTTAAACGAATCATAATCAAGCGGGGTTAAATTTCCTTCATCCCATAACACCGGGGCTAATCGCTCCCATACTTCACGCGCCGCCGCGCTTAAATCTTCCGGGGCTTTGGGGCATCTCTCAAATGTTCCGGCGGTTCTGCTGGAAAATTCAACGATTGCCGGGCGCCCTGTCTTGCGTTTTTCTTTCATGTCGTTCTCTCCTTTTTTTATTATAATTTGCCAAATCCATTTTTTTTCAAAAATGCCATGCGGATATAAAAGCCGGCTGAACGATTTTCTTCGCTTTCCGCATAGAGATTTTTCCCACCCCTCCCGCCAAGCCTCCTGTTTTCGGGGGCAGTGTAGGAAATGTAGGAAATGTAGTCCGTTTTCACGTTTGGGGGGAAATATACCAAGAATGTCCTCCAAAATTTCATGATTTGTGACACTTTGTGACAGATTAACCCCATTTTCCATAAACTCCTATAAAGAAGCCAATATTTGGAAGTTTATAGAAAAAGCCTCCAATGTGTCACAATGTGTCACTAACCTTAATTGAAATACCCTTCCAAAGGCGCCCTTTTGAGCCATGCCTTTCTCGAGTAAGTCCACGTTCCATAAGTTTTGACGTGATTGTCTTTTGTGATATTGGCTTTTGTTGGTTTTCATCACACCACTCCTTATATTTGGCATATAACTCCGGGTTTGTTGCCGTTTCGCCTTGCCCGATTTCACAGCAGTCATTTATAAAGTCTTCCAGAATGTCGCTATCCTGTTTATATTCGTTTGTTGCCGCCTTTACACAATCAGGCTCACGAAGTCCGATTTGTTTCCATTCAAGGAATCCTTCTATTGCCCACTGAAGAATTCCCTCAGATTCTTCCATGAGTAAAATGTCATGATAATTTTTTATTCGCTTGTCCTCAGGAATTGAAACAGTAAAGGGGATAAGACAAATACGCCGCCAAAATCCGAGTGTTGTATCATGAATAACAATTTTGTGGTTTGCCGCGATAAAAATCTTGTGGGTCGGTTCAAAAGAAGATTCGTCTTGATACATTTTGCGTCCCGTTATCGTATCACCGCCGGTCATTTCTTTTATAAGAGATTCATTAAGCCGCCGCTCGCATGGCTGCTCTATTGCCACTGCCATTCGCTTTCCTTTGAGGCTCATCTTTTCCGTTTGGTGTGTGCCCGGCTGTTTCATGACAAAAAGCTCGTCCGATGTTTTGACGGCATAATCGCCAAGAATTGTTTGAATAACTTTTAAAAATGTTGACTTCCCGTTTGCGCCGGTTCCCCACAAATAAAAAAGTTTTTGTTCTCCAACGTCGCCGGTTAAACAATAACCACATACTCGCTTTAAAAATTTGGTTAGGTCATCATTCTCGCCGGTGATCAGGTTTAGAAACTCACGCCATTTAGGACAATCGGCATTTGGGTTATATTTGACAGGGCATATTTGGGTTATATAGTGGCTTCTGTCATGCGCCATAAGTTTCCCGGTTTTCAAATCCACCGTTCCGTTTTGGACATTCAAAAGCCAAGGGTTTTTATCGAAGGCTTCCGGCTCTATGGCAATGGGGGCAAAAACGCGCGCCATAAATTCAATGCTTTGAATGGGCGCTTTTCTAAGCTTCCCGCCAACATATCTTTTGACTTCTGCTTTCCATTTATCACTTGCCGCGCTATGACTTGTATATTCATCAAATGCGTAAAGAGATTTTTTAATATATTCTATAACAACATCCTTCCGGTCTATTTGCCACCGCTGCCCATTATATATAAGCCACTTTGACCAAATTTTACAATATCGGAATATATCCCCATACATGAAGACAAATCTTTTCGCGTCAGCATCGTCATTTAAATCGGTTTGCAAATCAGGCGGAAATATAATCCTTTTGGTATCTGGTTTATATTCTTTTGAGTTGTCCAGAAATTCCCGCAAGCCATCAATCCCTTTATCTTTAAGGACATCGTTAAGGTCATGACCATTGGGCGCCTCATCATGCCATTGAACAATCTTTATATTCTCAGGGGGGAAGCCGGCTTCAACGAATGCCGCCGCCGTCTGTTTATTCGTATTGGCGCCCGTCTTGTCATTGTCATTAGCCAGAATAATTGAGGAAGGCTTCTTGTCTAAAATGTGTTTGATTTTAGCATCATCAAGTTTGTGCTCCCCGGTTAGCAGAGTCAAGGCACGATACCCCGCCATATACGCCGCCGCCGCTTTTTCCTCACCGCCCACAATGACAAGGGGGGCATCAGGCTTTTCAGGATTATCATAAAAAGCAATGCCGCCCTTTCCCCAAAGAAAACGGCATTTGCGCTTTCCGTTTGCGTCTCTGGCTATTGACTTCCACCTAAACACCAAAGATTTGCGCGCAGGGTCATAGCCGGCATAAACTATCCCGCGCTCCCCGTAATAATCCATGACGCGCCAAGTATATGGTATAAATTCTTCATCTAATCCATAATCCCGCTTTAAAAACTCCAGAACCTCAGGGTCATCTCTGGCTATTGGCAAATTATTATAAGCCGCAAGCGCCTCTTCCTGAGTCTTCCAGAAATTTTTATTCTTTGGTGTTTCTTTGATATTTGGCGTCGCCGCTTGTATTGTTGCCGGGGGATTATAAGCCCGTGTTGAATTATTAGGCGCCGGCTTTGGTTTGACATTTTTCAGGACATCAGAAATTTTATGCTCAAGTTCCTTTTGGCTCCAAGCGGGTTGACACCGTTGATTATAATCATTCGCCAAGATTCTGAAATGGTCTTCTGTGATTTCGTTTCCAAAATTATACCAAAGAGAAGCCAACGTCTTGAAGGTCTGTTTATGCCCGCCTGAACCGCTCACCGCGCCGGGGAATTTCTCAAGATACTTTCGCGCTCTTGTCATCGCATCAACCATGCATCGTCTCCAAAAAATAAATTACCCCGCCAAAGCGGCAAATACTTTGACGGGGCGCATCGTTTGCCGCAAAGCGGAAAGGCAAACGAAAGGAATTTTTTAATTTGAGATTTGAAAACCCGCTTTGCATTGTCAATTTGCCTTAAGAAACTCAGTTTTCATTATAAAACTATTCAATATTATTTCGGTTAACGATAACCGGCAGCGGGGGGAAAAAATAAAAACCCCTGTAATTTCAAGGGGTTTTTGGTATAGAAAAAAAACCGTAAGGGCAGGTTAACGATAACCAGAATGAGCGTTATTTGCCATATGTGCAATCTTTCAATGTAAAGGATATTTCATATTGTCTTTTTTTGTGGTTCCAAGGTATCGGGTCGTCATCAATAGGAAGCATTTTTTTAAGCCTCTTTCTTATAGCATGCGCTGCAAGTTTTGTGCAATATCTGCTGTCAAAATGCGAGAGATTCGTCAACTGCTTCTCAGCCATTTCAAGAAGCATATTCCATCGGGTATCGGGGTGTTTCTTTCTTTTATCCTGAAAGCCTATCTCATTATATTTATACCTTATTGCCTTTTTGTTGAACTTCACTCTTATTGTTTCACTGTCTATGAACTCGATAATAACCGACGTCCATTTTTGAGGCAAACCCTCTATATCCCGTTTGCCATAATCCCTGTTTTCTTTTAATGACAAGCCGGGCTTGTTTTCAGTTTTTTTTCTTGTAGGCTTTTCTTCTTCTGGTTGTTGCTCCCTCAAAGTGCTTAGTTCCAAAAAACAGTTCTTAAGCTGTGGGTGTCTTAATAATGACTTTGCCAGATCAGCGCCGGCGTCTTCACTTCTTTCACATTCTCGGATTATGTCCAATATATCATAATCCCCATCTTCTTTGAATAGTAAGCCGGTCTTATTCTCGATTGTTTTAATTCGTTTCTTTATATCATCGGCATTTATGCTTTGTTCTGGATATGCCGCCGAAAGATCAATTTCTCTAAAGAAAACGTTTAAATCTTCCGCCGTTACGTTTTCTATATTTCCAGATTTATATTTTTCCAAAACAGGATCTTTATTAACATACGCCTTGCGTGTTATTCTCAATATCCTTCCATCATCCATGTCAATATAGACGGTTTTTTCATATTGGTCTTTGCCGATTGGTTTTATAAAGCTTTCGTAATCTGGACACTTTACTCTTTTAAATTCTTTCAATTTCAAGACCTCCTGTCGTCTTAATGTTCCTGAGGGGGAAGGCAGGGGAAAGCGGGTCAGGAAGTCCGCCTTTCGGGTCGCGTTCCCTATCCCCTACACTGTTAAAAAACCAATGCCTTTATTTGCGCCGCATCGTCAAGGTTAAAACCGCCCTTAAATGCCCTTTATTTTGACGTAGGGGGCAAAACGAAGCCTTGCCTATGTCTTTTATCACATAAACGCCCAAAACCCCTTAAAATCAATTTGTGTGGTTTTTGAGGGTCATTTTTGGCATACTAACCAGTTAATAATAGATAAATAACTTTGTAAGTTTGGTGCATGTTTTCAATGTAAGTTTAATGTAAGTCCACCGTGTTTTTTTCGCCCTTTTTTCGCCTTTTTACTTTTTTTAAGCCTCTTCAAGCCGCCGCGCTCCGAGCCAATAAATATAAGCCTTTGCGCCCGATTGAAAAATCAAAAAACGCTTTGAGTTAGGAAATATAAGGGTTAAAACAGAATGCAAAAAATCAAAAACGCGGAAAGCCTTGATGTTATTGGCTCTCCGCGTGTTATTTTTGGTGCGCCTGAGACGATTCGAACGTCCGCCCTACGGATTAGGAATCCGTTGCTCTATCCTGCTGAGCTACAGGCGCAGGGTTAGGTCAAAACGGTGTTCTATATCCTTTTCCAAAGCCGAACGTGTCAATAAAAATTCTTTACTGTTTAACCATCTTAATTGCGTCCGCCGCCACGTAGCTGCCGGTGGATGTCCAGCAGGAGAGTTTCACGCGCACGGCTGTGCCGGAGTTGAATGTCCACGTGCCGAGCAGGTTCCATTTTCCGCCGTTTGTTCGCTGGTTGACGTTGACGGTTGTGGAGCCGGCGGTGTGGGTGATGATGTACGGCGCCGATGTTGCGTAGTTGGAGGCGGCAGGCCACCAAGCGTAAACCTGATAAGTCCCCGCGCTTGGAAGCGCGACCGTCCATTGGGCGACGTCGCTGATTAAGCCGGTTGCTCTGGTGCGGTAATTGTTGAAGAAGTAATTGGGCATGGATGAGGCGGTTGTCCAATTGGCGGAGGCGGCGAAGCCGGCGTCTGCATTGTCCACAATCACGGTGTCGCCGAAAACGTTTTTAATATCTGTCCAATAACCGAGATTTTTCATGACGCCGTGGCGATAGGGCGAAATGCCGCCAAAGCCTTTGCTGCGGGCTATGGCAATCTGTCCGTCCACATCAATACCGGATTGATACGCCATAGTTGCGACGCCCAGGAGGCGGGAGCCGGTGTAAGCTGCTTTGTTCTGGTCGCATCGGGTGGTAAATGTTGCATTGCTGGTGGTGTAAACTTGAGGGAAGCAGCCGTCCAGATAGCCGGCGTTTAGCCAATCAGGCCATTTTTGGTAGGCGTAATTAGAGGCGTCGCTGTATGTGCCCAGCGGATAGGCGTAGAGGAGGCAGGCGGGTTTGACGGCTTTAATCTTTGTGTTGATTTCTTGAACGGCGAGTTTGATTTGATTTTGGCGGAAAGCAATCCAATTGGCGTCGCTGGGGTTGGGGACGCCGCTGCCGCCGTATTGGGCGCGGAAGTTGGCGATGGCGGTCGGGTGGTAGCCGAAGTCTCTTGTGGCGCGCTGCCAGGAGGTCATCGGGTAGCGAATGCGGTCGAGGACGATTCCGTCGCAGTTATAGTTTTTCATGATATCGGCGCAGATATTGGCAACGTAGGTGCGCGCTGCGGGGATGGCGGGATCAATCCATTTGCCTTCCGTGTCGTGTGTTATGGTTTGAACGATGGGGCTGCCGCTATTGTAAAAGTATGTGACCCAGTCGGGGTGCGTGTTCAGGATATGATTGGAGCGGGGGTCTGTATTTTTGCCGTCTGTGACAAGGAAGCAGTTGACGTAAGCAAAGACTTTGAGTCCTTTGGCGTGTCCGCGATTGACAAATTCCTCGATTACGTCAATTGTTCCCGCTGAGGTGGTTCGGGGTTCGGGGTTCGGGTAGGTGTTGTAATATTTGTTGGGGAAATAAGTGGCGTCGCCGCGGAATCGGGCGTGGATGGCGATGGCATTGTAGTTCAGGTTGGCGATTTCATTGACCCAGTTCTGAATGGCGGTTGTGCTTTTGATGTCATCGTAGACAACGATAACAGCCATGCGGGTTTCTTGAGCGAACGAGTTCATGACGCCGCAAATAGCGAGCACAAAAATTAGAAGACTCACCTCAATGGCTCTCGACTTCATGAAACGATCTCCTTTCCGAATAGAATTCACGTAAAGCGGATAATGCTTTAACGTTTAACATAATGCACAATCGCTGAAACCGCAATCTATTGTCAAGTAAAATCTTTCATGCGTTGAAACGTTTAAGCACGCCGTCACGCGCGGTTTTTTTATCTTCGGGGATATAATGATTGACATCAAAGCTGGCGTCGGAGCACATATCGTATTCTGAACGTGTATAAAATTTTATCTATTCGGTTCAAGGCGTTATGAGTTCATTAATCCCTTTGCTGGCGGGTATTGCCATTTTATTTATCGGCGCCCGCATTTATCCGAATTTTCTGGTGAAACTGCTCGGCGTGAACGATGCCAACCCCACGCCCGCACATCGGTTAAAGGATGGCGCGGAATATGTGCCGTCGCCAACTCATGTGGTCTTTGGGCATCATTTTGCCACCATCGCCGGGGCAAGTCCGATTGTGGGCCCGACTTTGGCGCTGGCTTTTGGATACGGCGCAAGCTGGCTCTGGATTATTTTGGGCTGTATCTTTTTCGGCGCGGTGCATGACATGACCTCGATGTATGTCTCCATGCGGGAGGACGGGCGTTCGATGGCGGAACTGAGCCGCCGGACGCTCGGCAAGTGGGGTTATTTTCTATTTTTGGCGTTTTTGGTGCTAATCTTGACGCTCATCAACGCCATCTTTTTGAATCTTTCGTGCGCGGCGCTGACCGCTGATTATCCTTTGTCGCACTTGAAGTTGGCGGCGGATACCGCGCTGTTGCGCACATATCCCAAACTTGTTGCGGGCGATACGGTTATGCATGGGCGGATTGGCGGCATTGCCACAACCTCTGTTTTTATCATCACGCTCATGGCTCCGCTCATTGGTTATCTGACGCATCGCCGCCAATGGCGGAATGCCGCTTTATATGTTATCGCGGCAATTATATGCGTGCTGAGCGTAATAATAGGCTTTCGATATCCAGTATTCCTAACGGCGGAAAAATGGCGGTATATCATGTCCGCCTATGTGTTTGTGGCTTGCTGGATACCGGTATGGTTAATGACGCAGCCGCGCGATTTTACCAATGTGCAGATTTTATATGGCGGAATCCTTTTGATGGTGATTGGCAATCTGGTCATGGGATTCAAGGGGCATCTGACGCAGGCGCCGTTATTTGACATCGCCAACGGAACGCGTCTTGCGGGTCCGCTTTGGCCCGTGTTGATGATTACGATAGCCTGCGGGGCGATTTCGGGATTTCATAGCATTGCCGCATCGGGAACGACCGTCAAACAGATTAATAAAGAGTCCGATGTCCGCCGTGTGGGATATTATGCCATGCTGCTTGAGGGGGTGATGGCGCTGGCGACGATGATCCTTGTTGCCACAGCGTTGCCGTCGAAAGAATATTTCAGCATTGTTTATCCTTCGACGGGCGCGGGAAATCCCATTTTGGCTTTTTCCATAGCGATGGGATACATGATGCGCGAATGTTTCAGAGTGCCGGTAGCCATTGGGGCGGTGATTGGAATTCTTGTTGTGGAGGGGTTTGTCGTGACCACGCTGGATACCGCCATCCGCCTGTGCCGATATATTTTGGAAGAGTTGTGGTTCTTCATATACAAAGGCAAACCGGAAAAGATTTTCCGCATGCCCGTTTTCAATACTGCGCTGTCGGTTGGGTTGATGCTCTTTTTTGCTCTGAACACGACCATCATGAATTCATGGAAGATTTTTGGAGCGGGGAATCAATTGATAGCGGCGCTGGCGTTGATTATCTGCACGGTTTGGCTTTGGCAGCGCAGGCGCGCATTCTGGTTTGCGCTGATACCGGCGGCAGCCATGACGGCAACGACGTTTGCGATGCTGATACTATTCATTGTCAACAATATGAAGATAAACAATGCGGGACCGCTTGCCGTGTCCGCCAGTGAGCGCCTGCCGCTCCTGTTTGCCAGTTATACCCTTTTAATACTGGCGGTGCGAAACCGTCTCATGAACGTTAAAAAAACATGCATTCTTATTGTGGATGACGACGAGGGGCAGCGCAGCCTCCTTTCAAATTACCTTGTCGGCGAGGGGTTGAAAGTATTGACGGCGTCAACGGGCGATGAGGCGTTGAACTTATTGGAATCCGAGGATGTCTCAATGATAATCTCGGATGTGCGGATGCCGGGCATGAGCGGACTGGATTTGCTTTCTCTCTGCCGCCAACGCCATCCCCAACTGCCCGTTCTCATGGTCACAGCATATCCGGATATACGCGACGCTGTGGGCGCCGTCAAAGATGGCGCCATTGATTACCTCCAAAAGCCGATTGTTTTCAAGGACGTGTTCGAATATATCAGAAAAAACCTAAAAATTGGCGCATTTGCGGCGCCCTATGATGAATTCACGGAGCTTCCCGAAGGCGTGATTGCGGTCAGCCCGCAGATGCGCGAGGTCTTCCGAGAAGCGGCGTTTGTCGCAGCATCTGATTCGCGCATTTTAATAACAGGGGAGAGCGGTTCGGGCAAGGAAATTGTGGCGGATTGGATTCATCGCCGGAGTCCGCGAGTTCAAAAACCATATATAAAAATCAACTGCTCAGCCTTCGCGGAGAATCTGCTTGAGAGCGAGTTATTCGGACACGAAAAAGGGGCTTTCACAGGCGCGGCAAATCGCCGAATCGGATGCTTTGAGGAGGCGGACGGCGGGACAATTTTGCTGGACGAGATTGGCGAGATGTCGCCCGCTCTTCAATCCAAACTCCTGCGCGTTACGCAGGATGGATATTTTTACCGCGTAGGTTCGAGCCGCGAAATCCGCACAAATGTCCGCATACTCGCCGCCACAAACCGCAATCTGGATAAAGCTGTGGCAGAGGGCAATTTCCGCGAAGACCTTTTTTATCGCCTGAACGTTTTTGAAATATACGTCCCCGCTTTGAGGGAGCGGCCGGAGGATATCATCCCCATAGCGGAATATTATGTGGGCAAATTTCGCAGCGACAAGCCCCGCCTTTCCGATTCGCTCATTCGGTCTCTGAAATTATATGATTGGCCCGGCAATGTGCGCGAACTGCGCAACGCCATGGAGCGCGCCTCGCTCTTGGCGCGCGGGGGGATTCTCCTGCCGGAACATCTCCCGCCGCGCATTAAAAAAAGCGCGGAGGATTCCGACCTTCCTGCCGAAAGCAAAACCGGCGCGCGGACGATGGAAGATATCGAACGCGATACGATTTTAACCGCCCTTCGCGAGAATAATTACAACCGGAGTATCACCGCCCGAACGCTGGGCATTTCACGCCGCGCGCTTCTTTACAAAATCAAGCGCTACCGCGAGCAAGGGCACAACGCGGGTCCCGAGCAGGACTAACCCTCCTCAAACTATCCGTTGCCAACAGTTATCAATCCTCTGGGACCAAAACCCTCTGGGGTCATCCTCTGGGGTCAATCCCGGCATTTCGTTAATATTCGCCTTGCTGTTCTGGCGCTTATCGAGAGGGCAATGCCAATTAATCAGGAGCAGGTACGATGCTAAAAACGTTTGACATCATTTTTTATGTTTTCGAAATGTTTATACTTTGTTGGCGAGAAAATAATGAGGAGGAATTTTTTTTATGAAAACTTGCGTTTTGTTTATTTTATTTTTTCTGGTTTTGCCTCTTACAATTTGCCCTGAGGAATTTGAAGAATTTATTATGCCTTTTAGCAGCCCGGATGAGTCGGGGATTTTGCCGGGGTTTGATTACAGCAAATTGGAGCCGGTGCCGCCTCAGGCGTATATCGAGGAGCCCGCCGGCGCGGATGCCGTTCCGTTGCGGCTCCCGCCGGAGCGCACCCTTTCGCTGAAGGACTCTTCGAAGGCTCTTGTTCAGCCGGGTCCGCCCGCGCCTTCGCTGGCGCAAAGGAAAGGCGCCCTTTCAGGAAAATTTATTTACGTCGCACCCGGGCATGGTTGGACATATGGAACTACATGGGGAACGCAGCGAGGCAACACAAACGGGATGGTTGAGGATCACGGCAATGCGGATCAGGTTTGTTTCTTTTTCTTAAACTATGTAAAAAACGCCGGGGCTACGGTGATTCCGCTTCGCGATGTGGGTCCGATGACGGAGTTGCACATCATTGACAATGTGGATGCCGGTTTTAGCGCGTCCGATGGATGGAACCAAAGCAAGGGCACGCCTTTTTGGGGAAACAGCGGGGACGATGCTTATTATGTTTTTTCTTATACTGAATTACAGGAGAGCGCCGTGGCGCGTTGGACGCCTAATTTTAAAAAGGCGGGATATTATCCTGTTTTTGTGTGGTATCTGGATAGCGCCAACCGCAGCGGCGACGCCCTTTATCGCATTGTTCATAAAGGCGGCGTAACGCCTGTTGTTCTGGATCAGAATAGAGTCGGCAAAGGCTGGGTCTGGCTGGGGACATATTATTTTGACGCGGGGAATAAGGGATGGCTTGAGTTGAGCAATCAGTCAGCAAAGGAGGGGAATGTGGTGATTGCGGATGCGGCTCGTTTTGGAAGCGGCAAACACACAGACTCCGGCTATCCGATGTATGAGATGAATGGGTTGGAATATCATAAATTTTCGCTGGCGCCTTCATCGGTGACTAGCTCCGGCGACGTTTGGTCTCGCCCGCGAATGGCGGGTTATATGAACAATGCCGATGTCAAGGATGCCTGCTATATCGGATTTCACTCGAATGCAAGCGGCGGACGCGGCGCGTGTGTTCTCAAAAATATAGATACAAACGGCGGTCCCCTTCCTTATGCGACCCAGTTTTGCACTCCTATTATTACACATGTGCGCGAGGAGTTAAAAAGTTTATGGAGCCTGCCATACTATCTTACTATTTATACATCAGCATACGGTGAACTTAATCCAAATAATCAAAAAGAGATGACGGGGACAATTATTGAGGTGGCGTTTCATGATCAAGCCGATGATGCCGCTTTGCTCAAGACGGCGGGATTCCGCCAAGATGCGGCGCGCTCTGTGCTGAAAGGGATCATTGATTATTTTGCGGACACCCATGCCAGCGGGAACAAGACCTATCTGCCGGATGCGCCCGGCAAGCCGATGGCGCGGGTCGGCGGCGCGCACTCGGCGGTTATCTCGTGGAGCGCTCCTCCTTTTGGGGGCTCGCTGGGCGGCATGGCAACGGGGTATTATGTTTATAAATCCGCCGACGGTCTGGCGTGGGATAACGGGGTTGATGCGGGCAATGTTCTGACTTATACCTACGAGGGATTGGAGTCGGGCGCGACCCATTATTTCCGTGTTGCGGCGTATAATGCGGGAGGCGAATCCTTCCCCTCCGAAACAGTCGGCATTCGTTTGACGCTCGATGGAAGCCGTCCGGAAGTTCTCATTGTTAGCGGCTTCCGCCGATATGATAAGGATATCAGTCCGACATACACAGATTCTTTTAATGGCACGTCTTATCGCGTTTGGCCCTGGTTGATTAACAGTTTCAATTATGCGCCGGTGCACGGCAAAGCTGTTGCGGATGCTGGGTTTTATTTTGAGACAGCTGCGTGTGAACGGGTTGCTGATAGCAGCGTCAAACTTGCGGATTACTTGGCGGTAATCTGGATTCTTGGTCAGGAAAGCACGGCGGATGAGACTTTCAGCGCCGCAGAACAGGCGATTGTGGCGACTTATCTTTTTGGCGGGGGGCGGATTTTTGTTTCCGGCTCGGACTTGGGTCAGGATTTGGAGCTTTGGGCTTCCGCCACAGCGCAGGATAAAAATTTTCTAAATAACGTTTTGCAAGCAAAAGCGGCAAATAACAACGCTTCCTCAACGCGAATTGTCAATTGCGCCGCGGCTGGAATCTTTTTCGGACTGCCGCAGTTGAATTTCTCCGCCGATTATGATAACGGATATTACAATACGCTTTCACCGGATTCGTTCACGGGGGTGGGCGCGGGGGCGCTCATCGCCATGACTTATGCCGATACGGGGCAGGGCGCCTGCATTCAATATCACGATAGCGCCAAGCGCACGATAGTCATGGGTTTTCCCTTTGAGATGATACGGGGCGAAACGGCTCGCGCCGATGTTATGGATAGAATCCTCAAATTCCTTTTTGAGGAACCGATTCCCACGCCGACGCCTTCGCCGACGCCCGATCCGAACGCTCAATATCTTGTGGAGGATTTCGAGCCTTACGAAGACGGCTCTGCAGCCATGTTCCGCTACCCGCATTACTCCGGCACCACAAAGGGCATCAACGACGAAACCGATACGGCGAATGTAACAATCGAGGAGAAAAACGATATTCTTGATCCCAACGTAGGTTCAGTTGGAGTTAAATCGTACCGTTTCTTTTGGGAGTGGACGTCGCCGCCTGAGGGTCTGGTGCGCGCCACCACGCATAACATGACGGCGCGAGGCAATCCTCTCCTTGACCTTTCCAAAGGGCTTTCAATTTACATAAAGGTTAAATCGGGAGCGGTGGATTTTGGATACTGGATTCGTGAAACGGGCGGATCGGGTCCCATCGGCGCGAATGGCGGCGCAACCGGGGCGATTAAAAAAGCGGAACGCTTCCGCCGTTTGGATGCCTCCGATAAATGGCAATATGTTTATTTCGATATACCCAACGAACCTTATCTGGATATTGACGATAATCCCAGCGAGCTCACCGGCGCGTGGGGGACGTTAGAATCGCTGCAATTCCGACCGGCGTCTGCAGAGGCGGCGGCGCTGGTGGAGATTTTTGTGGACGATATCTATCAGGGACCTCAGCAAAACCCATTGGCGCCGCCCACCCCAACGCCTACACTGACACCAACGCCGACTGAAACTCCGATACCAACTCCCACTCCCACTCCAACGAATACTCCTACGCCGACACCGACGCCCCATCCGAACGCTCAATATCTTGTGGAGGATTTCGAGCCTTACGAAGACGGCTCTGAAGCCATGTTCCGCTACCCGCATTACTCCGGCACCACAGGGGGCATCAACATCGAGACCGATACAGCGAATGTAACAATCGAGGACAAAAACGATATTCTTGATCCCAACGCAGGTTCAGTTGGAGTTCAATCGTACCGTTTCTTTTGGGAGTGGGAGTCGCCGTCTGAGGGGCTGGTGCGCGCCACCACGCATAACATGACGGTGCGAGGCAATCCTCTCCTTGACCTTTCCAAAGGGCTTTCGATTTACATAAAAGTTAAATCGGGTGCGGTGGATTTTGGATACTGGATTCGCGAAACGGGCGGGTCGGGTCCCATCGGCGCTAACGGCGGCGAAACCGGGGCGATTAAAAAAGCGGAACGCTTCCGCCGTTTGTATGCCTCCGATAAATGGCGATATGTTTATTTCGATATACCCAACGAATCCTATCTGGATATTGACGATAATCCCAGCGAGCTCACCGGCGCGTGGGGGACGTTAGAATCGCTGCTATTCCGACCTGCGTCTGCAGAGGCGGCGGCGCAGGTGGAGATTTTTGTGGACGATATCTATCAGGGGCCGCGGCAGCGTCCGCTCGACCTTCCGGCTGCGGAAGATTTGCGCGATTATCTCCTCGGCAGGGGCGGCGTTTATTATGACCTGAATGTGGATGGGCGCGTGGATGCCGCAGATTTGATTTCGCTGTTGATACTTTATTAAAGACGGAAAGGCATGAAAATTTATTTTGCCGGCTCAATCCGAGGCGGACGCGCAGACCAAGGCGTTTACCAAAAACTCATTGAATATCTGCGAAAATTCGGCGAGGTTTTGACGGAGCATGTGGGCGATGCCGCCATCACCGAGAACGAAGGCGAGAACGCCGCGGATGAAGAGATTTATGAAAAGGACATGGCATGGCTGCGGATGTCGGATGCGTTGGTCGCGGAAGTCTCCACGCCTTCGCTCGGCGTCGGCTACGAAATAGGAATGGCGGAATCCTTCGGTAAAAAAATCCTCTGCCTTTTCAATCCCGATTGCGGACGCAAAATCTCCGCCATGCTTTCAGGAAATCCGGCGCTCAAGGTTGGATTTTATAGAAACATGCCCGAGGCGCAAGGTTTGATTGACCATTTTATCAAAGACATTAAGGAGCACGCAAAAGGATGAAGTCAAAAACTCATATAATCTCGCTAAACCTTGCCGACCCATTCGGCGTGGCGCCTTATACGCGCAGCAAAAAACAGGTGGTTATCCTCACGCTCGATGATGGCGAGGAGATTTATTGCGGCGAAGGCTCGCCCTCCAAATATTACAACGAATCGCTCAAAAGCGTCCGCGGGGCATTTGCCAAAGTCAAAAAACTCCTTGTTGAGGAGGAGTTCTTTTTTATTGAGGCGCTCATGCAGAAAATTTTTGAAAAAATCCCCAAGGACAATACCGCCCGCGCCATGATTGAAATGGCGATCTTTGATTACATCGGCAAAAAACTCAACATCCCGCTTTATAAATATCTCGGGCTAAAACCGGCAAATGACAAACAAACATCTTTCACCATCGGCATTGACACGATGGAGATTATGCTGGAAAAGGTGGAGCGTTTCAAACAGTTTCCCATCCTCAAAATAAAACTGGGACGCGACGCCAAACACGATATTCAGGTGATGAAGGAGATACGCAAGCGAACGAATCGGACGCTTCGCGTGGACGCCAACGGCGGCTGGACGCCCGAGGAAGCCATCCGTTGCATCAAGCTCCTTGCAGACCTCGGCGTGGAATATGTGGAGCAGCCGCTCAGCCGCGGATGTCTTAAAAGGCTTGCCGAACTTAAAAAGAAAAGCCCGCTTCCCATATTTGTGGACGAAGATGTTCACCGCTGCGATTCATTCCACGAGCTCATCGGCGTTTGCGACGGCATAAATCTCAAACTCATCAAAACCGGCGGCATTCTGGAAATGCGCCGCATGCTCGCAAATGCGCGCACCTTTGGACTCCAAACGATGCTCGGGTGCATGATTGAGACCTCAATCGCCGTCACCGCCGCCGCCCATATCGCCTCCGCCTTTGACCACCTTGACCTTGACGGCAACCTGCTTCTTGCCGACGATCCTTATGAGGGCATGAAGGTGGAAAACGGTTATCTTCGGATGCCTGAGCGTCCGGGTCTCGGTGTGAGATTAAAGGGCAAGTAGCGAATTACGAATTATGAAATTCAGACACATTTGATTCGCAGATGGGCATGGCAGTCTCCTAAATAGATGGCGGCAATCTCTTCACCAGTCGGATGAGGGCTTGTGAAATAAAGCCCGCAGTCGCGGCAATGCGTCAGAAACCGCGCGCGGTTGTTATAGATGCGGCGGCGGAAAATATGCGTTGCGGCTGATTCGCAAAAAGAACACTTTTTGCAACGGGCTCCGCTCAAGTCAAAATTCCAATGCTCAATATAAAAACCAGATTTGGAGCGGGGCGATTACCGGCAAGGCGGATTGACCGTGATTGCGCGCGCCGGGGGTCAGCCAGTTGACGGCGGAGGGATTATCCGGGTCGTCGCCTGAATACATTTTCGGCGGGTCAACCACCCAGCCGCCCTCGCCGGGCATAAAGTCGTCGCGGTTGGCATCCGCGCCGTTGTCGTTCACAAATCCGCCGGATGGGTCATTGGTGAAAACCGCGCCGTCGTCGCCGCCGATGCCAGCAAAAGGATTGATGAAAACCACCCCATGCGCCGCCACGCCAAATGATTGCGGCGTTACATCCGAGCCTTCGGCGATGAAATCAATGCCGATGTCGTCGCTGAATTCGGCTGTCTGCCCGGGCGCGAGGAGAACCAGCGCCTCGTTATTGGTGGCGATGGAAAAGTTGGGATCTGTCTGGATATCCAGATTGCCGTTGCCAACATAAAAAATCATCCTTTTTGTTTCGGTGCTGAATTCGTCTTTGGGAAAATTTAAGGCGTTGGCGTCGTGGATTTCGGCAATGACAAGGATAAACGTTCCCGCCGGAACGGATTGCAACTCGGGGAGGTTTGGGAAGATAATTGAGCCGCCGGTGGAATTTATGCCGCCCTCGGACAGCGTGTTATTATTGGTCACTCGCCAACCGCGCAAATCAACCCCGTCGCGAACGGCAAGCAGTTCAAACCAGTCGCCATAGATGGGGCGATTTTCAATGCTTGCATAAACGGTTCCGTTATCATTGACCCAATATTCATTGAAGATGACGTCGTTGGGTTTGAGAATATCGGCGGCTTCGCCGAAGTTGATTGTTATCTGCCCGTTCTCAGTGGATTGAATTGTGTAATCGAGCAAAGGATTCGTTGATTCAATGAGACCCTCCCATGATTCGAAACGCGAGCCGATGTCGGGGATCGGGCGGAGAGCGAGAGTCGAGCCTTTGAAAAAGACGCCGTTCCAAGGGAGGTCAACAATTCGTCCGTAGATTTGCAAACGTCCCGAGCCGGCGCCGGCTGTTGAAAATGAAATTGTTTGAGTCCCGCCGAGATTGAAAAACGTGGAAATGAGATTGCGGATGTAAGCGGGGCGGTTGGTCAGGAATGTGCGGATATTGGCGGCGCCGGTGTTCCAGTTGGAAATGAGCGCGGCGGCGGAGATTCCGATATTTGCTGTCCAGCGGTTTGCTTCTCTGGGAATCTCAGACTTAATGAGCGCCTCGTATCGGTCGGCGTCCGCCAATGTGCGGGAAGGCAGCAGTTCAAAATTGAGCGCCTCTTCGAGGGCGGAGATGAATCGGCTTTTGCCTTCGGGCTTATCAAGGATGCCGTTAATAGGACGCGTGGCTCTCGGGTCAATATCGTTGCCGTCAAAAAGGAGCGAAAGCGGGGGCATGGCGAATTGACGTTGAAGATAATAATTATTGCCTCGCGCCCATGTGAGCGTGTCGCCCTGCCAGCCGGCGGGGTTCAAACCGAGAGCCCACTCGGCGTCCCATTCGTGGAATGTCCAGCGGGCGTCGGGGTCTGTGCGGTTTTTAGCGGTTATCCAATTGTTGTGAGGCCAATCGTGATTCTGCGCAAAAATATTCAAGGCAAAAAAATACAGATAATTCTCGATGTCCATCTTGGCGAGCAGCGATTTGTAATCCTCCTGTGTTGCGACATCGTGGTTTTCGAACCATTCGATGAATTCATTCCATGCCGCAAGATCTCCATCCACGGCTTCAATGAAATATTTTTGCACGGAGTCCCAGGAGCCTTTGACGATGTCCCATTCCTTGCCGCCGAATGTGTCTTCCATGAACGTGTCCGTGATGCGCTCTGTGGCGTTGTATAGACCCCAGTATGCGCCGTTGATATACAAAGCGACAAAAAATCCGTCGGCGGCGCGCTGTCCCATGTCCGCATACCAGTCGCGCATTAATTGATCCCGGTAGTAAGTCGGGCGGATGGAGGAGCCGCCGAAGAAACTATCGTTGGCGCCGCTGCGCAAAACGAGCTGCTGAAAACCGTTCAGGGGAGTTTTAGTCATCCATGGCAGAGACCAGCGTTTGGGACCGTAGATTGAGCGGAAATAAAGGCGCAGTGATTTTTTCGCCAATCCGCGAGAATAGCCGCCGTGTATCCGCGCGCCGGTTTCCGTTTCATAGACTTGCGAGCCATCAGGCGTCATAACAGACACATGGCAGGGACGCTCCCATTGGGTTCCGCGCTCGTTATAGTTGGTGTATATGCCGTTTGGTCCGTTGAAATCAGCCGGGTCTATCACGATGTCCATTATCGGAATTTCGCGGTCTGCCGGCGGATTGAAAATATATGAAGCCGATGCGACAGGGCTGGGGTCCATGTCGGCATACCATGCGCGGGCGCGCAGCGGAACCGTGCCGGAGATTGTCAGCGGCTTGGTATAAAGGGGCGATGTTATTGTAGGCGCGGAGCCATCCAGCATGTAGCGAATCTCCGCCGTTGGCGATGTTGCTATCTCCGTCTGAAACGATGATGAAAAAATTCCGGAAGGCACGGATATAATCGGTCGGGGACCGCTTTTGCCATAAACGTTTGCGCTGCCGGGCGTGGGCTTTTCCGTCTGCACCCAATCGCCGATTTGATCCGGAATTCGAGCATAAGAGACATCCGAAATTTGCTCGCCAAAATCCACGCGGTCGGCATTGCGGTCGTTTCGGATATCGTAAAGAATCACGCGCTCGCCGCTTGATGAAAGATTAAAATTTGTGTGCATGGCTTTGGCAACCGTGTTGCGGCTATCCGCCCAGATGATAAGGTATTCGCCGACATCGAGCATCGCCTCTGCCGGGAAGCGCCAGCGCGTGGGCGATGTGGATGTGTCCGAAAGGGCAAACGAGCCAAGGTCGGCAACGTCAGGACCGCGGTTCACAATCTCAATCCAGTCGGAAGCCTCGTTGAAATCGGGGTCAACAGCGCCGCGCAGATTGGAGGCAAGAACTTCGTTCAGAATAAGGTTGATGGACGGAGTTTTGCCGACTTCGATAAAACCAATCGGCGAGCTCGTCGCTTGGTCTTTGTTATCCGTTGCATAAACGTAAAATTCGATTATCTCGCCGGAGGGAAAACCGCCAATCTGCGCCGCATGGATATCATCTCCCGCGGCGCCGTCGCCGTGAAGCCCGTCGTCGAACATAGGAATAATATCCTTGCCGCCGGAGGGCTGCGCATTCCAGATGAGACTGACGGATTGGAGCGCCGCGTCGTCCGTAACGCGCGCCCGAATTGTGATATCCTGCAACTCGGCGGGATAATAAGGCGCATGGGCGACATCACTAATCGCGGGCGGCATATCCTCCATCAATTGAAAACGAATCGCATCGGCTATGTGGACACCGGTGGAGCTGCTTGCCGTCAGAATCACGCATCCGTCCGTCCCCGCCTTAAAAGTCCATGAGCCGAGGAGAACCTCCGCAAGCTTATAATACTGGTCGGAAGAGCCCCGCTGATTGATAATCACATTCGCCTCCCCGCTGGAGTGAACAATTTTGTAAGGGACGTTTGTGCTGCGATTGCCGCCGCGGATGAAATACGCATAAACGTTATAGAGACCGTAATAGGGGAGATTGGGAGTCCATGTTGCCGTGCCGTTGCTGTTGGCGCTTGCCCAGTGATAAGTACCGCCGTTATAGCCGGCGGCAGAGCTCAGCGTCCATGAACCCGAATAAACGAAAGACGGCGCGCCATCGTCGTTATCCGCGACCACATCCAGCGCAAAACTGGAGGCGCAAATCATCAGGACAAACAAGACGGGAAAAAATAATTTTGCCATGCAAATATCCATCCTCATAGATTATGCAAAAACCATGATTTTGCCTCTTGCAAAGTCAAGCGTTTAGAATAGATGAGGGAGTTAAAACAAAAATAATTGAAAGGTTATATTCGACGTTTGACCTCATTAAGCAGAAAACTTTCAATATCTCGTCTGGCTCGTTCGTTGCCATAATGCGCCATCTTATGATGGTGAGCGCAAAGAACGGAAAGATTCCATAACCCGTCTTCGCCGCCTTTGCAAAGGGGAATTATGTGATGAACTTCAATATATTTTGTGCCATCGTCTTTGGTGAATGTATTTGGACACTCTTTGTAAAGGCAACGGTCGCCGAGAATTTCTTTTGCTTGTTCAGCCCACTTGACACGCCGGACATAAGTTTCAACGATATACTCCCTTTTTTCAGGCTCTTCTTTCGTCAGGTCTAAGGTTTTGGTCTCTTCTTTTTCTAAATCTAAAAGATAAATATCTCTAAGCGTGTAATGCCCGGAATTATCAAGAAATGTCACCTTGTTCTCGTCCCTTAGGAATTGAAGCTGCTGGCGAATTTTTGCTTCAACGTGTTTATTATCAGGCTTTGCATTGATAAAGATTTCTAATTTTGCCTTTATAAAATCCTGCAGAGAAAATGTTCTTGACCCTATGTTATTGCAGAAACTTACAACCTCACCAAAAACCAATTCTTTCCATTTCATTTTATTATAACCTTTTTGCTTAAAACCGTATGGCTCATCGGCTTTTTCAATTTCAACTCAGGCTATTTACGGCGCATTCTCGCGTCCTCCAAGGGGGTTCTTTTCAGGCGAAGAGCCCGCCGCCGGGCAGGCTGGGCGGTCCTTGGTGGCGCCCCAAAACAAGTGGAAAATTGCAAAGGGCGTGTTCAGCTTTCGGTGTTGATAAAATAAACATTTCGGAGTTTTAAAATCCCCGAAAAAATGAGGACACGCTCATGAAAAAAGATACGATGAACCATGTGGAGAGTTCAAGTGTTATCACAACAAAGTTTCCTCTGGAGGATGCGGAGAAAGGAATTCGATCGTCACTGGATGCCCTTGAGTGCGAAGGGGCACGCTATATACCGGATAAGATTCCGAAAGGGGCTCGGAGCGAGGCGCGGCGTTATCTATGATTTGCGGAGTGTTGGCGCTTTTCCGCTCCCAATGGCGTAATCTCCAATTGGGTCCGCTTTCCGTCGAGACAATACAAAACGCAAGCCAGAAATGTTTCGTCATCCCGTTTCCTTTGACTCCCTAAAAGACGCGGCTTGGGATGCTTAATATCATGAGAGACGCAACTCAATTTTCCAACGGTTTTGGGGACGCCGTCTCCTCCAAATGCGGCAAGCACAAGCAACTTTTGCGCAAGCGAGAAGATGGGGTGCGCATTTCTTGCGCGCATGCGCCGCTTTATTGTTCATAATAAACGATTTATGCGTTGGCACAGCCATTGCATATATATTAATGAATCCTTATATTGGATTGAAACGCATTTTGGGAGGTATGAATCATGAAAGTTTCACGAAGTATCTTAAAGGTTATCCTTCTGGCGATTGCAGCGTCTCTTTTTTTGACGCAGGGTATTTTTGCGCAGAGGCAACAGCCCAGAGACAGAGACCGCACAAGACGTTTTGACCCCGCCCAGTGGTTCGATCGCATGGATGAGAACAAAGACGGCAAGATTTCTAAAGAGGAATTTCGCGGGCCCGAAGATAGATTCGCCGCCGCAGATGCTGACAAGGACGGATTTTTAACAAAGGAAGAGTTCGAGAAAATGCCCCGTCCTGAAAGACCCGAAAGAGCCGAAGCTCCCGGAGATCCCGCTCAGATGACCGACCGTTTTGCGGAGCGTATTAAGGAAAATTTCGGCACAACGGATGAAGAGTGGAAAGCCATCAAACCGCTTGTGACCAAAGTGATTGATGCCCGTATGAAAGCCAGCGCCAATTTTGGCGGTTTCCGCACTCGCCGAGGCGGCGATCAGCCTTCGTCTAATCCGGCTGCTGATGCGCTTTCCAAAGCCATTGAAGAGAAAGCCTCCGCCGATGAAATCAAAGCCAAGTTGACGGCTTACCGCGACCAACAGAAAAAGAATGAGGAAGAACTCAAAACCGCCCGCGAGGCGCTCCGCAAGGTTCTTTCCGTCAGTCAGGAAGCGCAGCTGGTTCTTATGGGGCTTCTTGACTAATCTTTCTTTCGTCTATATGGGGAGCCTTCCCTGATGAGGCTCCCCTCATCATTTCTTTAGGGAAATTGTTTTCATGTTGGAACTGTTTGAAAATATGATTAAGGCTGAACAGGTTTCGCGGCGCGATGTTGATTTGTTCATCGCCGGATGGAACGGCTCAGAAAAGCAGCCCGACGAAGAAGATGTCCTCCGATGGCTCGCGGCGGAATATGGCATCCGTTTTTCCGAATTGCAGGATATCGAGCCCGACCGTGAACTGCTTTCCCTTTTCCCCGCGCGCGTTCTCCTCAAGCATCTCCTGCTCCCGCTGCGGCGCACTCGGAATGCCATAGAAGTGGCGACCTGCCGCCTTTTTGCCACAGAGGGATTAGACACGCTGAAACTTATTTCCGGAACCAAACTCACCCCCGTTCTTGCCACAACGGAAGCCATTCAACGGGAGATGAAAAAACACCTTGGCGTCGGCGCAGACACCCTTGATACGCTCGAAGATGAAAACACGATTCAGATTATTAACACAGGCGATGAGGAGAATATTGACCTTTCTGAAGCCGCAGAGGACGCCTCCATCATCCGCTTTGTGAATCAGGTTCTAACAGACGCCATTGACCTGCGCGCCACGGACATCCACATGGAGCCGTTTGAGGATGAAATGCGCATACGTTACCGCATTGACGGCGTTCTGCAGGAGGTCTCCGTTCCTCCTCAAATAAAAAAGTTTCAACCCGCAATTGTCTCGCGCGTCAAAATCCTCAGCCACCTCGATATAGCGGAAAAAAGACTTCCGCAGGATGGGCGCATCAAAGTGCGCATCGCCGAACGCGAGATTGACATCCGCGTTTCGCTCATCCCCATGCTCTATGGCGAAGGCGTTGTTCTGAGGCTTTTGCCGCAGGAGTCAACTCTGCGCGGGTTGCCCGAACTCAAAATGGCGGAGCGCGAGGAGCGGCTCTTCCGCCGAATGCTTGCCATGCCCCACGGCATTATCCTTGTCACCGGACCCACAGGCAGCGGCAAGACCACAACCCTTTATTCCGCCCTGAACGAAATCAATGATTCTATCCGCAAGATTATCACAATCGAGGATCCGGTGGAATACCACATGAAGGGCGTGAATCAGATTCAGATTCACGAAAAGGCGGGGTTGACTTTTGCGCGGGGGCTGCGCTCCATTTTGCGCCACGACCCCGATGTTATTCTGGTCGGTGAAATCCGCGACTCTGAAACCGCGCAGATTGCCATTCAGGCGTCGCTCACCGGTCACCTTGTTTTCTCCACGCTGCACACAAACGACGCCCCCGGCGCCTTGACCCGCCTTGTGGATATGGGCGCGGAGCCGTATCTGGTGACCTCCGCGCTGGAAGGCGTTCTGGCTCAAAGGCTTGTGCGGACGCTCTGCCGCGAGTGCCGCGTGGAAGACCTTTCCGTTGCGGCGCAAACATTCAAAAGCGAAATTGGACTGGGCGGGGATACGCCGGTTTATAAAGCCGCCGGTTGCGAGATATGCCGCAATACAGGATTTTTTGGACGCCGCGCCATTTTTGAAATGCTCATCATGAATGAAAATATTTGTCGGCTGGTTCTGGAATCGCGCTCTACTGGCGAAATCCGCGAAGCCGCGCGCCTCGAAGGAATGCGCTCATTAAGCGAAGACGGCTGGCGGCTTGTGAGCGAAGGCGTCACAACCATTGACGAAGTCCTCCGCGTAACCAAAGACGTCCGCAAGGGCGAGAATGGCTATGAAAAATCCGTTTTGCAGGTGAAGGCGTCATGATGAATTTTCAATATCGCGCAATGAACGGCGAGGGCGCCATAATGGAAGGCGTCCTTTCCGCCCAAAGCCGCAGGGATGCCATCCGAAAATTAGAAAGCATGGGACTTGACCCCGTTAAAATAGAACAAGGCGCGGCATCGTCGGAGCCGGATAAACAAACGCTTTCATTTTTTTCTCGCAATAAAAAAATCTCCTCCGCCGATCTTGAATCCTTCACGCGGCAGCTTTCGAGCCTTCTTTCGGCGGGCGTGCCTTTGAGCCGCGCCCTGAATATCATCCAGCGTGAAACGCCCTCAGCCGCGGCAAAAGAAAAATGGGGCGAGATTCACGACCTTGTCATTGACGGTTCATCGCTGGCGGATGCCATGCGGCAGTCGCCGGAAAATTTCCCCGCCGTTTATGTGGCAATGGTTCAAGCGGGCGAAACCGGCGGCTTTCTGGATATTGTTCTGGGCGAGATAGCCGAATTTCAGGCGCGTCAGCGGGATTTGAAGTCGCGGACGATTTCCGCCCTCATCTATCCGCTCGTCCTGATGGTCCTCGCCCTGTGTGTTCTTATTTTCCTGCTTGTGTTTTTCATCCCGCGCTTCAAAATAATCTTTTCCGGTTTCGGCGCGCAACTCCCGCTTTTGACCCGCATCATCGTAGGCGTGAGCGA
This sequence comes from candidate division BRC1 bacterium ADurb.Bin183, assembly GCA_002070185.1. Taxonomy (GTDB): domain Bacteria; phylum Sumerlaeota; class Sumerlaeia; order MWCT01; family MWCT01; genus MWCT01. Next base: position 32,559 of record MWCT01000009.1, read on the forward strand.
CAACATCGCCGCCTATGGACCCATCCTCGCCATTATCGCCGCTGTGGGGATTTTGCTCATTCGCAAATGGTTCCGCTCGGAGCAAGGGCGGCGCCAGTGGCAGATGGCGCTGCTGCGCCTTCCCGTCGTCGGAGCCATCATGGCAAAATTCGCCATGACGCGTTTCTGCCGAATGCTGGGAACTCTCGTAGCGTCCGGCGTGCCTCTCATCAGCGCGTTGAGCGTGGCGCGAGAGTCCATCGGCAATCAAACTCTTTCCGATGCGATGACGAGCGCCATTGACCGCGTGCGCCAAGGTTCCAGTCTCGCCGCCAGCCTTTCCGACTGCCGCGCCCTTTTTCCCGGCTCGGTCATCGAGATGATTTCTGTGGCTGAGGAGAGCGGGCGGCTGGATAAAGAACTTTTAAGACTTGCGCAGGAAACGGAGCATGAATTAGACCGACGCTTGCGCACCGCCGTGGCGCTTTTAGAGCCGCTGATGCTTTTCGTCATGGCGGGTTTCATCGGCACCATCTTCATCGGCATGGTCATCCCCATCTTCACACTGCAAGATTATATAAAGTAGCCAGCTGATGAGCCGGTATGACGGCGATTCACGCACGCGCTTGTAATTGTTATTCAATTGTTTTGCTTTCCCCATGCGCATTTCCTGCGCAACGCATCCATTCCGTAGTGATTTTTCTGCGCAAAAGGCGTCTATTTGACTAGTAAATAAGGCGTCAAATGTATGGCACATCTTTTGCACTCCATACACTTAGAATTGTTTTTAAGAGAAGGGGCATTATGATGGTAAGCGCAAATTTTTGCAGAGAAAAGAAACGCCGACAGGGATTTACGCTGATTGAAATGTTGCTGGTTCTCGTTATTCTGGGAACGCTGGCGGCTATCGTCATTCCCAAATTCGCCGGACGCAGCGAGCAGGCGCGCATCACCGCCGCCGAAAGTCAGATTGCCAATTTTGAAACGGCTCTGGACGCCTTTGAGGTGGATAATGGGTTTTATCCAAAAGGCAGCGACGGGCTTTATCAACTTGTCGAACAGCCGAATGACGCGAAAAACTGGAAGGGTCCCTATTTGAGACACGGCATCCCCAACGACCCTTGGGGCAATGCGTATGTGTATGAATGCCCGGGCGCCAATAACACATCGGGATATGATATTTTTTCGATGGGTCCGGATGGGCGCGGCGGCACGGATGACGATATCAATAACTGGAATGTGAAAAAATGAAATTCAGTCGCGGCAATATCCGCGGGTTGACGCTCATCGAGCTCATCTGCGTCATGGCAATCATGGCGGCAATCATGACCGTCTCCGCGCCGGCGCTTACAGGTTTTTTTAAAGGGCGCTCGCTTTATGAACAGTCGCGCCGATTCCTCGCCTTGACGCGCCACGCCCGGAGCGTCGCCATTTCCGAAGCCGCCGTCGCAGATATCTGGATTGACACATCCGAGGGGCGCTTTGGTTTGAATATTCAGACGGACGAAGAAACCGCGGACGCTAAATCGCTCGAGTATAGTCTTATGGATAACCAACATTTTGAAGTGGATGCGCAACATCTGGATGCGGACGGCAAAGCGACGCTTCGTTTTTATCCCGATGGGTTGATGGATGGAGATAACCCCGAAGAGATTATTCTTTTACAAGGCGATACGGATGAAGTTATTTTCCGCAAGACAAAATCGGGCATCGGATACGCGATTGATGAGGGCGGAGATGATTAAAAAACGTAACATACGAGCGTTCACATTTGCCGAAATTCTGGCGGCGATGCTCTTTATGGCGATTGTTATCCCAGTGACCGTGCGCGGAATTTCCTTTGCCAACCGCTTGGGCGTTCTGGCGGAGCGCAAACGCGCGGCGCAGGTTTTGGCGGAAAAGAAATTGAACGAATTAATTCTGGATGAATCATGGCGGGAAGGCAATCAGTCGGGCGAATTCGCCGATTCAACGGAGGAAGCGGATGCCCGCTCTCAATACACGTGGACATTGGAGACGTCTCCGTGGACGGATGATGATATGCGGCTGGTTATAGTTAATGTTTTTTACAAGGTTCAAGAAACGGAGCACTCAGCCAGCGTTGCGACGCTGGCGGTGGAATAGGAGCTAAGCAATTAATGGCGCGCGTCTGCCGACATCATCGTTTATTTAGGCGGGGATTCACGCTGCTGGAAATCCTTTCGGCAACGATGATATCCGCCATACTTCTTGGCGCGCTTTATGCAGTTTATAACGGCGCGCTCAAACTGCGGCAGAAGAATTACGGCTCGATGGAAGCGGGGCTGCCCCGCGCCTATGCTGCGGAGATTATGGATCGCGACTTCCGCAACATGTTGCCGCCGGTGGGAATTCTTGCCGGCGCCATCATCGGCGAGACCAGCGAACAAAATAACACGCGTTATGACAGGGCGGAATTTTTCGCATCCACCGGCGCGGTCACAGACAAAGAGCCTTGGGGCGATATCCAGAAAGTGGAATATTATCTTGCCGACTCGGAGGAAGGTGATACGGAAGGCGATGAGAAAAACGGCAAACCGTCAAAAGACCTCGTTCGCGCCGTGACGCGCAACCTCCTTGCCTCCACAACGGAAGGTCCTATTGAGACGCGACTGTTAAAAGGCGTGCGCTCTTTGACCATCGCCTATTATGATGGCGCGGTTTGGCAGGATAGCTGGGATTCCACCACACTGGATAACGCCTTGCCCAAAGCCGTAAATATTTCGATAGAATTTGCGCCGGAATCCGAAAAAGAGGAGACGGAAGCGCCTCTTGAACTTTTAATAGAGATTGCCGCAAGCGCCGTATCAAGCCAGAGTGGAACAAATGTATCATCGCGATGACATAAAAAAAATCCGCCGCTGCCGCGGACAACGCGGCGCCGCTTTGATTATTGTCATGGGGATTTGCCTGAGCCTCGTGGTGGTGGCTATTTATTTTAGCGATTCGATGCTCATGGAATATCGCGCCTCGGATAACAGCCTTGAAGGGCGCGAGGCGGCACAAGCCATCGAGGGCGCGCGGCGGTATCTCTGCAACCTTTTGAAAAATTCTGCAAACGCCGGCTATATGCCCGATGAGGATTCTTACGAAATGGAAAAGGCGCAAGTCAATAAAGCCGCTTTTTGGATAATCGGACGGGATACGAACAGCATCTGGGACGCTAAAACGGTGACCTTTGGGCTTGTGGGCGAGTCCTCCAAAATCAATATCAACACAGCGCCGTTGGAAATGCTGGAGGCGATCCCCGGCATGACGGCAGAGGTCGCCGCCGCCATTGTGGATTGGCGCGATTCCGATTCCGAAATGACCGCCGGCGGCGCAGAATCCAACTACTACCTCGCCTTGGATCCGCCTTATAATTGCAAGAACGGTCCATTTGAAAGCATGGAAGAATTGCGGCTCGTTCTCGGCTGCACGCCCGCTCTCCTTTATGGGGAGGATGAAAATCAAAACGGCGTCCTTGATCCAAACGAGGACGATGGGGATAAATCAAAACCGGCGGATAATGCGGACGGTCTTTTGGATGCGGGGATTCTTGAATACATCACAGTCTTTTCCCGCGAGCCAAATCAACGCGCGGACGGCTCAGCGCGCATCAACATCCGAACCCAGCAGCGCGAACTCAGGGAACTTTTGCAGCAGACCTTTGGGCAGGAGCGCGCCGGGCAGATTATTTCCTCCATCGGTTCCGCTTTTTCCAATCTTCGCAGTCCGCTTGAATTATGCGTCCGCGGCAAAATGACCGCCGAGGAATTTGAGCGAATTGACGACGCCCTGACGGTTGCCGCAGGGCAGTATATCGCCGGTCTTGTGAATGTGAACACGGCATCGGCAAAGGTGCTTGCCTGCATTCCCGGATTGAACGAATCTCTGGCGGAAAAACTTGTCTATTCGCGAATTGATAAATCGCCCGACGAATTGAAGTGCCTTGCATGGGTTGTGGGAATTCTGGATGACAACGCCTGTTTTGAGGCGGGACCGTATCTTACAACGCGGACGTATCAGTTCCGGGCGGACGTGGCGGCGGTTGGCGAAAGGGGGCGCGGCTATCGGCGCAGTCTGATGATTATAGACACAGCCGGCGGGAGCAGCGCCGTTGTTTATAGGAAGGATATGTCCCGATTCGGTTGGGCGCTGGGTTCCGATGTGCGCAAAGAATATTCCGGAGCGGCTAATGAATAAATTATTGAACAAATTTGCCGGACGCAAACATCAAAAACACGCCTCAATTTTGGGCGTGGCGTTTGAGGGCGGCGCTATGACGGCAATCGAACTGCATAGACGCGAGGAGCGTTGCGAAACCGGCGTCATGCTGCGTCAAACGCTTTCTCAGGATATTCTCTCCGGCAATCCTGAACTCCTCGGCGCGGAGATCCGCAAAATTCTTGAAGATGCGGGCGTCCGCGAAAAAAAATGCGTCATAAGCCTCCCGCTTTCGTGGGTGTATGTAATCTATCAGGATATACCCGAGGCGCTCCCAGAATCCGATGTTGATAATTATATCGCGCTCCAGATAGAAAAGAAACTCCCTTTTTCGCCGGAGGATGTGGTTGTTTCCTCGATTCATTTTGAGGCGGCGGCGGCAGGGCGCCGGGCTGTCATTGCCGCCGTGCCAGTCCAGCATGTGCGGAGTTTGGAAAAAATCATGAGGGCGTCGCGGCTGCACGTGGCAGGCATGGCGCTGGGAGTTGCGGCGCTTTCGGGCGGCGAAGAAGATGTTTTCGGCGTCTCATTTTTCGCCCATCAGGACGGCTTGGATATGATAATCGGACGGGGCGGAAAGGTTTATTTCATCCGTTCATTTCCCGGCGCGGTCTCTCTGGAAAAAGAAGAGCCGTTTGTTGACGCCGAGATGATTATCCGCGAAATGCGCATCACGCTGGGCAGGCTGCCGGAGGATATTCGAGCCGGTATGAAATCATACCGTATTTTGGGAGAGGCTCGCCTTGTTGAGATTTTCAAAAAAGAATTGGTTCCGCTGCTTTCCCGCATGGGGCTGGAATTCGAAGACAAAAAACTGCTTGCCTGCGGAATAGAAGTCAGCCAAATGGCGTCCCCGCAAACTTGCGCCGCGGCGATGAACACGCTTTTTGGACGCCCCAATCATTTTGAATTTCTCCCGCCGGCAGCGGGGTGTCTGGAAAAATTGATGGGGCGCATTTCATCAAGGCGGCTTTTCTGGCAGGCGGCGGCGGGCGCGGCGTTGGCGGCGCTTGCGATTATTATCTTTGGGGTTCAAGCCTTGATACTCGGCAGATACGAGCGAAAATGGTCGGCGATGGAGCCGGATGTGCGCAGGGTGTCCGCGCTGCAGGAAAAGATTCGCAAATACCGTCCATGGCATGACGATGCCATACGCAGCCTTTCCGTCTTACGGGAGATTACGAAGGCGTTTCCCGAAGAGGGGAGCATCTGGGTGAAGAGCGTGGAGATTCGCGGCATGGCATCGCTGCAGATGTCCGGCGAGGCAAAGAGCGAAAAAGCCTGGCTGGCGATGCTGGCAAAGTTAAGAGAAAATAAAACCATCGGCGACCTGAAAGTCTCGCAGGTTAAAAAGGGCGACGGCGTCCTGCAATTTACAATTAGTTTTTCTATATAAGGGAATCGTTATGGGCATCAGAAAAAGAGAACGAATATTAATCATCGCAACGCTTGTGTGTCTGGGCGTGTTTTTGGGCGACCGGATTATCTTAACACCGTTGGCGCGCGCATGGAGCCGCCGCTCTGAGCGCATCGCCGAATTGAAAAAATCTGTGGAAAAAGGCGCGCTGCTCCTTTCCCGTCAAGCAGAAGTGGAACGGCGCTGGAAGGCGATTCAGGATGCCGGACTCCCCGACGACCCATCGCAAGTGGAAGAACGCGTCCTCGGCAGGGTGCAAGAGTGGGAATCCCAGAGCAGCCTTGCCCTGAGCTCCCTCAAGCCCCGTTGGAGGGAGACGGATGATGAATCAAAAAAACTTGAAATACGTCTGACCGCCTCCGGCTCGTTGGATTCCATCGCGCGTTTCCTGTATGAGGCGGAAGCGGATGCGCTGCCCGTTTGCATCGAGGACGTCGGTTTGACCTCGCGCGACCGGCGCGGCGATACGTTGGATTTGAATCTGAAATTTTCCAGCCTGATTTTGAAAGGGAAGATAAAATGAAACGGGCTATCATCATTTTTGCGAGTGTTCTTGCAGCTTTGGGGAGCCGCGCCCATACGGAAGAATCTCCAGCAAAGGAAGCCTATAAAGATTTCAAAATCGTTGCCGACCGAAACATCTTCAATTCCGAAAGAAGCGGCGACCGGCGCGAATCCCCTCGACAACAGCGGACAGTGCGCGCCGCGCCGGATGAATTCCGGCTTGTGGGCGTTATGCTGAACGGCGAAGATGCCACGGCGTTTTTTGAAGGCTCGCGCTCGGATTACGGCGGACAATGGAAAAAAGGCGATCTCATTGCAGGTTTTAAAATCATTGACGTTCGGACGGATGGCGTGACTTTGGAAAAAGATGCAAAACATACGCAATTGCCGATGGCGTCCGCCATGAAAAGCAGCGAGGAGGGCGTCTGGAATTTGACCAAAACAACCGGGGAATTCGTACGTCCCTCCTCCGAATCCTCTTCCGCCGCGCAAGGCTCCGGCGATTCAGACGGGGATAGCGGCGAAGTTTTGAAAAGATTGATGGAACGAAGGAGACAGGAGGTTGAAAGATGAAAAAGAAACTTTTCCTCATTATGATTGCCGCCCTTTTGGCAAATCTGCCGGCGCGGATCTACTCCGACGCCATGGAGGATAACCCCTCAACGGAAACCGCGCGCATGGAAGAAACTGCGCGCACGGAAGACGCCGACGCGCCGCAGTCCAGCGAGGCTGTTGTGCTCGGTGAATCCGACGAGTCTGGCATGCGGTTCAATTTCAAAGATGCCTCGCTCGATGTTGTCCTCGATTATATGAGCCGCGCCGCCGGTTTTACCATCATCCGCGAGACATCCATCTCCGGACGCGTGGATATTGTCAGCCATCAGCCCATCTCCCGCGATGAAGCGGTCGAACTCCTGAACACCGTCCTTCACCAAAAAGGCTATGCCGCTATTCGCAACGGGCGCATCCTGACTATTGTCTCCCGCGATGAAGCCCTAAAGCGCAACATCCCCGTGAAGACAGGTAGAAACCCGGAGAGTATCCCCCAAAATGATGAGATGGTCACACAGATTATCCCCGTCCGTTACGCCAACGCCGTAAAGATAATTGACAACATCCGCCCCATGCTCCCCAGCTACGCCGTCATATCCGCCAATGAAAGCAGCAACGCCATCATCCTGACGGACACGCAGTCTCACATCCGGCGAATGACGGAAATCATCGCCGCATTGGACACCTCCATCTCCGAGATCTCATCCATCAAAGTTTTTTTGCTCAAATATACGGATGCCACCGATGTGGCAAAAATCTTGACCGAGATTTTCAAATTTCCCGATGGCGGCAGGCAGCAAAGCGCCGGCGGCGGGCGATTCCCCTTCTTTGGGCGCAGGTCTCCCGGCGAGGGTGAAAATTCCAGCCAGAGCCAGAACAAGAGCGAAGCATTGCAGGCGGCTTCACGTGTGGTTGCGGTGGCAGACCAGAATACAAACTCGGTGGTCGTCAGCGCTCCCGAAGATTTTATGCCCGCCATCGAACGCCTTGTTAACGAAATTGATACCGCCAGCCAAGACATAACAATCGTCAAGGTATTCCCGCTACGCTATGCCAGCGCCGAGGAGACAGCGACAATCATCAAAAACACATTCGCCGGCTCAACGGCAGGCGGGCAGTCCCGAACCAATCAACGCTGGGGTTTTATGCGCAATATGGCGCAGGGCGGAAATCAACAAAACCAAAGCGAGCGCAAAAGAGCCGAAGGCACAGTCTATGTTGAGGCGGACTCCCGCACAAACTCGGTCGTGGTCAGCGCCTCAGAAAACGTGATGGCAAATATCGAAACCGTCATCCAGCAGCTTGATGCCAATCCCGCGCGTGAAAAAAAGGTCTATATCCACAACATTAAAAACGCCGATCCAGAATCCGTCACAAAATTACTCAATGAGATGTTCGGCTCTCAAACCTCTCAAAGCTCCACAACCACGCGCAACACCGGCAGAAGCGCCAGCACAAACACAAGCAACCGCGCCGGCAGCGGCTCATCCACAAGAAGACCGGGAACTACGGGGAGAACACGATGACAAATCTTTTGCATAGAGGTGACACTATGATTAAAGCAATCTTCAAGGCTGGATTGGCTCTGCTCGTTTTTTCAATAGCGATAGCCGCGCCCCCGCAGGATGCCGCACCGCCTCCGACCGCGCCTCCTACTATCAGCAGCTCCGAGAGCGCCCCCCTCGCCGAACCTTCCGGCGCAAGCGGTTATGCCGCAACCACTGTGGGGCAGGCATCCATTCACTACGACCCGGAAACAGGCTCCCTCATAATTATTACAGATGAGGAAACGAACAAACAGATAGATAAAGTTGTCAAAGAACTTGATAAGCCCGCCCCGCAGGTGCTTATCAAAGTCCTCTTCCTTGAAGTCACGCATACCAAAGGCGTGGACTTTGGCTTGGAGGGAAAAAAGCAATACGGCTCAAAAGATGGAACGGAGGATACCATACAGACTATTTTCGGACTTGCCAGCGAAACACGCGGCGGATTCTGGAAAATACTCGATGAAGACCTTGAAGTTGTCATCCGAGCCATGGCGGACACCAGCAAACTGGAAGTCCTCTCCCGCCCGTCCGTCCTCACGCGCAATAACCAACAGGCGACCATCACCGTTGGGCAGGAAGTCCCATTCATCCGCAACAGCCGCATCACCGACGGCGGCGACATCATCAACACCATCGAATATGAGGATATCGGCATCATCCTCAACGTAACACCGCGCATCACTGAAAACCGCCTTGTGGAAATGAGCGTCAGCCCAGAAATTTCAACTCTCTCCGGCGAGACCGTCCCGATTTCCAACACCGTCAACGCCCGCGTCATAGCCAAACGCGCCGCCTCCACGAATGTGGTTGTGGACGACGGACGGACTGTGGTCATCGGCGGATTGATGGAGGACAACGCAACCGAGACGGTAAAAAAAATCCCCATCCTTGGCGATATCCCATATCTGGGCTCCGCATTCAAACGCACCATCAAAGAAAAATCTAAAACCGAACTCCTGATTTTCCTCACGCCTCATGTGGTGGAAAACAGCGAAGAACTGCGCGACATCTCCCTTGCTGAGCGGGACAAAACGGAAATTTCGCCTAAGGTGTTTACCAAAAAGCAATTTGACAGGTATATTGATAATCTGGAATAAACCGAAAATATATCGCAGGTATCAAGCCGTGAAAAATTTGAATCGGCGCTTAAAAGTCCACCTCGCCCTTTTACTGACCTTCCTTTTGGTCTTCGTGTGGCAGATTATTGAGCATAACCGCGTCAAAGCAAAGGCGCGGGCAACGCTCCTCGAAAGGGCGCGCGATATCTCCGCCTCCGTCAGCGTCGCCATCCGCTCCATGTCCCGCTTCGGCATTATCCAGCAAGATAGACTCGAAACGGCGTTGGGCGAATTGGCAAAATCCGGCGAACTCAAAAGCGTGGCGCTTCTCAATAATTCCGGCAACATCTTCATTTCCGCCGGCGAGCCGGTCAAACTCCCCGCCGAAGGCTTCCCCCGCAAAAAAGCGGTCTGGGAAGGCAATGCCGTCATGATTACAAACATCGTTGACCTCGGCGTGAGCTTCCGCGACAGGACAACATCATACACTGCGCCCATCATCATGCGGCGCGCCGAGCGCCAACCCGCGCCGCCTCACGACTTCCCCTCCAGCCGGACGGTAATGCAGGGCTCGCCCTCGCGCCGCCGCCCAGAAAGAGACGGCAATGACGAGCACGACCGCCGGCGCGAACGCCCATTCAGACGCCCGCCTTGGCTCTCGGAAAAACAGTTCAGAGAACTTCAGGATAAACAAGGACTGCACGGCTTTGTCCTCGTCATCAGGACGGACGCCTTTGCGGCGGAAGTCTCGCGCGATTTTTGGCTCCGCGTTGCCATTCTCGCAATCACGATTGTCGCCATTCTGGGCATGGCGGCGGCATGGAAAACATTTGAAAAATCAGAAAGATTGCGCATCAGCCTTGTGCAGGCGCGGGAATTAAACAAACATCTAAAAGAATTGAACGTCGCCGCGGCGGGGCTTGCCCATGAAACGCGCAACCCGCTCAACCTTGTTCGAGGGCAGGCGCAGATAATCTCCAGCGACCCCGCCGTCCCGCCAAAAATCCGCGCCCAGACCCTTTCCATTGTGGACGAGGTGGATCGCATCACCAACCGTCTGAGCGAATTCATCAACTATTCCAAGCCGGCTGTCCCGCGCCCAGTCCCCGTCAACCTCGCCATCGCCGTAAAAGACGTCCGCCAAACCCTTGCCGCCGATATACAGGAAAAATCCATCAAGTTTGAGTCTTCATGCCCGGAACTCACCATAGAAGCGGATGAAGGGCTCTTGCGTCAGGTGATTTTCAATTTGACTTTAAACGCCATTCAAGCGGTGGATGACGGAGGCGAAATCGAGATAGCCGTTCAAACAACCGGCGGCGCAACGCGGCGCGGCGCGGAGGGCGAGGCAGCCGAGGCGTCTCTCACTATTCGGGATAACGGTTGCGGCATTGAGCCGGAAAATAACGAAAACATATACCGACCTTATTACACCACCCGCAAAACCGGCACAGGCTTGGGGCTTGCCGTCGTGCTGCGCATAGTCCAAGCGCACGGCTGGCGCATCGAGCACCGCCCCGCCGGCATCAAAGGCACCGTCTTCACCCTGTCCAAACTCAAGGTCATCAGAGCGGCAAATTAAAATTTATTTCGCAGATTGACTTAATAAACCATCCAAAGATTTTTGTTAATTTCCATAACCAGGCGCAAACCTATATTACTTGCTTTCTTCGTTTGCCCCATTTTCTGCCGATTTGCAGAGCGCAGCTGATAAAAATTATTTATCCAGCTTGCGCCGCGGATTGTTTTGGAAATCTCTGTTGTTACCCAAGGGCTGCCGTCATTGGGTGCGCCTGTGTAATCGTCATGCCAGCCGTCTTCGCACCACTCCCAGACATTGCCCAGGATATCATAAAGACCAAAGTTATTGGGGATTTTTTGCCCAACGGTATGAGTTATGTCTGCGCCATTGTCATTAAACCAGGCATAATTTTCATAATCCGTACCGACAAAATAGTAATCCGAGGTTGTTCCAGCCCGGCAGGTATATTCCCATTCGGATTCGCTGGGCAGACGAAATTTGCCAACCTGCAGGTCATTCAATTTTGTGATAAAATCATGCGCGTCCAACCAAGAAACTTGCTCGACAGGATGGTTATTCCCTGTAAATTCGCTGGGATTGTTTCCCATAACTGCCTGCCATTGAGCCTGCGTCACTTCGTATTTCCCTACATAAAAACCGTAGTTAATATTAACAGTATGAACTGGTTTTTCACAGGCATCCCCATTGTCCGATCCCATCTGGAAAGAGCCAGCAGGAATTTTAACCAGTTCCAAGGGAACATCTCCGGGAAGATTGATTGTCATACAAACTGGCGTAGGCGAAGGCGTTGGAGTTGGTGTGGGAGTTGGCGTTGGTGTCGGGGTTCTGGCGGGTAATTCTATTTTAACAACAATACCAGGCCATGTTGCGCATCCAAAATAGGCATACCCCCGCATTGTGTCAATGACAGCGGATTGAATATTGCCCTCCCCTTGATTCAATCTTATTGAAGAAACTTTTTTAGGGGGATCATCGCCCATTCCCAAATCCACTTGGGTAATAGTTGCTGGCCATGCATTGCTTGCAACATAAGCAAAGCGGTTGATGGGATCAATGACCGCAGCGCCAGGAGATGTTCCATCAACCTTGAGATCGAGCGCGCTAAGCCTCGTCGGAAGCGTATTACCTGAATAGAGGCGTGTCTTGACTATCGTGCGCGAGCCTTGAGTGATCCACCACGCATGCCCACTTTCAGGATCTATCATTGCGCCATTCCAGAGAGAATCTTCGCCGGATGCGAGCGTTATTGAGCCCAAATATGTTGGTAATACATCGTTCGCGCCAAGGTTAATCTTGATCACATGGGCGGGCAAAGCGCCAGAATTATCGACACGCGCCGTTCCGAAATAGGCGCATCCTGTAATTAAATCAATAACAGAACTGGATAAATTATACTCAAGATTACCTGTTGCAATACTCCCAATTCTAATAGGCAATTGTTCTCCAGCGGGTAATTTAATTTTTATAATACCATTGGAATTTGATCCGCCACCAAAATAAGCACATTTATTTATAGTGTCTATTACAGCTGTTCTTGTGGCTCCCTCATTTTTCTGAAGAACAAGCGTTCCCACTTTTCGAAGCGGTGCCGTTTCAGTTCCGAGGTGAAATTTGACGATGTTGGTTGGATTTGTAAGTGTCCCAAAATATCCGTATCCCTGCTGCGCGTCCACCACCCCACATCGCAGGATACCACCATCCGAATCATCGAATGTTAATGCACTCATGCGTTCTGGGGCTGCAGCACCATCGCCTAATTTAATTTTTATTACCTTTGCGGGATAGGTGTATGTACCAAAGAATGCCCAACCATGGGGAACATCAATATCAGCAGAGGTCAATAAGTCCTCGCCCGAATTGAAAGTTACGGCATTAACACGGCGAAATTGCCCGCGAACAGGCGCAACAGTTCCTGCACGGAGAATTCTCAATGAACCACGCCCTTCAGTTGTCACCAAATATCCATTCACCAGTCGGATGTGTTCCAAAAAATACATTGTTCCCAATATTTCTACAAGCCTGATTTGCGTAGGATTGGTTATATCAAACTTAAGGATTTTATTCTGATTGTTCCAACCATTTCCGGCGGCATAAACCATATTACCATCTGCAACTATCGAACCAAAGTCATTCTCAAATTTTCTATACGATCCAATTAATACCGGATTTAATGGATCTGAATTATCGAAAAGATAGTAGCCGCGTCGTGCTATTACAACATGCATGTTTGTTCCGATGAGTAAAATTTCCGCTCTCCATGGTCCAGCCCATGAAGGAATGGGAGAATACTCGACGGGCAAAATGTATTGTTTTTTAAAAACAGGAGTTGAAAGATTTTCAATATCATATATCATAAGGTTTCCAGTATTTGTTATTAAATACATAAGATTGTTTTGAACAGTTACTGCCAATACTCCCCCTTCATCTGGAGTGAAATTAGATCGCAGAACTAATGTTTGCCCGCTATTTTGGGTCTCAAATAGATATACATTTCCCATACCTGAACTTACAGCGACCTTATTACCGAAAGCAGAGATTGACTCACGATAACGACCATCAATGTAATACTCGTATGTTTTAATCATATTGCTTGGATTGGCAATGTTCCATGCTTCCACATAACCCCATCCCGCTCTATAAAGAATATCACCAGAAATCGCGATATCCATACTACCGCGTCCTTGTAAGCGCTGAAGCAAGATGGGATTCTGTGGATTAGACATATCCACAGAAGCGAGCCCTTCAATGGCATCAAAAAAAGCCGTGGTCCCTTTAATAGCCAACCCATTTGAGCTTCCAAATCCGGGTGTCGGAGAATAGGACGATAATCTGTTCAACGAACTTCCAGAGTGTTGTGTAATAAAAAGCCCCTGACATCTTGCCTCGAAAATAATATTACCTAAAGAAGCGTTCTGTACGACCTCACCAGCTGGATAATCCCATTTCCACGCTTCCAAATACGGGTTGTGAGGATCTGTAAGTCTCCACGCCTCCAATCCGCCCCAATCCGAGGCAAAGAGGACTCCAGAACCAAGAGCAAGTGCTCTTCTGGAGTTGCCGATTTTTCCTTTGAGCACTGGAAGGGTCTTGTCCTGTATGTCCACAATAAGGATCCCATCATGTTGCGCTACATAGGCTGTATTGCCATAAATAACCAAGGCATGATATAAACCCCATGCATTGGCTGTATGGTTAAGCCCTCCAATATAAACCGGATTGGCGGGATTGGCTAAATTGTAAATTTTTAGCGCTTGAGACCCAGAACTATCTACAACATATAAATAACCGTCATCGCCCGATATACTATTAAGATCAAATCCGTAAAGTTGTGAAACAACTTTTGGCTGGAACTTGTCGCGAATATCTACAACTGCAACAGGTCCGTTAAATCCCACATAAGCATAATCATTTGATGGGCGTACCCACAGATTATTTGTCCATGAATCAAAAGGAATCACAGCGGTTACAAATGGGAGCGTAGGGTCCGATATGTCTATGATGCTGACTCCACCATGTTGTGTAGCGGAATAGGCGAAATTGCCAACCACTTGTAGACAATTTGGAATGGCGTCAATTTTCACATGTCCTTTAGGAACGGGCTGGTTTGGATTGGTGATGTCAAGGATTCGTATTTTGATGTCCTCATTAATGACAGCGATATTCCCACTTACTGCCACTGCTGAAATATTTTCCCCGTAATGCCCGACTTCGGTAAGCGGATCAACAGCATATCCTGTGAGGTTGAAAGAAATGATGAGAGTGAGCGTTAATAACATAATCAAAATATTCTGTTTCATAATAATCACTCCTTTTAAAAATTTTCATCTCTGTCTCAAAAGGACAATCTTTTTAATCATAATCAAAAATAAAAAAGCAATAAAAAAAGCCCAAATAAAAAACCGGCGCGGGGTGGCGCCGGCGGGGAAAAGCGTTTATGCGTTTGGTTATTTTTCGGGGGAAATTTTGCTGCCGCAGTCGGGGCAGAACTTGGCGCCCGCGGCAAGTTTGGCGCCGCAGGTGGAACAAAATCCTATATCCTTGACCTTGGCGCCGCAGGAGGGGCAGAACTTCACGTTGCCCGGCAGCGGCTCGTTGCACTCGGGACATGTGGCGCGGATGCCCTCGCGCCAATCTTTCTCGCTTAATTTTTTATCTTCTTCCGCCATCTTTGCGTGCGCCCAGATTTCCTCGACTGAGCGGCTGGATTGCGCGGCTGCCATCTCTACGCCCAAATCCGGCGCGCATTCCTTGCAAAGCCCTTTTTTCATGTTCCAGCAATTTTTACGGCAGACCCATTTTGTGCAGCGCGGGCATTGGATGAACTCCGGTTTTATTTCCTCCACAGCGGCGGCAAAGGCGTTGTCGTGCGCCTTTTCCCAAGATGCTGAATGAACGCGTTCGCTGACATCCGCCGCCTGACCAAAGATGCCGCCCAGAATCGAACCAGCGGCGCCGATTAAGTCGGTCAAGGCGCCGGTTGCGGATGATTTGAATCGCGTGCGGAATCCCGACTGGCACCGGTCGCAGTAGAATTCAAACTGAAATCCCTTTTGGGTGCAAAGGTCTTTGTAATTGTTGACAAACTCAATTTTGTCGCTCATGAGCCGCCTCCTTGCGATGCGGGTTGTCATAACGGTGGCATTGATTTATCTGCCGTGCTTTTCCAGAACTCGTTTGCGCGTGTAAGGAATCAGCCCCCCTGCGTCAATAATCGCCTGACGCGCCTTTGGGAGCGGCTGAATTTTGAATGTTTTGCCGGATGTTTTGTTGATGACATCTTCGCGGGTGATTTCCAATTCGTCGCCCTCGTTTGCCTCAATCTCCGGGCAGATGATGGTGTTCAAACCGAGGTTGATGGCGTTCTGCAGGAAAATGCGCGCAAAGCCCTTCGCCACAACAGCAAGGTCGTATCCTTTGAGGCAGGAGGCGGCTTGTTCGCGCGAGGAGCCGCATCCGAAGTTGAGCCCTGCCACAATGGCGTCGCCGGGTGCGACCTCTTTTTTCTTTAAGCGGGCGTTGAATTCCGCATAATCCGCAAAGGCGTATTGCGGCGTTTCCGTCGGCAATACAGTTGCCATGAAACGTCCGGGGTAGATAATGTCTGTTGATATATCATTGCCTAATTTGAAAACGACTTTCGCCATCTTATTTGCCTCCTTTGGTTGGGTCGGTGATAACGCCGGTGAGAGCGCTTGCCGCCGCGGTGGCGGGCGAGCATAGATAAACCTCGGCGTTGGGATTGCCCATGCGCCCTTTGAAATTTCGGTTCGTGGTGGAGAGGGCGATTTCGCCGTCGCCGAGCGCGCCCTGATGGACGCCAAGGCAGCAGCCGCAACCGGGGTTGACAATCACCGCGCCCATAAGCGACATCAAGGCGATGATTTTTTTCTTAAGCGCCTTTGCCAGAACGCGCGCCGATGCGGGGAAAATCAACATGCGGACATCCTTTGAGATTTTTTTGCCGCGCAGGATTTTCGCCGCAATCTCCAAATCATCCAGACGCCCGTTTGTGCATGAGCCGATGACAATCTGGTTGATTTTTTTGCCAGCGAGTTCGCTTGCGGGTTTGACGTTGTCCACAGTGTGCGGGCAGGCTATCTGCGGGACGAGTTTTGATGCGTTTATTTCGATGACGCTGTCATAAACGGCGTCCTTATCGGGTTGCACAAGGGAAATGTCGTCCTTCACGCCGGCTTCCTCGCGCAGATAGCGCACCGTCTCATTGTCGGCGGGGACGATGCCGGATGTTGCTCCCGCCTCCACGCTCATGTTGCAGATGACAAGGCGTCCGGATGTGCTCATGTTATTAATGGCATCGCCGTGGAATTCAATCACCTTGAAGTTGGCGCCCTCGGCGGATATTTTCCCAATCAAGTGGAGAATCAAATCTTTTGGCGAGACATATTTTTTGAATTTGCCGGACACGACCACTTTGATGGTGGCGGGGACTTCGATATTAAGCGCGGAACCGAGCGCCCAAACGGAAGCCATCTCAGTTGCGCCGATGCCAAAGGCAAAAGCGCCGAGCGCGCCATGGCTGGTGGTGTGGCTGTCCGTGCCAACGACAACATCGCCCGGGCGGACGTATCCGTTTTCGGGGAGAATCTGGTGGCAGATGCCGCCCGTATCGCCGCGAATATCATGAAATTTGGAAATGCCCTGCGCCGCCACAAACTCGCGGATTTTTTTCTGGTTGGTCGCCGTTTTAGAACTCTCCGCAGGAACGCGATGGTCAAAGATAATCACGATTTTGGAAGGGTCGAAAACCCTCGCATCAATCCCCGTGTCTTTGTAAATGTCCTTGAACTGATTGATAACCAACGCGGCGTTTTCGTGGGACATCGCCACATCAACCGCAGGCTCAACAACGTCGCCCGCTTTGAGACAGCATACGCCAGCCGCCCGGCTCAGTATCTTTTCCACAACCGTCATGCCCATAAATTTGAACCTCGTCTTTAAATTTGCGCAAAACACAAATTCACTTCATAAATTTGCGCCGATGGTTATTTCAAGAAATTTCAAAGAAAAAAGATATCTTTTGATATCAAGAGGGATGTTTCTGTTGTGCCTTATATTAACAAAAAATTAACTTGACCTGCCATGAAAAGAACAAGAGAAATTAATGTTTATTTGACAATATGAAAAAACTGTTATTTGAGAAAATTATAATTATTTAGCCATCAGATCCAGAAAGGTTTAGGGATTTGTTCGGCTAAATCATTAGGAAAGGAGGGCGGGGGAAAATAGTTGTTACTATTTATTAATCTTAAGTTATGAAAAGGAGAAAAGTCATGAAAAGGGTTGTATTTGTTCTTGTTTTAATGCTTGCGGTTTCTGTGCAAGCTGCCAACCTGATTAACACAGGTTTTGAGAACGCCGATGGCTGGGCTGACCATGTTAGCGGTGTTTGGACACAGGTGGCGAATGATGGCACATGGAGCGCTAATGCCTATGCCAATACAGGCGCCACACACGGTGGATCTCGTAAAGTCGGTTTTAATCAAACAGGGCGTTATCTTTTTACTCCTTCTGTTAATAAGCCCGGAGTATTGACATTCTGGGCGACCATTTCATCTGCAACAGCCAACTGGACAGTCAATGTCGAGAAACGTATTAACGGCGGCAGCTGGACAAACGTGTCTTCTTTAAGCGCTTCTGATATTCCATGGAATGGATCTGATGTTTTGAGTTATAAACAATTTACGGTGAATATCAATGACAGCAGCAATAATGTTGAAATTCAATGGTATATGAGCGCACGATCTGCGGGAAGCTTCTATATAGACGATGTTGTATTGACCGACTATACTGCGTCTACACCAACCCCAACTCCCACACCTATTCCGCCAACTCCTACACCGACACCAACGCCGATTCCTCCAACTCCTACGCCAACTCCGACACCCATTCCTCCCACACCAACACCGACACCTACGCCGATTCCTCCAACACCGACCCCGACGCCGACGCCCATTCCCCCAACCCCAACACCTACACCTACGCCGATTCCTCCAACGCCAACGCCAACTCCGACACCCGTTCCTCCAACACCAACGCCAACTCCCACGCCTACACCAACACCTTCATCCGGCGTTCGCGACTGGAAAATTTTGCTGAACTAAGGGACGTTTTGGCATACAAATATCGTTAATTCTTTTGCCGCCCATCCGGTCTCAGCTGGATGGGCTTTTTTTTTGACGCAGAAGCAAGTCAATCTCCATAGTTTTTGAGAATTCAAGTCTCTTTTGGGCTGCGCTTTTTGCTTGATTTTGATTTTCTACTGAAAGAGTTATTCAAAGTTTAATTGCGGTTTATGATTTAAACCCAATAATTATTATAATTTTTTTAAAAGGATATGCTTATGACAAAAGAGACCTCCGCCCTTGAAAAGGCGCGCGCATCTTATGCGCCCAAACTCCCCGGAATCCTCAAAAAAGGAATCCGCAACATCGCCGTCAAAAACGGAAAAGTGGCAAAACCTCCTGCCGATGCCGCCAAAATCAAAGAAATCTTTCCTCTAACCTTTGGCAGCGCGATTCTGAAATTAGCCAAAGGCGCAGGACCTGAAAATCTTCGAGCCATCAACCTCGGTGTTGTGCTCAGCGGCGGGCAGGCGCCCGGCGGGCACAATGTCATCACCGGTATCTTTGACGGCATCAAAGACGTTCATCCCGATAGCCGCCTTTATGGTTTCAAAGGCGGACCGAAGGGCATCTTTACTGAAAAATATATCGAGCTGACTGCGGATTTCGTCAATCCATACCGCAACACCGGCGGATTTGATATGATCGGCAGCGGGCGGGACAAGATTGAAAAACCCGAGCAGCTCGAAGCCTGCAAAAATGTCTGCCAAAAACTCGCGCTGGACGCCCTTGTGATTATCGGCGGCGACGACTCCAACACCAACGCTGCCGTCCTCGCCGAATATTTCGTCAAAGAAAACGTCCGCACCTGCGTCATCGGCGTCCCCAAGACGATTGACGGCGATTTGAAAAATGAAGTCATTGAGACATCATTCGGTTATGACACCGCTTCCAAAGTATATTCCGAGCTCATCGGCAACATCTGCCGCGATTCGAAAAGCGCAAAAAAATACTGGCACTTTATCAAACTCATGGGACGCAGCGCCAGCCACATCACGCTAGAATGCGCCCTGCAAACGCATCCCAACATCGTCATCATCGGCGAAGAGGTGAAAGCGAAGAATATGACGCTCCAGCAGATTGTGGAATCAATTGCAGAGGTGGTTAAAAAACGCTCGGAAGAGGGAAAAAACTTCGGCGTCTGCCTCGTGCCGGAGGGTCTCATTGAGTTTATTCCCGAGGTTCGCATCCTGATTTCTGAATTGAATAAAATTCTTGCGGACCACGCCGCCTATTTCAACACCATTAGAACCTTCACAGATCAGCAGGAGTTTATCAATCAGAAACTTTCCAAAGATTCGAGCTATGTTTTCAGCAGCCTGCCGGCGCATATTCAGCAGGAGCTGCTTGCCGTTCGCGATTCGCACGGCAATCTTCAGGTCAGCCGCATCGAAACGGAAAAGCTGCTTATCGAGCAAGTGAGCGAAATGCTTGCGGAATGGAAGGTGGAAGGAAAATTCAAAGGGAAATTCAGCCCCTTGGCGCACTTCTTCGGTTATGAGGGACGCTGCGCGCCTCCCAGCAATTTCGACGCCGATTACACGTATGCGCTCGGGCGCACCGCAGTAGTTCTTGCCGCCTTTGGCAAAACAGGCTGCATCGTTGCCGTGCAGAATCTTTCCGCCCCTGCGGCAAAGTGGAAGGCGGGAGGCGTGCCCCTGACCTCTTTGATGAATATCGAGGAGCGCAAAGGCAAACCGACGCCGGTTATCAAAAAGGCGTTGGTGCAGCTTGATGGCGCGCCGTTCAAAGCATTTGCGGCGCAACGGGAGCAATGGACGCTTAACGATGACTATGTTTATCCGGGTCCCATCCAGTATTTTGGAAAAGCCGATGTGAGCGACGTTCCAACCAAAACGATTGTTCTCGAGCGCGCAAAGTAAACCGATTGGTTTGCAATGGAAACGATCGTCAAAATTCTAGAGATTCGTCTCTGGCGGGAGAGCTATATTTACAATCTCCTGATGGCTGTTTTTGTCGTTTGCGTTTCTGTTTTGGCGGGGAAAATACTCTCGCTTTTTTTCAAGCGTTGGATGCTTTCCCTCGAGCGGCGATTTCATGTTGAAATGGAGGAGCGCGTCATCAGCAAACTGGCGCGCCCTCTCATTTTTATCCTCTTCCTTATCGGTGTGCGTTTTGCGGGCAGTTTGCTGAATCTGCCCACGCCGCGGGGCAATGAGGCTTTTTTTGATGTCCGCGAATTCTTCAATAAAACTGCTGATGTTATCATCATTCTTTCCTTCATCTGGATTTTTTTAAACGCGGTAGATGGCGCGCAACATCTCCTTGAACGTCTGGCGCGCCAGCCGGACGCCCGCGTGCGGGATCAGCTCCTGCCCATTTTCACAAGGATTGTAAAAGTCGTTATTGTTATCGTCGGCGTCATCATGATTATCAGCCGCATGGGACAGGACGTCAAAGCCATTGTGGCTGGGCTCGGCATCGGCGGCGTGGCGCTTGCCCTTGCCGCGCAGGAAACGCTCAAAAATCTCTTTGGCTCAATTATGATTCTTGTGGATAAACCTTTTCAGGTTGGCGATTGGATTACGGCAGGAAACACGGAAGGCGTTGTGGAGGATATCGGCTTCCGCTCCACGCGCATCCGCACTTTCCCCGATACCCTTGTGACGATTCCCAACAGCAAAATGGCGGATGCGGAGATTAATAATTTCTCCCGAATGCACAAAAGACGTGTAGCGATGACCATCGGCGTGAGCTATGCCGCCGATGCTGATCGAATGGAGAAATGTCTGTCGGGCATCAAAAAGATTCTGGATAATCACGAAGGAGTCACATCGGAGGGACAAAACATTCACTTCTTAGATTTCGGCGAGTCATCGCTTAATATCAGGGTTCTTTATTTTACCAAAGATCTCACCTATAGCGGGCATAACAAAGTGCGCCAAGAAGTCAATCTCGCCATCATGCGCATGCTGGAGGAGGCGGGGCTTTCGATAGCCCTTCCCTCTCGCAGCATTTACATCGAAAAGACGCCGCCCGCCTCAAACGGCTCGAAGTCATAAATCGGCAAGCCCGTTTGCGTTTTTCGCAGCGTCCTGAATCAAATCCAAAATAACAGGCAGGTCAACTTGATGGATAAAGCGGTCGGCGCCGCTTTCGGCAAGACGCCCCTCCAAAGAGGCGCGGTCGAGCGATGTCCATTTGAGCAGCGACTCCAGCCGGGCTATATCCCTTGTGCGGGAGAAGTAATCGCCGGTGACGAGAATGCATTCGATTGCGCCGCCAGCTGCGCAGAGATGGACTTGAAGCAATCCGCCCGGCGTTTTCCGCTCGGCAGAAGCCATGCGGCGTTTTGGCGCGCGCGTCCGGTAAATCCATTCGTCATTGTCGTATCTCTCCCGGCGCAGATGCGCCATGCGCTCTTTTTCCCTTTCCGTTAAATCCCCCTGCAAAAAATCCATCCCCAAAGAAAGGCGCAACGCGCGCGCAACCGCCTCCTGCAACTGGCTCAACGCGATGCCGCGCTTCGGCAGTTCCCGCCGAATGGTCGTCATGCGATCCCCAAAACAGGAAATGCCGCGGTCGAGCATCCGCTGCGTTGGCAGATTAAGAATGTCCAGCATGGTTTCAATGTCAAAATCGAGCAGCAGGCTGGAATGGAAAAAAGTAACGCCGTCCATATCCTGCGAAATGGCAAGACCTGCGATTTTTTTTCCGCCGACGGCGAGATCGTTTTTGCCCATGAACTCCGCCTGCAGTCCAAACTCGGAGAGCGCCCGCGCAAAGATGGCGGCAAGGAATTCAAAAGAACCCTGAATGGATTTGGGAAGAGAAGGGAAATTGCTAGGAAGCGCCAGACCAAAAGCCATTTGATCCGGCGTCATGAAAACAGTTCCGCCGCCGGTAATGCGGCGATTGACCTCAATGCCGCGCATCTCGCACCGGTCAAGGCGCAAAGAAGCCGCGGCGTTTTGGTATCGCCCGATTATCACGCATGGCTTATAGTGATATAGATGAAGCGTAGGCGGGGCAACGCCTTGCGCCGCCGATTCGCAAATGGTCTCGTCAATGGCAAGCCCCTCGGCGGAAGAAAGCGCTCCATTGAGAATGAGCCGGCTATTCATCGCACAGTTTCAAAAAAATCCTAATTCGAAATCAGATATCCGTAATACCTAATTCGCCTTTCACAAGGCTCTCATAATCAAAGCGTTCACATCCTGAACGTCCATCTTGATGCCCGCCAGATTGGCGCCCTCTTTCAGGTTAAGGAGACAGGTGGGGCAGGCGGCGGCAAGAATCTCCGCGCCAAGCTCGGCAGCCTCCCGAACGCGTTCGGAGGCGATTTTTTTTGCCAGCTCGGGATAGCTGCCAAGAAGCGGTCCGCCGCAGCAGACCGAGTTTTGGCGGTTTTTGGCGAATTCAAGCAGCGTCAGACCGGAAATGGCGCGGAGAACATCGCGCGGCTCCTCATAAACGCCGCCGTGGCGCCCGATGTCGCATCCATCGAAATAGACAACTTTTTTGGCAAAGGGCTTTGTAAATTTTAATTTGCCCTCTTTAATGAGCTGGTCAAAAAATTGAACCGAGTGCAAAGGCTTAATGACGTCCGCATAATGCTCTTTCATCGCCTTGAAACAACCGGCGCAGGGCGTGATGACATATTCAATGCCGAACTCCTTCCAAAGCGCCTTGTTGCGGGCAATCAAGAGCTCCGCTTGCTCGGCGTCGCCCATGCGGATGAGCGGGTCGCCGCAGCATTCCTCGCGGTCGCCCATCAGCGTAAAATCCACGCCTGCCTGCTGCAAAATGCGGATAACCGCTTTGCCGATGCGGCTCTGGGCGTAGGATACGGCGCAGCCGGCGTGGAGCAGATATTTTGCCGAACGCGGCTGGCGCAACTCCGGCGGAAGCCACGCCCCGCGCTCTTTTTTCGGCTGGCTGAAAGGATTCGATTCGCCCTCGATATTGACGCGGATGCGGTTCAGACTTTCCGGCAGAGTCTTGCCTTTTTTCAGCATGGCAGCTTTTGCCTGAAGCATGAGGTCGTTGACAGGCACGCCGGGAGGGCAGGTTACGCTGCAGGCGTCGCACTGAAGGCAGGTGAGAAGCGATTCCTGCACGCCGTCCGTCAATTCAATATCCCCGCGCATAGCGGCTTTGATGAGCCGTACGCGTCCGCGCGCCACACGGGACTCCATGCCTGTGATTTGATAAACGGGGCATGTCTCCTGACAGTTGCCGCATTTCATACATTTGACAATATCTTCTTCATGTTCTTGAATAAACGCCATTTCATTCTCCTGAAATTTTTATACGAACATTTTTCCGGGATTGAGGATGTTATTGGGGTCGAGCGCTTTTTTGACGGCATACATGGCGCGGATGCCGACTTCGCCGACCTCTTTGGGCATGAAGCGCGCCTTGGCGGAGCCGATGCCGTGTTCGCCGGAGATGGTGCCGCCGAGGCTCAAAGCCAGATCAAAAATCTCCTCGACCGCCTTTTCCACGCGCGCAAATTCTTCCTTGTCCCGCTCGTCCGTTAAGATGGTGGGATGAAGATTGCCGTCGCCTGCGTGACCAAAGTTCCCGATGCGGATATTATATTTCTTTGCGATTTCATTCACGCCGCGAACCATATCCGGAATGCGGCTGCGGGGAACGGTGGCGTCTTCCAGAATGGTGGTGGGGCGCACCCGCGCCAGAGCGGAGAGCGCCGCGCGCCTCGCCTGCCAGAGATTTTCGCGTTCATCCTCCGTCTCGGCTTTGCGGAGATTCAGCGCCTCGTTTTTTTTGCAGATTTCTTCCACGCGCCCGATTTCTTTCACAGCCGCTTCTTTCACACCGTCCGTTTCTATAAGCAAAACCGCGCCGGCGTCCCGCGGCAGTCCGATGTGCTTATAATCCTCCACGGCGTTGATAGTGGTATTATCCAGAAATTCCAGCGTGGCAGGCATGACGCCTGCGGCAATAATATCGGCAACCGTTTGCGCCGCTTGATTCATATCTTTGAATATTGCCAGCACGGACTCTTTATGTTCCGGCGCGGGAATCAATTTGAGAACGATATTGACGATGATGCCGAGTGTGCCTTCGCTGCCCGTGAAGAGCTGCGTCATGTTGTAGCCGGTGGCGGTCTTGACCGTGCGTGTGCCGGTTTTCAAAATCTCGCCGGTGGGCGTCACCACCTCCATGCCCATCACATAATCTTTTGTCACGCCATATTTGAGACCGCGCAGCCCGCCAGCATTTTCCGCCACGTTGCCACCGATGGTGGAGGTTTTCATGCTGGAGGGGTCGGGGGGATACATGAGACCGAGTTTTGCCACAGCGTCATTTAATGTCTGTGTGATTACGCCGGATTCCACGACGGCGTAGTAATCTTTTTGATTGATTTCAAGGATGCGGTTCAGTCGGCAAAGGTTAAGCACCAGTCCGTTTTTCACGGGCACGCTGCCGCCGGAAAGCCCCGTTCCCGCCCCGCGCGGAATGACCGGCATCTTGTATTCGTTCGCCGTCTTCATAATCAGAGCGATTTCCTCCGCCGAGCCCGGGAAAACGATAGCGTCGGGGATCGCCTCTTCCAGCGTGGCGTCATAAGAATAGCAGAGCCGCTCCTCATAAGAGTCGTAAAAATGCTCCTTGCCCACGATTCCTTTGATAGTTTCCAGAGCGCCTTCAAAAGCCTTATTCTTGAGCATAACTTTTTCCTTCCGCCTTGCCTTGTTCCACAGCGGCAATCTCTTTTTCAAGCCACGCCGCGGCGGCGGCTCCCTGCATCAGAGCCGCTTTTTCTGATTCTAAATCGGAGGGACGCATGGTGAATATCCAGCCATCGCCGTAGCAATCGCGGTTGATGAGCGTCGCATCGCCTTCAAGTTCGTAATTCACTTCGACGATTTCGCCGGAAAGCGGGGCAACGAGTTTGCCGATCCATTTGGCGGACTGCACCTTGCCGCAGGTCTCATTTGCCTGAACGGCGTCGCCTTCAAAGGGCATATCCACATACGTGATGTCGCCCGCCTCAGCCTGCGCAAAATCAAGCAACCCCACCCGCACAATATCCCCCTCTTCAAACCTGACCCAAGAAAAATCCTTGTGATAGAAAAGGTCGTCGGGCATCTTGTAACCTTTTACATCCGCCATGTCGCTCCTCCTTGTAGATAATCATTCAAATTCAAAAAATCAGTATTCCTTTGGCATTTTTTGCAGCTGGGCGTAGCTGAAAACCGGACCGTCTATGCAAACGTAATATTTTCCGATGTTGCAGCGTCCGCATTTGCCTATGCCGCACTTCATCCGCATTTCCAGCGTGGTGATAATCATCTCTGGCGGAAATCCCAGCTCGGTCAAACTCTTCAGCACATACTTAATCATAATTGGCGGACCGCACGTGATGGCGACAGTGTCTTTCGGTTTGGGGGCGGTCTGATCCAGCAGTGCGGGGACAAATCCCACACGTCCCGCATATCCGGCTGCGGCGCGGTCCACCGTTTCCAGATATGCCACATCGGGACGCTCGCCCCAAGCCTTCAAATCATATTTGAACAGCAGATCTCCGGGAGTCCGCGCCCCATATAAAATCGTAATATCCTTGTAATCTTTGCGATGGGAATCATCGAGCATATAATTGATGACCGAGCGCAACGGCGCCAGACCGATGCCGCCGGCGATGAAAAGAATATTTTTGCCCTTGAACAAATCCAGCGGAAAGGTGTTGCCGTAAGGACCGCGCACGCCTAATGTATCGCCTTCCTTCATATAATGAATCGCTGTGGTCACAACGCCCATGCGTTTGATGCAGAATTGAAGGTTCGGCTGCGTGGGAGAAGAGGTGATGGAGATAGGCGCTTCGCCCGAGCCGAGCACGGAGAGCTCCGCAAACTGCCCCGGCAGGTATAGAAACGCGCGCCCATCTTCGGGGTTCACCCATTCGAGCTCGAATGTGCGCGTGTCCCGCGTTGACGATTCCACTGTGATGCGGACAATGCGCATCGGTCGGGGAAGATAGGGGTTTTCAGGATTTTCGCTCACAGGCTTCTCCCAATTGTTTCAAAACTTCGCGGATGTCCACATTGACCGGACAAATCTCGGCGCAGCGTCCGCAACCGGTGCAGGAAACGACTCCTTGGTTATCCTTGAAATAAGAAAATTTATGCAAGATGCGCTGGCGCATTCTCTGCCCGCCTTTGGTTCGCGGGTTGTGCCCTGAGGCGTGCAATGTAAATTTGGGGAACATGCATCCGTCCCAAGTCCGCACGCGCCTGCCGATTTCGCCCTTTGCCTCGTCCGTAATGTCAAAGCAATGGCATGTCGGACATACAAAAGTGCACGCCGCGCAGCCGATGCACTTCTGGGCGATTTCGTCCCAGACGTCCGCCTCAAAACCCTCCGCCAGCATCCGCGCCAATTCATCCAGCGGCGGAATATCCCATTTTGGCTCGGCGTTTTCGCATCGCAATCTCTCGACTGTTTTTGCATCCGCCGCCGCGGCGTCCGGCAGCGATTCCACAAGGCGCGCGCCCGCTTCGGTATTAACCTTGATATAATATTTGTCAGAAAAAGGGGTGAAGAACAAATCCGCTATATCGGAGGCGAATCGGTCTATGCCAAAAAATCCGCAAAAGCACATCTCGCCGGGTTCGGGGCAAGCCATCCCGATAAGTATGCTGTTGCGGCGCCGTTTCAAATAGTATGAATCAAGATACGCCCCGGCGCTAAACAAGCGATCCTGCGCTGCGATGCCCGCCAAATCGCAAGCGACCGCGCCAAAAAGTATAGTGGGCTTTTTGTCGTATGCCGGCTCCGCAATTTTCTGCGTCTTTTTATTGAAGAAAAAAAGAGTTTCATTCTGCGGGAAAAAGATTTCTTTGGCGGATTTAAGCGGACGAAGGTAATCGAGACATATCTCGGAGGCGTTGCCGACCGGTTTATACAGGCTGAAGCCGTTTGATTTGACCGGCGCAATCAGGCGGTATTGCTCGATGAGGCTGTTCCCGAAGGAGACGAGATTTTCTTTTAATAATATTTTATCTTTCATGGCGCTTATTTTATAAAATCATTGTAATCGTCCGGCTTGAATGTCTCAAGGGCAGCCGGAGCATTGGGGTCAACGCCCGCTTGATGATGGAACAGATTCAACATGTCCTCGCGTATTTGTTTTGCCAGCGGAGCCAGATTTACATCCATCGGGCAAGCGCGCGCGCAGGCGCCGCACTCCCCGCAGCGTCCTGCTGTATGAATCGCCCGCACAATGTGAAAAATCATCGTGTCCGTGACCTCGCTCCCTTCGCCTATCCAGCGGGGCAGCGACCGCTCCACAAAACACTCCTCGCAATAACACATCGGGCAGGCGTTGCGGCAGGCATAGCAGCGGATGCATTTTTCCATCTCCGCTTTGAACATCTCCCACCGTTCAGCGGGCATCTTCGAAAAGAAATCCGCAACCCTGTCCGTAAACGGTTCATTCCGCTCCATCTCCTTCGCCTCGCCGCTGAGCGTGTCATAAACGGGCGGCAGCGTCACCGCGCATTCCGCGCATGAGGCAAAAAGCGTTTTCCCGTCTTTTTCCAGCAATCCAGGGCAGGCAAACGAGATGATATGAACCTTATCCCGTTCAATTTGCTTTTCCTGAATCAGGCAGACAATGGTGCGGACGTCGCACGGTTTTGCCACGATGGCAATCTTGCCTTTTTCTTTTAAACGGGGGAGATAAAGCGATAGGTTGTTCACGCAAAAACGATTGAAGACAAGCTTCCCAACGTCCTTTTCTTTATCAATAAAAACAGGCGCCGTGCGATTAGGCGCGGAGCCGGCGCCGTAGCCGATGACCATCGCAACTTCTTTATTTTTAAGCAGCCGAGCCGCTATTTTTTGAATCTCAGACTGGATATCCATATCAAGCCTCGGCAATTTCCTTTTCAATTTCTTTCGGGATTTCAAAGGATTTGACCATACGGCGCGCCGGTCCCAGTTTTTTGACGGACTCCGTCACTTCGCGGATGACCTGCGAAAAGCGCTCGCCCTCGGCGGCAGAGACCCACGAAAATTGAACGCGCCCCTCTTCCAACCCGAGCGCCTCCAAAAGGTTTTTGAGAACGGCAAATTTGCGCCGCGCATAATAATTGCCTTCAATATAATGGCAATCGCCGGGGTGGCATCCCGAAACAAGCACCCCATCTGCGCCGTTTTGCAGCGCCTTCAGGATGTAAAGCGGATCTACGCGACCGCTGCACGGCACGCGAATGACGCGCACATTTGGGGGATATTGGTAGCGCCCGATACCCGCCAAGTCCGCGCCGGCGTAACTGCACCAGTTGCAAAGAAACGCCACAATCTTCGGCTCAAAATTTTCGACTTCTTCCGCCAATTTTTAAATCCTTATAAACCTATAAACTATATGACTGAAAGCTCCGCCAATATTTCCGCGTTGGTGAAGCCGCCGATATCCGGCGCGCCGCAACGGCACGAGGAGGCGCAGATACCGCACCCTTTGCAAAGCGCGGGATTAACCACCGCCGCGCCCTTTGCCTCGTCCATATCAATAGCGTTGTAAGGGCACATCTCGATGCACGTCCCGCACGCCTGACACAAGGAGACGTTGATGCGCGAAACCTGCCCCTGCGTTTCAATCTCATAATGCGAAAGCACCACAGACGCCCGCGCCGCCGCCGCCTCGCCCTGCGCAATCGCTTCGTCAATTAGCTTGGGCGCATGCGCCAAACCGCACAGGAAAATGCCGTCTGTGGCAAAATCAACCGGTCGCAGTTTCATATGCGCCTCAAGGAAGAAGCCATCTTCCGAAAGCGGCACTTTGAGCATTTGCGCCAATTCGGCGTTATCGGGATTAGGCGCGGTGCCCATGCTGAGGATGAGCATGTCCGCGTGGATGGAAATCTCCCGCTGTAAAATCAAATCAAGGGCGCGAACTTTCACAGAGCCATCCTCCGCCACGTCCACCACCGGCTTGCGGTCGGGGTCGTAGCGGACAAAGACGACGCCTTTCTCCCGCGCCGCTGTGTAATACTCTTCCTGAAAACTGTATGTGCGCATATCTCGGTAGAGAATGAACACGGCGGCGTTCGGTTTTTGTTCCTTGATGTGAAGCGCGTTTTTTATGGCTTCGTTGCAGCATACTCGGCTGCAATAAGGGCGCTCCTCGTCGCGCGAGCCGACGCACTGTATCATAACGAACGTCTCTGCGTCGCCGAGCGCGCGATTCGCCAGCCGCTTTTCCAATTCCCGCTGTGTGAGGATACGGTCGGATTCGCCGTAATGATATTCGGATGGCGTCTTTTCGAGCGCGCCGGTGGCGACAATGACAACTCCGTGTTCAAAAATTTCTTCGCTGCCATCCTCAAGGGATATCGCGCTTTTGAAATTGCCGATGTAGCCGTCAATCTTTTTAACGCGCGCGGAGGTGAAAACGCGGATGTTTTCATCCGCAAGCACTTTGGCGATGGTCTGGGTGAGGAATTCTTGAGGGTCGCCGTTTTGCAAAATGGTGTAAATATGGCGCATGTTGCCGCCGAGTTCGGGCGATTTTTCCACAATTGCCACTTTAAAGTTTTGGTCCGCAAGCGCGCGCGCCGCTGTCATGCCTGCAATGCCGCCGCCGATGACCAGCGCAGCTTTTGTGACGGGCGTCTTCCAGCGCTCAAGCGGCGTCAAATGCGCCGCCTTGCTGACCGTCATTCTCACAAGGTCTTTGGCTTTTTCGGTCGCCTCCTTGGGTTGCTTCATGTGCACCCAAGAGCACTGGTCGCGGATATTTGCCATATCAAAAAGATAAGGATTCAGCCCCGCCTCCCGCAGCGTTTGCTGAAAGAGCGGCTCATGAGTGCGCGGCGAGCAGGATGCCACCACCACGCGATTCAGGTTGTGCTCTTTCACGATATTGCAGATGCTTTCCTGAGTGTCTTGCGCGCAGGTGAATAAGTTTTCTCCCGCATAAACCACATAGGGCAGCGTTGCGGCATAGCGCGTGACCGCCGGAACATCCACAACGCCGCCGATGTTAATGCCGCAATGGCATACAAAAACGCCGATGCGCGGCGACTCGCCGCTGACGTCGGTTTCCGGCGGATAAATCTTTTCCGTTGTGCGCGTGCCGCGCGCCGAGGCAAGCAGCCTCCCCGCGCGCGATGCCGCCCCCGATGCCTGCATCACCGTTTCGGGAACATCCTTCGGTCCTTGGAACGCCCCCGCCACATAGATACCCTCGCGGTTGGTTTCAAGAGGATGGAAATCCTTCGTATCATTAAAACCGTAACGATTAAGACTTATTTGTGTAATCTGCGAAAGTTTTTCCGCCGCTTTTGGCGCGTTCAATCCCACCGAAAGCACCGCCATGTCAAACTCTTCAGAATGCAGAACGCCGTCTTCGGACTCATATTGCAAAATCAGATTACGGGTTGACGCATCCTCCTCGATGCCGGATATGCGGGAACGGATAAACCGCACGCCGTATTCCGACTGGGCGCGCTCATAATAGCGGTCGAACCCTTTGCCGTAGCAGCGCATGTCCATAAAGAAGATCGCCGTTTCAAGTCCGGGCGAATGCTCCCGCGCAATCACCGCCTCTTTTGTCGCATACATGCAACAGACCGATGAGCAGTAATCCCGTCCGCAAGAAGAATCCCGCGACCCCACGCATTGCAAGAAGGCGACCTTCTTTGGCGGTTTTTTATCCGAAGGACGCTTCACGTGACCTTCATAAGGACCGGTGGCACCGAGGATGCGCTCGAACTCGATACTTGTCACAACATTGGGATATTTGCCGTAGCCGTATTGCTCCAGAACTTTCGGCTCAAACTCGTCGAAGCCGGGGGCGAGGATGATTGCCCCGACATCCAGATTCACATATTCCTCCGCCATGTCGTGGACGATGGCGCCCGGTTTGCAGGCATCCACGCAGGCGTAACACTCGCTGCAAATGCCGCACTGAAGGCAGCGGCTTGCCTCGCGGCGGGCTTCCTCTTCCGTGAAACCGAGCTCCGCTTGTTCAAAACCCTTGATGCGCTCTTTGGAGTCCAGCGCGCGCATTCTAACGCGCAGTTCGCGGGGCGTGTCCTTTTCGCCTTCCGCCTTGGGACGTTTTTCATCAGGCTCCGGCGCCATTGCCTCGCCGGAAAGGAATCGGTGTATAAAGCGCGCGGCTTTTTTCCCCGCCGCAATTGCCGTGATGACAGTATCAGGACCGGAGACCGCATCGCCGCCGGCAAAAACGCCCTCGATATTCGTCCTCATACAGGCGTCCGTTTCAATCGTTCCCCATTTATTTGTCTTGATAGGCTCGCCGCCTGTGAATCCGAAATCCACAGATTGGCTGATGGCGGGGATGACGGTATCGAGAGGGATGATGAACTCGCTGCCTTTAACGGCGACGGGGCGGCGTCTGCCGGATGAGTCCGGCTCGCCCAGTTCCATCCGCTGGCATTCAATGCCAGACACGCGCCCGCTCTCGCCGACAATCCGCACCGGCGCGACCAGAAACTCTATCTTCACGCCCTCTTCAAGGGCGTCCTCAATTTCTTGATGATTGGCGGGCATTTCCTTGCGTGTGCGCCGGTAGAGGATAAAGACCTCCTCAGCGCCGAGCCTCAGCGCCGTCCGCGAGGCGTCAATCGCCGCGTTGCCGCCGCCTATGACGCCCACCCGTTTTCCGATTTTTACCGGCTGGCTCAGATTGACCATACGCAAAAAATCCACCGCATGGATGTAACCTTCCAAGTCCTCGCCGGGAATATCCAGCGCCTTGCCCAGCTGCGCGCCCACGCCGATGAAGACGGCGTCGTGGTTTTTGCGCAAGTCGGCAAGCGTTAAACCGCTCTTGCCGATGGGCGCATTCAACTTCAACTCCACGCCCATGCTCAAAATGTCTTTGATTTCGGCGTCGAGCACATCCGGCGGCAGACGATAATCCGGAATACCGGAGGCGAGCATTCCGCCAGCGCGGGGCATCGCCTCATAAATCACAGGGTCGTAACCTTCTAAAGCCAGATCATGCGCCGCCGCCAGCCCCGCCGGACCGGAGCCGATAATGGCGACTTTTTTATTCTTCTTTTTTTCTGGGTTGACCTTGAATGGCTCCACAATGCCGTTGCGCCGCGCCCAGTCCACGGCAAACCGTTTCAGGGAAGCGATGGCAATCGGCTCGTCTTCTTCGAATCGTTTGCATTGCTCTTCGCAGGGGTGATGGCAGACGCGCCCGCAGATGCCGGGCAGCGGGTTCACGCTTCTGATAAGTTTGTATGCCTCTTCGTAGCGACCCTCGCGGATGAGCGCCACATAGCCTTGCGCGGAGGTGTCAATCGGGCAGGCGCTCTTGCAGGGGGAGCACCCCTTTTTTTCGATGGCAAAGGCGTTGGGAATCGCCTGCGCAAATTCGCGATAGATTGCCTTGCGCTCGCTTAAATTTTCGTTATAGGAATTCGGACGCGTGATAGGGCAGACATTGACGCACTCTCCGCATCCGTTGCATTTGGAAAGGTCAACGTAGCGGGGATGTTTGAGGACGGTTACTTTAAAATTGCCCGCCTCGCCCTCAACGGCGGTTATCTCGCTGTTGGTGAGTATCTTGATATTATGATGCCGTCCCGTGTCCACGAGCTTCGGCGCCAGAATGCACATGGAGCAGTCGTTGGTGGGGAAGGTTTTATCAAGCTGCGCCATAACGCCGCCGATGCTCAACTTCTCCTCGATAATATAAACAAAGAAGCCGGAATCGGCTAAATCGAGCGCTGTCTGGACGCCCGCCACGCCGCCTCCGACCACCGCCACAGCCCCAACTGTATTTTTATTTTTTTCTTCCATAATTTTCAATTTTCAATTATGCATTGATGCCCGCTTTTTGAAGCGCGGCATTTGCTTTCACCCTGTTCATATTAAACCCAAGGTCTTTGGCGTCCATGCCCATCGCCAGCCCCAGAATCTGCGGCAGATAAAGAACCGGCAGATTGTAGCTCGTTTCGAAAGTTGTTTCGATTTTTTTTTGGTTGCTCTCATACATCACGCTGCAAAACGGGCAGACCAAACCGATGGCGTCCACATTCAGCGCCTTGAGTTGGTCGAGTTTTTCCTTTGAAATTTTAAGCGCGAGATTTTCATCCACCGCAAGGAGCGCGCCGCCGCAGCAACGCGTCTTGTTCATATAGGAAACACTTTCCGCGCCGGTGGCGGCGATGATGTCGTCAATCGTGCGCGGGTCTTCCGGCGAATCAAAACCTTCATAAATCTCGTGCGGTTTCAGGTAATGGCATCCGTAATGGGGCGCAATGCGCAAACCTTTGAGCTGTCGAGTAACTGCCTTTGCGATTTTTTTCAGCCCCACTTCCTCATGAAGAATGCGGGCAAAGTGTTTCACTTTTACGGTGCCTTTATACTCAAGACCCACAGGCTTCAATCGTTTATTGATTTCGGCGCGAGCCTTTTCGTCCTCGGCGAGTTTTTTGCCGACCTCGGTCAGAACGCCCGTGCAGGCTGTGCAGATGGCGCAGATGTCCGCGCCCTCTTTTTCCGCCAGAGCCAGATTCCGCGCCGCCATCGCCTCCGCCGTCATTTCATTCAGCGAGCTGATTGGATAGCCGCAACAGGTGAAGTTCGGGATGTGGATAAATTCCAGACCAAGCGCGGACGCCACCTTTCGCGTGGAGATTTCGTAATTCTGCGCCCGAACGGGTATCGTGCATCCTAAAAACAAAGTGTATGGTTTCATGGTTTGATTTCGCTAATCGCTATTTTAAATCCTTCAGTTCGCCCTGCGCAATAATCGCCTCAAGGTCGGGACATTTCTTTTCCAATTCCGGCAGCCCCAACCGCGCGCGTTTTTTATTGTCGAAATCCTCGATTTCATAAATCTTGCCCATCGCGCGGATGGACTTTGCCTGCATCCTGTATGCCTCGGGAATAATCCCCTCTCGAACGGCGATGTTTTTAAGCGCCCTCATGATGGATGTCAGATGCACGCCCTGCGGGCAGCGCTCCGAGCAGGTGTAGCATGTGGAGCAGTGCCAGATAAAATCCGAGCGCAGCACCTCGTCCCGCATCCCCAAAAGCGTCATGCGGATGATGCGGCGCGGATTGTAATTCTCGTCCACTTCCCGCACTGGACAAGATGCCGTGCATGTTCCGCATGCAAAGCATCGGAGGAGATGCTCGCCTCCCGGCGTATTCAAAACCTCGTCCCTGAAACTCAGGGCTTCCTTGTCAATTTTTATCGGTTCAGCCATATTCTAAATATAATATAAAAAAGGACGTTTTTGTCAATACATAAAAAGACGGGGTTATTAAAAACGCTGGTATTATACAGTCAAGGGAATTTGAAAGTTGCCAAACCGGAGTTTTTCAACCTCATTCCATCGTTTGAAATATTGGTGAAAATCCGTCTCATTGCAGACCAACCCATTCTTTGAGGATGGGATTCTGCATGGATTTTTTACGCCCCGTATTTTTTCAGCTTTCCCGCGCAGGCGAGCATCATCTCCATAATAGCTTGCGCGGGGAACATCCCCAGCCGTCCGTGGTTGCATGCGCCTTCGCTAAAAGATGCCACGTCGTCAAAATCGCAGTATTTCCCCCAGAGCAAAAATGGGACGGGATGCCAGCTGTGCCCCTTCATTTGCGGCGGCGTGGAATGATCGCCCGTCACGGCGATGACATCCGGCTTGAGCGCTAAAAGCCGCGGAATCTGACCGTCCGTTTCCTCGATAATCTTAATGCGCCCGGCGCTGTTGCCGTCCTCGCCGTAAGAATCTGTCTTTTTCACATGGAGAAAAAAGAAATCGTATTTTGACCAATTCTCTTCGAGCGTGGTGAATTCGTCAGCTATTTCGGATCCGGTTTTGAGGATGTCCATCCCCGCGAGCGTTGCCACGCCGCGATAAAGCGGATAGGTGGCGATGGCGGCGGGTGTTAGTTTGTAAAGTTGTTGGAAATTCGGCATCCCCGGATGGCTGGAAAAACCGCGCAGGAGCATGGAGTTGGCTGTGGCGCGGGGCTTCAATATTTCGTAGTATTTTTTCGTCAGCTTGGTCAGGACGGCAACCGTTTTGCGAGCGGCTGGCGAGTCTTCGGAGGATTCGATATCCTTCGGCTTAAAGCCTTCCTTTTGAGGGTCGGTATCGGCGATAGCGGGGGAAAGTCCTTCGCCGCGCAGCACTACGGCAAAACGATATTCTTTCACGGGCATGATGAACACCTTGATGCCGTCAACCTCCGGCACAGCATCTTGAAGCTCCTTGCAGATTTTGACGCATTCCTCGGTCGGGAGCCTGCCCGCTCTTCGGTTCGTGATGACGCCGCCGGCGTCCACGTCGCAGAAATTTCCGCGCGCGGCAACGTCGGATTTTTCGAGTTTGAAATCAATGCCGAGCGCTTCGAGCACGCCGCGTCCGATGTCGTACGCGGGGTCGAGCGGGTCGTAGCCGAAAATTCCCAGATGTCCCGGACCGCTGCCGGGCGTGATGCCATAAGAGACAGGCATGCTCCGCCCGCAGCATCCTTCCAGAGCCAGCCGATCAAGGTTGGGTTTTTTTGCCAGTTCCAGTTCCGTTTTAGGCTGGTCGGTTGTGTGCATGCCTCCCACGCCGTCCATGACGAGAAGCACCATTTTGCTTTCGGTTTTGATTGCCAGTTTTTTGAGGATGTCCAACCGGTTCATATTTGTAAAACTCCAATAATTTAAAGATTATTTTGCGGGCGGATTCTGAAGATAATAAACCAAATCAGCCACGTCCACGATGCCGTCGCCGTTTCTATCCGCCTTACTGTATTCCTGCGGGGACAACGGGCGGATATTCAGGATAAAGTCCATGATGAAATCAACGGGGAAGCTAACGGTTGAGAATCTCCAAACCGCCCCTTGTGTGACTCCATCATTGTTGATAGCCACAACCTGCCATCTGTAATCCGTTTCATATTCCAAATCTTTTTGCGGTTGGTAATCGCTTGTGGAAGAGTCGGCGGTTGGTTGATCGGGTTTATTTTCCGAACTCTTCCATATAAAGATGCTGTAGCCGGTGGCAAAGGCGGAGTCCTCCCAGTCGAATGCGGTATCAACTGGAACGCCCTCAGCGCCGTCGCTGGGGTTGGGTTGCGTCGGCGGATCGGGAGGACGCGGCGTTGGCGTTGGCGTGGGCGTGGGAGTCGGCGTTGGCACAGTCCCCGTTGCCGTTCCCTTTAGGGGAATGATGGTTGTCGGCTGATCCGGGTCGTTCGTTGAAATTTCCAGCCGAGCGGTTTTGGGACCGGGACGTTTGGGCCAGAAAACCAGTTGAACGGTGCGGGTTTCACCGGGCGGGAGCGGCGTATTGATTGCCGGGGCGAAGAACATAAACTCTTCGGCATCTTTTCCTCTGATGACGAAGCCCTTATCGTAGAATATAAGATCTGCCCCGATGGAGGCGTTATGCACAAGCACCGAGCGAGGCGCTGTGTATCCATCGCGGATGTTTTGTTCGCCGAAATCAATGCTGTTCACATTGGTCTGGATATTGGGCAGAACGACTGCCGACCATAGCCCCGCTTTCTCTATCGGTTCCGTCACGGCGTAATAGAGGTATTGCCCGGATGTGCACAGGACGGGCTTGTTCGCGGCGGCGTTGACATCAAGGACTTTACCCACTGAGCCCGCATTGCCTGTTGTTTTCCAGATATTCATAACATTGCCAGTTTCTGCGGCAATAAAGAAAATAAGATTCTGGGAGGAACTCGGGATTAGATTGTTGCGATATATCGTGTCGTTGGCGGGGAAAGAGCCCGGAGCGCCCGCGGCGATATCCCGAAGCATGAAAGTCCCCGCCTCTGTGCCGTCGCTGCGCCAAAGCTCCATGCCGTCGATGTGATTATCCGCGCGGAAGAAAAGGTGGTTATTTATGAACGAAAGATATTGCAGGTCAGCCGGACCGCTGCTGGTAATGTCCTTGACCATCGTTGTGCCGTATTCCGTGCCGTCTGTTTTCCAGAGCTCCAATTCAAACCTGTCATCATCAGCGGCAAAGAAAAGTTCGCCATTGCCCAACGTCATCTCTTTAATATCTTTTAGCGATGTGGCAGGGTTAAGGAGAACATCCTCGCCGGGATTAAGTGTTTCATTTTTCCATAGTTCTGAACGGTTGAGGGTATAATAGAGCGCTCCGTTCATATCTATCAGATTTTCAAAGGTGTCGTCCACGTTAATGGCGTCTCTGATGGAGGAGCAACCCATTGCCGTGCCGTCGGTTTTCCAGATAGAGTCCAAAATGCCATAAACCATATAAGGCGGCGCCATAAGATAACGCGCGCCAACGGTTGTGCTTTTGAAAACAAGAGTGTCGCCAACCGGTGTGAGAGAGCTGAAAACATAGCCTTCATAGATTATTTCTGAGCCTTCCGGGGTGCCGTCTGTTTTCCAGAGCTGGGTATTGTTTTCAGCGGTATAGAATATGTATCCCAGATTGGTAAAGAATATGATATTGTCCGGGTTGTTGCCGCCGCCGATAATAGTCGTTCCAGCCTCAGTGCCGTTGCTTGTGCATAAAACGGGGATGTCCCCATCCATATTGGAACTGAAATAAAGCACGCCATTAGCCGTAAATAAATGATCAAGGAACGGCTCGGCATCGGTGGCGGGTATAATCTCTTTAACTTTGGTTGTGCCGGTGGATGTTCCGTCGCTTTTCCAAAGGGCGACTTCGCCGCTGGCGCGAGCCTCCTTGAAAAAGAGCGTGCCGTTGACATCGGTCAATTGCGTGGGGAGGATAACCGGCGGCATCCAAGCGGGAAAAATATCCTTTACCTGCATAACAGTCTCCGTCGCGTCGGAGCTTTTCCACAATTCCTGCCCGGTTAAACCGTCATTTGCCCCAAAGATAAAACAGTCTTCGCCGTTGAAGGCTTCCGGCTTTCCCTTAAAACCGCTGCCGGCGCCGAAATCATGATAAACTTCGTCATCTTTCCAAATCTTCATGCCTTTCACAGGGTCAGCGGCGCTCATAAAGAGGGAGCCATGTCGGGCAATCAGCATCCCGGGCACGGCATAATCAAAGTTCTTCCAAATTGTTGTGCCGTCTTCCGTCCCGTCGCTGCTCCACATTTCAATCAATTTTGTGTCAAGATTTGTCACCCAAAACCATAATTTAGAGTCATGATTTAAGCATTCGCCAATTTTGGCATTGTCTATGCCCTTTATCAAAACCGTCCCGCCGTCTGTGCCATCGCTTGTCCATATCTCCGAACGGTTAGAAGAGAAATTAATTGCCAGATAAAGAGCCCCATCCACATTCACAAGAACACCGCCGAGGGCGTTATCGAAGTTTCTAATCCACTCCGTTCCGGCATCAGACCCGTCGCTTTTCCATAGCTCAAGGGCGTCGGCGTTGGAATCCAAAGCCAGGATATAAAGCGTCGTCCCGCCAACATTAAGCATGGATTTAAT
The DNA here is from genome assembly GCA_002070185.1 of candidate division BRC1 bacterium ADurb.Bin183. GTDB lineage: Bacteria > Sumerlaeota > Sumerlaeia > MWCT01 > MWCT01 > MWCT01. The sequence goes on from MWCT01000009.1 coordinate 71,397, forward strand.
TTCAGAATTGCCAAAGTTAAAAACAATTTCCGTTCCGCCTTCTGTGCCATCGCTTTTCCAAAGGTTGCTCGTGGCATACATCTCTGGAATGCTAAAATAAACCATGTCGTTGAAAATAGTCAAAGCCTGAGGAAATGATGACAACTCCCCAGGTTTAATATCCATCACCATCGTCGTCAGTCCATCACCTTCGTTGCTTTTCCAGAGTTCAACGCCGTTGACGCCGTCATCGGCGGCAAAATAAACCACCTGATCGTGCGAAACAAGATATTTGGGCGAGGATGAGTTTGCGCCGGGATTGATGTCATATACAAGGGCTGTTCCTTCTTGTGTCCCATCTGTTTTCCATAACTCTCTGCCGTTTTCGGCTGTGGTGGCGGCAAAATATATTGTTGCACCGTTAACGTAGACAAAATATTGAGGATTGGAATTGCCGTTGTCCATAACCGGAACAGCGCCCTTGACGAGCTGAGTAAAATCAGCCGCATGGCTTGCGGGCAGAATTAATACTGCCATACAAACCCACACTGCCGCCATCATGGATAAGACGTTGTTTTTTTTGTTTCCCATCTTCATTATCCCCCTTGGATATAATTTTATCCTTTGGCTAAAAATTACTTTCAGCCTCGCTTGGATTATTGACAACTCATTACTGAGAAAACTATTAATCAGAATATAAACGATGTCAATAATCTTTATCCAAAAATTAAAAAATATCTTTATGCCGAGGATTGTTTGAATTATGACATACCAACACCGTCCGTTTTTTATCATGGCTGTTATCCTTATGATAGGAATAACGCATCCTTCTCAACAAGCCGAACCGAAATGGAGCATTGACTCTATCGCCGCAATGCTTCCCGCGCAACCCGCCGGTTTTGGAGCGCCCGCATCTGAACGCGCCGCATGGGATAAATTGGCTCAGATGCCCGATGGCAAAAACGCCATTGCCAAAGCGGAAAAACTCCTTAGCGAGCCGATACCCGACCTGCCTGATGAACTTTTCCTCGAATTTTCAAAAAACGGCAACCGCTCCCGATTGGATGCCGTTTCGCGAAACCGACGCAGACGCGTTTGCGCCTTTGCCATTGCCGAATGTCTCGAAAACAAAGGGCGCTTCATTGCCCCTCTGGAAGAGATTGTGAAAATCCTCTGCGCCGAGCGGACGTGGGTTGCCTCCGCCCATGACAAAAATTTGGATAATTTTTACGGTAGGGAGATAAACATAGATTTGGTCTCTTCTGCCCTTGCCGCAGACATGGCGACTGCGCTCTATTTGTTAAGAGATAAACTTGACGCCTCAGTTACCAACCTCATCGAGCCGAGCGTAAAGAATAGAGTCTTGACGCCTTATCGCGATATGGTTTTGGGAAGACGCAAAAAGGACTGGTGGATTACAACGCAAAATAACTGGAACGCTGTCTGCCATGCCGGCGTGGTCTCTTCCGCCCTTGCGCTCATAGAGCCGCCGCAAGAGCGCGCCCTATATATAGCCGCCGCTATTGAAAACTCTGAGCATTTTTTGAAAGGCTTTACTCCGGACGGCTATTGCTCGGAGGGCGTGGGCTACTGGAACTATGGGTTTGGCAATTACATTACCCTTGCCGAGGCGATTGAACAGGCAACCGGCGGTAAAATAAAATTGCTTGACAGCGCGCGTGTGCGCCCCATCGCGCATTATGGCTTCCACATCGAAATCATTAACGGTATTTATCCGCCTTTTGCGGATTGCCACCCGGGCGCCAAAGCCAGCCCGCGCCTCCTTTCTTTCCTCAGCCGGCGGTTGGGGTTGGGCATGGAGGCGTATGAGAAATACGATTTTGCCGGTCTAAGCGATCCTACCGTTGAGAGTTTGTTGTTTACCTTTCCCAACTCGGCATCGGACAATTATTCGGCAACTCAAAAATCGCCGGGACTCGGCATTCGCTCTTTCTTCGATAAGGCGGGTGTTCTGGTCTGCCGCCCCGCCTTCGATTCAAAGGTTCAAGGACGCCTCGCCGCCGCCCTCAAAGGCGGGCATAACGCCGAGTTTCATAACCACAACGATATCGGGTCTTTCTGCCTTGTCTTGAATAATAAAGCCCTCATCAGCGATCCGGGCAGCGAGGTATATACCGCCCGAACATTCGGCAAAAACCGTTACGACAGCAAGGTTATCAACTCATGGGGGCACCCAGTTCCCCTTGTGGCGGGGATGATGCAACAAACCGGGCACAAGGCTCATGCGCGTGTAATTGAGTCTGATTTCACTGATGTTGCAGATAAATGGGTTCTGGATATCCGCTCTGCCTACTCCGCTTCTTCCCTAAAAAAACTTAACCGCACATTCATTTTTTCGCGAAAGGATGCCGGCTCTTTGGTTATCAAAGACGAGGCGGAGTTTGAAACGCCGCAATCTTTTGGCACGGCGCTCATCACATTTTACAAGGTTGATATACTCACATCCGACACTTTGGTTATCGGCGACGGAAAAGAAGCCGTTAAGGTTCAGATTGATTCAAACGGCGCGGAATTTGATTTAAAAATGGAGGAGATTAAAGAGAATCTTCCATCACGGAAATATCCAATCCGCATTGGCATCAACGCCGCCAGCCCAGCAAAGAAATTTTGCTTTACAACGGTGGTTGCGCCTATTTATTGAATCAAAGGGAGGGCAATAAAATGACCGCCATTCTCACTCGAAAAGATATCGTGAAGGGTTTGCGCGCCCTGCCCATAAATCCCGGCGATATTCTGCTTGTGCACAGTTCGCTTAAGAGTTTCGGACGGGTTGAAGGCGGGGCGGATGCGGTAATTGACGCCCTGCTGGAGACGGTCGGAGCGGAAGGGACGGTCATGGTTCCGACCATCACCGGCAGGCGCGAGCATGGGCCCCTATCTCCGCCGGTGCTTGACCTCATTCATACGCCCTGCTGGACGGGAATCATACCCGAAACTTTCCGCAAACGCCCAGAAGCCGTACGGAGCATGAGCCCTACGCATTCCGTTGCCGCCATTGGAGCGCGCGTCCATCAGCTCCTTGATGAACATATCCTGTCCTATACCCCCTGCGATGAACATAGTCCCTATCAAAAAAATGCCGCGCTTGGCGGAAAAATCCTTTTTCTGGGCGTGGATCAGAAATGCAACACAACGCTCCATGCCTGCGAGGAAATCGCCGCCGTCCCCTATCATCTGCAAAAAGAGGATACGAAGTGTCTGGTCATAGACGCCGCCGGAAAGCGCCATATAGTAATAAACCGCCTGCATTCTTGGGAGGGACCGGAGCGTAATTTCCCAATTATTGAAGATGGTTTGATTCGGCTTGGGATATTAAAAAAGACACAAATAGGAGATGCCATAATTTCCCTTTTGGATGCTGCGCGCACCATTGATTACGTCGTGGGGCGCCTGAGGGCGGATTCTTCCCTCTTATGTCAAAATAACACATTTTAACTCATGCTTTGATACCATATCTGATATTTCCCCGCCTTAATTAAAAAAAAATAACATTAAAAGAAGAAAAATTGTTGACATGGAAAATAAAAGGTAAGATGAAAGACTGTGATGGTTGCTTTAAGTGGTAAAATATATCCTCATCAATCTTTTTATTAAAAGGTTGGAAGAAGGGAGAAAGCAACGTCCGGGCAGGAAAGGATTTTATTTTGCTTCCTGGGAAAAATGCGAGCACAGGGAATTCTCGCCTCTGACATTCTAATTGCCAACCCAGGGTTAAATCCTTTTCAATATTTATTTGGATGATGCTGTCTTTTTGGAACTCAAAGAGACGGAATGTTTTTATTTTTTGAAAAGATGAGAATAATTATTAATAAGGAGTAGAGCGATGAAGAAAATTTATGTCTTGATGCTGGTAGTCATGTTGGCGTGTTCCCTGGGTTACGCCAAGAAGTTTTCTGATGCGCCAGCAGGACAGGGCGCTTCAACGGTCGGAGTAAGCGGCGATTATGCCACCCTTGCCGAGGCAGCAAACGACTTTAATGGGCTGGCAGGGGGCTGCACCGGCGACTGGACCCTCACCGTCATCAGCGACCTTACCGAGCCTGACAACGTCGGCTTCGGCAATTCCACCAATGGTTATACCGTGACGCTTAAATCCGATGAGTCTGAGATGCGCACTATCACCTTCACTGCAACTGCCGTCCATGCCACCTATCGCGGGCATCTTGTTATCGGCGTCAATGACCTAAATGGAACGCCGATAATTCAAAAAACTGATAAATTCGTCATTGACGGCGGGGCTTCCAAGCAGCTGACGCTTACCAACACATCCGCCAGCATCGCCTATTCCGCTATCATTATATATTACGGCGACTGCGATAATGGGCAGGTCAAAAATTGCGTCATCGCCAACCTTTCGACCAATGCCGGCGCCAACAGCTGTACGGGCATTGACTTCATCGCCGCTGGAACTTTTCTGATTCCTAATGATTATCGCGTTGAAGGCTGCGTAATTTCCGCTTTGACAGGAAATGTCGCGTCAGGTATTCAGGCATCTGGAACCGCCACTGCCGGACTTGCGCAAACAGGCGCTGTCATCACCGGCAACACCATTGCTGCCAAACGTTATGGCATTTTCCTTGCCCTGAACGCCGGCGGAGAGATTAGCAATAACGAAATCAAAATTCAGGATGGAACCGCCAGCGCGCTGTGCCTCGGCATCTATCATTCCAATTGCAATAGTCTTTTCGGTTGGACAATGGATATTGTAAATAATAAATTCACAGAGATGACCTCTCTCAATAATGCGGCTGGCGATTATGGTTTGATTGGAATGTGGCTGGGCGCCTCCGCCACCGTCGCCGCCCCAGTCAGACCGGTTTACAATGTCTGCAACAATATGATCGCTAATTTTTCGTTCCCCGGCAACAACGCGGTGCGGGATGAGACGTATAAAGGTATCAATCTTGTCGCAGAATATACCGACTTTAATATTTTTAACAATTCCATTGATATGGTCGAGCAGCCGCGATTGACAGCCGGCACGCGAGGGCGCACCTTTGCCATCGGCGCCACCTCCGTCACCGCGGGAAGCCAGATTAAAAACATCAAAAACAATATAATTCGCTACGGTGTTGCGGATGGAGCCAATGCTTATGCGCTCTACTCGCCAATTGCGACGGGCATCAATTCCGATTTTAATAACATATATATTTATTCAGCGACTAATCAGTTTGCTTATGTCGGAACAACTTCCTGCGCAGACCTTTCCGCCTGGCAGACGCAGACAGCAACGGTCGGAGCCATGCAGGATGTGCACACTTCTGTTATAGACCCCTCCACTTTTTGGGTCTCCGGCTCAGATTTGCATATCGCCGGCGCCGCTTCTTACAATGTTGCCCTTTCCGCCCCTGTTTTAGCCGGCGTCGCAACCGATATTGACGGCGAGGCGCGTTTCGGCAAAACCTATAAGGGTTGCGATGAAAAAGCCGCCAGCGACGCTGGTCCGACCCTCTACATGCCCGACACAACTGTGAACTTTGGCATAGTTCTTCCGGTTGCCCTTGGCGGTTCGGCTGTTCAGATGAATGTTCAAGTCTGGAATATTTCCACATCCGCCTTGAATATCAGCGGCGTAACGCCGGGAGCCGGCAGCGCTGATTTCACCGTTATATCCTTCCCGCCTTCGATTGCGGCAAATGAATCCGGAAATATCGTTATTCAATACACACCCAATACGCTCGGCGCCCAATCCCAAACCTTCAGCATTGCGTCCAATGACTCGGCAAGCCCCACGATTTTAACCGTGAACGGCACAGCCGGCACGAAAAAATTCAGCGATGCGCCGAGCGGACAAGGTATGTCCACAGTTGGAGTCGGCGGCGATTATGCCAGCCTTGCCGAGGCTGCCGACGATTTTAACGGCGTTGCGGGCGGCTGCACCGGCGACTGGACGCTCTCCGTCATCAGCGACCTCACAGAGCCCGCCAATGCCGGCTTTAGCAACTTCACAAACGGTTATACGGTCAAACTTCAATCCGATGGCATTGCTATGCGCACTATCACGTTCACTGCAACTTCTGTTGACGCCACGTATCCCGGACACCTTGTGATTGGGGCGAAGCTTGTTGCACCGTTGAGTCGTACCGGTACCGATCGTTTTGTTATTGACGGCGGCGCCTCCAAACTGTTGACCATCCAGAACACATCCGCCGCTATTGCTAACTCCGCCATAATCTCCATTCAGGGCAATAGCGATTACAGTCAGATTAAAAACACTATTATTACGAACCTTTCCACAAATACCGCCAACTATGGCTGCACCGGTATTGAATACTTCACAGCCGGCACAACGCTTGTTCCGGATTTTTCAAGAATTGAGGGCTGCACAATCACCACGCTCGGCGGCCCAGCGCAAGGAACAGTGGCGACTGGCATTCAATCAAGAGGAACCGCCACAGGCGGTCTTGCCCATTCCGGTTATGTTATTACCAATAACGTTATTATTTCCAAGCGTTATGGCATCTGGCTGGCGATGAGCGCCGGCGGCGAGATAAGCGATAACGAAATCAGAATCCGGAATGGTCACGCCGGCGTCGTTAGCAATGCACTTTATCATTCCGGCTGCAACAACGCCTTTGGCTGGACGATGGATATCGTCCGCAACCAGTTTGTCGAGTTGCATACTTTGAATGTAACCGCTAATCAAGGTATCGGCGCTATCTGGCTTACTGCAACAACACCTAGCCAGCGGTCAATATACAATATCAGCAACAACATGATTTGCGGTTGGGACTACGGTGCCGGCTCAACAATGAATCAGGTTTATAGGGGAATCCAATGCCAAGCAGAAAATGCCCAGTACAATATCCATCATAACTCCATTGACATGCCTGTCCAGCCGCGCGTCAACGGCGCAACTATTGGATATGCCTACGCCATCGGCACCACATCCTCGGCTTTCGGCAGCCAGAATTTGTCTATTAAAAACAATATGATTCGTTTTGGAACCTTTACTGGCACTAATGCTTATGCGTTATATATTGTTCATCCTTCGGGATTGACCTCCGACTTTAACGATATCTATTTTTATAATGGCACAACAAAGTTCGGTTATCTGGGCGCTGCCTGCGGTACGCTTGCGGCATGGCAGGCACGAAGCGCTCTGTTTGGTCCCGCTCAAGACATGCACACGAAGGTGATTGATCCCTCGCCCGACTGGGTCAGCCTCACAGATTTGCACATCAACGGCTCGGCGGTGTTCAATACCGCCTTCTGCGGACCCATCATTGACGTGGGTGCAGATATTGACGGCAATCCCCGCGATACAGTCACATACATGGGTTGCGATGAATTTGCCTCCATAGCAGCCGGTCCTACTGTTTATCTGCCCGACCCAACATACGATTTCGGCAAAAAACTCTTGATTGGTTCGGGCGGCGTACCCGTTCTGAGGAGCGTTCAAGTTTGGAATGTTTCAGCCGCGCCCTTGAATATTTCATCTGTCACGCCAGTTGCGAGCAACCCTGATATAATTATCCATTCACATACGATGACACCCATTCAACCCAATCAATCCGGCGATATTGTCATTCAATACACGCCCAACAATGCCGGCGCTCAAACAGCAACTTTTAATATTAATTCCGACGACCCCGCCAGTCCTATGCTTTTAACAATCACAGGCACAGGCAACACAACAAAAAGATTCAGCGACCCGCCTGTCGGGCAAGGAACATCCACAGTTGGAAGCGCGGCTGACGACTATGTGACACTCATGGACGCCGCTCAGGACTTCAACAATACAGCCGGCGGCTGCACGGGCAACTGGGATCTTCTTGTCAATGCCACGTGGACAGAGCCTTATAATGTCGGCTTTGCCAACGCCACGAACGGCTTTACCGTCACGATGAAACCCAATACGGGTTTTACGCCAACCATTACCCTCGACCAAAGGTCGGTAATAGCTGCCTTCCCGGGTCATCTGGTTATCGGCGCGAATAACTTCGGCGATGCCAATAACGCCGTGAAGACGGATAATTTTATTATTGACGGCGATAATGGCGGCGCGCTCTCCCAAGACATGACGATTCAAAATATGAATGCAAATTTCGCAGCGCGTCTGATTGTGGTTCATGGCGATTCTGACGGCGTTGTTATTAAAAACAACATTCTGACGAACCGCTCAATAAGCACAGCTGTGAACGGCTGCACGGGCGTGGTCTTCCAATCCCGCAACCATACCATCAACGGTGTTATTTACAATTTGCTCCCGGATAACTGGATTGTGGATAATAATACTATTACAACCAATATAACAGCCGGCAGCTATGGCTTAGGCATTGAAATGAACAACTCCGGCACCATCACGGCTGGCAATGCCCAGTCCGGCTGGACAATCAGCAACAACATCATCAATGCACGTCAGCGCGGTATCTTTATGAACCAGACCGCCGGCGGAACAATCAGCAATAACACCATTAGCATAGGCGCTGTACTCGCCGGTCTTACCGGTCATGGCATCTTCCATAATACGTGTAATAATACCCCCGGTTGGACAATGAACATCTTCAATAACAAAATAACATCAATGAGCCATGCCGGTCCAACCGCAAACTATGGACTGGTTGCCATTGAAGTATCCGGCAGCGCAGTCACCGGCGCCTACCCAACTTATAATGTTTACAACAACATGGTTTCCGGATACCAGTTTACTTCCGCGACCGATGGTCTTTATCGCGGCATTTATTGCGGCACTAAAAACTGCAACTTAAACGTCTTCTACAACTCCATCAACATGCCTTCAAGCCCGCTTGTTATTACCACTCCGGGATACGGTTGCGCTATTGGTATCAAGGAGGCTACGGCGTTTTCGGTTTACGCGGACATCCGGAATAATAACATCCGTATTGCAGAAGACAGAATGTGGGGTATCTGGAGAGAGGATGTCACCGCTTTAACCTCCAACTTTAACAATATCTTTATTGACGGCACAACGGTAGGCACTAACTTTGGACGCCTTGGCGGTGAAAACTTTGGAACCCTTGCCGAATGGCAGGTAGGAACCGGGAAGGATATAAATTCCAGCAGTATTGACCCCACAGCTGCCATTGCGCCTTATACCGGCGCATGGACAAGCAATACAGACCTGCATTTCACCGCCTGGCCCGGACCTTATTTCGCAGCTCAACCGATCACCGGCATCGCTGAGGATGGCGACGGAGATCCCCGCTCCGCCTCGGCGCCCACTATGGGATGCGATGAATCTCAGGGAACTCCCGCGCCCGGCGACCAGAAATGCTTTGTCCCAGGCGGCATGCTTTATTTTGGCAAAAAACTCCGCCTTAACCATGGCGGCGTGGCAGTAACGGATCAGTTGGTCGTTTTAAACGCGGGTTACCAAGGAACGCTAAATATCACCGCTGTTAATTTTGTTTCTGGCAGCAACGAGCTTACCGTGACTGACACATTCCCCATCAGCATCCCGCCCGACAGCTACGGCGCGATTAATTTTAAATACGATCCCTGGACTTTCGGACTAAACACTGCTATTTTTGATATCGTCTCCGACGATCCTGCAAGTCCGACTCCTGTCAATATTTCCGGCAGGGGCAGCAACAGCAAAAAGTTCAGCGAAATACCTGTAGGTCGTTACCCATCCAAAATCGGCACAAGCGTTGACGATGATTATCCGAGCCTTGAAATAGCTGTTGATGATTTTAACAACACACCGGGCGGCTGCACCGGCGACTGGACGCTTCTTATCAATACATCACCATTAGATGTTAACAACCTGATTGCTTTTGGAAACGCCACAAACGGCTATACTGTCACCATGAAGCCGAACGATGGCATGCTCCCCAGCTACTATCCCGTTGTGATTACTTCCAACGTGACTGCGATGAGCTCAATTCCCGGTCACTTCATCATCGGCACAAATGATTACAGAAACCTTGCAAATCTTGTTAAGGTGGATAACTTCATCATTGACGGTTCTCCAGATGGAACGCCCACGCGGCAGATAGTCTTCCAGAATAAAGTGGCAGCCATCGCAAACTCGCGCATCTTCCTTGTTTATGGCGATTGCGACAACGTGCAAATCAAAAACTGCACGATTATCAACAATTCCACAAACACGGGGGATAATGGCTGCACAGGCATCGAGTTTATGTCCCGCAACATTGCCGCCGGCGTGAACGCCATTCCCGATAACGGACTTGTTGAAAACTGCGATATTACCGCTCAGGGAACCGGCGCAGTTTATGGATACGGCATTAGGCAAACAGCCTCCGGAACCATTACCGCAGCCAACGCCCAGACGGGCATGGTCTTCCGCAATAACAACATCGCCGCGCGTTACATGGGCATCTGGATGGCTCAAACGGCGGGCGCAATTGTCGAGGGCAACAATATCGCCCTTGTCAATACAGGCGGTTTGTCCATCAAAGGTATTTACTTCTCCGCCTGCAACGCCCTTTTCAACTGGACGCTGCAGATTAACAACAACAAAATAACCCAACTGCAAAACGCCACCGGCGGCATGACAGGCATTGACCTCGGGCTCAATTCCGCCAACGGCAACGCCACGTTCAATGTTTACAACAATATGATAAGCGGCTTTGCCTTCACCGGCTCTGTCAGCAACAAGGAATACCGCGGCATATATCATGCCAGCCGCAACAATGAAAACCATATTGTGAACATCTATCACAACTCCATCAACATGCCCAATCTGGCTGGGCTCACGATAACGGATAACGCCACGGGGTATCCTTTGTGCGCCGGCATCCAGTTTCATGCCGATACATCTTCCTTCCAATTCAGCAGAGCTATCAATGTGAAAAACAACATCGTCCGCGTTGAACAGAATCGCGGATGCGCCCTTTACCTTAGAGAGTATCTCACCTCGCTTACAGATCAGGATTACAACGATTGTTTTGTCGCCGGGGGCGCCGTTTTTGGACGTTATCAAGAGGGAGCCTCAACAATTATTAACTATAACACGTTGGATGACTGGCGGGCGGTGCATACATCTTTGGATAAGAACACTTCCACACTGGATCCCGCAATATCCAACGGAATCGCGCCTTTTGACGGCAAGTGGACATCCGCAACCGATCTTCTCTTTGACGCTTATCCAGCCGGCGGTTTTGCAGGAACGCCGATTGCCGGAATTACTACCGACATTAACGGCGTAGCAAGAAATGCCTTTGCTCCTGTGATGGGTTGCGACGAGAAGAAAATCAGCGGCGCTAAATTCTTCGCCCGGGATTATGGTTTTGGATACAAAGAAATTATTCGTCCCGGCGGAAAGGGCACCGTTGTTACGAAAGATCTGGAAATCTACAACCTTGGCGATAGCGCCCTGACCGTGACGGATATATCCAGAGGCAGCGGCAGCGATGAAATCTCCATTCTGAACTTCACCACAACCCCCATTCCCGCCGGCGGCTCGGGCACCATGACAGTCGAATACAATCCTGAAACGATTGGGGCAAAGGTGGCGACGTTCAACCCCGTCTCCAACGATGTATATTCCACCCCCACTTTCACCATAACCGGCGAAGCGGTGTATCCGCAGATTGAAATTACCTGTTCTCAAGGAAGCGATTGGGGCAATGTGTTCATAGGCGAGCCCACGGTTAATAAATCTCTCTCTATTAAAAACGTCGGCAAGGTGCCTCTGGTCATCAGCGACATCACAGCGAGCGGGCATCCGGACATTGTGCCCGTTTCACTCCCGCCCCTGCCTTTTACCTTGTATCCGGCGCCTGAAGGCAATAACACAACTTATGCGGTATACAAATACACACCCATGACGGCGGGTCCCGTTTCTAAACTCGTTTCCATAAATTCCGATGCCGAAGTTTCTGCAGGATACTACACCTTCACCGGCAGAGGCATTGGCATCAGTCTGGAAGAGAACCCGGTGTTTATAGGTTTCGCAAAAGTGCAAGGGTTAGATGGCGCAACGACGATTACCAAGGATTTGGTGATTGTCAACGAGACCAACTTTGAAACGACTTATACGATTACCCGCGTTTCAGGCACGAAGTTCCGCGCGCCTTCCACAGTTTACGTGGATGTCTTCTCAACAGCGCCTGTGCCGATTGAATACGCCGCCACAGCGGTTGTTAATGATGTCGCCATATTCAATATGGCTGCATCTCATCCTCAAATGCCCGCTCTGACGGCTATCGTAAACGGGCGCGGCTGGACAAAGACACAAGGCAAACTGTATATGGTGAACGGAAATGATGGCGGTACGTTCCAAGTTGATAACGACGGAACCTACACGTTGACGCGCATCGAAATCCAACCCGGCTCTTTTACTGGCGTCCGCGAATTGAGAATTCAGGAACCGACCAACCTTTACGGAAAGGACAACGCCATTGAGCTTAAGATAGACCCCTCCACTGTCCTTGGCAATTATGCCACGCTTTGGGTGGAGTATCATCCCAGCGATGTGCCTCCAGCCGAGCAGAACATTAATATGGGCGTTATGCGCTATTGGGGCTCTTGGAGCGTTCTTCCCGGCACAGTCGGCACCTTCGTGGATAGAGGCGATGGCAAGTTCGAGGTTCGTTATGATGCGTTCAATAACCTCCTGACGCCATTTGTGTATGCAACCGGAACTTATCGCACGGAAGTGGATGACTGGAAAATCTTTAAGTAGAATGGGATAAAATCGGGGCGTTGAAATTATTCAACGCCCCAATCTTTAAGGATGCGGCATCAAATTTATTGGGTATATAAGCCAAATGGCTTAAAAAAATAATAAATTATAGGAAGGGAGAAGGGTTTATGAAAAGATGGTTGTTGGTTTTGTTGGCGGTTGTGTTGTTGGGCTCCTTTGCTTATGCGGAATTTAATGAATTCATAGATATTCCGCCCAAGCCCGCCCTTAATCCGGGGCAGCCTATTAAGTCTATTGATGGGAAAAACCCCGGCGATACCAAATACACCCAAGCGGAATTTCTTCAGACTCTCGAACGTGGATGCGATCAGCTGATACATTGGCAGCATACAGATGGCGGCTGGTCATGGCCCGAAAATTTCTCAACAACGGACACAGCAACTGCTGCAAACCAAAAAGGTGTTATCGCTCGCGCGCTCGTGCTTCTTGATGGAATTATTCCGGGCAAGGATTACATTGGCGACGGCTCTTATCCCGGCGCCCGCTTCACAGGTGAAATCCTTTTCGCCATTCCGGATTCAATCGGCTATTACGCCCCGGATATGTTGATGATGTGCGAACTTTCTGAAAAGGTGGGAGATCTGAAATACAAGCAACGCGCGCAAAATCACTGGGCATGGCGCAAAATTAACCGCGCCGGTTATGCCACCGGGCAACAATTTGCCGAGATGATTGTTGAAAAACGCTGCTACGGTATGTGGGGCGGCGCCTCCGTCTGGGGCTACAGCCTCTGCATGTGGGACCTTGCCGGTTATGTCGCCGCGGCGGAAGCCATGGGCGACCATACGTGGGCTCAGCAGGCTTTGGATACAATCCTTTCCACGTATGCCTATCCCAAAGCTCCCGGAAAAATCGGGCTTCCCAAATACGATCCGGCGGAGCCTTTCCCGGTCTGTCTGCCGCAGCGCATGATCGAGCGCTGGGACGAATTTGACGTGGCAACCTCTGGAACCAAATCTGTTGAAGCTTCTTATGTCGCCACCTTGGGAAACATGCTCTTCGCGATGAACATGGTTGATTCTGCAAGGTATCGCTACTGGATTGACCTGTTCACACAGAAGCTTACCGAGTTGCAGGTAAACAATCCAGCCAGCCCGCATCACGGCGGCTGGACGCTTTGGAAATACGGCTGGGGGTCGGATGCCCAGGATTCGGGCTATGCAATGATGGGCTTGCGCAACGTCGGCTCCGCGCAAACTGGTCAGAAAGCCACCCAGTGGGCTATCAATAATCAGGAAAAAACCGGCAATTGGTCGGGTCTATGGCGCTATATCGCTCTCAATCCGCCCTATAACAAAGGCGACTCTTATCAGGAAGGCAACGCTGAAATTTTGCAGGGGCTTTTTGAAATTCAGGAAGCGGAGAATAAACCATGGGTCACCATTGTTTCAGACCCGGTCGGCGGACACGAAAATTATGTTCCCTTGTCATTCCGCACGCACGACTTGGATAATCAACCCGTTTCCATCAAAGTGGAGTGGTCGGAAAATGATGGCGTGACATGGACGGAAACAAGCAATATTCAAGGCGCTGTGACGGGGCTTGCCTCCACACCCGGCGGTGTTGTGCACGACATTATCTGGGTATCGGTTCCGGATCTGGGATTCCTTGACAAGACCTGCAAACTGCGCGTGACCGCCCGCCGCGACACATCTCCCACAGGATGGGGTTCCCCGGCTGGCGTGACGGATTATTTCACAATTATCAACTCCACCGTTCCAGTGGAACTTTCCGTTTTTGAAGTGAAATAATTTTCGCTATTCAACTCAATTCAAACCGGAAGAGGTAAAAACCTCTTCCGGTTTTTTTTATGTGTTGAAAAGTTATCAATTTTTTACCTTGACGTTTGAGCCATTTTGCATAGAAAAACAATCTGAAATTTTGAATAATAAATATTAACAATTGCACGTGCTTGAAAGGGGGAATGCGAACATTGGGGAAGATGGGGTTGAACTTGAACGAAATATGAGTTTCTTTTAAAAGTTATTACTTTAAGGAGGAATCAAACATGTTGAATCTTCGCATCATGTGCATTGCTGCCGTTATGGCTTTGATGCTTATGGGCTCGCTGGCTTATGCCGAGTTTAATGAATTTATAGATTTGCCGCCGGTACCACGGCTGGGCGCCCCTTATGCAATCAAGGACGGCGGGAATAAAACGCCCGGCGATACCAAATACACAAAAGCAGAATTTCTTGAGACTCTGGAGCGCGGGTGCGATCAGCTGATACGTTGGCAGCATACCGACGGCGGCTGGTCATGGCCCGAAAATTTCTCGACAACGGATACGGCAACGCCCGCCAATCAAAAGGGCGTTGTAGCTCGCGCGCTTGTGCTCCTTGATGGAATCATTGCAGGCAAAGACTATCTGGGAAGCGGCGCTTATCCGGGCGGACGCTTCACAGGCGAAACCCTTTTTGCCATCCCGGATTCCATTGGATATTACGCGCCGGACATGGTCATGCTTTGCGAACTTTCCGAAAAAACAGGCGATCTGAAATACAAGCAACGGGCGCAAAATCACTGGACATGGCGCAAAATTAACCGCGCCGGTTATGCCACCGGGCAACAGTTTGCGGAAATGATTGTTGAAAAACGCTGCTACGGTATGTGGGGCGGCGCCTCCGGCTGGGGGTATAGCCTTTGCATCTGGGACCTTGCCGGCTATGCGGCGGCGGCTGAGGCGATGGGAGACCACACATGGGCAACGCAGGCAATTGATACGATGGCTTCCGTTTATGCCTATCCTAAAGCCCCCGGAAAACCCGGACTTCCCAAGTATGATTCAGCGGAACCTTTTCCGGTTTGCATCTTCCAGCGCATGGTTGAACGCTGGGATGATTTCGACAACGTCACCTCCGGTATCAAATCTGTGGAAGGCGAATACGTTTCCGCGATGGGGAACATGCTCTGGGCGATGAACATGGTTGACTCCGCAAGATATCGCTACTGGATTGACCTCTTTACCCAGAAGCTGGAAGAGATTCAGATTAAAAACATAGCCGATCCGCATTACGGCGGTTTCGCCTGCAACAAATATGGATGGGCTCCCGATGCTCAAGATGTTGGCTATGCGATGATGGGCTTGCGCAATGTCGGCGCCGTTGACATTGGGCGGAAAGCCACTCAGTGGGCGGTCAATAATCAGATGACGACCGGAAATTTTACCGGCATGTGGTGGTCGTGGGAAGGCATGCCTCCCGTTATGAAAAGCTATCAGGAAGGCAACGCCGAGTGTCTGCAGGGGCTCTTTGAAATTCAGGACGCCGAAAATAAACCATGGGTTTCCATCGTATCCGACCCTGTCGGAGGATTTCAGAATCATGTCCCTGTGGCATTCAAAACATACGATTTAAACAGCCTGCCGGTTATTATCAAAGTCGAATGGTCTGAAGATGACGCGGTTAACTGGCATGAGACCTCCAATATTCAAGGGGCAACAACGGGACTTTCCGCCAGCCCCGGGGGTCTGGAACATTCCATCATCTGGGTCTCCATTCGGGACATTGGGTTCATTGACAAAACCTGCAAGTTGCGCATCACGGCGCGCCGCATTTCTTCGCCCGATGGTTGGGGATCTCCTGCCGGCGTGACTGATTTTTTCACCGTCGTCAACTCCACAGTGCCAGTGGAACTCTCCGTTTTTGACGTAAAGTAACATCTTCCCGCAAGGTAAAAAATAAACCGGAAAGAGCGGCAAGTTCTTTCCGGTTTTTTATTGGCATTATTTGGCGCGGAAAAATTACAGCTTTGCGCCGTTCAAAATGAACATCACAATATCCGCCGCATCAATGATGCCGTCGCTGTTGAGATCCGCAATTTTGATTTGTTCCGGCGTAAGAGTTTCCCTGCCGGTAATGTGATTGACAACCATTTCAAAAGAAACCGGCGTTGGTGTAAGCGTCGGCGCCGGTGTAAAAGTTGGCGTGGGCGAGGCAGTCGAGGAAGGCGCGGGTGTCGGTGTCGGCGTAGGTGTCGGCGCCGGTGTTGAAGTCGGCGAAGGCATCGGCGTAGAAGTCGGCGAAGGCATAGGAGTCTGCGTCGGCGTAGGCGTTGTTGTTGCAGTCGGGGAATGCGTTGGTTTCGGTGTCGGGGTTGGAGTTTCAATAAATCCGGGAACGGGGTTGGTGCTGGTGTAATCAAAAGTGGTATAAAGCTTAGCGGTCGGTCTGAGCACAATTGCATAATTAGGCGGAGCCTCGCCTATTTTCATAATATAAGGCGATGTGATCTTTTTGATAGTCTTGAATCTTATACGGCAAAGGGATGGATTGAAAAGGGTATTTATATTGTCAGTCATGGACACGATATCAATATATTGATTGGGAGGAAGTCCTTTTAGCGGCGAGACGAGGATGGGCGCCTTCAAATCCATGGCAAGAACCGGCGGGGAAAATTGGAGGTTGTTCGTATTTAAGTAAACACGAAAGGCAAAAGACTCAACAGGTCCGCTTACATTTTCCCTTAATTTCACATCAAAGGAAAAAACAGACCCCTCAGAGTATGCATTGCCTTGAACGTTATCAGTATACATAACCGCAAACGGCGTTGCCATTGGATAAACTTCCCGGCTGTCAATCTTGGTTTCGGCTGACGCAGGCGTTTCGTCATAAATGCTCATGGCAAAACACGCGCCGGTTAAAATGACAATCATGAAAAAAAGGAAAACAGTATAGTAATAGGACAATTTATTCATTTGTGAGAACCCTTCCCCAGAAAGATTTTGTAACCCTGCAAACAAAAAGCACGGAATTATCTTTAAAAAATAAATACCATGTCAATAGTTAAAACGAAAACGGACTTTAAAAATTTCCAATCGTGCTGAGAATTGCCGGACGATTCCCGCTTCATAATATGAACGATATCGGAAACGTCAATGATATTGTCCTGATTATCATCGGCGGCTTTTATTTCTTCAGGCGTTAACGGTTTCTGGTCCAAAAGATGTAAAACAATTTGCGAAATAGTTATGGGGATCGGCGTCGGTGTTGGCGTCGGTGTTGGTGTGGGAGTTGGAGTTGGCGTAGGCGTAGATGTTGGAGTAAGTGTGGGCGTCGGTGTTGGTGTAGATGTAGGCGATGGGGTCGCAGTTGGCGTCGGCGATGATGTGGGAGTTGGTGTCGGTGTTGGTGTGGGCGTCGGCGTAGGAGTTGGCGTTTCAGTTGCTGTTGGGGTTGCAGTTTGTGTTGGCGTCGGCGATGATGTGGGAGTTGGTGTCGGTGTTGGTGTGGGAGTTGGTGTTGGAGTAAACGTAGGCGTAGATGTTGGAGTAAGCGTCGGCGTAGGTGTCGGTGTTGGTGTAGATGTAGGCGATGGGGTCGCAGTTGGCGTCGGTGATACGGTGGGGCTGGGTGTTGGAGAGCGAGTGGGCGTCGGCGTCCGTGTGGATGTTTGAATGGGCGTCGGCGTCGGTGTGGGAGTAAATGAAGGCTTTGGCGTGCGCGTGGGATTTGGTGTCGGCGTCGGAGTTGGCGTGGGGGTTTTTGTAGGCGTTGGCGTTGGAGCCGGCGTTTTTGTAGGAGTCGGCGTCGGAGTAGGCGTAGGCGTTTTTGTAGGAATCGGCGTTGGCGTAGGCGTTGGTGTGTTTGTTTTCACAGGAACGGTGAACGATGTGTCAAAGATGGCGGGTATGGGAACATTATGCAAATCGAGGAGCGGGTCGTTTTTGGGTTCATAGGTTATTCTAATGGAATAAGGGGCAGTCGGGGCGACGCGTGTTTTGAAACGGAGTTTGCAAAGACCGGGGTTTAACAAGGTGTTACGGGCATTGGGCTGCGACATGACAAAAACATAATTATTGGGCGCCACGCCTTTGATGGGTCCATTATTCACGTTGGCATTGAGTTCGAGTTTTTGGGGGGGAGAAATAAACTCAAGGAGATTGTTATTGAAATAAACTCGGAAGGCAAAAGACATGACAGCGCCATAGACATTATCTTTCATGCGCACATCAACTGTAAAATTGGAATTAGCGGCAAAAGGATTGCCAACAAGGTTTGTTGTATAAATAACAGCGCAGGGAGTTGGCGTGGCTGACGGCGTAGGAGTCGGCACGGTTTGGGTTGTCGTTTCATCGCCCGACCTGGTGTTGCTTGATTCAGCTCGGCGGGGATGGATTCCGATAATGACAATGCATACGGAGCAAACAACCAACAGTTTAATAAAAAGATTCAAACTAAAAAAATCCCCCTATAACTAAGTCTTGTATTTACTGAATGAGAAAATACATACATTTGGGCGCGCTATTCATGCAATCAAAAAAAAACATAAAAAAAACTAATTTTTTTCTTTACATCGGGAAAGGGGTGGAGGATAAAGAACCATGTTTGTCGTAAGAGGTGAAAAAACTCAGTTAAGGGAGTTTTTTCAGAACCTGTGTTTAAGCATGGGCTCAGGTAATTTTTCTTATACCCTCCATTGCACAGGGGTATAGAAACAAAAAGGGAAAAAGGAGAAAAGAGATGAAAGAAAAATGCTTCATTCCGGTAATTGTTTGTGCCTTGCTTCTTTGTGTATCCGGGCTCTTTGCGGCAACGCTAAACGTCGGTGCGGGCAAGCCGTATGCCACTATCTCGGCAGCCCTTGCGGATGCTGGGGTAGGGGACACGATTATAGTTGACCCCGGAACGTATGCAGAAGCCATTAAAGTGACCAAGCCGGGGATCAAGATTTATGGACCCAACAGGGACGTTGAGCCTTATACTCAAAACAGAGGTCCTGAGGCGGTTATCGTTCACACAACCCCCCCCGCTACGGTTATGGTGGACCTTGGCGCTGGCGCCACAGCAGCTGGCGTGGAGTTCAACGGTTTCAAGATTGACGGCGAAAACAAAGCCATTCAAACAGGCAAAACCGCTGCCCAGGCGGGTAGCGACGATATCTTTGCCTATAACATCGTCACCAATTTTGACGGCAAAGGCGTGGGCGGCGGCGGTCCAAATTGCCAGATTGCCCACAACCTTGTTACCAACATCATAAACCTCTCCGGCACCGGCGGCAACACGGGTATCCATACAAGCACCGGCGGCACTGCGGGCGCTACACTAAAGATTATCTATAACACCCTCATCAACATCAACTATGCCGGCATACAGCCTGGCAACCAATCGTATTATGACGTTATGGGCAACAATATTCAGAACACGGGACGCCACGGCATTAACATCGGCAGCAACAGTAGGTTTGTGCGTGTAATCGGCAACCGCATAGCGAACGTCAACTATCAGGATAACCGTACGGATGAAGATACCGGTGGAATTCGTGCTTATTGCAATCCGCCGTTCATCAATAGCGATATTGAAATCGCTTATAACACCGTTGAAAACGCCATGAACGGTCTCCATTTCCGCGGCAGTATGTGCGACGAGACTCGCGACGAGTGGAACGGCGTGGACGGATGCAA
Organism: candidate division BRC1 bacterium ADurb.Bin183; assembly: GCA_002070185.1. Lineage (GTDB taxonomy): Bacteria > Sumerlaeota > Sumerlaeia > MWCT01 > MWCT01 > MWCT01. The sequence goes on from MWCT01000009.1 coordinate 91,433, forward strand.
TCCGTTTAGCGCCGGTGGCTGCACTTATCCCGGGGTTCTCAAAGGCGAGTATCAGCATCCTATGGGCATTCCGCCAAACATGACCGTTCATGACAACAACTTCATCAACTGCCTCAACTGGGGTATAAACGCCTTCCGTCCGATTCAGCCCGGCGATTGCGGCTATACGGATCCTCCGGTTGTTCTGGACGCCCAGAATAACTACATAGAGGGTAACATAAACGGCGATGTTTCCACAACTGTGACCCAGAATAACAACCCAGCTGCATCCATCATCCTTGGCGATTCCGACGGCGACGGCATTGATGATTGGGAAGAGATTTATATTTATGGCACGGATCCCAACGATGCGGATCAGGACAATGACGGCGTTCTTGACGGCGTTCAGCTGAAGTTGGGCGGGGATCCCAAGAATGGCACGCCTGCTCCTGGTCCTGTTCCGGGTCCTGGGGATAGCGACGGCGACGGCTATTATGATTGGTATGAAGCCCTTGTTGGCACATCTTGGACGGATAAGAACGACTATCCGAAGCTTGGCGATATCAACAAAAACGGTGTAATAGATAACGGCGACGCTGCCATCGTTTACAACTTTGTTTTGGGCAAAATCGAGGGGTTTGGATTTGACCCCGACCGCATGGATGTCAATCAAGACGGCGTTGTGAACAACCTTGATGCCAACATCCTCTTCAACAAGTTCCTTGGCATCGCAGGCTATGGCATTCTCCCATACCGGCTGCCCTAAATTAAATAAGCCGGTTTTTTTGGTGTTTGATAGTTTTGCATTTTTTAAAAAGATGTTCATCATCGAAAGGGGGTGGTGAGAATCCTCTGACGCCGGCGCCCGCCATGGGATAAGGCGTAAAGGTCAGCGGCAAATTCCGACCATGCCCATAGCGGCTTACCGGTTACCCGCGCCTGAGTTAGCAATACCCTTAAATTAATTGAGGGTAAAAAATAAGGTAAAAGGAGTATTAAAATGAGAGGAAAAGGATTCCTTACGGCGATTGTGCTCGTCTTAATTGCCTGCACAACGGGCTTATTTGCGGCAACGCTAAACGTCGGTGCGGGCAAGCCGTATGCCACTATCTCGGCAGCCCTTGCGGATGCTGGGGTAGGGGACACGATTATAGTTGACCCCGGAACGTATGCAGAAGCCATTAAAGTGACCAAGCCGGGGATCAAGATTTATGGACCCAACAGGGACGTTGAGCCTTATACTCAAAACAGAGGTCCTGAGGCGGTTATCGTTCACACAACCCCCCCCGCTACGGTTATGGTGGACCTTGGCGCTGGCGCCACAGCAGCTGGCGTGGAGTTCAACGGTTTCAAGATTGACGGCGAAAACAAAGCCATTCAAACAGGCAAAACCGCTGCCCAGGCGGGTAGCGACGATATCTTTGCCTATAACATCGTCACCAATTTTGACGGCAAAGGCGTGGGCGGCGGCGGTCCAAATTGCCAGATTGCCCACAACCTTGTTACCAACATCATAAACCTCTCCGGCACCGGCGGCAACACGGGTATCCATACAAGCACCGGCGGCACTGCGGGCGCTACACTAAAGATTATCTATAACACCCTCATCAACATCAACTATGCCGGCATACAGCCTGGCAACCAATCGTATTATGACGTTATGGGCAACAATATTCAGAACACGGGACGCCACGGCATTAACATCGGCAGCAACAGTAGGTTTGTGCGTGTAATCGGCAACCGCATAGCGAACGTCAACTATCAGGATAACCGTACGGATGAAGATACCGGTGGAATTCGTGCTTATTGCAATCCGCCGTTCATCAATAGCGATATTGAAATCGCTTATAACACCGTTGAAAACGCCATGAACGGTCTCCATTTCCGCGGCAGTATGTGCGACGAGACTCGCGACGAGTGGAACGGCGTGGACGGATGCAATCCGTTTAGCGCCGGTGGCTGCACTTATCCCGGGGTTCTCAAAGGCGAGTATCAGCATCCTATGGGCATTCCGCCAAACATGACCGTTCATGACAACAACTTCATCAACTGCCTCAACTGGGGTATAAACGCCTTCCGTCCGATTCAGCCCGGCGATTGCGGCTATACGGATCCTCCGGTTGTTCTGGACGCCCAGAATAACTACATAGAGGGTAACATAAACGGCGATGTTTCCACAACTGTGACCCAGAATAACAACCCAGCTGCATCCATCATCCTTGGCGATTCCGACGGCGACGGCATTGATGATTGGGAAGAGATTTATATTTATGGCACGGATCCCAACGATGCGGATCAGGACAATGACGGCGTTCTTGACGGCGTTCAGCTGAAGTTGGGCGGGGATCCCAAGAATGGCACGCCTGCTCCTGGTCCTGTTCCGGGTCCTGGGGATAGCGACGGCGACGGCTATTATGATTGGTATGAAGCCCTTGTTGGCACATCTTGGACGGATAAGAACGACTATCCGAAGCTTGGCGATATCAACAAAAACGGTGTAATAGATAACGGCGACGCTGCCATCGTTTACAACTTTGTTTTGGGCAAAATCGAGGGGTTTGGATTTGACCCCGACCGCATGGATGTCAATCAAGACGGCGTTGTGAACAACCTTGATGCCAACATCCTCTTCAACAAGTTCCTTGGCATCGCAGGCTATAGCATTCTCCCATACCGGCCTTAGGCGGTGAATCCTCGGTATCCTGTTTTTATGACATTGAGCCAAATGGGGAAAAGGCATAAAAAGCAGGAAGTATTGAAGCACAGGAGGATATTATGAAAGACAGAGTCAGTACATTGTTGTTAATAACAGCAATGCTCCTTTTTTCGGCGATGTATGCATCTGCCGCGACAATACCGACTCTGACAACAGAAATCGTTAGCGGAAACCCGACTTGGGCTGGCGCGAAATTCAGCGTTGATGTCAAAATTGTCAACCCTACGACGAAAATACCCTGCAGCGCATTGACGAGGGTTTACTGGAGCCTTCCCGCATACGTTGACCTTGATATTGCCAAAACCATAGAGGGAAATACCAACGGTGTGTGGGGTTTAAATGAGAAGGCTTTGGGACCTATCGTTATAGGCGAGAAGATTCCTATAGGCGGCGGCTGGGTATATCGTGATATTGGAACGTTTGGCAACGTGGATAACACGGAGACAAATCCTATTGCCTTCACGCTTCATTTCAAAATCGACGATAATATTCCGATGGGCGTCGAATATTCTGTCCTTGTCGGAGAAACAACAATACTTGGCGCCATCACCATTGGCGAGGTGAAGATAACATTGGTAGATCTCGGCGATGGGTTGGTTTTTGAAATCAAGGAAATCGTCGAGATGAGCGAAGGACATGACTTCAGCTCAGATGAAACAGCCGTTATCCAGATTTCGGGAACCGTTCCAGTAGAATTATCTGTTTTCAGTGTCGAGTAAATGTTTATTTGGCTGGGGGGGAACAAATTCCCCCCGGCCCTTTCATCCGGATGTTGGACAAGGTGTTGCCCAATCTCTGGATGTGAGGGCTAAATAAATATGAGGAGGAAAACAATGCTACGTAAAAATCTATTCGCCCTGGTGACTTTACTGATTTTGTCTATCAGCAGCCTTGGTTTGGCAGATGCAATCATTTCCACGCAAATTGATTCAGGCGATCCCTCAGTGGCGGGGGACACGCTTTTCATTGGCGTGGATGTTTCTTCCAATGTTCCGCCTGTGAATCCGGGCAACTTTACGCTTCACGTCAAATGGAACAGCACATCCTTGACCTATCTTGGCGTGGATGACGGCGAACTCGGCGCTGTTATGCCGGGTGTTGTCCAAGCCTCCTTTACAGCTCGGAGCATTGATATCACCGCAGCAGGAAATGCCGGCAATATCAACCCAACGCCTCGGTTGATGACGCTGCGTTTTCAGGTAAACACCCCGGCATTTTCATCTCCTTACAGCATAACTGTAGAGGCTATAACCGCCCTGGGTGATCCCCTTGTTCAAACGGATATGAGCACCCCTATCGCAGTCACATTCGATAACATTGTCACGACTGCAATCGGCGGACCAATCACAATTGCTGGCAACGTGACAGTATCCACCCAGCTCGTCTCGGGCAATTCATCCATACCGGGCAACCTGATTGACGTTGACGTGGTGGTCTCCGCCAACAACTCAATTCCGCTCTCCAATCCGGGCAACTTTGCCCTTCGCGTCATTTGGGACAGCACGTCTTTGACCTTTATTGGCGCAAGCGACGGAGATTTGGGCATGGTTCATCCCGGACCTGTGGAGATGAATTTTCTACAACGCTTCGTGGATATTACCTGCGACGGCAATCCCATGAATGTTAACCTGACGCCGCGTTTTGTGACTCTGCATTTTCAGGTGAACAACCCCACTTTTACATCCCCATATAGCATCGCTATCGGCGCCGATCCCGACGCGCCGAATCCGGTTCTGGCGACAGATCTGTTTACCGATATCCCGGCAGTTTATGATTATTCCGCGACAAGCGTTCTTGGTCTGCCCATTCCCGTTGCCGGCAATGTGACAGTATCCACCCAGCTCGTCTCGGGCAATCCCTCCATGCCGGGCAATCTGATTGACGTTGACGTGGTGGTCTCCGCCAACAACACAATTCCGCTCACCAATCCGGGCAACTTTGCCCTTCGCGCCGTTTGGGACAGCACGTCTTTGACCTTTATTGGCGCAAGCGACGGAGATTTGGGCGAGGTTCATCCCGGACCTGTGGAGATGTCTTTTCTAAACCGCTTCGTGGACATAACCTGCGACGGCAATCCCATGAATGTTAATCTGACGCCGCGTTTTGTGACTCTGCATTTCCAGGTGAACAACCCCACTTTTACATCCCCATATAGCATCGCTATCGGCGCCGATCCCGACGCGCCGAATCCGGTTCTGGCGACAGATCTGTTTACCGATATCCCGGCAGTTTATGATTATTCCGCGACAAGCGTTCTTGGTCTGCCCATTCCCGTTGCCGGCAATGTGACAGTATCCACCCAGCTCGTCTCGGGCAATCCCTCCATGCCGGGCAATCTGATTGACGTTGACGTGGTGGTCTCCGCCAACAACACAATTCCGCTCACCAATCCGGGCAACTTTGCCCTTCGCGCCGTTTGGGACAGCACGTCTTTGACCTTTATTGGCGCAAGCGACGGAGATTTGGGCGAGGTTCATCCCGGACCTGTGGAGATGTCTTTTCTAAACCGCTTCGTGGACATAACCTGCGACGGCAATCCCATGAATGTTAATCTGACGCCGCGTTTTGTGACTCTGCATTTCCAGGTGAACAACTCCACTTTTACATCCCCTTATAGCATCGCTATCGGCGCCGATCCTGGCGCGGTAGATCCGGTTTTGGCTACGGATTTGGTTACAGGTATCCCGGCTGTTTATGATTATTCCGCGACAAGCGTTCTTGGTTTGCCCGTTCCCGTTACCGGCAATGTGACAGTATCCACCAAGCTTGAATCGGGTAATCCCTCCATGCCCGGCGATACCCTCGAAATTGGGGTTGTTGTCTCTGCTAACAACACCGTTCCGCTCACCAATCCCGGCGAGTTTGCTATTCGCGTTATATGGAACAGCACATCGTTGACATATGTCGGCGCAGTAGCCGGCGATTTGGGCGACTTGAACGAAGGAGGTATTGAGGCTTCCTTTACTAACCGCTTCATTGATATATCATCTGATGGTAATCCGCTGAATGTGAACCTGCAGCCAAGGTTTATGACTTTGCGTTTCAAGGTGAACACACCGACATTCTCATTCCCGTATAGCATTATCATTGGGGATGATCCCGATTCTCCGAATCCTGTTTTGGGAACGGATCTGGTGACGAATCTGCCAGCGATATATGATTACACGGAAACATCCCTTCTTGGAACCGCGACGCCTGTCACAGGCGATGTTGTTGTCGCAACGCAGATTGACTCCGGCGATCCCGACGTTCCGGGCGCGATTTTGGATATTGGCGTGGTTATCTCCGCTAATAATACTGTTCCGCTCACTAATCCCGGTCAGTTTGCCATTCGCGTCAAATGGGATAGCGCCTCCGTAACATATATTGGCGCAACTGCGGGAGAACTGGATGTTTTGAATTTTGGCGTTATTGAAGAGAACGGAACTGAACGCGCATTGGATATCGCATCAGGCGGCAATCCATTGAATGCCAATCCGCTGCCTCGCCTCATGACGCTCCAGTTCCAAGTGAACTCTCCCTATGCCTGGCCCTATAGCATTATCATCGAGCAGAAACCCGATTTCTCCATTCCTATTTTGGCAACCAATCTGCTTACAGAACTTCCGGCTATCTTCGATTATACTCTGACAGAAAATCTTGGCACTGCCGTTCCGACACCAACAGCGACTGCAACACCCATCCCGACGGCAACGGCGACCGCAACACCTATTCCGACAATAACCGCTACGGCTACCCCGACACCGACTGCGCCGCCGCCAACCCCGACAGCGACTGCAACTCCCATCCCGACGGCAACGGCGACTGCAACACCCATCCCGACCGTAACCGCAACGGCTACCCCGACACCGACTCCTACGGCAACTGCTACTGCTACCCCGACACCGACAGCAACTGCAACGCCTACACCAACGCCTACGCCGACAGAGACACCTATTATCTATGCTTGCCCCGCAACCGAGGGATGGAAGAAAGTTTCCGATATGGATGACGGTACGACGTATCCGGCAATTGAAAACATCTTCTATGTGGCGGAGCATCTGACCGACGGCTGCTCCATCGGCGCCAGCGGCGATCCTGTAAGGAATGTCTATGGCGCATGGGAAAGCCCCGTCGAGCCAATAATTGCCGAAAGGAATCTGATGGATTACCCGGTTATTCCTTATGAGCCCGGTAGCATGTATCGCATCAAATACACAATTAGAACAACTCAGCCCGATAGAAATCGCGTTCCCAATGTCCGCTTGCTGACCGAAACAGTGGCTGATACGGACAAGATGACTGTTGCCGGCGGCAACCGCGTGGGCAAGGGCATCTTTGCCCCGACGGAAATCGGAGAGGATTACAACGTCTACTTTACGCCTCCGGATCAAACTGCCACATCGCCGACCGTTGCCTTCCTCAGAATCAAATTTGAAGTGATTGATTTTGACGAGGTGGAGGACGGCATCAACTTCATGGATAGCGTCATGATTGAGAGACTGCCGATACCGACCAAAGGCGAGGGCACGCTCATTGCGACTTATGACACGGATGCTGATTTCAGCACCTGGGTCACACAGCTTCTGGGTCATCCCTTCGGCGATGCAACCTTTGGTTCCGATGCAGAAGGTCTGTTTATCACGACGCCCGGCGCCTTGAGACAAACCGCGCCCGACTACGGTATGTGGAGTCTGCCGCCAGCTGTTTCTCCGCTTTCGTTCGAGGAAGGCAAACTCTATAGAGCCGTGTTCAGAATCCTTGCGCCCACGCAGGAAGACCACGATTCTATGGGTCGTGTCCGCGTGTTCATCCACAACCTCGCGGGCAACTGGTCAGCCGAATTGAACCTCGTTCCTGATGTTCTTCGCGACCATATGCCGACCACAGCAGGCAATGAATACGATCTGTTCTTCGAAACCATGCCAGCGCTTTACACCGGCGCGGATGCCGACTTGAACAAATTCGGACTCATGTTCGATCTTGCTGATGGCACAAACTCGCAGGTTGGCACGGCTTATCTGGATAAGGTTGATGTTTACACCTACGACCTAACGACACCCACACCTACGCCGACTCCAACTCCGACGCCAACACCTACGGAAACACCCACGCCGACACCAACGGCAACACCAACGCCAACAGCCACGCCGATAGCAACAGCCACGCCGACGGCGACACCGATTCCGACGGCAACTGCGACAGCAACTCCGACGCCCACAGCCACGCCGATAGCAACAGCGACGCCAACAGCGACACCGATTCCGACAGCAACGCCGATAGCAACAGCGACGCCGACGGCAACGCCGATTCCGACGGCAACGCCCATAGCAACAGCAACGCCGACGGCGACACCGATTCCGACAGCCACGGCAACAGCAACTCCGACGCCAACAGCTACGCCGATAGCCACAGCAACACCAACGGCGACACCGATTCCGACAGCCACGGCAACAGCAACTCCGACGCCCACGCCAACGCCGACGGCAACACCCACTCCCACACCTTAATGTCGGTTAAACGATTGTGAATATGGGGAGGCTTTCGAGCCTCCCCTTTTTTTTGCCCAAGTCTTTCAACTTTGAAAGCATCCGCTCTTTTTTATTTTAATCGCTAACAAGAGATAAACCATGCCTGGCTCAAGACTTGTTTGCCATGGGGTTCCCTTAAGATGATGCTGCGGCAAAAGGCAGGCGAACCCTTATGGTTCGTTCAGCTGAAAAACAATTGAAAAAGGAGAGTTAATATATGCCGCCGATTGATGCAGTGCTGATTGGCGCGGGACAACGCGGGAGGGACGCCTTTGGCGCTTTTGCCAAACGGCATCCCGATGAGTTGCGCTTTGTTGCCGTTGTGGATAAGGATGAGAGCAAACGCAAAAAATTTGCGCAAGATCATGGGATTTCAAACGAAAATTGCTTTTCCGATAGCGCGGAGTTTTTTCAGCATCCGCCGCTTGCGCCTATCTGCTTCAATGCCACGATGGACAGGGAGCATCTGCCGACTGCCTTGCCCGCCCTTGAAAAAGGGTATCATCTTTTTCTTGAAAAGCCGATGGCAGATACGCCCGATGGGTGCGTCAAAATCAGGGAGGAGGCAAATCGTCGAAACCTGATGGTGCAAATTTGCCATCCCCTGCGATTCAATCGTTTCTACAAAAAGATTAAAGAATTGATTGATAATGGGGCGGTGGGAAGAGTTATCGGGTTGATTATGTGCGAGAACGTTGCCTACTGGCACTATGCCCATAGCTATGTGCGCGGCAACTGGGGGCGGATTGAAACGGCGGCGCCGTTCATTGTTTCCAAGTGCTGCCATGATATGGACATCGCCGCGTGGCTGGCGGATGGAACGGTGGAGCATGTAGCTTCCACAGGCGGTCTGAGTTTTTTCATCCCGGAAAACGCCCCGGCTGGAGCGCCCGACCGTTGCGTGAATGGCTGCCCCGCGGAAATGACCTGCCCCTACTTCGCCCCTGCGCTGTATCTGACTGATTATATTGAATGGCCTGTCACACCGCTTTCGCTCGATTTGAGCCTTGAATCCCGCCGCCGGGCTATTGAGACCGGTCCATATGGACGATGCGTTTTCAAATGCGGGAATAATATCGCGGATCATCAGGTGGTCATCGCCGGATTCAAAAACGGCGTAGCGCTGAACTTCTCCGTTTTTGCGCATACATTTCATCCCTATCGTAGCATCCGCGTCCTCGGCACGGAAGGAGAGATTGCGGGTCATCCGGAAAAAGCGGATATCAAGATATTTCGCTTTGGACAGGGAGCGGGAGGTTGGTTCGGCGATTCGCCTCAGCCGGAGACCATCGCCGTTGAGGCGGAGGAGGGCGCGCATGGCGGCGGCGACACCGGCGTCATTCGCAATCTGTTGGATTGTTACCGCCGCGGGGATTATCAGGCGATGAAACGCTCCCTCGACGTTGCCGTTGAGGGGCATCTGCTTGCCTTTGCCGCTGAATCCGCGCGCCTTGAAAAGCGGACAATTATTATGAATGCGTAAATAAAACTCCCGCGAAAGGCGAAAAGCGATTTTGCGGGAGTTGTTTTTTTATATGGTGCCGAAGCCGGGATTTGAACCCGGACAGGGTTGCCCCCACTGGACCCTGAACCCAGCGCGTCTGCCAATTCCGCCACTTCGGCAAATTTTCAAAAGGGGTTAGCGTCTTTTTCACGAACACAATCAGTTGGTTTTTATATCGCCCGCGGTTTTTGCCGCGCAAGCATTTTTTCATTTTTTTTCATTGCCCGCCGCCGTCTTATTTTTGAGATTATAAATCTGATGCGGTTGATTTGGATTTTAAGGAGCGCGTAATGATTCGTTCTTTTATCGCCCTTGAACTCTCAGACGGCTTGAGGCGGGAGCTGGCAAAGTTGATTGAGGATTTGAAAAAGGGGATGCAGTTCACGTCCGCCCGCCCTTCGTGGGTGAACCCGAATGGGATTCATCTGACTTTAAAGTTTTTGGGTAATATCGAGGAAAGGCTGGTTGGCGATATTGCTCGCTCGCTTGAGGAAATCGCCGCTGATACGCCGCCTTTCCTGCTCAAGGTGCGCAATTTGGGCGTGTTCCCCAATGCGCGTCAGCCGCGCGTGCTATGGGTGGGCGTGACAGACGGGGACAAAGAAGCGTGCGCTCTTCAACACAAGATTGAGGACGCTATGGCTTTGCTTGGTTTTGAACCGGAGGGGCGCGAGTTTCACCCTCATTTGACACTGGCGCGCATTAAGTCGCTTAAAGGCACTGCTGCCATGATGAAAATTGTTGAGATTCACAAATCGCGTTATGTGGGCGAGTGCATGGTCAACCGGCTTATTCTCTTCAAAAGCGAGTTGCATCCGGACGGCGCGCGTTATACCCGTCTTGCCGAGGCGGAATTTTCAGGGGTTTAAAATTTATTAGCTTTATAAAGGTTGAAATAATATAATGATTCATTCTGCGGATTTATTATATCTCATGGCGGCGCCGGTGTTTCTGCCGCCGTATCTTTATAAAATCCTGTTTAAGAAAAAATACCGGAAAAGCACCCGCGGGATGCTGGGGCTTGACCTTGATGCCGCGGTATGGGATTTGAACGCGCCCGGCAGAAGGCTCTGGCTTCACGCCGTCTCTGTGGGGGAGGCGGTTGCGGGAAAGGCGGTTCTCTCCGAGTGGGTTGCCGCGGAGCCGGATGCCCGCATTGTGGCTTCCACAGTCACAGAAACAGGTCAGCAAAAAGCAAGGGAAATTCTGAGCGAGGCAAAGGCGTTCACTTTTTATCCGCTGGATTTTACGCCGATTGTTCAGCGATTCTTAAAAAAATTCGATCCGAAGATTTACATCTTTATGGAAACGGAAATCTGGCCAAATTTTCTGCGGGAGGCGGCGCGGCGGGGCGTGCGCATTTTTCTTGCCAATGGTAAACTTTCCGACCGTTCATTCGAGCGATGGATGAAATATCGCACTCTTTTCCGCGGGACGTTTGACGCCATCACAGCGGCGTGCGTTCAAACGGAGCGCGATCGAGAAAAATTCTCCGCGCTGCTCGGTCGGTCAGAATGCGTTTTTGTGACGGGCAATTGCAAGTTCGATTCCTCCGGCGCGCCCATAACGTTCGAACAGCGCAATGAGCTTCTGGCGCGTCTAAAGATGTCCTCGGAAAATCCGATTATTGTCGTTGGAAGCACCCATGCGGGCGAGGAGGAAATCATTCTGAACGCTTGGGAGAAAGTTCGCGCGGAGATCCCGAACCTTCGCCTGATTCTTGCCCCGCGCCATCCGGAGCGTTTTGAAGCGGTTGCGCGGCTGCTTGCTGAGCGGAGTATCCGCTTTGCGCGATTCACCAATCCCGCCGTAGAAAATCCGGAGGCTATTCTCGTGGATGCTATTGGAGTTCTGGCAAAACTTTACGGCTTAGGCGCGGCTGCTATTCTGGGAGGGAGTTTTGTGCCGGTCGGCGGACATAATCTTCTTGAAGCCGCCGTTCACAGCATTCCGGTGATTTATGGTCCGCATATGCACAAACAGCCGGAAATCCTGAAAATCTTTCAGGAGGGCGAGGGAGGCATTCAACTAACAGAAAAAGAGCTTGCGTCAAAAATGGAGTATTTGATTTCACATGAAGAGGAGCGACGCCGTCTGGGCAATGCCGCCGCTCAAACCGCCCTTCAGAATCGGGGCAGCGCACGGCGCACGGTGGAATTTATCCGTCGGTTCACGGAACGTTCATGAAACTTTCAGCCGTTTATTCCAATCGCGTTTTTTCTCCGCATATCCGTTATGTTTTTGATTGGCTTGCGGAAAATCTCGGTATGGATGGGGCGGTCTATTTTTCTTATGATGAATTGCGGACAGCCGACTTGCGGGACTCTCTGCTTGTCGTTTATGGAACGCTGGAGCCGGTGGTTGCGATGCCGCACATTCACATTTTGGAATCGGATTTTTTTTCCGCGCAATATTTGAATCCGCAGAGCCTGCCTCAAACGCCGCTTGCCCGATGGAAGGATTTGCCGGTTCTTTTCGGCAGTTTGCCTCCATCGGGAAATTGGATAGAAGAGCGCGAGGGGAAAATCATATCGCATGCGGACATCATCGCGGGGATTTTTTTCCTGCTGACTCGTTATGAGGAGATTGTCATCAAAGAGCGGGATCAGCGTATGCGATTTCCTGCGGAGCGTTCGCTTCTCAAAAAGGAGGGGTTGCTCGAGCGCGCTATTGCCGATGAATACGCCGACCTGTTCGCCGAATGGACGGGGCGGGTGAGACCTGATTTTCGGCGAAAAAATCATTGGGGCGCGCATCCTTTTGCCCTTTATGTGACGCATGATGTGGATGCCGTCCGCAAATATTCTTGGAAAAATCTGTTGACGTCAGACGATAAAATTCGCGCTCTTTCAAGCCTTTGGGGTTTTATGCCAGACCCATACTGGACATTTGAAAAACTGGCGGAAACGGACGAAAAGTTCGGCATTCGCGCGGATTATTTTTTTCTGGCGGGAGGTAGCCATCCCCTCGATCGCCCCTATTCCATTCAAAACCGCCGCATACAAAAATTGATACATTATTTGAAAAAACGAAATTTCGGGATAGGAATTCATTTCAGCCTTTCGGCGCATCTGCGGCTTTTTGCGGAGGGCGCCTCCTCGGCGGAACGAGCAGAATCTTTTTCTCGGGAACTCGATTGTTTCAACGCCGCCGCAGGATGCCCGCCCGTCGGCAGCCGGCAACATTATCTGGGAATTCGCATTCCCGAAACATGGCGGCAACTGGACGCGCTTGGGATTCCGTTTGATACGACTCTGGGTTTTTCGGAAAGTCCGGGATTCCGCTGCGGAACATGCCGACCGTTCCGTTGTTTTGATGCAGAAACTGGACGGACGCTGCGTCTGGTGGAAATTCCGATGATTGCAATGGACGCCTCGTTCATTTATTATTTGAGGCTTTCGCCGGCGGAGGCTCTGGAACATCTGTGTTCGTTGATGGCTCGCGTGGAAAGGCACGGAGGCGTCTTTTGCCTGCTCTGGCATACGCATGTGTTCGGCGGGGATTATGCGGGCTGGGGCGGCGTGTATCGCCAATTTCTGGAAACCGCCGCCTGCAAAAATCCCTTTTTGGGGCATCCCATGAGAATATGGACGGAAAATGGCAAGATTTAGGTCTGCTCCTCCTCTTTCGATTTGCTATCTTCCATCAGCAGGGCGGCAATAATTTTTTCCGCCTGTTCGAGTTGCGACTCAAAAACAAAGACATCCGAAAAACCTTTTGCCGGCACAAAGATGCCGTCATAAGCGGCATCAACAAAAGGGACTTCCATGCAGTCAATTCCGGCGCCTTTGAGCGCCTCCTTGATGAGAGTTAGCTCTACAATATCTTGAGCCGTGCGGAGTTTCACCGTTTTTTCATTTATGCGTTCAGCGTCCATAGCGCAACCCTTTCATTTTCTTTCTTATGAGTTGATTAGAACACGCGGCGTATTTTTGTGTAAAGAAAATTTTGTTTGTTGACTCTGAGAATATCCTTTTTTATGTTACTTACTCGTTTCTTGTCTATGCAATTGAGGAACAGGGAAAATTTTGTGAAACTATTGAGCGAATTGCTGGCGGAGGGGGTTATCCTGTGTCCGCTGGAAGAAACAGAAAAATGGGCTGCTATTGAGGAATGCGTTCAAGCGTTGCCTCATGTGGCTTCCCGTAAAATTGATTTCGCCTCAGCCATGGCTGCCATTCGAGAGCGCGAGGCGCAAGAGCACTCCACGATATTGGATAACGGAGTGGCAATCCCGCATGGCATCCTGCCTGACCCGGCGCCGCTGGCTGGAGCGTTGGGGGTATCCCCCGTCGGCGTATCTTATGGCGTGGGCGCGCGAAAGGCGGGGTTGATATTTGTCATCGTGGGGTCGCGCTCCGTTCGGCGCGAGTATCTTGGAATTTTGGCGCAGATTGCGAGGCTCTTTCGCGGGCTGGATCTCAAAAATAAAATCATGCAGGCAAAACTGCCGGGAGACGTTCTTCAACTCATACGCGATGCGGAAAATTCTTAGAAAATTTTTTCCGCCAAAATTTTCAAATCTGCGGCAATTAAATCAGGTTTGGTTTTAAAATCTTTTGGTATGCCTGCGTTTGAAATCAGACAAGTTTTAAGGCTGGCTTTTTTCCCCGCCTGAATATCCGTTTCCTTGTCGCCGACCATCAGACTTTTTTCCATGATAATCGGGAGTTCTTCCTGCGCGCGGAGAATCATGCCGATTTTTGGTTTGCGGCAGGTGCAGCGTTCCTTGATGGTGTGGGGGCAAAAGTAGATTTTATCAATGCCAATGCCCGCGCTGCTCAATATTTTGAGCATCTTGGAGTTGACGCGATAAAAATCATTTTTTGTATAGTATCCGAGATTTATTCCGCCTTGATTGGTAACGATGATAATGAAATAGCCGGCTTTCTGAAATTGGAGAAGCCCTTCCACAACATGGGGCAGAATCTCAAAATCCGCAGGGTTGCTGATATAACCATTGTCCGCGTTAATGACGCCATCGCGGTCGAGGAAGAGCGCGGGCGCAGGGGCGGGCTCCGGGGCGGAAAGCGAAATGGGTTTGGGACAGTAAGCCTCAAGCGCGCGGTCAATTATCGCCGTTGTGGAAATGCCCTTTTTCATCGGCAGAATCAGGACGTCGCCCCCGTATTTTTGGACAACATCGCGGGAGGTGAGCTGTTCCGGTTTATAATCGCCGCCTTTGATATAATAAGATGGGCGCAAAATTTCCAGCGTTTTTCTCATGCGCCGCTCGCCATGAAACGTTACATAATCCACGCAGGCAAGCGCGGCGATAACGCGGGCGCGCTGTTTTTGCGGGACGAGGGGGCGCCCCGGGTCTTTATACTTTTTCACTGATGCATCAGTGTTGAGGCTGACAATTAGGCAGTCGCAATGGTGGCGGGCTTGTTCAAGGTAGGCAACATGTCCGGCATGAAGGATGTCAAAGACGCCATTAGTAAGTCCGACAATTTTGCCCTGCTCGCGCAGCGACGCCGCAATCCGCGCCAACTTTCCGCGCGTCATTATTTTACTTTCGCTAAGCTTTTCGGATTTTTCCATCTCTTACCGCTCAAAATGCAAAATGCCAAATCGCCACGGTTCCTCATTGGGATAATCGCTCATCTTTGACCAGTCGCTCTGTTCGCGCTGAGGCTTCTGGCGATGGCGGCGGACATTAAATCCCCACGTGGTGGCGGATGTGGGAACGTCATCCTGCCTCAGCACGGAAAAAGGGATTTTGTATTCAACCGCCCAATAATCCTTCCCCATGTGCACCGCGTGTTCAAACCAAGGCTGGACAATCCCTTTTTCCGGAAGGGTGCTGAAAGCGACGCCGCCTGCGGAGACAAAAGCCCGCGCAAAGGTTTGAAGGTCATGTTCGGGATCCAGAAAAATTTCCACCTCGTCATCGCCCCATGTGAAGGGAATGGGAGGCGACGCCAGTTTGACGAGTTTATCAAGGTTGGGTTCGGCGCAATGCACGCCGATATAAAGATAGTCTTCATCAAAAAGGGTGCGCGCCCATGTTTGCATCTGGGCAGGGTCGCCGCCCCTGTTAATCTTGAAATCAGTGATGTCATCGGCTGACATCCATGCCGTATCGTCCAACATCCCGTCAATTATGGGCGGATTTTTGGCAAAGCGGGCAACAGTCCGAGGCGGGACGTTGAGTTCGTGCCGGGATGTGAGGGTGATTGATTCGCCGGAATAGGTGTTGTAATAAGTTTGAATCAGGGCATAAGGCAGGCTATAGGATTCGTAAAATCGCGCAGGCGCTTTGAGCCTCACAGATACCCCTTCAAGACGTCCGGGCGCAAGCATGAGCGCCTGCTCTCGCGGTTCTGCCGTGAATGCGGGGTTCGGTGTCTCCCATCGCACCGTGTAAACATTTATTTCCTTCGAATAATTCCTGATGTAAAAAGTGTAGAGGATATCGAGCGGCTCAAGCGACGGGTCGGGTATCTGCCCGCCGCTGGGAGGCAATAGATAGAGCGACGCGCGGTCCTGCTCCTGCCTTGTGACGTAATCTGCCGGCTTAATGCTGCCGGCGGGGATGAGGGCTTCCGTGACGGTTGTCCCTTCGACGGAAACCATTAAGAAGTGGTGAAAGTATCCCACAGCGGGGGCGTAATAATCCATCCTCCCGGAAGCGTTGAGAATAAAACAACGCAAGCCGTCAACTTCCTCAAAGCAATATTCGTGTTCATGCCCCGCCATAACAGAGCGGACATTTGGATATTTTTTCAGGAGCGCGGCAAAGGCTTTCCAGTTGGATGCCCCATCCCGCCAGAGAGGGCGATGCATGAACACAAATATATTCTCGGCGGCGGCGTTTTTTTCAAGGTCGCGCTCCGCCCATGTCATTTGATCCGCGGAGATTATGCCGTAGTTCAGATTGTAATCTGTGTTGAGGATGATGAAGTGGCTGCCTCTGTAATCAAAAGAATAATAAAGTTTATCCTTTCCCCAGATTTCGGCAAAGATAGCCTGCAGGGGCGTTGTGGCGATATCGCGATTGCCCGGCACGGGATAAAAAGGCATCGTCAAATGCGCAATCTGTTTTTTGAAACACTCCCATTCCTTGCGTATCTGTTCAGGGTCGTAGGTGTATCCCTCAATCATGTTCCCCGTGTGAATGACAAAGGCGGGTCTGAGGAGGTTGATTTCCTGAACAAGCCGTTCGAATATTTCAGGGTTGTCAAAATGGCTGTCACCGAGAACGGCAAAGCGGAACTCGCCGGCGCCCGCCGCCGCGGCAAATATTAATATGAATATGATTAACTTTTTCATTTGAAATTTCTTTTTATATTTATTTTTCGAAAAGATATAAGCAAATCTAATAGATTGGAAAGTGTTCAATCAAATGAAATTTTATTCGAATGTTTTTTCATTATGGTTGAAAGGGCGGGCGCGGCTATGAGACGCAAAAACATTCAAATTTTTTGGCAAGGATTAATTTCTTGAATAAAAAAATTATGCCGGCAGTCAGCCTTGAGGGCGTTTGTTTTTCGAGGGACGGGCGCGAGGTTTTGAAAGATATAACATGGAGCGTCGGTCAAGGAGAGTGCGCCGCCATTGTCGGAGCAAACGGAGCGGGAAAGTCCACGCTTCTTGCGCTCATCGCCGGTTACATTTGGGCGCAAGAAGGCAGCGTGCAGGTTCTGGGAGAGACCTTCGGCGAGATTGAAATTGCGCGCCTCCGCGAGCGGATCGGCGTCATCGCCCCCTCGCGCCTGCCGGAAATTCCGCCATGGATGACAGTTGCAGAAATCGTTGCCTCGGGTTTTTTCGGGACAATTATCCTTCCCCCGCGCGAAAGCGTTTCGCGCAAAAGATGGAAAAGCGTTTACGGGATGCTGCGGACAGCGGGGCTGGAGGAGCGAGCTCAAGAATTATTCGGCGAACTCTCCACAGGCGAAAAGATGCGCACGTTGCTGGCGCGCGCCATGATTGCCCGCCACGATTTGCTTCTGCTGGATGAACCGACGGCAGGGCTTGATTTACATGCCCGCGTTGCTGTTATTAAAACGCTGGAAAGTTTGCATCAGCGGGAAAAACGCCCCGCCATCATCATGGTCACGCACCATCTTGAGGATCTGCCGCAAACAATCCAAAAAATTCTTCTCCTGAAAAATGGCAGTATATATGCGCAGGGGGATGCCGAGGCGGCTCTCACATCAAAAAATCTTTCTGCCGTTTTTGACTGCAAGGTTGAAGTGGCGCGCCGGTCGGGTCATTATTACACCATCGTCAGCGCCGAAGAATGGGTTTTGTAAAAACGGCAAGACCGAGTAGAATTCCATAAAAAATCAGCCCCGAAAGATTAATCTTTCGGGGCTTTTCCGTGGAGCGCTAAAAAAGATATTACTCGAAAAAGTGCCAGTTTTGGGCTGCTAAAGGAGCCGGCGGAACGCCGACAAATGTCCACGTTCCATAAGGACGCCCCGCATAAAATCCGGCGGTGGCATCGGGTTCCCAGTTGACCGCCTCAGCGGGCGAATCGTTGATGTAACCGATCTGAACGCCCCAGACTGTGCTGTCTGCGGGAAACGAATTGACCGGCGCTTCGGGAAGATTGAATGCCGAAAATGGAATCTTGTATTCGATAGTCAGGAGTTTTGTGCCGGAGTTGTAGGAAAATGCGCCTTGGTCGCCGACGGCGTTCCATGCGGAGGGATTATTAAATCCAGACTCGCCGGCGTCGTCCCAGACATAAACCTTATCGCCGGGTTTTGCAAAGAGCGAGATATGATAAACAAATGCGTCCATGATGCCTTTAGGGGCAAAGAGGAACTCATAATTATCGCCGCTAAAATTCGAGGTCGGGTCTCTGTAACCGTATGGCGGGGGAACAAATCCTGAATCCACGACAAAGCTGTTATTGACGACCTGATAAAGGATGTAAAGATAGTCCCTGTCGAACACGGCTTTGACGACGGGGTCTTCGGCGGCGGCAACGGTATTTAAATCGTGTTTGACAAAACCCGTGCAGCCGGGAGCAGCAGCGTCCGCCCATTCGTCCATGCTCACAACGCCGTCAATAATGGGAGCCTTTGTAAGTCCGGAGATGGCGTTGACATTGTAATATTTGACGGAAGGAACCGGTGGCTCCTCTGTGGTAAAGCCAACGATGATGTTGTCAAACTTCATCGTCACGCCGTTTAGCGGATAAACCACGGAACCGCCCGCCGCTGCCTGTGTTTCAACGCAGATGATTATCTTTTTAATTTTAGTCAGATCGCAGTCATCATCCCATCCAGAGCCGTTTCCATTGACGTCAGCATCCCACTTATCCTGACGCCAGCCGCTTGCGCCCCCATACTTCAAAGTTGATGCATCCGTCCATGTTTCGATGCCATCGTATTGAATAGGCATAATGATTTGGTTCCATTCAGCATTGGTAGGCCAGTACCAGATAAGGGATAGGATGCGGCGTCCAAGATCATCTTCGAGATAGAGATGAGCCGTTGGGTTGTAACCGACGTCGAATTTGGCATCGCCATAAACAGCTATCTTGTAATATTTCGCCTGCGAAAAATCTAATGTTTCATCAAAGGTTTTAACAACGCCAAAGTTTGTATATACGGCGCTGATATCGGTTGTGTAGGTCATGCTTTTTGCGCCGGCAAAGGGGGTTGCGGTTTCAAGAGTGGGCGTTACAGTTCTCCCAAAAGCGCCGGAGTAAGCCGCCTGCAAGGAGGCGTCATCGGCATAAGATTCAAAGTCCTCGATGACGACTTCATTAAGAAGACCGGTATTTGATTCAAAGCGGACGTTGTCTATGGAGAAGTTAAAGGTTCCGGAGTTTCCCACATTGGCGGCGCGATAAATACGATAGTAAATTTTCTTTATCTTCTTCATATTGATGAAACGACCGGCTTTATAATGCTGGCTTTTCTGAATGTTAGAAAGCGTGAGGCTGCGAACGGAAAATATGGGTCTTGCAACGTCAAAAGAAGTTGTATCCAATAAACGGGCAAAGCAGCCTTTTTCGTCTTCAAAATAGATGTGGAGTTCAAAACGGCTGTCTGCGGTGGGAACCTTCAAATCATATTTGAAGACTTCCATGCCGGAGATATCAACAGTTGCCGGCAAATCTTTGATGATGGAAACCTGATTCCAAACGGTTGCGTCAACATAATCATATTGGACGTCTAAAGAATTTGCGCCTTCGGTTTTGTCTGTTGAGTTATTTGTTAATGTGATGGTTTCAGTTTTTCCTGTAATGTAACTGAATGAATAATCCGTATTATCGCATTTTTCGATAACTGTGGAAGTGGCGGCGAAGGAAAGGACGCTCAAGAGAATAAAGAAAGAGATAAAGCTGTATTGTTTTTTCATAAAACACCTCCTGAAGTGGTTTATCATCTCAAACATCAAATGAGATTGTAGAGGCAAAATTTCCGGTTGCGCCCTCCTTTCAAAAAAAACTAAAAAATAAAGTTTCCGTCCTTGTTAAAACGTTTCGATGCAATATAGAAATGCTCGTTTCTGTATGTCAAGGTAAATTTGTGTTTATTTCTTGCGCGGACGAAAATCTATTGTGCGGGCATCGCCGGGACGAATTTCAATGCCGTTTTGTGAAGCATAATTCCCGCCGATAACGGCAAGGTTATATTTGCCCTCCGGAAGATCCGGAAACTGATATACGCCGTCGGCTGAGGTTTTGTAGGACATGGTAATTGCCGCCATAAGGTTTGTGCTGTTCAGGCGAATCACCATGTCCGCCGCGGGGTTGGCGGGCTCGGCGGCGTCATAGATAACGCCGCGAATGGCGCCTCCCGCCTTCAAGAGGATGTCGCCGAGTTCCTGTATCTCGCCGCTTTTGGCTATTGTCTCAATCATTGTTTCAGGATACCCCGACTTTTCAAATATCAGGCGATAAACATCAGGCGCAAGATTTTCAAAAAGGAATAATCCTTGGCTGTTGGTGAACGTGACCTGTTGGTCGCCGATGCTGGCGCGCGGGAGCCGGGCGAGAATCCAAGTGACCTTTGCGCCCTCGATAGGTATTTTGCTCGAGGCGGCAACCACCCTGCCGAAAACGGAGCCGCCGCTGCCGATGGGGAAAATCGCCTCGGCAGGATCGCCCTCTTGCGGAATTTTCACCTCCGGCGAAAGCATAGTCAGATAGCCGGCGGCGTCTATGAGAAAACGGTAGGTGTTGCCGCGCACAAGGTTGTCAATGGCGAACCTTCCCTCGCTATCGGCAAAATCGCCGTAATTCATCCTGCCCCGTTCCGCGCGCAGGGTAAAGCGCCTGACCCCCTCGCCGGTGTTCGAGTCCACGACGCGTCCATGCAGCGATGCCAGTTCGCGGGTGTTCATAACCAGCTCCACGTTTGTGGAATCGGCTTGAGCGGCGACGGTGTTGGAGGATTCGCTTCCCTTGCGCGCGCTCACTTGAAATTTTCCCGCGCCAAGGTTGTTGATGCGGAATATGCCGTCCGCGTCGGAATAACCGCGCTGAGTGTTGTTGCCGCGTGCGATGACCTCCGCTCCAACAACCGGTTCGCTGTCCTTATTCACCACACGTCCCTCGATAAAATGAGGAGCGGTGAGCGTAATCTGCACATCGGCAAGTTCGCCGTTTTCGGGAACGCGGACTGTTTTGCGCGGGGAGGCGGAATAATTTTCCGCCGTTGCGGTCAGGTAATATTCGCCGGCGGGAATCTGTTCCATAAAGAAACGACCCTGCGAATCAGTTATCGCCCCTTTCTGCCCGATAGTCCGCCCGCGTCCACCAACATCGGCGGAAGGCGCGGAGCCCTGAACGCGCGCATTGGGAACAGGCGCGGGAGATTCTCCCGGAGAAAGGACGACGCCCGAGATGCGACCGCCGGCGCTCATTTTAATCTCGATGTCATCAATCGGCTCTTCGCTGACTGCGATGGGGTTAGTGGAGGCGTCGGAGAAATCCGCATGGCTGGCGCGCACAGTCAGGCGGGAGTTATTATGGACGTAGCCTTTGAATCTGCCATAAACATCCGTTTTCATGTTCTGTCGGTTTACGAGAAAAACGCGCGCGTCTGTTATGAAACGGACATCTGCGCCGTTGATGGGCGCGCTGGATGCGGCGGAGATAACGCGTCCGGAAATCGGGATGCCGCGTGTCATGATGAGGTCGGCATTTTTGATTTCGGCTTTATCTGCGGGCAGCTGCTTCTGAACGGGGCTGCCCGGTCCGCGATTGCCCGTTTGAAAATACCCTTCCATCTCCGCAAAAATGAGTATGGAACGGTTGTAGATTCCTGTAATAGTGTAGATGCCCTGTTCGTTGCTTTCTGCGGAGATGCCCTCATCATTAAAATGGCTGCGGATGGTCACACGAGCGCCGGGAAGAATTTTCACTTTTCCTTGTTCAAAGACCTTGCCGGAGATGATATAGCCGTCAAAAATTTTCAAGGCAACATCCAATTTTCTCAGATTCCGCCGCAGGTCAATCGGCGCGATAGGCATTGATTTCATGGAGTCTTTTTCTGCGGAAATCTCAAATAAACCGGGTGTGAGATTTTCAAAGCGGAACTCGCCAAGGGCGTTGGCTCTTGCTTTGAGCGGGCGAGCGGTGAAAGGCTCGCTTCGAATCTCTATGGTTGCGCCCTCCGCCGCCTTGCCATTGGCAAAGTAATACACCCCGCCTGCGATGATGCCGCCGTCGCCCTCCAGCATAATGATTTCAACATTCTGGGCGGGCGCCTTGATGTCTTTTTTGACAACCGGTGTAAAACCCTCCTTTGAGGCGGCAAGGGCATAGACGCCGGAAAAAAGTCCGTTAATGGCAAACTTGCCATTCGAATCGGATTTGACGGCAAGCATATCGGGCGGAATCTCATTGAGGAAAGCCTCCCAGCGCTTGTCTTCCGGCGGTCGCTGGCGGCTGGGGGAGATGGCGGCATTGGCGAGAGGCTCTCCTTTCATGTTTTTGACAATACCTGATATGGAAACCTCCCGCATGAGGTCAAAGTTCAGCCGAATCTCTTTGGATTTGCCGCCAGAGCTGCGCGCAATTTGTTGAACTGCCGCATGACCTTTGGCTCGGGCAAGCACGGCATAATTTTTTCCGTGCGGTACTTTTATTTCATACTGACCGTCTTTTTTTGTGGCGCCGCGCCCTGCCTCATCGCCCTGAATCCCCAGAGCGAGATTTTCGATTACCGTTGCGCGGATGTCTGCGCCGCTGAGCAATTCGCCCTTTTCGCTGCGCACCGTTCCAAAGATGCGCAGGAGATTAGGGGTTGAGGCGATTTTTTTATCTGCGGAGCGGGGGCGTTGTCTCCGGACGGTTTCCGTTGTCAGGTTATTTTTCGCAAGCGCGGTCTTGATGGGCGCTTTTAAGGTTGGGACGTCGGTGGGCGGCGAGTTGGGTTTTGGTGTAGGCGAAGGGGTCGCCGCGATGGTGGGCGCGGATGAATTATTCGTCGGTTGCGCCTGATTTACATACCAGACGAAGGCAAAGATGAATAATAACGCCACAAAAGCCGCGACTGGGAAAAACCACGCATTGTTCCTCATCCGAACTAAACCCCCTTCATAATATGACCAGTTAAAACCGTTTTAAGATTGGAAAAAAATATGGCGGAAGGCGTTTTTTACTTGATGAGACGAAAACCATGAGCAGAGATATATGAGGTAAATTTAGTCAATAAACAAGGGAGATATATATTTATGGTTGTGAAAGTGGTTGCCGCCGTGATGGAAAATGATGGCAGGTATTTCATTGTCAAGCGCCCTATGAATGGACAGCTGCCGGGCAAGTGGGAATTTCCGGGGGGAAAGATGGAGCCGGGGGAATCGCCGGAAGAATCACTCCGCCGGGAGTTGATGGAGGAGTTCTCTATCGAAACGGAGGTCGGTCATTTCATTGGCTCGCACGAACATCAATATGAAATACCGGGTTTAAACAGAATTAACCTCATGGCGTATCGCGTGAACCGCATTTCAGGCGATATAGTTCTCAACGAGCATACTGATATGGCTTGGGTCGCGCCGGAAGAGATGCTGCAATATGAGTTTGTGGACGCAGATTATTTTCTGGTCGAGCATCTTCGCGCTGGGGGTTGATTGAGTGCGTTGGTAGCGTATGCCTGCGCGCCGTTTCAGGCATAATGCAGTTGACAGGCGCAGCGGGAAATCTTACGAAAATGCAGTTTTTGATTGATGAAGCCGGCTGATGGTTGTTGCAATCATTGACTGCGGGATGGGATACCCTTGCAAAATTTTCTTGATATGGAAAGGAAATAAAAATGCCCGATCTTCGCACCGTGTTTTGCGGTTTGAGATTTGAAAATCCCTTCGTTTTAGCGGCGGCGCCCTCCACAGATGATTTGGATATGGTGCGCCGAGGCTACGAGGCGGGTTGGGCGGGAGCCGTCATGAAAACCACCTCCGTGCCGGGAAGCGCTGTGCCGCTCAAATACCCGATGATTACGGGTCTGACGCATGAGGGTCGGCGCGTGGCGGCGATGGGCAATATTGACCTCATCAGCGAACATCATGCGGACGAAGTCTGTAAACGGATAGCCGCGCTTAAAAAGGAATTCCCGGAAAAGATTACAATCGGCAGCATCATGGGCTCGCAGCGCAGCGATTGGGAGACGCTTGTTGGCATGTTGGAGCAAGCGGGAGCGGATGCGATCGAATGCAGCTTCAGCTGCCCGCAGGGGACGCTTGGTTCCAAACCGGGCGCCATGCTGGGACAAGATGTCAAACTGGTTAAGGAAGTGACCGGCTGGATTAAAAAAGCGGCAAAGAGATGTCCTGTGGTCATCAAACTCACGCCGCAGGTGGCGGATATTGTTGAAGCGGCGCTCGCCGTCAAAGCGGCAAAAGGCGACGCCGTCTGCGCCTCCAACACCATACCCGCGCTGATGGGCATCAATCTGGATACGCTTCGTCCCATCCCCGATGTTGGCGGCATGACCAGCTACAGCGGGCTTTCCGGTCCCGCCATCAAACCGATTACGCTGCGCGTTATTGCCGAGATTTCCCGCCATACAAAAATGCCGATAACGGGAACGGGCGGCGCCTCCACTTGGCAGGATGCCGTAGAATTTATGCTCGTGGGCGCGCGCAATGTTCAAATGTGCACCGCCGTGATGAAAGAAGGGTTTCGCATCATCGAACATTTAAAGGATGGACTTTCTGAATTCATGGAGCGGCATCAGTTCCAAAAAACGGATGATTTTATCGGATATGCCCTTCGATTTATTACCACGCATGATAAGTTGCCAAATATTTCAAAAGGGCTTTCCGTTATCGAAGATAAAAAATGCATCCGCTGCAACCTCTGCTATGTGGCATGCCGCGACGGCGGTCATGCGGCGATTGAGATGGATAAAAAGCGCCGACCGCGCGTAATTCGCGAAAAGTGCGTAGGTTGCGGACTCTGCCTTGCCGTTTGTCCGGTTGCCGGATGTATCCGCATCGAGCCGGACGCCGCCTGATGACATCGCCGGCAATTAAAGAAAAAACTTGCATACCTTTTTTATGAGGAACTAAAGTTGCTCCTTGTTGAGTTAACAAAAAATGTTTTGCCAAGTGAGCGTTTTCTTTTACGGAGGAGATGAGCGATATGTTGAAGAATTGTGCGATGGTTATCCTGATGATGGTAGTCCTGTCCGGGCTTGCCATCTCGCAGGAGATTATTATTGAATCACGCCAAGAGGGCAAAAATTACAAAAATTATTCGGAAACCAAAGGTTCCTGGTATGATAGCACCGCCAAAAGCGCTGCGGAGGGTTGCTCGCCAGAAACAATAGGTTCGCGTTATGTGGATCTTGAGAAAGGCGTTCCAGATAGCGAGGCTCGTTTCACGCCGGAACTCCCTCAGGCGGGGCTTTATGACATCTTCACCACATGGGGACGCAGCGGCAATGCCTTACAGGTAAAATATATTGTCAACACCGGAACGAAAGAAGAAGTTGTTATGATGGATCAAGCCGGTTGGGGCGGCACTATTCCGGTTAATGCCAACGTCTGGATTCCTATCGGGACTTATGAACTGCCCGCCGGAACATCGGCTTATGTGGCTATTCAAACTTCAACTGCAAAAGGCAAACCGGATGGCGTCAATCTCAACAGGATTTATTCCGATGCCGTCAAGTTCGTGGTCAACACAACGGGAACAAAGGTGACGCCGCCGACTCCGGCGCCTGCTTCTGCTGCCGCCTCAGCGCAGGTTTCCACATCGGCTGCCGTTGCTCCAAGCTCGGCTCAATACTCGCCCTTCAACGCGCCCGCCCCAGGACAGCCTTCGCCTTTTAATCTGCCCACGCCTGCGCCGACGCCTGCAGCGGGTCTAACTTCTCCATTCGCAGTTCCTTTGGCGGGCCCGGCGGCTGCCGTTCCAGTCGGCGTTTTGCCGTGGCTGGCTTCCTATCCGGAGGCAATCCAGAGCGGCAAAACAGCAGGCAAATCCATTCTGCTCTTCTTCACTTCGCCGGGCGGAGCGGCACAAGATTTTGAAATGAACACCCTGAACGCCCCTGTTGTGAAAGTCATGCTGTCCCAAAATTATGTTTTATGCAAACTTGACATCGCCCAGAACAAACAAATTTGCGATTATTACAGCGTGGCAAACGCGCCGGTGATTGTGTTCTTGGATTCAAGCGGCTATTCCCGCGCCCGTATAGATTCGGTTCTTACGGTGGATCAAATTCTGCCGGAACTGGAAAAATACAAATAAGACAGGGCTTTCCGAGCGGCTCAATCCGTCTCCAGAATTTCCGGGGAAAAATAAATGTCTTTTTCGGTCAATGAAGTCACCTGTCTTTTGGGCGGGAGAAATGTACTTGATAAAGCGTCTTTCCGCTTAGGCGATGGAGAAAAATGCGCCATAGTCGGCGAGAACGGATCCGGCAAATCCACGCTGCTCAAATGCATCGCTGGTCTATTAACGCCCGACTCGGGCGAGGTCTCCTATTCCAAAGGCACAACCATCGGTTACCTGCCGCAAGAGTCGGCTCTGGATTCAAGCCGCACGCTTCGCGAAGAACTTTTAAGCGTTTTCGACGAAGTCCTTTCCGCCGAGGCGGAGATGCGGGAGCTGGAACACCTGATGGGCGAAACCCCGCACGATTCGAAAGAGTTTGAGAAAATATCCCATCGTTATGACGACCTCCATCATTTGGTTCTTCATCGGGGCGGATACAGCCTTGAATCGGATGTGGGGCGGGTCTCCGCAGGTCTCGGCTTCACCGCCTCAGACCTTGACAGACCCTGCCGCCAGTTTTCCGGCGGATGGCAGATGCGCATCCTTCTTGCCAAACTCCTGCTCCAACAGCCGGATATTTTGCTTCTTGATGAGCCGACCAATCATCTCGATCTTGAATCCATCCTCTGGCTGGAGGATTGGGTGCGCAATTCGCCGTGCGATGTCCTCATGGTCTCGCACGAACGCGCTTTTATGGATAATCTTGTTGAGCGGATTTTTGAACTCCACCTTGGCATGTTGTGGACGTATCGCGGGAATTATACGAATTATCTGGAGGAGCGCGAGGAACGTTATGAGAACATGCGCCGCGCTTACGAAAATCAGCAAATCCAGAAAAACCAGATTCAGCGGTTTATAGATAAAAACCGCGCCGATAAAAGCCGGGCGGCGCAGGTGCAAAGCCGAATAAAAATTCTTGAAAAAATGGACGACCTGCCGCTGCCGCCTTCGTATAAAACTATCCGCTTTGCGTTTCCACAGCCCGAACGCGGCAGCAAGGAAGTTGTTTCATTGGTGGATTGCGACAAGTGGTATGGGCCCCGCCCTGTCTTGCGTCCTTTTAATCTCAATATCTACCGCGGCGACCGCATTGCGCTGGTGGGCTTGAACGGAGCGGGCAAATCCACGCTGATTAAAATGCTGGCGGGGACGGAGCCGCCCAGCCACGGAAAAAGGGTTGTCGGGGCGAATACCGTTCTTGAGTTTTTCAGCCAGTATCAATATGAAGACCTCAACCCTGCGAGCGATGTTTTGAGCAGCGCTCTGGAACGCGCGCCGCTTGATCAGAGCGCGAATGTGCGCGACCTTTTGGGCGCGTTTCTTTTCAGCGGCGACGATGTCTTCAAAAAGGTGCCGATTCTTTCCGGCGGGGAAAAAACTCGGCTGCGCCTTGCGCGGATGCTTTTTTCCGGCGCGAACATTCTCCTTCTCGACGAGCCGACCAACCATCTGGATGTCGCATCGCGCGCCACGTTGGAACGCGCCTTGTCGCAATATGAAGGGACGATTGTTTTTGTTTCGCACGACCGCGTGTTCATGGATCGCATCGCCACAAAGGTGCTGGAAATCCACAATGGGTTGATTCGCCATTATCCGGGAAATTTCACAGATTATATTCGCGCCAAGCAGCGGGAGATTGCCGATGGATTGATTGAAAGCGCCCCCTTCATGATTTCGGATGGGCGTATACATTTTACCAGCTCGCTTGCCGCCTCTCATGATGAGCGCTTAGCGGACGCCGCCTCATCTAAGAAAAAATCCAAAGAGGAAAAACGGCGCGAGGCGGACGCCCGAAACGAATTCAATAAAAAGAAGCGTCCCCTTGAAGAGGAGATAAAAAAACTGGAGCAAACCATTCACAAGGCAGAGATGCGGATTTCCGAAATTGACCAGCTTCTTGCACAGCCGGATGTTTACACAAACGCGTCGCGTTGCGCCGAACTTGTTTCCGAAAAAAAATCCCTTCAAACCGCGCTTGAAAAATCTTTGCCGATTTGGGAAAAAAAGAACCAGGATTTGGATCGCATAAAATCTGAATTTAATCTGCAAATCTGAATTTATATTTCATCTGGCACTGCGTTAAAAAATTATTTTTGTTGATATCCTTGCCGTCAATATGTCTATACCTTTATATTATTCTCGACAGACAAGGATGAAAAAAATGCCCACAGGACGAGAGCGGATTAGGTCGGCGATTCAGTGCGAGGCGGTTGACCGCATTCCATGGACGCCGTTTGTGGGGTGCCATGGCGGGGCTCTAATTGGCGCCACAGCCGACGATTATCTTAAATCGGACGATATGATTTTTCAGGGTGTGTCAGCCGCAATTGAACGCTACAAACCGGATGGCATCCCCATTGTTTTTGACCTTCAAATTGAGGCGGAGATACTCGGATGCGAGCTGGTTTGGGCGGCAGAAAATCCGCCTTCGGTTTCTTCGCATCCCCTTGAGGCGGGAAAACGCCTTGATGAATTATCCATTCCAAAGCCGGAAGAGGGGCGCCTGAAAACGGCGCTTGCCGCCGGTAAAAGATTGCGCGCGGCTTATCCGGACATTGCCCTTTACGGTCTGGTCACCGGTCCTTTCACGCTTGCGCTTCATCTTTTGGGGACGCAGATTTTTATGGCGATGTTTGACGACCCTGCGGGCGTTCGGCGGTTGATGGGATTCTGCCGCGATGTGACATCGGCGGTTTCTGGATATTATCTGGACGCAGGCTGCGATGTGGTTGCGGTTGTGGACCCCATGACCAGCCAGATAGGACCGGACCAATTTAAAGATTTTGTGTCGCCATTTATTTCGCCCGTATTCGAACAGATACGGCGGCGTGGGGCGCTCGGCTCTTTTTTTGTTTGCGGGCACGCCTTGCAGAATATCGAGGCGATGTGCGGTTGCAAACCGGATAATGTTTCGATTGATGAAAACATCCCGCTTGATTTTGTGAGGGACGTCTGCCTGCCGCGCGGGATTTCCTTCGGCGGCAATCTTCGCCTGACAACGGTGCTGCTGCTTGGCTCGGCGGCGGATGCGCAGCGCAACGCCCTTGAATGTCTCGAGATTGGCGGGGCTCGCGGATTCATCCTTGCGCCCGGGTGCGATCTGCCTTATGCCACGCCGCCGCGCAATTTGGAAGCCGTGGCTCAGATTGTGGCGGATCCTTATCAGCGCGATGTGGTGCGGGCGCTCGCAAGCGAAACAGCCGCCGGAGAAACGCTGGACATGGCGGATTATGGTCAGGCGGATAAAGTGATTGTGGATATCATCACCCTCGATTCGGAAGCCTGCGCGCCTTGCCAGTATATGGTTGAATCGGTGCGGGCAATCACACCCGAATTTGAGGGCATTGTAGAATGGCGCGAACATAAAATCAAACACCGCGAATCGGTGGTCTTCATGACCTCGCTCATGGTCAAAAACATTCCAACAATTTGCATAGACGGCAAAATCACATTCGTTTCGCGCATACCGGCGCGGGAGGAATTGATTGCGGCGATTCAGCAGCGCATTTTTGAAAAACTGCGCATGAAAATTAAACGCAAACGCGCCTCGATTTTTATCCTTGGCGATGGCGGCGAAAAATGTCTTGAAATCAAGAAAAACGCCGAAAAAGCGATTTTAGAATTAGGCGTGGATGTGGATGTGGCGATTGTGACCGATGAAAAGGCGATTTATTCCTTTGGCGTTTCCCCCATCCAAACGCCAGCCGTTGTCATGTCCCGTTACTCAGTCAAATCCACACGCACCGTGCCAGAACCGATAATTATCAAAGAATGGATTAAGGATATTCGATGAACCGCATACCTGTTTTTCTTCTAACCGGATTTCTGGGCGCAGGGAAAACGACGCTCCTGAATCATCTGCTGGGGTTGCCGCTCTTCAGCGAAAAAAAAATCGCCCTCATCATCAACGAGTTTGGGACGCTCGGAGTTGACGGACGGCTCGTGCGTCCGGGCAGCTGGGCAAAATTTGAACTCAACAAAGGCAGCCTTTTTTGCGTTTGCATAAAAACGGATTTTATAAAAACGCTTTCAATAATTGCCGATGATATCCAACCGGATTTGGTCTTGGCGGAGGCAACGGGCGTGGCGGAAACGCGGGACATGCTGGAGATGGTTGATTCGCCGAACCTTCGCCAACGTTTTGAAATTAAAGCAAACATCACAATTGTGGACGCCGCAAATTTCACAAAGGTTGCGCCGATGCTTAAAGCGGCGGTTTCCCAAGTGGAATGGGCGGATGCGCTTGTCATCAACAAAAGCGATCTGGCGGGAGCGGACGAGTTGAACAAACTGCAAAAAGTCCTGCGCTCGCTCAATTCCGCCGCCCCCATTATCGCCGTTGAATATGGGGCCATCCCGGATGATTTCATATCGGAATTGAAACACATCGAGCGGACAGGCGCGCCGATAACATCCCCGCCGCCGCAGATTTTTTCAATCTCTTTCAAAACCGCCAGCATTGTAAATCGCACCCGATTTTTGGATGCCATTCAATCATGCGGGGAAAACATCCTACGCCTTAAAGGATTTATCAATTTTGGCGGCGGCGCCAGTTTTTTTGAAATCGTAGGCGAAAAAATAATCGAAAAAAAACCAGAACCAAACGCCGCATCGGAAACCGAATTCGTTATTATCGGCTGGAATATTCCAAAAAACGAACTTGAAGAAAAAATAAAACAGAGTTTTTGAAAGAAAGGAATTGAAAATGAACAGACGCGAATTTTTGAAGAATGCAGCAGCATTGGGCGCGGGCTCGCTCCTTGTTTCATCGTGCGCCAGGCTGGGACTGGGCGCGAAAAAAGAAAAGGATGCCGCCGACGTGGGCAAATCCTTTTCCTTTGTCCACATCACGGATCAACACCTTCAAGCAAAACGCGCGGGCGACAAAGGTTATCTCAAATGCGTCGAATCCGTGAACGCCCTCGAACCGCGCCCCGCTTTCGTCGTCATGGGCGGCGATATGCCCTTTGACGGCAATTACAACACAAAGGAAAAATTCATCAACGACACGAAACTTTTCAAAGACATCTCAAACGAACTCAAAATGCCTTGGTTCCCCTGCATGGGCAACCATGACGTCCTCGGCTGGCACCCGCGCCGCAAGGTTGATGTGAACGACCCCGACCTGGGCAAAAAGTGCATCATGGATTTGCTTGATTGGCCCTCGTCCTATTACAGTTTTGATTACAATGGATGGCATTTTGTGATACTGGATTGTATCAAAGGCGTGATGCTTGAAAGCGGTCCATCGCAAGTTCATGCCATTGACGATGAGCAACTGGAATGGCTGGCGGGGGATTTGGGCGCCGCGGCGGACAAGCCGACAATTGCGTTTGCGCACGTGGCGGTGTTCTGTAATGAAGGGCAGATTAACGCCGACCCGGAGGCAAAAGCTATGAGCGGCATGGTGTTGAACAACAGCAAGGCGTTGCGCTGGATTTTGGAACGGCACGGCGTCAAGGCTTTCGTGCAGGGGCACAGCCATCGCGTGGAGGATTATTATTTCAACGACGTTTGGTATGTGACCAGCGCGGCGGCAAGCGCGGCATGGTGGGCGGGCGTCTGGACCGGCTCAGATTTCGGTTACACCCTCTTCAATTGCTGCGGCGACCGCCTGACATGGGAGCATAAAACGTTTGATTGGAGCGCCCACCTTGAGGCAAACGATGAACTGGAGCGCAAGAAAATAAAAGAGTGGAACGATTTTCACGCCGAACAAAAACGCCTGCGTAAAATCGAACAAGAACGCGGCATCGCCATGAACCGCCTTCCCCTTCCCCGCCTCCACACCCCCATAAAAATAATTCACTAACAAAATTTAATGATTGACCCCCGCTGGGGGTCAATCATTAAATATCGTTAATATTGTGGCGGTCATTCTGTTTTGAAAGGAGAAAAATATCATGGCGCGGCACAAACGTATTGATCTCCCCCATTGCCTCTATCATGTCATGTCCCGAACTAATTCCGGCGATACGGCTTTTCATAATCGCGCGGACAGAGATAAATTCTTTTACTACCTCGATAAATATTCCCGCCAACTGTCCTTCCGCATCTTATCCTTCTGCCTCATGCCCAACCACTTTCATCTCCTATTGGAAAGCGGAGAATCCGCAAGCCTTTCCGAATTCATGCGACGCCTTCTCACCGCCTATACAATATATTTCAATCGGCTCAGAAAAAGACGCGGACACCTTTTTCAAGGAAGATTCAAAAGCATCGTCGTGGACAAAGCGGAATATCTCATTTCACTTTCCCGCTATATCCATTTGAATCCGCATAATGAATCGCTTAATATCCCTTTTGAATCCTACGATGGTTCGAGCCTCAGATATTATATCAAAGGAAACGAGCCGTCATTTTTGGACACGTCGGAGATTCTTGCATGGTTCAAAAACAACAGAGCAAAATACGCCCAATATATTCGCAAAGGTTTGAACGAAGAAATCCACTTGCCGATTTTGGAGCAGCGCTATCTCGGCGGCGCTGTCTTTGTTCAACGCTTACAAAAAAGGATTGCTTCGCACGCGCAAAAAACAAGCCGAACGCAAATGGGGCAATCATCCCAAAACCGAACGACAGCGGATGCCGAATCAAACCGCGCAAAGGAATTGGAGAAAATAGTTGCGGAGCATTTTCATTTGCCGGTTGGACAAATAAAGACCAGAAAAGCGGCGAAGGGAAGTCTTGGACAAGCTCGCAAGGCAATGATAGCATTGCTTGCTGAAACATTGCCATGGACATACGTTCGAATCGCTCAACACATGGGGCTTTCAAATCAAAGCAACATCTCTTACCATCTCCAGCGTATTCAAAAAAATCGCGAAATGCAAAAACATTTGGAAGAAATCAGAAAGCGTTTGCATAAATGAATATTAACGAAATGCCGGGATTGACCCCAAATGGGTTTTAACGAAATGCCGGGATTGTCCCCAAAGGGGGGAGGAATGGTAGAGGGATTTTTGGCGATTGATAAGCCGGAGGGCCCTTCCTCTCATGATATTGTGGCAATGGTTAGGCGTCTTATCCATGGGTCAAAATCCGCTAAGGGCGATCCAAAGACGGGACACTGCGGAACGCTGGATCCTTTTGCATCCGGTCTGCTCGTCCTTGCAATTGGAAAGGCGACGCGGTTTACAGAATATCTCCTTCACGGGGACAAAACCTATGAGTTCGCGCTTGCGCTGGGCGCAACTTCCGACACGTATGACCGCACCGGCGCGATAACTAAAAGCGGTGACGGCGTTTTGGTCGAATCGCTCACGATGGATAAAATTCAATCGGCGCTTTTGGCATTCACAGGCGAGATTGAGCAAAAGCCTCCGATTTTTTCGGCGGTCAAAATTAAGGGTCGAAAGTTGTATGAATACGCCCGCTCGGGCGAGGACGTTGCCATCAAACCGCGTCGCGTTGTTATTCGCCATCTTCGGCTTCTGTCAATGGAAACGCCGCATCTATTGCATTTTGAGGCGCGGGTCAGCGGTGGCGTTTATATCCGCTCTCTGGGGCATGATATCGGTCAGCGTTTGGGCGTCGGCGCGTATGTTCATTCGCTCCGCCGCACCGCCATCGGCGATATCGCTTTGTCGCAGTCAATCTCACTGGGACATCTCGAATCTCAGTGGCGAAAAAAAATGATTTCCATCCCTGACATTTTTAAGGGGTGGGAAAGGGCGGTTTTGTCAGGCGAGGATTTGGCTCGCATTCAAAGCGGCAATTACATTTCCGCCGAAGACGGCATGGCGATTTCGGCTGAAAAGAAAAATCCCCTTTTGCTTTTGGATGCATCGGGGGATGTGATTGCTCTGGCGGAAATTAAGATGGCGGGCGATGGAGCGCGCCGGTTGATTCAGCCCTTTAAGGTGTTTAAGCGATTTTGATTACCACTCGATAACAACGGAGCCCCATGTTAACCCGCCGCCAAAGGCGACAAGGGCGATGAGGTCGCCTTTTTGAATTTTGCCTTCCTCAAGAGCCTCCGTCAGCGCGATGGGAATTGACCCGGCGGAGGTATTGCCGTAATTGGCGATATCGTTAATCATAATCTCCGGCGGGAGTTCCATCTTGCGCGCGGCGGCGTCGAGGATGCGGTAGTTTGCCTGATGAGGCACGATAAGTTTGAGGTCTTTGACGGTGTGTCCGGATCTTTCAAGGGCTTTTTCCACAGATTGAACGAGGATGCGCACGGCGAATTTGTATACTTCGTTGCCTGCCATTTTGATGTAATGAAGCCCTTTATCAATGGTTTCGTGAGTGGTGGGCAGGCGGGAGCCGCCGGCGGGTATGACAATCATTTCCGCCATGGAGCCGTCCGTGCCCATATAATGGCTGAGGATGCGTCCCTGCGGGGCGTTGGCTTGAACAATGGCGCACCCGCCGCCATCGCCGAAAAGGACACACGTGGTGCGATCCTGATAATCGGTAAAGCGGGTCATTCCATCCGAGCCGACAACAAGCGCCGTGCGGCAGACGCCGTTTTTGATAAATGAGTCGGCGACAGTTAATCCGTAAACAAAACCGGAGCAGGCGGCGGCAATGTCAAAAGCGAAAGAATTGACAGCGCCGAGTTTGTGCTGGATATGGCAGGCGGTGGCGGGACAGGGGGTATCGCCGGTGAATGTTGCGCAGATGATGGCGTCAATATCCTCCGGACCGATGCCCGCCTTTTTCATGGCAATGCGAGCGGAATTGACGCCGATGTCGGAAACAGATTCCTCAGGACCCAAGATACGCCGCTCCTTGATGCCCGACCGGGTGGTAATCCATTCATCGGTGGTGTCCACGATTTTTTCCAATTCGGCGTTTGTAAGACGTTTTTCTGGGACATACATGCCCGTGGCGATGATGCCGGAATGTGTGATTTTGCTCATAACATCCTTCCTCAGATTTTTAAATCAATTTTTTCCAGGAGCTCCATTTCCTGGATGATATGTTTGTTCAAATTAATATTCACGATTTCACCCGCCAGACGGATGGCGTTCATCATTGCCCTTGGATCTGATTTGCCGTGGCAAATGATGCAGGCGCCGTTCAGACCCAAAAGCGGCGCGCCGCCGTATTCGGCATAATCCACGCGTTTTCTGAAATTTTTGAAAGCGGGTTTGACGCCGATGGCGGCAAAACGGGAGATGATATTTTTGGATATTTCCCCTTTTATCGAACGCAGAATCATGGTGGCGATGCCTTCGCCAAATTTGAGAACGATGTTTCCGATAAAGCCATCGCAGACGATGACATCGAATTTATCTGATACTATATCCCGCCCTTCTGCGTTGCCCCGAAAGTTAAGGGACGTTTTTTGTAAGAGTCCATAAGTTGCTAAAGTGAGTTCGTTGCCCTTGATTTCCTCCTCGCCGATGCTGAGCAGCCCGATTCGGGGTTTTGCTCGACCAAGTATATATTTGGCGTAGCAATGCCCCATGACAGCGAACTGCAGAAGATTAACCGGTTTGCAATCCACATTAGCGCCGGCATCTATGAGGACGACTGAATGTTTCAGCGTGGGAAGTATGGCGGAAATGGCAGGGCGCGAGACGCCGGGCAGCGGTCGCCAAGTAAAAAGGGCGGATGCCATAGCAGCGCCGGTATTGCCTGCCGAGACAAAGGCGTCCGCCTTTCCCTCTTTGACCAAACGAGTGGCAACCGCCATGGAGGAGTCCTTCTTTTTGAGGGAATCTTTGGCGTGCTCGCCCATCTTAACCTTTTCAGATGCAGGCACGACGGTGATTTTGGGGCTGGAAAACCGTCTTGCCTTCATCAGATGGTTGATGTAGCGGGGATCGCCCACTAAAAGCAGTTCATAGTCGAACCGTTTGGCTGCCTCCATGGCGCCTTCCACGGCGCCGCGGGGACCGTAATCGCCGCCAGCTGCATCAATTGCAATACGCAAATTGCTTCCCCCTCAAATAATGTTCCGGGAAAATGAGAAAATACCCTTTGGCGGTGGTTACTCGACGACCTGAACTTTGTAAACTTTTTCCTTGTAAGCCCCGCAGGCGGGACAAATTCGGTGGGGCAGTTTGGGCTCGCCGCATTTGGGACAGGCTGTGCTGTTATATGCCTTCAACTTTTTATGCGTTCTCGCCTTGTCGCGGCGCAAATTGCTGTGACGTCTCCTTGGAACACCCATTTTTGAAAATACCTCCTGTTTCAACACCGTAATTTAATTAAGAATTGTTTTAATCTTTTCTTTCCAATCGGATGCCTTTTCTTCCATCGCGCCCTCATCGGGTTTTTGTTCCGGGGCGCACCTGCAGGGTTCTTTGTTTAGATTGGCTCCGCAGCCCGGGCAAAGCCCGCGGCATTCGTCGCCGCACAGGGGATAGTCGGGTAAATCTATCAGAAGCAGTTCTCGTATATCATTATCCGGATGAATGAATTTCCCTTTGAAAAACCCCACATCCTCCTCATCGGGATCAACGGCGCTATCCTCAACGTAATCCTCCTGTTTTTTGATGAAAAACATGGAGAATGATTTTTGGATGGGAATCTCCACCTTTTTGAGGCAGCGGATGCAATCCATGCGAAAGGTGGCGTCGAGGTTGCCCTCCATTAAAACCTTATCTTGCAAAAGAGAAAAGGTTACCTGCCCCTTGATTCTGCCGAGTATTTCGTAATCTTCGCCGTCGGCAAGATCAAAATATTTGGGGCTATGGTCAAGGACAATAGTCTCCGCCCCCTGTTGTAATTTTTGAACGTCAATCTTCACAGGTTTTACCACACAAAAACGGCTAATCGTGAAGACCGCCTTCCATCGCTGTCAAGGGAATGTTAATTAAAAATGATGATATTTTTAGAATATAACGGATTTTGAGAGGCTTCACGGATTTGCGTTTTTGATGTTAAAAGCGCCCACTTTTTATCATTTTTTGGCGGTTTATTTTAAAATGCAAAAACTGGCGCATCCATAAAAAAACGCCTCTTGTGCAATGCCATATAAATCAATGGTTTCTATTTGCCGCGAATAAAAAAAGTTTCCATTTTTGTCTTGCTATGCACATAAGTCTCATATATTCCCCCCAAACAGAATTTTTATGTGAATATATTTCACATCTCCAAAATCGTGAATTTTTTATTTTGTGAGAGGGCAGGTGGAAAATCATAAAATGCATCGTTTGATTTTCCTTAAGAAACCGACCCCTTAGGGGACAAATCCGGCAGAGCCGTCCATGGCGGCGGCTTTGGATTTTCGTTTTTGATTTTGCCGGAAAAATACTTCGCCCTGCTCCGTATCATGCCATCCGCCATTTTTCCCGCACCTTCATCCGCAGGGCGCAAACGCTCATCCAGATTTCAAAAGATTTTCTTCCGCCAATAAAGGAGTTTAATAATATGGGCACAAACGCCACAAATCCTAAAGAGGTTTCATCAGACGTTCCCTTATCCAAGTCTGGTGAAACCGCAACAAATCTTAATGGAGCAAGTAAAGGCAACGGGAACGGCAAAGATAAAACCGCAACTGCTGAGACGCAAACAGGCAAGCCGTCGGCGGGGAGTTCCGCCGCCAATCGCAAACCCAAACCCCGCTGCCGTTCCCTTGGTCCTGTCGCCAACCTTGAGGAACACGTGCCGTCAGACTGGTGGCGGCGCGTTTTCAATGCGTATTATCTTAAAACAGACGGGGATGTTGTTGAAGATGAATCCATCACAAAGGATGAAGTTTCGCAATTCATCCAAGTTCTGGGTACGCCTCCGCAGGATGCGATGATTCTTGACCTTTGCTGCGGACAGGGGCGTCATACGCTGGAACTTGCCCGGCGCGGTTATAAGAATGTGCATGGCGTGGACCGTTCACATTATTTGATTCAGAAAGCCAAAACACGCGCCAGAAAGGAAGGACTTTCCGCCAAATTTCGCGAAGGCGACGCTCGAAAAATTGACTTTCCCGCCGACACCTTTGACTTCATTCTTATTCTTGGGAATTCCTTTGGATATTTTGACACGACCGCCGACGACCTCCGCGTTCTGAAAGAAGTATTCCGAATCCTCAAACCATGGGGGAAAATCCTGATTGATGTCACGGACGGCACTTATATCAAATCAACCTATGACCCGCGTTCATGGGAATGGATCGGCGATAAATATTTCGTCTGCCGCGAACGCTCCCTTTCGCTGGATAACCAGCGCCTTATCTCGCGCGAAATCATCACCCATGTGGAAAAGGGCGTTCTTGAAGACCAATTCTACGCCGAGCGGCTTTATGATAAAGAAACGCTTCAGAGTCTTTTTAATACGGCAAAATTTTCAGACACCGTTTTTCATGGAACCATCACGCCGGATTCGCAGCGGAATCAAGACTTAGGTATGATGGCGCAGCGTCTGATTGTGACCGCGCAGGTTAAAAAAGAATGGACGCCGGTCAAGCCGAAAACTGCCAAACCGCAGATACGTTCCATAGCTGTTATACTGGGCGATCCGCAGAAAAAAGACCCAATCAAGCCCGGCGCTGTCTTTGACGATGACGATATTTACACAATTGACCAGCTCAAATCCGCGCTCAAAAACGCAGATAACTACAATGTCACGTATCTTACCAATCACAACACCCTCATTTCAGACCTTGTGAAACTGGAGGGCAAGATTGATTATGTTTTCAATCTGTGCGATGAAGGGTATAACAACGAGGCGCGAAAAGAACTTCACGTCCCCTCGCTCCTTGAAATATTGAATATCCCATACACCGGAGGCGGACCTCAATGCCTTGCCTACTGCTATGACAAATCCCTTGTGCGCGGAATCGCCGCTGAAATGGAGATTCCCGTCCCGCCGGCATTCTTTATCAAACCGGAGGACACCACATTTGAGTTTCTTGTGGACTTCCCGGTCATCGTAAAACCTAACTTCGGCGACTCTTCCATCGGCATTACACAACGCTCTGTGGCTTTTGAATTGGAGCAGCTAGTCAACGCCATCACCGAAATCCGCGCAAATGTCGGATACGACAAACCGATTCTGGTGGAGCGTTATCTGACCGGCGCCGATATGACTGTGGGAATTATCGGAAATCCGCCTGAAAACTATGTTGTTTTGCCGATTATCGAAGAGGATTATTCAGGGCTGCCCGCAGATCTGCCGCGCATCTGCGGATATGAGGCGAAGTGGATGCCCTCCAGCCCTTATGCTTGTCTGAAATCAAAACCCGCGCAGCTGCCGCCGAATACGGAAAAATTCATTGTTTCTTGCTGCCTGAAACTCTTTGAGCGCCTTGAATGCCGCGACTATGCGCGGTTTGACTGGCGTCTTGACAGCGAAGGCAATCCCTACCTGCTTGAGGTTAACCCCAACCCCGGCTGGTGCTGGGACGGGCATCTTGCCAAAATGGCAGGCATCTCGTTTATCAGCTATGCGGAAATGGTGCGGTTGATTCTTCTTGCCGCTGAGATACGCCTGAAACTTACGGATGTTTCCTTTGGCGCGACAGACCTCTTGAACGCTCGATGAGATGTAAAAGGTCAGTTACGAATTAAGCCCTTTGAGAAAAACTCGAAGGGCTTTTTTTTTCCTTTCCATCCATCCTTCGGCTGTTATATCCATTTGTTCAATGAACATGAACAAAGGCTGCCCAAAACGCGTGAAGCAAATCAAAATCAAAATCGCCCTCCTTTATCTCTGCCTGATAGGCGTGTGCGGCGCTTTTTTGGCGGAGAAATATCATGAAAGGTTTCAATCCCTGCGGCTCAAAAAGGATTTAAACGCCTGCGCCGATGCTTTTTTTAACATTCAAAAAAAGGCGGGGAGCATCCTAAAAAATTCCGCCGACGGCGCAAATTTCAGAAAGGACGGCTATCGCTTTTCAAAACAGATCCCCGACGAATGCAAGGAATTTTTTGATGACTTCAGCGCCGTTCAAACGGAAGAACCTCCATCAAGTCCGACCGTCCGGCTTTGTCTGGAAAGCGGCAAGCCCTTCCTCATATATTCATACACGGGCGGCGGCGATGGCATAGCCTTCAATATTCAAGGGACGCTCTCATGCGAAAACCTAAAAGAAAAAATCTCATCGGCTGTATCCCTGAAGGAATCTCTGGACATCGTCTGTTTGAAAAAAAGGGCGGACACCAGATATTTTGACACCATTGACACCACCCTGAAGGACCGCTTTGAGAAACCGATAGTAGATAATCTCCATGCCGTAAATTCGTTAAAGGCGCTTTTAACGCGCGAGTGCAATACCTTTTACCGCCACCTCTTTGAACGTTTTTGTTATGTGATGAACCTGCCGCTTGCCGATGACGCAAACGGCGGACTGCTCCAGATTATGCTCTCCTATGATTCGAGCCGCATTGGCGGCGTCGCGCGCATCGCCGATGTTATCGTATATATCCTCCTTGCCCTTGCCGCGATTCTGCTGATTAATCTCGCGCTGACGTGGAAGGAATTCGGCATGAAATTGGCTCGGCGGTTTGTGATTATCTTCATCGCCGCAACCATTGTCCCAATATTAGTTGTCCGATTTGCACGCATCGCCCGCACCGACCGCGGCGCGGAACTCATCGGCAACGTGACGGAGGTCAACATCCGTCTTGGGATGATGCTCAATGAATATCTGGCGGCGCTGGAGGAACTGGCGCAAGGTGGCAATCCATCTGATGAGATTGCCGCTTTTCGTGATAAAATTTATAAATCTCGCCGGCAGAAATCAGATATGGATTCCGGGCAGAAGTCAGACAACTCCGCCATTTATTTAAGAGAAGGCGCCCTTTTTATGGAAAGCCGCAAAGACGAAAGAGGCAGGGAGCAAATCGTAATCGGGATGCCGTTGGATGCGGAGCTCGCCTTTCAGATGCGGCGTCACAAAACCGCTGATTTTGCCGTTCTCATCGGCGAAAAGGAATATATCAACACCTCAAAGGATGCGGATATCCCCTTTGCCCTTGATGCGGAAGAAGCGGCGAGCGCGCGGGATTTGGAAAGTTTTGTCATCTATCGCAAATCAAAACGCGGACTTCCCTATTCTATCTGCTATTCGCGGCTGTATGGATACGTCGGAGATGAAATCGGCGGCAAAAAACCCATCGGATGGCTTGCCTGCGCCCTCAACCGCGCCGCCTATCTTTATTACAACAAACTGGAAGATAACGATGTTGTGGTGAGCGTTATCTTGCTGATTATGATCGCCTTTACGGCGGGGTGGTTTTTGGCGCGGGATATGATAGGTCCGCTTTCGGAGATGATAAAAGCGGCGGGCGCCGTGGAATCGGGAAATTTTAATGTGACTATGGATGTGCGCGCAAAAGATGAGTTCGTTGACCTTGTCAATTCGTTCAACCGCATGACGCGCGGGTTGCGCGAGCGCGAACTTCTGCGAGATGCCTTCCGCATGTATGTCAATCCGCAGCTGGCTGAGGAGATTATTCGGCTGGGGCGCGTGGACGCTATGGCGAAGGGCGAAAAATGCATGGCTACCGTTCTTTTTGCGGATATTCGCAATTTTACCCCTTTTGCCGAGGGGCACTCACCGGCGGAAGTGGTTCAGTTGTTAAACACATACTTTGCGGCAATCGTGGATATTATCGCCAAATACGAGGGGCGTTTGGATAAATTTATCGGCGATTGCGCGATGGCGGTTTTTGGGGATATTGTGAAACATGAGGACGATGCCCTGCGGGCAATCTGCGCCGCTATTGAAATCCGCGAAGCTGTGGCAAAAATAAACGCCGAGCGGGAGGGTGCGGGTCTGCCGGGCGTTCGTTTTGGCATCGGCATCAATACAGGCGAGATGATAGCCGGAAACATCGGGTCAACCCTTCGCTCGGATTTATCCGTTATTGGGGATGCTGTCAATCTTGCCTCGCGTCTGGAAGGATTTGCGGGCGCGGATGAGATTATCATCTCGCAGGCGACCTATGAAAAAGTCGAGGCGCATGTCATCGTGGAAAACCCAAGCCAGATATTCGTCAAAGGAAAAAGCGACCCGCAAACGGCATACAACCTTGCGGGGCTTAAATCCGATAGCCCTTTGCAAAAAGGCGCGGCAAACGCTTGAGAGATCTGGCGGTTTTTTATTGACCCAAACGAGGCTCAAGGCATTAATCCCATATTAATCGTTTTTGGATAAGAGGTAAAGCAATGTTTCAGATTATTGTGACAGGAGCGTGCGGACGCATGGGGCGCGCCATTCTTTCGTGCGCGGCGCAGGAAAAGGATTTTGAAATCATCGGGGCGTTAGAGGCGCCGGGACATCCCGAATTGGGCAAACCCGCAACCGCTGCTCCTTCTATATTTATAACGGATAATCTTTCCGCGCTCAAAGGACGAAAAG
This sequence comes from candidate division BRC1 bacterium ADurb.Bin183, assembly GCA_002070185.1. Classification (GTDB taxonomy): domain Bacteria; phylum Sumerlaeota; class Sumerlaeia; order MWCT01; family MWCT01; genus MWCT01. The sequence continues at coordinate 134,099 of MWCT01000009.1, forward strand.
GAATCCTGATTGATTTTTCTTCCCCTTTTGCAACGATGCAGATTCTCCCGCAGGCTCGGGAAGCGGGGATGCCCTGCGTTATTGGGACGACCGGTCTTGCTCAGGAGCAGGCTGCAAAATTGAAAGATGCGGCGCGCGATATTCCCATCGTCTTCTCATCTAATATGAGCGTCGGTGTGAATCTGCTTTTCAAACTTGTGGAGGAAGCGGCGCGTACGCTGGGCTCCGCATATGACGTGGAGATTTTTGAGATGCATCACCGTTTCAAAAAGGACGCCCCGAGCGGTACGGCAAAGTCGCTGGTTGAGGCGGCGGCAAAAGGGATGGGGCTGGATCCCTCCCGCGACGTTGTTCATGGACGCAATGGAATCGCCGGCGAACGCCCCATCGGACAGATAGGCGTTCACGCCCTCCGCGGCGGCGATGTTATCGGCGAGCATAATGTGATTTTTGCCTCCATCGGCGAGCGCATTGAGATGGGGCACCGCTGCCATAGCCGCGAGACCTTTGCCCGCGGGGCATTGCGCGCCGCGAGGTTTGTTTATGAACGCGCCCCCGGACTCTATACCATGCGCGATGTGTTGGGTTTGTAATAATTTTTTTTTGGAGGTTATTTATGTCAGAAGAGGAAAAAAAAGAAGAGTGTCCCAGCTGCGAGGATACCCAAAAAACTTCCGCTCTGCCGCAGGCATCCATCATATATCTTGTGGAGTCTTTCTTTTATCAAACCATGATATCGCTCGGAAAACAGATGAACCCAATCAGCAAAAAGTTCGAGCGCGATCTCGAAATCGCCAAGTTTCATATTGGAATTATTGAAATGCTTCAGGAAAAAACAAAAGGGAATCTGACACCAGAAGAGGCGGAGCATATTAATGAAATTCTTCACACGCTCCGTCTTGCCTATTTAGACGAAATGAAACGCACTTAGCTTTTTAAGGAGAAATGAGCGATGAGAAAAAAATGGATTCTTTGGACGGCATGCGCGCTATTTGGCGCATTCGTTCTGGTTTCATGCGGGAAAAAGGAAGAGGAATCGAGGGCGCAGCCCGTCCCGACCGCGCCGGATATTCAAACGCCGGCAAAAACTCCGGAACCGGGCGTATAATTTGAGGAGAGGGACGTGAAGAAGGAATGCATTATGACAGGGCTCATGGCAGCCCTGCTCTAGGCAAACCTTGCTCCGGCGTTAGACCTATCATCATCGCCGCAGGCAGTGCGCGAGGCGCTCGGCGAACCAAAGAAAATCGGCTTTGCCGATGCCGCGGGTTTTGAAACGCGGAACCTATAAGATCGAGTTTCGGGAGGGGTTAAAAGACGGCTATCACGTCATCAACCCACAGGGAAACCTTATAACCCTTGACGCCCTTTCAAAGATTCACCCCAACAAAAAAGTTAAAGAAATGACCCAGCGGGATCTTCTCGCGCAGGCAAATTTTTCAGTGGATGAGAAAGGCGTTATCCGAACGGGCGAGCCTTCGGGCAAAAGGGAATCGGCGTGGGACAAAATCAACGAATGTTTTCGCAAACGGAACATCGGTGTCAAAGCGGAAGGCATTATGGATGCCGTCGGCAAAAAGAAATGAGATAAGGGCGCAGAAGTTTATTATTCCCCGCCCAGCCATTTTTCAAGGATGTGTCCAGAGCGTGCGATTTTTCCATCGCGCGTTATTATAGCGTGTTTTGTCACGCCCTCGGCAAGCAACTCCCCTGTCCGGTCGCGGACGATTTCATAATGAAAAGAGATACTCGCGCCGGATAACTCGGCGACTTTTGTGCGTATGCGAATCAGGTCGTCATAGCGCGCGGATTTTTTATACTGGCATTCTGCGCGAACGACCGGCAGGACATATCCCAAATCCTCGAAATCTTTGTAAGCATGACCCGTCTGGCGCAGGAGCTCCGTGCGCCCGATTTCGAACCAGACAAAATAGTTGGCATAATAGACAAATCCCATTTGGTCGGTGTCGCGATAGGTTACGCGCACGACGTGTTCGTTTGAAAAATTAGACAAAACTCTCCAATCTCCGCTTCTATATGTCTTATAGTTTTAGATGTCCAGATTGCGTACTTCGGGCGCATGTTTCTGGATGAAACGCCGCCGTTCATCCACCTGTTCGCCCATGAGCGTGGAGAACATCTCCTCCGCTTGAACGGCATCCTCAATGGTAACCTGCAAAAGGGTGCGGGTCTTTGGATTCATGGTTGTTTCCCACAGCTGCTCCGCATTCATTTCGCCAAGACCTTTGTAGCGTTGAATAGTAACTCCGCGCGCCCCGATGTTTTTGATGGTTTCCATTGCCTCGCGCAGAGAATGCACCGGATACTGCATTTCCTTTTCAATAACCAAAAACTGCGGCGGAACCTTTTCGTGAGAGTTGTTGTCAATGTCATAATACGAGGTGTCAATTTCCATGCGCTCCATTTTATCCAGAATGCGCTCAATTTCTCTGGCTTCCAAAAATTCCACCACGTCGTATTTGATTTTACGCTCTGCCTCGGCAACAATTTTTTCATCTTCGCTGACAGGATCCCCGGAGAACATATCCGGTGTGCCGTTGTTTTTTCCGTTGCCGTTATCATCTTTTTCGGCTTCGGGCAAAAATTTGGCGAGTTCCTCTTCGGAATAGGCATAAAGAGTGACATCGCTTGATGAAACCTGATAAAGCGGGAGTCGCCCGTCTTTTTTGCGGAGTTTTAAATAATCTTCAAAGGGAAGCCCTTTGCGCCGAATCGTGCGCGCCAATTTTTCAAGGTCGAGGACATAATTCAAAAGTTGTTTAATCTGAGCTGTCGTTAGCTGAATGCTTTTTTTGCGTGAGCCTGTGATGAAGAAGGAGATAGATTCCACGCCCGCGTCCATGAGGAAGCGGTCTTTGTCCTCATCCTTTTCCATATAGATTTCAGTTTTGCCTTTTTTAATTTTATAAAGCGGAGGCTGCGCGATGAAGATGTGCCCTTGTTCAATAATTTCCCGCATCTGGCGATAGAAAAAGGTCAAAAGGAGCGTGCGGATATGAGCGCCGTCCACGTCGGCGTCGGTCATGATGATGACCTTGTGATAGCGCAATTTGGAAAGGTCAAAGTTGTCCTTGCCGATGCTGGTGCCGAATGCGGTGACCATAGTGCGGATGGCTTCGTTGGCAAGAATCTTATCCACCCGCGCTTTTTCAACATTGATAATCTTGCCGCGCAAGGGGAGGATAGCCTGATAATGGCGGTCGCGTCCCTGTTTGGCGGAGCCGCCGGCGCTGTCGCCTTCGACAAGATAAATCTCGGAAAGCGCGGGGTCTTTCTCCGTGCAGTCGGCGAGTTTTCCCGGCAGAGAGCCGATTTCCATAACACTTTTGCGGACAATCTGTCGGGCTTTTTGAGCGGCGTCGCGCGCCTGTGCCGCCAGAATAATCTTATCCACAATTTTGCGCGCATCAGTCGGGTTCTCCTCCATGAACTCCATGATGGATTCATAAACGAGGTTTTCGATAACGCCCTGAATTTCGGCATTCAGGAGTTTGCCCTTGTTCTGACCCTCGAACTGCGGCTCGCTCAGTTGGACGGATAAAACGCAGGTCAGACCCTCCCTCAAATCGTTGCCGCTTATTTCGCTTTTGATTTTTTTCATGAGGTCGTTTTTTTTGCCGTAATTAATAACGGCGCGGGTGAGCGCCCTGCGAAAGCCCGAAAGATGCGTGCCGCCGTCCCGTGTGTCTATATTGTTCGCAAAAGAATAAATATTCTCATCGTAAGAGTTGTTATATTGGAGGGCAACCTCAACCTGGATTTCATCCTCGCCGGAATGATCCGCTTTTTCGTAAGTCTTGGATTTTTTGAAATAAACAACCTTATTGTGAACCGTGTTCAAATTGCGATTCAGATATTTGATGAATTCGACAATGCCGCCGTTGAATTTGAAAATGGCGTTTTTGCCCGTGCGCTCGTCATCCAGCGTAATCTGAAGTCCGGCGTTGAGGAATGCCAGTTCGCGGAAACGCCGCGCCAGAATGTCATAAGAAAACTCAATGCTGTCAAAGATGGATGTGTCGGGACGGAAACGCACTTTGGTGCCGGTCTTTTTAGAAATGCCAAGCTCCTGCACAGGCGTCTTGGCAATGCCGCGTTCAAATCGCATGAAATAAATTTTACCGTCGCGCTTGATCTCCGCCTCTAACCATTCGGAAAGAAAGTTGACAACCGAAACGCCGACGCCGTGGAGTCCGCCGGAATATTTGTAGGCGGCTTTATCGAACTTGCCTCCCGCATGAAGAATGGTCAACACCACCTCGAGCGTGGATTTTCCCTTTTGCGCCTTATCATGATGCGGAGCGACGGGAATGCCGCGCCCGTTATCCGCAATGGTCACGCTGTTGTCATAGTGAATAGTCACATTGATTTTATCGCAAAAACCCACCATCGCCTCGTCTATGGCGTTATCAATGACCTCATACACAAGGTGGTGCAAGCCGAGCGAGCTGGTATTGGAAATATACATAGCGGGACGTTTGCGAACCGCATCGCGTCCATCCAGAATCTGGATATTATCCTCCGTATAGGCGCCCGATTTTTTAGTTTCTTCAGACAATGTTAACAACTCCTTATTAGCTGGAACCAGAGGAAATTTGGAAAATTTCAACCCCGTTCTTTTCTCACAAATTCAAATAAATATTTATTCCCTTTTGGCAAAAGAGTGTCAAGGAATTCTGATGGGAATAGCAAAAAAATATATTACGCAACATAAGAAAAATCAATCATATGCGATTATGCGGCAAAATTATTTCTTTATGCGTTGGCGATATTTTTCAGAATTGAAAGCGACCAGTTTTTCCCAAAGAATTCTGCCTTCAATGTCGCAAAATTCGATAGAAAAATCACGAGTGAATTTATGTTAGATGTGATTAATCTGGTTAAATTTTGAAAAATATTGATCTATTTCTTGCCTTAATTCTATTCCTGCTTTCTCAAAACAATCCAGCAATTCTGTATAAGCGCCATCACCTCCCAGAAAATTCCAAAATTCATCTGCAACTTTTAATTCTTCATCCAAATCCAGCATACCTTTCAGCGTCCATCTTTCATAAGGTTTTGGCTCATAAGGGTTATATGGAATCGCAATGTAAGAGTGAACAGTTGCATTAGGTTGATTAGACATATAAATTGCAACCCACTCCAACAACGTTCTTTTAAAATCCTTGAAATTACTTACATTGGGCTTGGCTGTTTTAAGATCAAACAAATGAATTGAACCATCCAAACCTTGAACAAACAAGTCCACTTTAACAGTTTTCAATATGTTCGTTTTTCCTTCATCACAAACACTTCTTATCCTTGCGATTTCCTCAGTTTTATTCGGGGCTTTTCCGGTTGAGAGTTCGTTGATAATATGTTGTATTTCACTTTGTGCTTTTTCACTTATTGCATTACCAACTGCAAATTGTTTTTGAGCAACGGGAAATTTCAATTTTGCCATCGTTTCAGCAACTGGTTCAAAAATAGATGTTCCAAAAGTGGTATTTAAGGAATGTATAAAAGAAAATAATGCCATTCTATCACCGCCAAGAAGGCGAAAATGAAAAGGCATATTGTTAGATTCGGGTTTATAATTTTTGAACTTTTTTCTAAGGCAAGTTATAATAACATCAATTATTTCTTTTTTTTGAGTATCATCCATTACTCAACCCCATGTTTTTTAATTCAGATAAGGCAAATTCAATAGCTCCTCGCCAATCTATTGTATCGCCGATTATATCTTCTATTAATCTGATATTTTTTTCGTTTAATTTTAATTTAATATTATTTTCATCCATAACATTCATAATATCCTCAACCGATAATGAATATATTATTCTTTCTTTATTCATTTTGATTTTCCTTTAAATGAAATATCGTTTCTGCGTATGAAGACCTGTCTTTTTCAACCCGGCAAAGGACAGGCCGCTCGAAGCGGTTCACAATTCTCATGTTGCACAACTCGGCTATCCGTGGATATAAATTAAACTTATCATTTGCGACCAAGAAAATATTGTAATCTTGAACAAGATACTTTTTGCAATTTTTTAAAACTTTTGAGATGTCATTAATATATGATTCCCGAGCATCTTTCCCCTGCCCTTTTTTTAGAGGGCCGATTTCAAAATTATCATAACGGTCAAAACCAAAAATTTCATATGCATACGCATGTTGTTCATGATAATCTATAAGCCCAACATAAGGCGGACTTGAGAAAATTCCTGATATTTTTTGCGATATTAAATTATTATAAAATGATGCGTTTCGCTTTTTGGTTTCTTCAAATATATTTATATTTCGACTGTCACCAATTATGCAGAATTGAATAGTATCCGTTCTTAATTTATCAAAAATTTTTAAACGGTTGAGAGTATCTTGCGTATAGGTTTCCCACCATTTCATTATTGAGAAAATGGGCTTGCAAATTTTGCCGTGTTTTTTGCAATAATATGTAGTGGTTACAGGTTCTTTTAATGTAGCTAAATCAGCATGCGTTGTCGCCCTGCAAGAGCGAACTGTCCTGCTGAGAATAATAGCTAAGACTTTTTTTACATCTGCATCGTCAATTTTTTTTATTTCATTAAAAATGAAATCAACCTCATTGCGAACCGGATATAATAGCCATTTTTCCAAAAAATTAATATTTTTGTCTTGAAGAATTTTTATGCGGTATTTTTCAACCAGTAATTGGTATGTTTTTAAGAATTCTAATTCTTTTTTCTTTGAATATTCATATTCTTCAATAACCCCTTGATTGACTTTCCTTTTATATTCTGGCGAAGGAAAATTGGTTGAATTGAATTTTGACAGTTCTTCCAATAAACATTCATCAAATTCTTTGTAATTATTGGAGTCACAAAATTTTAATAGGTTTTGTGTAATATTATTTATTGATTCAGATATTTTCGCAAAAGAATGTTTTTCTATCTTAACATTGCTTATCAGTGTGTTGAATGGAGAAATGTCAATTCCAATGGCATGCAAACCCAATTCATTGCATTGAACAAGAGTAGTTCCACTTCCACAAAATGGGTCTAATACTATTTCGCCTTTTTTAAAGTAGGCTTCTTTCTTAAATTCGTCGCTATGTGAATCTAAAAAATATTCAACTAATTGAGGAATAAATTTCCCTTTATATGGATGAAGCCGATGAACATGCTTGGTTCTTTCTGCTTCTGTATATTCGATAAATGATAAATGCCAATTCAAAGCTCTTTTCGATAATATCTTTTTTTCTTTTTCTTTGTTTTGAATATCATAATAATTTTTTAATTCATTCATATCTACCAAGAGATTTCCATTTTCGCCAATTTTTGAAATTCGTCCATATTGGATTAGATATGAAATGTTAGATGTCGTGACTTTTCGATTTAAATACTGTGATGCCCATTTGCTGGCTTCTCGTAAATCCATAAAAAATTCTTGGTTATGTTTAAGCAATGTCAACTGTGTCATGATTTGCTATCCTCGGATAAACTTTGATTATGTTATAAATATTTGCGAACCTCGACAATGTGTTTTTCAAACTTATAAAAAAAGCATATGAATTCTTTTACGGTGATTTCAAGGAATTCTTTTACTTGAACTTTTACTTTTATTATTCCCCTTGACTTTGGCAGGGGGGAGGTTGAGAGCGTCAAATATTAGTTTGTTGAGATGGAAAGGAGACGCCATGACTGTTTATTATCCGAAAAGAATTATGCTTGCCCATACGCCCACGCCGATTATGAAACTGAAAAAACTCAGCGCGGAACTGGGCGCGGAATTATACGTCAAACGCGACGATATAACCGGTCTGGAACTCTCCGGCAACAAGGTGCGCAAATTGGAATTCTTGATAGCCGAAGCGGTTGATGTCGGCGCTGATACTGTGGTCACCTGCGGCGGCGTGCAGTCCAATCACTGCCGCGCCACCGCCGCTGCTTGCGCGCGCTTGGGCTTGAAATGCCATCTCATTTTACGCACCGAAACTCCTGCGCCGCCCTACGACGGCAATCTGCTGATGGATTATCTTTTTAACGCCGATTTCACATATATGCCGCGTCCTGAATATAAAAAAAATGAAGAGATTGGATTTGAATCCGTTTTGGAGGGCATCCGCGCCAAAGGCGGAAAACCTTTTTATATTCCTGTGGGCGGGTCTGTGGCGATGGGATGCTGGGGATACACGCGCGGGTTGGAAGAGGCGCTGATGCAGCTGTCGGAACGCGGCATCCGCAGGGCGCATTTTGTCTCGGCGCTCGGCTCCGGCGGAACGCACGCCGGTCTGGTGATGGGGCGTTATTTGCTGGAGCGTCCGGATGTTTCCATTACCGGTTTCAACGTTTGCGATGATCCCGAATATTTTTATCAAAAAACTGATCGCTTGATAGAGGAGTTTTCTGAAAAGTTCAAAGTGGAGATTCATGCTTCCCGCGATTCGCACAGCATTATTGACGGTTATGTCGGTCCGGGCTATGCCCTGCCGTATCCGGAACTGATAGAAACCATCAAGATGGCGGCGCGGGTAGAAGCGCTCATCTTAGATCCGGTTTATACCGGCAAGGCGTTTCACGGGATGATTACGGAATTGCAAAAAGGGCGTTTCCCCAAAGAGGACCCGATTGTGTTCATTCACACCGGCGGCGCCTTTGGGCTTTTCCCCCAGAAAGCCGAATTTGTATTTTAATTTTCAACAGCTCATTATCAATCTTCAATTATGACCTCCTATTTCATCGAGACACACGGCTGCAGCCTGAATCAGTCCGATTCGGAGTTCATGGAAGGACGGCTTGCTGAATCAGGATGGGAACGGGCGGAATCCGCCGAGAGCGCGGATATTGTCATCCTGAATACGTGCACAGTCAAAGACCGCACTTATTACAATTTCCTTAACCGCCTTGCATTTTATGAACATTTGAGACGGCAAAACGAGCCAAAGGGCAAGCCCGTCCTTTTGATTGCCGGCTGCATTCCCCGCGCCATGCCGGAGGATGCGCATTTGAGCGATTATTCCCTTATCGGTCCGAATGCCATTGGGGAAATTGCCGAAGCGGCAAAAGAGGCGCTGCGCGGCGGGAAGGCTCGGCGTCTTGATGCCGATGGAGATTTTTCACGGCTCAATCAACCCGCACGGCGTCAAAACCCCGTTATTGAGATTCTGCCCATTTCGCGCGGATGCCTCGGCGAATGCGCCTATTGCCAGACGCGTCTGGCGCGGGGGCGGTTGGTTTCTTATTCGATGGAGGATATTCTAAATCGTTTGCGGCGCGCATTGGATGAGGGGGTAAAAGAAATCTGGCTGACGGCGCAGGATGCGGGCGCGTGGGGTTTGGATGCGGGCAACACGCTGCCGAAATTACTGGGCGCCATCAGCGCTCTTGAAGGCGATTTCCGCGTCCGCATCGGCATGGCAAATCCGAATCATATATTGCCGATTCTTGAACCGCTTTTGGATGCGTTTAATGACAGGCGGTTTTTTCGTTTTTTGCATCTGCCGCTCCAAAGCGGCAGCGACCGCGTCTTGAAGCTGATGAACCGCGCTTATAGCGTTGGGGATTATTACAAAATCTGCGAGGCGATTTATTCCCGCGACTCTGAGTTCAGCATTGCTACAGATGTGATTGCTGGATTTCCGGGGGAGACGGAGGATGATTTTTTGGGAACGTTGGAAGCGCTTGAACGGACGCGCCCCGCTGTGGTCAATCGCTCAAAGTTTGGCGCTCGACCGAAAACGCCCGCCGCTCTTATGCCGCAGCATCGCGCATCCATTATCACGGAACGTTCAGCGCGCCTTTCAAAACAGGTGGAGCGGATTTCTCTGGAAAATAATCGGCGATGGGTTGGGCGCCGCTGCCGCGTTTTAATTGATATTGCAAAGCGCAAAGGAAGCGTTATATCCCGCAACGATTATTACAAATCCATAATCATATCGCATGAAGGGCGTTCGGCGGAAGAAGTTGCCCGCCTTTCCCCGGGATTTTTTTGCCGTGTGGAATTAGTGGAAGCGAGCACATACCATTTGATCGGCAACCCTTTTCCCGCGCTTTGAAGAATCAGTATATAGACTTGATTTTGGCTGCGGGGTAATAATGGGCAAGGATTTCGCGGAAGGTCTTGCCCTCGATTGCCATGACAATTGCGCCAGTCTGGCACATGCCCACGCCATGCCCCCAACCGCCGCCTCGGAAGATGAATTTTTCCGGACGGTTCGATGGTCCTTCCGTATCCACCACAAAGGCGGCGCTTTTTAGCGGCGGGTCAAAAATCTGGCGAATGGTTAACTCGGGACCGGTTTTATAAACGCCTTTTTCACCGATAAACTCGACTTCAATCATACGTCCAGAAGGACCGCGTTTAATAGCCTTAACCGCAATGATGCGTCCGACATCCTTTTTCGCCGCCACGCTCGTTGTGACTTCATCGGCGGTGAACACCCTTTCCCATCGGAAATTTTTTGATGCCCACGCTGGCACTTTATGTTTATTCGGGTTGCAATAAACATCGGGGTCTTCTTTGAGCCAGAGACGCAAATCATCTTCTTTGGTCAGGTCAAATTTGTGCTTTTTCTCGCTGTCGAATATGGCGGTGTTCCAATACCCCTTCTCCTCAGAGCGGCTGGGCCAGACGTTGCGGATATCCTCTGTATGCCCGCCGCAGCAGGAGGCGTAATAAGCGGCGAGAAAATTGTCATCGTGTAACATGGCGAGCCCTCGCGTGGCGCTGACGGCTTCATCAGAGGCGGGCGTGCGCTTGACATTGCCCGTAAATGCTTGCGATTCCACATCGGAGCCGATGTCGTTATTGGGTCCCGCATATTTGCCTGTGACGAGCGCCATCAAAGCTTCAGAGCGAGCCGCCACCGCTTGAGCTCGGAGCGCCTCCTGAGGTGAGGTGGAGCCTATCTCGGACGGCACAACGCCGGCGAGGTAATCTTCCATTTTCATCTCATCCACCACTTCCATTCCGCCTTTGTGGGAGATGCGGATTTCAAGGCGTCCCTCGTATGTGCGATCCTCAGCGTTTTCCCACCACCAGCCGACGCCGTAAGGGACTTTTTTGATTTCGATAACGCCATGTGGCGTGACAGCCTCGAGAACCAGTTCAGGCAGCTGTACCTTTTTCCCGCCTGCCTCGACTGTAATTATCCCATTCTTCTCGGATAATTTAATCGGGGTTTTCTCCGGCAAGTCCATGACCTTTTCGCCGCCCATCGTTTGCAAAACCCATGCGGTCTGGGTAACCATATCCAGTTGATTAGTGGATTTAATCAGCAGCACGCGGATGTTGGGCTCACTGATAATGTCGTCAAGGGCTATCGTTCCCTCGCTTCCGTTTGCTTTGAAAATGAAACTTGCGGCAAGTATGAGCGGCAATAGGAATAAGAAACTCCATCGCTTTGAAATCAACATCATGATTCTTTTCCTTTTCTTGATTAGATTTTGTTCATATCAAAATAGTGTTAGTATAAACAAGGCGTTGTTGTCCTGTCAAACGCAATTTATATCGCGATTATGCCTTTGCAGAAATGCAGAAAATATAAACATGAGCGGCGTCATACGCCGCAATTCTTCAAGGCGGGCAAAAAAAATCAGCCGAATTTTATAAATATCTTTTCCGCGTGCCGAGGAGGATGATGTCGCGAAGAGCCTGTGAGTTTTTGGCGGACATCCAGCGTTTTTCAAAATGGGAACCCTGCACAATCTGGGCGATGGCGGAAAGGGCGCGCAGATGGAAGTTGCGCTCATCGCGCGTGCCCATAAGCACAAAAACGGTGTGAATACTCGCCACCTCTTCCGAAAAGGCAACCCCCTCTTTGCAACGCACGAGCAGGATATCGAACATATTGTTCCCTTCGATAATAACATGCGGAATGGCTATTGTCGAACTGATGACGGTTGTATTTTCTTTTTCGCGCCGGATGAGTTCGTTAAAGAGCTCATCCTTTGGAACAGACAACACATGAGACATGCTTTCGGCAACCAGTTTGAACAGCTCCTCGATTTGCATCTTTTTATCAATATCAAGCACTTTGCATTTTTCGATTAATTCATCAAAGCGGTCATTGACGAGCCCCTCCCGTTCGCGGATGATATTTTTCAACTCTGATTCCAATGCGCCGTTGCTGAGCCCAAGGTCTTTATCCGTTACCCGCTGCATCAGATGGAGCAAGGCGGATTCCTTGACTGCTCTGGCGCGTCCATAATACCAGTAAACGAGAAATCCCCCCAATCCCAGAGCCAGACTAATAAGGAGCGTTTCCATGCCCATTTCAAATATCAAAAACAAAAAGCCGATAATGCCGAAAATTTGAAGCCAAGGATATAAAGGCGAGCGAAAACTGGGCTGATAATTCTGAATTCGGCTCTCTCGTATGATGAGGATGCAAAGATTTGCAAGAATATATGTTAAGATAAGCACGGTTGAAGATGTTTTGGCAAGCCCTTCAAGGTTGAGAAACAACGAAAGTATTATAAAGGCGCCCGTTGCAAGGATAGCAATATGCGGCGTCTGAAATCGTTTGTTGATGCGGTTGAAAAAATTCGGAAGAAGACCGTCGCGGCTGAGCGCCAACGGGTATCGGGAGGCAGCCATGATGCCGCCATTGGCAGTGGTGATGCATGCGAGAATGGCGGCAAGCAGCATGATTACCGTTCCGGCGCGCCCCATAAAGATGGAAGCCCCCGCGTTTAAAGGGGTTTTGGATTTATGAAGCATTTCAGGTTCCATCACTCCAGAGGTCACAAAGACCGCCAGAGTATAAACGATAGAGACCGTTAGCAGGGAAAGGATCATACCCAGAGGGATTGTCCTGCCCGGATTTTGTATTTCTTCTGCGACTGAAACGCATTTGAGAATGCCGCCATACGTGACAAATATCAGCCCCATTGTGTAAATGACTGGCATAAATCCTTTTGGAGCAAACACCTGAAAGCGGCGAACATCTATTGCCCAGAACCCCCGCAAAATGTAAATTAACAAAAGAGCGATAAGACCCAACGTCATGACGACCTGTGTCCATCCCGCTTCCTTAACGCCTAATATGTTAATGATTATAAACAGCAGCGCAAACATCAGGGAGATAAAGCGTATGTCCATTGAGGTAATCTGAGACGTGAACATCGCCATGCCCAGCAAAGCCAAAGCGGATTTTAAGGAAAGAAAAAACCAGCTCAAAAGCCCGGCAATGGTCCCGATGGCAGGTCCCATGATGCGCTTGACGACAAAATAATCGCCTCCTGCTTTGGGCATGGCTGAAACCATTTCCGCCATGCTGAACATGGCAGTGGAGGCAAGCAATCCCGCCAAAAGATATGAAAAGATGCAGGCAGCCCCTGCTTTTTCGTGAGCGAGCCCGGGCAAAAGAAAAAGCCCCGCGCCCACAATGGAGCCGGTTATGATGGAATAAACATCAAGAAGGTTGAGTTCTTTTTTTAGCTTTACGCTTCCCAAAATACAATAACCCCCAAAAGGATGGAATAATTAGGTTCACCCTTCCATCCTAAGCAAGCATTTTTTTAATAAAAACAACAACGGAAAATATCTGCGATTTTATTCTTGCAGCGGGCGCCGCCGGTTGAATGATAATCCCATATTCTTACCGCAAGGAGATAATATGTTAAAAAGCATCAAGATTATGCCCTGTCTGGATATGCAAAACGGGCGGGTCGTCAAAGGCGTTCATTTTGTGGATATCCGAGATGCCGGCGACCCCGCAGAGTGCGCCAAAGCATATTGCGCTGCGGGAGCGGACGAACTTGCCATGCTCGATATTACCGCCACAATTGAAAACCGCAAAACCATGCTCGATGTTGTGCGGCGCGTGGCGCAAGCCGCAACCGTTCCTTTCACTGTGGGCGGAGGAATCCGCAACGCCGCCTCAGCGGCGGAGGTCATCGAGGCAGGGGCAAATAAAATCTCCACAAGCAGCGCCGTCTTCCGCAAACCTGAAGAAATCAGGGAAATGGTGCGCCTGCTCGGTTCGGAAAAAGTCACCGTCGCCATTGACGTGGATCGCAATCCTAAACTCGCTTCCGGATATGAGGTCTATATTGACGGCGGGCGAACTGCCACCGGCAAGGATGCTATTGAGTGGGCTAAGCAGGTTGACGGCTACGGCGTAGGGTGCATCCTGCCGACCAGCAAAGCCGCAGACGGCGCCCGCACAGGATATGACCTTAACATCATCAGGCAGATAGTTAAAGCGGTATCTGTTCCTGTTGTGGCTTCCGGCGGGGCGGGAACAATGGAGCATTTTTATGAAGCCGCCATGGCGGGCGCGACGATTCTGCTTGCCGCCTCCGTTTTTCACTTCGGTTTGATACAGATTCCCGAACTTAAGAAGTATCTCCAAAGCAAATTGATTTAGTTAGTCAACCATCCTTTCAGCGCGCGAATTATTGACAAACTGACATAAATTTTTACTTGCTATGGCGGAGATATTGATATATTGAATCATTATACTATATCATAAAGGAAAAGAACAACCTTTCTGATTAGCGAAAATCTAATTTCTCGTATGGGGAAGGAGTCCCAAATGATGAAACATTTGGCGCATTGGGTGGTAGTTTTTTGTTTGGCGGCTGGCGTGTTGGCGTGTGTGAACACAGCCGACGCCGCATCTCCCATCTATGTTAATGACGCAATCGGCAACGACCTGTGGCCCGGCGATACGACCTCTTCGCCGGTCAAAACTATTCAAAAAGGCATCAACCTTGTTGATGTGAACGGCGAGGTGTTGATCGCGGCAGGAACCTATGTTGAGGATATCTTGATTAACAAGTCTGTCAGCGTCAACGGCGCAAGCAGCGATACGGTTATCATCCAACCTGTCGGATCTCAGTTAGACCTCTACTATGGCGCACCCACCCACGTGTTAATCACCGCAAGCAATGTCACGCTAAGCAACGTCCAACTCAGCGGCGATGAGACCCTCTGCGATGAAGGTATTATGATTGAGGACAGCGACGATGTGAAAATCTTCCGATGCAACATCCATAACTATTACAGCGACGCCATTTATGCCTTAGAAGGCACAATGACCGATTTGAACACCGGCATTGAGATACGGAACAACCACATCCATCATATAAGGGAAAATGATTACAATATTGGTTGGCTGCCGACGGTTATCAATTTTGAAAATTCCGGCGGCATCATAGCGGAGAACATTATCGAGGAAAGCGCAGTCACCTATGCCATCTCTTTCTATATTGATACCGGCTGGGCTGACCTTGCCGATGCGCCGCTTATCACAACGAACACACTTGTAAATATTTATAGCCCGAATGTGGGCGGGGCTCCCAATTTGAACCGCGCCATAATCGCCTTTGCGCCTGCGGAAATTTATGGCAACACAATCAGAAACACCAACTTCGGCATTCAGGTTCAGCTTCAATCCGGCGTAAGCGCCGCCCGCGACGGCGATATTTCCATTACAAACAATAAATTATATGATTTGCGTCCCCTTGGCGGGGGCGCGCCCGCTTTGGGTATCTACTTGAACTCCATCGTCAATCAGGCGGCGCGCAATGTCCTTGTGGCGAATAATATAGTGGACGGCGTCAATGGTCTTCCGGAAGAGGGAGTCGGTTTATACACATGGTTGACAACGGAGGGCAATATCCTTTGGCGGAATAATTATGTGGACGGATATGGAAAGGGCGCAGATTTCCGTCAGAACGCCGCCCCGACAATCTTCCGCAATAATATTCTTAACCTTTCGCCTGCCGATAATTCGCCCCTTTTCACAGAAAATGGCATGCATTTTTATCAGGCAAGCGCAGCGGCGGTTGAGGGCAATCTGATTAGCGGTTTTGACGTTGCCGTTCAGGTGGACAATGACGGCAGCCTGCCCGACCTTGGCGGCGGCGCGCTCTCCTCTATGGGACGCAACGATTTTAGCAATTATACAACCTTCCCCGTAAAAAATGACGGCGCTGCGGAAATCAAAGCGGAGAACAACTACTGGGGCACGATTTCATGGTTTGGATATGCGGCAGTGACCGGCATCAAAGACCGCCCCAACGGCGCGGTAGATTGGGAACCTTGGAGCGACTCGACTCTGACAGCCGCTTATTCCAAACCCGCAACGCTTTATGTTGATGATAACAATTTGGGGTCTTTGGAAGAAGTAGCCGGCGCTTCCGGCGGAATCTTCGGATACAACGCATTTGATACAATTCAAGACGGCGTTAACAATGCGGTGGACGCCGCCGTTGTTAACGTTCAAGAAGGCGCCTATAACGAATCTGTTCTTCTTGCCAAGCCCATCAATCTCAAAAAAGACGATACAGCGGCCACGCTGCCTATTGTGACAGGCGCGGGACTAAATGTCATCGCAGTTACCGCCGCAGACTCTATCATTGACGGGTTGAATCTCAAGGTCAATCAGGTGGCGTGTATGCGCGGCATCTACGCATCCGGCGCCTATAATAATATAATTATCCGCAACAACCTGATTCAAAGCACCAACCCTCTCACAACCGGCATGGTGTTTGACAGCTTCGGCATCCTGTTTGATGGATATGGGACAAACCAGATTACCGTTCAGTCTAATACCATCTTGCCCGAGGACAACACAAAGGATTCCTTTGGGCGCGGTGTGCGTTTTTATGGCTGCCACGGCACAGTGGGCGGCGCGCTGCCGACGGAT